>NZ_JBFAQA010000001.1:193877-771295 GCF_040677005.1 Nonomuraea sp. NPDC049421
GGCGAACCTCGCCTCCAGCACCACGCGCGTCGAATGACAGGGCGAACTTCGCCTCCAGCACCATGCGCGTCGAATGACAGGGCGAACTTCGCCTCCAGCACCATGCGCGTCGAATGACAGGGCGAACTTCGCCTCCACCACCATGTCATTCGACGTTGAGGTCCAGTCGCTCGCACTGCCGGTATTTGCGGGTCACCGGAATGCACCCGTAGCGCTATTTCCGGATTTATTCGATTAATGGCGGTGAATGCGGGCGGGCCCGGCGCGTGGTCGCACGCGCCGGGCCCGGCCCCCGAGCTCGTCTCCGGTCAGCAGGTGCCGCGGTGGTAGACCCTGAAGACGTTGTTCCAGCTGCCCAGGTGGGCGACGCTGCCCGGCGTGACGCAGTGGTAGGTGTTCGACGAGACGATGCGGGTCACGAACAGGTTCTCGTTGGCCTGCGAACAGTTCTTGTACATCGCCTGGTCGTTGTCCCGGTACAGCCCGCACGGGTTGCGCGCGGCCGCTGCCGCTGCCGCCGCGCCGGCCGGCACCGCCGCCGTCCCTCCCGCGAGCAGGATCGCGCCGATCGAGGCGGCGAGGACCATACGTCGTGCGGTGTTCGTCCTGGTCATGGTGGTTCTCCTTCGTGCTGCTCGCTCCCGCCGGGCGGCGGGGAGACGACCGTCAGTGAAGTCGTGGAGGCGAGGTGTCCAACAGGACCTCGGACGGATTCGGCCGAACCCGGACGCGGAGAGTGATGGATCGTAAACTTTCCGCAAGGATCGGCGGACGGGACAGAGGGGCGATGAGCGCGGATCTGCAAGGGGGTACGGAGCGTCGCGGCGACTTCGATGCGCTTGCGGCGGTGACCTGTCACGAGGGCCTGGTGAGGCTGCTGGCCGAGGAGTTCGCGCGGGCCGACGCGTCGCTGCGGGAGCTGGAGTCACGGGCCGGCAAGCTGGGCGGCACCCGCCTGCCCCGCGCCACGTGCGCCGACATGCTGGCCGGGCGGCGGTTCCCGAAGAAGGCGGTGATGCTGGCGTTCCTGCGGGCCTGCCGGGTGCCTGAGGAGCGGCTGCCGGAGTGGGAGCGGGCCTGGGAGCGCGTACGGGTGGGGCGGTTGCCCGTGACCACGGAGGACGCGGTGCGTGGCGGGACGGCCGCCGCGGTTCCCGGCGAGGTGGGCGCGGCTGCGGGTGGTGTCGGTTCGCACGGTGAGGCGCTCGCGTCCGGTGGCGACCTCTCCCACGGCGCGCCGTCCAAGGTGGTCGTGGCCACTGTGCTGGCGGCGGTGGTGGCGGCAGGGGTGACCGCGGTGGTCGTCATCGGCCTGCACCGGGTGGATCCGCCGCCGCGCCGTACCGTCGTCGGCCGCATCGTCACCGACGACGGGCGGGCGTTCGGTCCTGGCGGGTGGAGCCGCTTCACGGTGCGGGTCTCCCCGGCCAACACCGGCGTGCGCCTGATCCGCCGCCTCGACGTGGGCGTCCCCCTCCAGCAGGCCACCATCACGGTGGACGGCCTCCCGGCCGGCGCCTGGCCGCCGCTGCTCGGCGACGACGTCTACAAGTGGCGCGACCAGGTGGTGGACCTTCCCCCCGAGGTGACCGCCGGCCGCCGCTCCCTCACCGTCGTGAACACGTTCGCCTCGCACAACGACGGCTTCAACGAGTTCCGGTACGACGTCCAGCACCAGGTCGGCGGCCGCTGGTCCACGGCGGACACCCTGGACGTCGGCCCCGCCCACACCGCCGACGAGGCCGCCCACGACTACCGCATCGAGGGCGAGGGCTGGCGCGGCAGCCAGACGTTCGCGTACCCGCCGTCCAAGGAGGACTGGACCGTCCGCTGAACGAGCCCACCCACGCCAGCCCACTCCGGCCGCCTTGTGGGCTCCCGATCCCACTCGCTCGGGTGACCTCGGCGCGCCGGTGGTTCCAGCCTGAACCCCCTTCCACGAAGCGCTTCCAGTCGCCTTCTGGGGCCGGATGAGCGTCCTGTTATTGAATGCAATCTGTGGGTTTTGACGGGTTGTTTGGGTTTAAGGAGGTAACTGAGAACATCTGCATGGGTACGTCTGCTTGCGTCTAGGTGTCCCGACAAAAGTGCGGGTGCCGGATTCTGGCCGATTTATCCAGGCAAGGAAACGAGAGCAGTGAATACCAACATTCGCCAAGCGCGCGCGTCTCGTCGCGGACGGTACGCGATGCTGGCCGTGGCCGCCGCCGCCTCCAGCGTCATCTTCCTTCCAGTGGCCCAGGGTGTGGCCTCCGCGAGCGCGGGCTTCCACACCGTTCAGGCCGGCGGCCCGCCCGCCCCGGCGGCGCCGGTGCGCCACGTCACCAAGGTGCGCCACGTCCCGAGGGAGAAGCCCATCCTGCACAACCCGCGGTACCACATGCCGCGGATCAGGGTGATCATCCACAACCGCAACCACAACAAGAACCGCCGCCACCACGAGATGCGCCACCACCGCCACGAGCGGGTCCTGCCGCAGCGAGAGGTCGAGCCGGAGGTCAACGAGGAAGAGCAGCCGCCGATCGAGGAAGAGATCGAGGAGAACGAGCCCGTGAGGAACGACGGCCGCTGGTGGTGGCCGAACGAGCTGCGCTAATGCGCGAGCGGTGCTCGTACGTACGACAGGGCCGCGGTGCAAGCGGTGGCTGCGACGGGACCGCGGGCGCCACGCGCCACGCGGACCCGTCCCCGGCCGCCCGCGCCGCGGCCCTGTCGCGGCATCACGTGAACGGGTTGTCCGACGTGTACGACTTGGTACGGGTGTTGTACTGGCTGCCCGGGTAGAACCAGCCACCGGTCACCTCGAAGCGCACATTGGCGACGGCGGCGCCGTGGGCGACCTCGGCGGCGTACAGGGTGGTCATCTGGCAGCCCGGCGTGGACGTCGTCCCGGTCGACACCGGCCAGATCTGGGTGCCGCCGTTGACGTAGATCCGCAGATTGGGCGCGGGATAGGCATGCAGCCAGCACAGCCGCACCGCGTAGCGGAACATCGTGTCCCCGTCGTCGAACGCGATCGTGCCCTCCAGCCGGGCCAGCCCGGTGTTGCCGGGATCGGTCCCCTTCAGCTGGATGTAGACGGGCTGGTCGGGCCCGTACGCCGCGTGCGCGGGGGAGAGCGGCAGGAAGACGGCGGCCAGCGCCGCGACGACGACCGCCATCGCCCTCACCACGCGCCGGACCGTGGAACGTGCTGCCAAGTCACACCTCATCTCTTCGAGGAAAGCTCGGCGCATTATGCGATCACCGATGACCACCGGTCCAGAATGACGCCCACGGATGCTGTTTCCGGTCGTACCACCACCAGTCCAAATCCGTTCTTTTTGTACGCCACCAGCATGGGAAGGCCAACGAGCACACCCGTAATGCGTTGGATGCGGTGAAATTTTCATCCGTCGTTCGGGAATCGCCCGGCGGTCGCCGGTGAATGGAGAACGCTTTCCCGGTAGTCCGAACCTCTGGACGGCGCTTGAAGGGCTTTCGGCGCAGAAAAGTTCGCTGAGCCGCTGGGATGGCTCGACCTCGTCTCACTGAGCGTGACTACAGGCTGAACGGGTCGAAGTCCCAGTCGAACCGTTCGCTCCTTGCCGCCACCAGCCGCTCAGGGTGGTCGGGTGGCAAGAGCCGCTCGTAGAGAGCCATTGTGTCCGCGTACAGCTCCTCGCTTTGCGCCACCTCGCCGACCGTGCGCAGGTCGACGGAGAGGTTGACGGCGGCGGCCAGCGACAGCAGGTTCTCGTCGCCGTAGAAGGCCTGGACCTGCTCCACATTCTTCTCGTCCAGCTCGCGTGCCTTCTCGTGCATACCCAGGGCCGCCAGATCGTTGGCGAGGTTGACGGCGCTGCCGAAGGTGTAATCGTGATCGGGGCCGACCTTGGCCAGCAGCCCTTTGCGGGCTTCCTCGTCCATCTCCATGGCCCGCTCGGTGTCCCCGCGCAGCCGATAGAACAGGGCGCAGGCTCAGCACGTTCCGGTTGTATGAGCCACCCTCTGCGGTCCGGTTCTGAAGGAACTCCTCACCGAAGGCCTTGGCGAAGTTGTAGTTGGCCGTCTGGTGGAGGTAACGGACGATGTCGACGCCGAAGCGTTGCACGGCCTCCTCCTTGCAGGCGGTCATGCCGGACGGGCGCACGTGGGGCAGGAGAGTCGCGTAGGCGTCCCAGTTCTGGGTGTTCTCCGGGTCGCTCGGGGCTCCGGTGGCCAGGAGCTGGTGCACCTCGTGGTGGATCTCGTCACGGAGGACGCCCTGGTGCATCGAGCGCGGCATCGGCGCGATGGCCGCGACCTCGTCCGTGGACGTCGTGCGGCGCGGCCTGCGCGTGATCGCCCGGGCGGCGGCCACCTCCGGCGGTCACGCGGTGGCCGTGGGAGCGCTGACGTCAATACGAGGCTGCGGCACGCCGGTGTGCGGGACGTGCCGGCCTTTCTGGCGGCCGCCACCGACGCGGGGCTGCTCCGTCCGGAGGGCGGTGGGATCTACCATTTCGTGCACCCGAGAATACGCGAACACACCGCCGAGATTCCTGACTGATCACGAGCGGCTGTCCAAGAAATGGCGGAGAAATGCGCGTCCGAGTGTCTGTATTTCGTCAACGCGCGTTTCAAACCGGCGACGATCGTGCGGGCGGAAAAAAGAATGCAGACGCAGGCTCTTGACGTTTCCCCGCGGTCGTCCGTCACGATGAGCGTGAGGAAGGGAGGAGCACATGCTCAAGGAAGCATGCGCCACCGCCGCACTGGTGGCCGCCACCCTCGTCCCGTCAACATCGCAGGTCCAGGCCGGTACCGCGGACTGTGTCCGTGCCGCCGCCGGTGTCGCGGAGTCGCGTGCGGCCCCGTGCAAATGGATGACGAGCGATTCCGGCAGGAAGTGCCTCTACTGCAAGGGGAAGCGCGGCGGCTGGAAACGCCAGTACTGCGAGAAGAAGGAGACCAAGCCGAAGCTCAGGGAATGCGACACGGCGCCCGACCCGGCCAACCCGAAGAAGGTCTGCACGATATGCAAGGAGGACGGCACGGTGGTGTCGAGGGACTGTAAGACGACACCTTAGGAACGTGCGTCCACGCCCCGGCCCCCTTGGAGGTGGCCGGGGTCGCGCGTCATGAGAGGCGGTTCGGTGGCGGGATCAGTTCCGTGCGCAGGTCGTGGCCGCCGTCCGGGCGGCGGGCCTCGTAGTAGAGGCGGTGGGTGCCGTCGGGGAGGGGGAGGACCTCCAGGTAGCGGACGTCCGCGACGGGGCCGCCGGTCACCGGTGTCAGGAGGCCCGATGCGCCGGGCACGGCCAGGCCCGTTCGTTCGCGCCAGTTCTCGGCGGCCGAGGCGCGGCCGTCGTAGCAGGCGCGGCCGTCCGGCAGCACGCTCGTCAGGCGGGCGCCGCGGGCGTCCCACGTGCCGGGGCGGCCGGTCAGGACCGTGCCGTGCCGGCGCCAGGTCAGGCCGTCCTGGCTGGTCGCGTACACGGTGCTCATGCGGTCCTCGGCGCCCGGCACGTCCAGCGGGTGGCAGCAGAGCCACGCCCGCCAGGTCCGGCCGTCGTGGCGGATGACGGGGTCCTTGACGCCGGTGCGCGCGTCGCCCGCGAAGACCGTGCGCACGCCGGCCGTCGCCAGATCCTCGGGTGAGTCGGCCTCCAGGACGCCGATCCACCAGTGCCTGGTTCCCGGGGTGGCGCAGCTGACGTACAGGCGCCAGCGGCCCGACGGGGTGCGGACCAGGGCGGGGCGCTCCACCATGGCCGCGCGGAACCGGTCGCGGGGCAGCAGCGCGACCGTGGTGAAGCGCTCGCCGTCGGCGGAGCGGGCGATGACGTTGTGGTCCTCGCCGTCGCGGACGCGGTAGGCGAGCACGTACGTGCCGTCGTCGTCGAGCGCGGCGCTCGGCGCGCCGGCCCAGCGCTGCGGCCCTGGACCCGGCGCGGGGACGGCGATCTGCGAGCGGCCCTGGCCCGGCAGGGGGAAGGGCAGGTGCGTGGTGAGGGTCATGCGTCTCAGCGTCGCGGGACAGGGGGGCGGCGGGGGAGTGGCAGGAACGCCCATATACCGGAATTTCCTGCCATACTGCGAGGCGTGATCCGGGATGTCGTCGCCGTGGTCGGAGACGTGGCCGCCACGTTCGAGCTGGGGATCGTCTGCCAGGTGTTCGGCCTCGACCGCGCCGACGACGGGCTGCCCGTCCACGACTTCGCGCTCTGCGCGCCGGAGCCCGGCATGGTCCCGACGACGTCGGGGTTCGCCGTGCGGGTCGAGCACGGGCTCGATCGCCTCGCCCGCGCCGACCTGGTGACCGTGCCCGCCTGGCCGGCGCTCACCGCGCCCGTGCCCGAGCCGCTGCTGGACGCCCTGCGCGCGGCGGCCGACCGCGGCGCGCGGATGCTGACCGTCTGCACCGGCGCCTTCCTCGCCGCCGCCGCGGGGCTGCTCGACGGGCGGCGGGCCACCACGCACTGGCAGTTCGCCGGGCTGCTCGCCCGCACCTATCCGCGCGTCCAGGTCGAACCGGACATCCTGTACGTCTCCGACGGCCCCGTGCTCAGCAGCGCCGGAGCGGCGGCCGGGATCGACGCCTGCCTGCACCTCATGAGGGCGGAGTACGGCGCCGCCACGGCCAACGCCCTGGCCAGGCGCCTCGTGATGCCCGCGCACCGCTCCGGCGGCCAGGCCCAGTACGTCGAGGCGCCCATGCCGCCGCCGCGCACGCCGTACGAGCTGTCGGAACTGCTCGACTGGATGCTGCGGCACCTCGACGAGCCGCTCACCGTGGACGCGCTCGCGGCCCGCGCCGCCATGTCGCCGCGGACGTTCGCCCGCCGCTTCAAGGCATTGACCGGCACCACGCCGCACCGCTGGCTGCTGGAGCACCGGCTGCGGCTGGCCGAGGAACTGCTGGAGACCACCGACCTGAGCGTGGACGCGGTGGCGGCGCGGGCCGGGTTCGGCGGCGCCGACACCCTGCGGCACCACTTCGCCGCCCGCCGCGGCATCGCCCCCGCCGCCTACCGCCGCGCCTTCCGCCACAGTCCCTGACGCCGGCGCCCGCTCCGGCTCCTTCCTGCGCAGACGGCCGCCCAGGCTCCTTCCCTGACGCCGGCGCGCGCTTCGGCTCCTTCCTGTGCAGACGGCCCTTCCCCACGGCTCGCGCGTCGGCGGTCCTCCTCGCGTACCCTTATTCGTACGCGTACGAAAATCGAAGGGAGCGCGATGACCACCATCGACTCCGCGCCGCCGGCGACGCGGCGCGAACGCGTCCGTGACCCCGCGGACGACGCGAGCATGACCACCCTGCTGCGCCCGCACCTCCCGGCCTTCGCCGCCGTCGTGACCCTCCAGATCGCCGGCGCGCTGGCCGGTCTGGCGCCGCTGCTCGCGGTCGTCGAGCTGGGCCGCACCCTGCTCGCGCCCGGCCCGGCCGACCCCGCCCACGTGCGCACAGTGGTGATCGCGGGCGCGGCAGGACTGCTCGTAAGGCTCGTGTGCACCGCCGCCTCGTCGGGGCTCGGGCACGTCCTCGACGCCGACGTGCAGCTCGCGCTGCGCCGGAGGCTGGCCGCGCGGCTCGGCCGGGCGCCGATCGGCTGGCTGTCCCGCCGCAGCACCGGCGAGCTGGCCAAGGTGGCGGGCGAGGACGTCAGCGCCGTGCACCCGCTCATCGCCCACGCCCCGGGCGAGCTGGTGGCGGCGTTCGTGGTGCCGGCGGCGTCGCTGGTCTACCTGCTCACGATCGACTGGCGGCTCACGCTCGTCACGCTGATCCCGGTCGTGCTCGCCCTCGCACTGGTGCCGCTGCTCATGCTGCCCGCCAGGGCGCGCGAGCAGGAGGAGTTCGACGCGGCGATGGGGCGCATCGCGGGCTCCGTGGTCGAGTTCGTGCAGGGGATCGCGGTGGTGAAGGCGTTCGGCGGGTCGGGACGCGCCCACCGCGCGTTCCTCGTCGCCGTGGACGATTTCATCGCCACCTTCGTGCGCTGGGTGCGCGGCATGTCGCTGGTCGCCGCCGGGATGCAGCTCGCGCTGTCGCCGCCGTTCGTGCTGCTGGTCGTGCTGACCGGCGGCGCGGCGCTCATCTCAGGGGGCGGCCTCGCCCCGGCTGACCTGCTGCCGTTCCTGCTGCTCGGGCTGGGGCTGACCGCTCCTGTGGCGGCGCTCGGCCACGGCTTCGACGACCTGACCGCCGCGGGCCGCGCGCTCGGCCGGGTCAAGGACGTGCTCGCCGTAGGTCCCCTGCCCGAGCCCGCCACCCCCGTGACGCCGCACGGGCACCGGGTGGAGCTGCGTGGCGTGCGCTTCGGCTACGAGCCGGGCCACGAGGTGCTGCGCGGCGTCGACCTGGTGCTGGAGCCCGGCACCACGACCGCCGTGGTGGGCCCGTCGGGCGGCGGGAAGTCCACGCTGGTCCGGCTGCTGCCGCGGTTCTTCGACCCGGAGCACGGCGCGGTCCTGCTGGGCGGCGCCGACCTGCGCGACATCGGCGGGGACGAGCTGTACCGGCGGGTCGCGTTCGTCTTCCAGGACGTGCGGCTGCTGCGCGCGCCGGTCGCCGACAACATCGCGCTCGCGGTGCCGTACGCGAGCCGCGACGCCGTCGTCCGCGCCGCCCGGCTGGCCGGCATCCACGACCGGGTCATGGAGCTGCCGCGCGGCTACGACACCGTGATCGGCGAGGAGGCGCGGCTGTCGGGCGGCGAGGCGCAGCGCGTCGCGCTCGCCCGCGCGCTGCTGGCCGACGCGCCCGTCCTGGTGCTCGACGAGGCCACCTCCTTCGCCGACCCGCAGACCGAGCAGGCGGTACGCCGCGCGCTCGCCGGCCTCGGCGGCGACCGGACGATCCTGGTCATCGCCCACCGCCAGGAGACCGTGGCCGGCGCCGACACCGTCGTCCTGCTGGAGGACGGCGTGATCACCGAGCGGGGAGCGCCCGCCGAACTGCTGGAGCGCGGCGGCAGGTTCGCCGCCTTCTGGCACGCCCGCAATCCCGCGCGCCAAGAGGAGGAGCTGCGATGATCACCACGCTGCTGCGGGTGCTGGGCGACGCCTACGCCCGCCCGATGCGCCGCACCCTGGCCCTGATGACGGTGGCCGCCGTCGCGGAGGGCCTGGCGTACGCGCTGCTCGTCCCCGTCCTGCGGGCGCTGCTCGGGGGCGAGCCGGCGACGCCCTGGCTGGTGGGGTTCGGTGCGGCGGTGGCCGGGTACGCCGTGTTGCGCTACGCCGCCGACCTGTCCGGCATGCGCGTCGGCACCACCCTGCTGCGCGGCATGTACCACCGCCTCGGGGAGCACCTGGCGAGGCTCCCCATCGGCTGGTACGACACCACCCGCGTCGGCGAGGTCTCCGTCATGGCGGGCCGCGGCCTGCTCCAGGCGATGGGCGTGGCCGCGCACCTGCTGGGGCCGTTCGTCTCCGCGCTGGTGACGCCGCTGACGATCGTGGCCGTGATGACCGCGTACGACTGGCGGATGGGCCTGGCCGCGCTGGCCGCGGCGCCCGCCGTCGCGGCGGTGCAGGCGCGGGCCGGCCGCGCGACGGCGGCCGCCGACGCCGACCGGCACGAGCGCGACAAGGAGGCCACCGGCCGGGTCATCGAGTTCCTCCAGGCCCAGCCGGTGCTGCGGGCGGGCGGCCGGAGCGGTGAGCGGTTCGCGCTGCTCGACGACGCGCTGCGGGGCGTGCGGCGGGCCTCCCGCGCCACGGTGCTGGCCACGGTGCCCGCCGCCGTGGGCCTGACGCTCACCGTGCAGGTGGTCTTCACCGCGCTGCTGGCACTCGGGGCCTACCTGGCGCTGGGCGGGAGCATCGGCGCCGCCGAACTGCCGGCGATCCTGGTGCTGGCGGCCCGCTGCGCGGACCCGCTGCTGTCGCTGTCGGAGATCGGCGGCAGGCTGCGCGCCGCGCGCGCCGAACTGGACCGGCTCGACGCCGTGCTGCGCACCGAGCCGCTGCCCGAGCCCGCGACGCCGGTCCTCCCTGACCGGCATGACCTGGAGCTCGACGCGGTCACCTTCCGGCACGGCGACCGCACGGTGCTGGACGGCGTGTCGCTGACCGTGGCGCAGGGCGAGCGGCTCGCCGTGGTCGGGCCGTCGGGCGCGGGCAAGAGCACGCTGCTGCACCTGCTCGCCCGCTTCTACGACGTGGACGCGGGCGCCGTAAGGGTCGGCGGCGTGGATGTGCGCGACATCGGCGCCGAGGCCCTCATGTCCCGCGTCGCCATCGTCTTCCAGGACGTCTACCTCTTCGACGGCACCATCGAGGAGAACGTCAGGCTCGGCCGCTCCGGCGCCACCGACGCCGAGGTCAGGGCCGCGGCGCGGGCGGCCCGGCTGGACGAGGTCGTCGAACGCCTGCCCGGCGGCTGGTCGGCGCACGTCGGCGAGGGCGGCGCGCTGCTGTCCGGCGGCGAGCGCCAGCGCGTCTCGATCGCGCGGGCGCTGCTCAAGGACGCTCCCATCGTGCTGCTCGACGAGGTGACCTCCGCGCTCGACCCGGTCAGCGAGGCCGCCGTGCACGCGGGCATCGAGCGGCTGATGGCGGGCCGCACGGTGGTGATGGTCGCGCACCGCATGCGGACGGTCCGGCGAGCCGACCGCATCGTGGTCCTCGACGGCGGCCGGGTGGCGGAGGAAGGCGGCCACGACGAGCTGGTGCGCCTGGGCGGCCGGTACGCCGCGTTCTGGGCGGTCAGCGCAGCAGACCGTCGATGAGCGCCGCCAGCGCCTCCCGGTGGGTGTCGCGGGCGTTGAGCTCGGCCCAGCGCCCGGCCAGCGCCGCCAGCCTCGGGTGCGTGCCGCCGCGCAGCCCGGCCACCACCCGGTCCTCGTACGCGGGGACGCCGGCCCGGCGGCGCGCGCCCTTCACCCGGATCGTCAGGTCACCGACGATGTAGAACCAGATCGACCGGTAGACGAACAGCGCGCGCTCAGGCGGGTTGCCGCACTCGACGGCGGCGTCGATCATCTCCTCGACGAACCACAGCGCCGAGGGCGCGATGAGGTCGCCGCCCGCCAGCACCTCGACGATCCACAGCCGCTCGGCGAGCTCCTCGTACAGCAGGGCCGCCACCGCCAGCAGCCGCTCGCGCGGATCCGCCGGCAGCTCGGGGCGGGGGAGGGCCTTGGCCTGCTCCTCCATCAGGAGCAGCAGCAGCTCGTCCTTGTCGCGTACGTGGTAGTAGAGCGTCATCGGCGCGCTGCCCAGCTCCTGGGCCAGCCGGCGCATCGACAGCTTCTCCGGGCCCTCCGAGCGCAGGATGCGGTCGGCCGCCGCCAGGATCGCCTCAAGGGTGAGGCGCGGCGGGCGGCCGACGCCCTTCGCGCGGTCCTGTGCCATGGTCACCAGCCTATGGGGGGCCGTCCCGCCCTTCGCACGGGCGTTGACCCGACGGTGTGCGTCCCTTTACCGTGGCTCTGCAAACCGATTTGCATCGCTGGGGGACACCACCACCGAAAGGCGAAGAGTTGAGCAAGCTGCGCGTCGGCGTCATCGGGCTGGGCGAGGTCGCCCAGGTCATCCACCTGCCCGTCCTCGAATCGCTGCCCGACCGCTACGAGCTCGCCGCGATCTGCGACATCTCGCCCGGCCTGCTGGAGCGGATGGGCGAACGCCATCGGGTCGGGCGCCGCCACACCGACTACCGGGAGATGATCGCCGCCGGCGGCCTCGACTGCGTGATCGTGCTCAACAGCGACGAATACCACGCCGACTGCACGATCGCGGCGCTCGACGCGGGCCTCGACGTGCTCGTCGAGAAGCCGATGTGCCTCAGCCCCCGCGAGGCCCAGGACGTCATCGCCGCCCGCGACCGGTCGGGCAGGACCGTGATGGTCGCCTACATGCGGCGCTTCGCCCCGGCGTTCACCGAGGCCGTCGAGCGGCTGCCCGAGCTGGGCCCGATCCGCTACGCCCGGGTGCACGACGTGATCGGCGAGAACCGGCTCATCGTCGACCAGACCTCCTACGTCGACCGCCCGGACGACGTCCCCCAGGAGGCGATCGACGACAAATGGGCGCGCAGGTCCGCGCTGGTGAAGGAGGCGATCGGGGACGTCCCGCAGGAGCTGGAGTGGACGTACGGGCTGCTGTGCGGGCTCGGCAGCCACGACCTGTCGGCCATGCGCGAGCTGCTCGGCCGCCCCGAGGAGGTCTCAGCGGCCAAGATGTGGCGCAGCGGCGGCTACGTCGTCGCCCTGCTCGACTACGGCGACTTCGTCGTCACCTACGAGACGGGCGTGGACCAGCAGCTGCGCTACGACACCTACATCGAGGTGTACGGCGCGAGCGGCACGATGAAGGTGCGCTACGACACCCCGTACGTCCGGCACTTCCCGACGACGCTGCACCTGGAGCTGACCGACGGCGACTCCTACGAGCGCTCGGTGCGCCGCCCGCACCTCAAGGACCCCTACACCTATGAGCTCGAGTACTTCCACGAGGTCGTCACCACCGGCGCGACGCCGAAGACGACCCCCGAGGACTACCTCCAGGACATGGAGCTCTTCATCGACATCATCCGGGCCCTGGACAAGAGCTGACCCCCATGACCGCGACCCCCCGGAAAGGCGCCACCGCGATGACCGAGACCCTGACCGAAGCCGACGTCGCCTTCTTCCGCGCGAACGGCTACCTGCTGCCCGGCCGGCAGCTGCTCACCGAGGAGCGCCTGGCCCGGCTCGAACTGATCTTCAACGAGCACCTGAGCGCCAAGGGCGACAAGCTCTCCGACGAGCTGGACACCCCGCACTACCGTGACGACCGGCTGCTGGACTTCCTGCTCTCCGACGAGGTGCTCGACTGGATCGAGCCGCTCATCGGCCCCGACATCGCGTTGTGGTCGAGCCACTTCATCTCGAAGGACCCCTTCACCGGCCGGGCGACCCCCTGGCACGAGGACAGCGCGTTCTGGGAGGGCCGTTTCGATAGGTACGACAGCATCGTCACGATCTGGCTGGCGCTGGAGGAGGGCTCGTTCAAGGAGAACGGCTGCATGCGCGTCATCCCCGGCTCGCATCTCAACGGCGGCTTCTCCGACGGCTACCGGCCGACCGACATGACCGAGCAGACTTTCCACGCCGAGCTGTCGGGCGTGGACGAGTCGAAGGCGGTCTCCTTCGAGCTGAAGCGCGGCGAGTTCTCCATGCACGACGGCCGCATCGTGCACGGCGCCCGCCCCAACACCAGCGCCACCCGCCGCACCGGCTACACCATGCGCTACTTCCCCAGCTCGGTGAAGATGCAGGACGTCCCGCAGAACGAGGGCTGGAAGATCTGGCTGGCCAGGGGGCGTGACCTGGCCGGCAACGACTACGCCGACGTCCCGGCCGGCCGGTGAGCCGGATGAGGCTGGGGCTGCTGACCGCCTGCCTGCCGGGCGAGCCGCTGGAGGACGTCGCCCGCTGGGCCGGCGGCCACGGCTACGCCGCGCTGGAGATCGCCGCCTGGCCCGACCGGCCCGGCAGAGACTGGGAGGCCAGTCACCTGGACGTCGAGTCGTTCGGGAAGGACGACGCCGCCCGGGTGGGCGCGATGCTCGACCGGCACGGCCTGAGCGTGTCTGCGGTCGCGTACTACGAGAACAACCTGCACGCCGACCTCGAGGTCAGGGAGGCGACGCACGAGCACCTGCGCCGCTGCGTGGACGCCGCGCAGCTGCTCGGCGTGGGGCTGGTCGGCACCTTCGTGGGCCGCGACGTGACGCTGACCGTGGCCGAGAACCTGCGGCTCGCCGAGCGGGTGCTGCCGCCGCTGGTCGAGTACGCCGCGGCCAGGGACGTCCGGCTCGTCATCGAGAACTGCCCGATGGAGGGCTGGCACCCCGACGGCTACCCGGCCAACCTCGCCTACTCGCCCGAGCTGTGGGGCCGGCTGGCCGAGCTCGGCCTGTGGCTCAACTACGACCCCTCGCACCTGGTCTGGCTCGGCATCGACCCGCTGGCCGCGCTGGAGGCGCACGCGGACAGGATCCTGCACGTGCAGGCCAAGGACGTCGAGGTGCACGCCGCCGCCCGCGACAGGTACGGCGTCTTCGGCCGGGTGCTCGACCGGCGGCCCTGGGAGAGCGGCTGGTGGCGCTACCGCATCCCCGGGCTCGGCGAGGTCGACTGGCGGCGCCTGATCGACGCGCTGCATCAGCACGGGTACGAAGGCGCCGTCTCCGTCGAGCACGAGGACCCGGTCTGGAGCGGCAGCCCCGAGCGGGTCCGCCAGGGCCTGACCATCGCGCAGCGCACCCTCGACCCGCACGTCAACGTCTAGGAGGGCCCTGCCCATGCACCGCGGTGTCTACTTCGACGCCTGGTTCCCCCGCCAGCACTGTTATCACCCGAGCCTGCCGCCCCGCCGCCTGCGCATGATCGACGACCTCGCCGACTACCGCGCGACCGTGCTGGTGTGGGCGTCCATGGGCGGCGGCTCGCTGTCCCTGCCCTACCTCGAACAGGAGGCGTTCGGCCCGGTCGACGCCCGCTCGCGCTTCTACGGCTTCGTCAACGACAGCGAGTTCGTCGCCGCCTGCCACGAGCGGGGCATCAAGGTGCTCGGCATCGTCTTCGAGGCCCAGGGCTGGGAGTTCCCCGTCGAGCTGACCGAGCAGGAGGACGCCGTCCTCGCCATCAACGAGCTGCGCGGCGCGGGCAGGCGCGGCTGGATGGGGCTGCGCGAGTTCAGCGCCAACCGCTACCCGAAGCTGTGGAAGCCGGTCGAGCACTACTTCCCCGGCGGGCTGGTCAACTCCGACGGCGAGCCGGTCACCGACCTCATCGAGGAGTGCGTGGCCCGCGACATCCACGGCGAGCCCTGCCACGCCCACTGGGTGGAGTGCCCCGACCGCGAGCACCAGTGCTTCTACATGGACCGCAACAACCCGGTCTGGCGCGAGTACCTCAAGGCCGTGATCAGGATCCAGATCGACGCCGGCGTGGACGGCATCCAGCTCGACGAGGCCGAGCTGCCGATGGGGGCCTTCCAGTACGGCGCCTGCTTCTGCAAGGACTGCATGAAGGGCTTCCGCGCCCACCTGCAGGGGCTCCCCGAGGTGGACCCCGCGCTCGACGGGGTGGACCTGGACACCTTCCACTACGGCGAATGGCTGCTCGCCCAGGGCTACGACTTCAAGACCGGCCGCGAGTCCACGCCGCTGTTCGGCGAGTACTACGCCTTCCAGTGCCTGTCGATCAAGAAGTACTTCGCCGAGCTGGCCGGCTACGCCCGCGACCACGCCCGTTCGCGGGGCCGGGAGATCATCGTCTCCGGCAACTTCTTCAACTGCGAGCCGATGTACCTCGCGCTCGCCGACGACGTCGATCTCGTCATCACCGAGATGCGGAACACGACGTACCGGCAGCCGGAGTGGTACCGCTACGTCGCGGCGTTCGCCGGCGACAAGGACGTCGTCGTGGTCGAGAACCCGTACGGCGGGGTCGTCCCCGAGCTGGTCGGCCTGCTCGGGCAGGGCAAGGGCTACGACCTGTTCCGGCTGTCGCTGTTCGAGGCGGCGGCGATGGGCGTCAACATGTCGGTGCCGTACGGCTCGTGGATGGGCAGCGTCATCGAGGACTCCTTCTCCGCGCCGCACGGCCTGGCCGTCGAGATCCAGGACTTCCTGGCCGGGCACGAGGAGCTGTTCGCGCGCCGGACGGCCAACGAGGTCGCGGTGGTGTTCAGCGTCGCGAGCACGCGCGAGCTGATCGGCAAGGCGGACGTCAGCGACAACACGGCCAACGCCCGCGACGCGTCGGTGGTGGTGCCGTACCGCGTGGTGACGGGGACGCTGTCGGAGTCCGCGGTGCCGTACGACGTGGTGATCTGGCCGGACGGCGTCACCGCGCCCGACCGGGCGGACGCGAGCGAGCTGCTGCACTACTCGACCGTCATCCTGCCGGACGTCTTCGCGCTGACCGAGAGGCAGGCCGCCGCCGTCCGGCACTACCTGGCGGCCGGCGGGACGGTCGTCGTCACCGATCGGGTGGCGGACGCGCTGCCGCGGCACGACAACGTCCGCACCGCGCGCCACGACGTGCTCGGCGAGCTGCTGCCGCGCGGGCGGCAGGTCGAGACCCCGGCGCCGGTGGCCGCGAACCTGCACCGCCTGGCCGGCGGCTCCTACGCGCTGCACCTGGTCAACTACGACTACGACCGCTCGGAGGACGCCGTGCGGGTGCGTACCGGCGTGCCGCTGCGCGTGCGGCTGCCCGAGTCCAGGCCGCACGCGACGGCGGTGGCGAGCGACGGGACGCGGACGCCGCTGGAGGTGACCCAGGAGGACGGCGTGCACGTCGTCCTGGTGGACACGCTGGGCGTCTACACGATCGTCGTCTTCCACGACGGGGAGCTTTCATGAGGATCGCGGCGCTGCGCGGGCGCGAGAAGTGGATCGTCGAGGAGGCTTCGGTGCCGTCGATCGGGCCCGACGAGGTGCTGGTCAGGGTCGTGGCGTCGGGCGTGTGCGCGTCGGAGCTGGAGCCGTGGCTGACCGGACCGCCGGAGGGCGCGGCTCGCTATCTGGGCCACGAGGTCAGCGGCGTCGTCGCCGAGGCCGGCGCCGGCGTGAGCGCGTTCTCCGCCGGTGACCGGGTCGGCGTGTGGGTGACCGAGCGCGGTTTCGCCGAGTACGTCGCGGTACGCGCCGAGCACTGCTTCCCCGCCGGCTCGGGGCCGCTCGACGAGGCACTGGCCGAGCCCCTCGCCTGCGCGGTCAACGCCGTGGAGGCCGCCGGCGTCCGGCTCGGCGACGACGTGGTGGTCATCGGGGCCGGGTTCATGGGGAACCTGGTGCAGAAGCTGGCAGCCCTGCGCGGGCCCCGGCAGCTCATCGTGGCGGACGCGCGCGCCGACGCCCTGGAGCGGGCCGCCCGGCTCGGCGCGACCAGGACCGTGGACGTGACCAGGGAGTCGCTGCCCGACGTCGTACGCACGCTCACCGGCGGGCGCGGCGCCGACGTCACCTTCGAGTGCACCGGCACCCAGCGCGCGCTCACGGCGTGCGGCGACACCACCCGCATGAGCGGCACGATCGCGATCGTCGGCTTCCACCAGGGCGCCGACCGGTCGGTCCCGCTGGCGTACTGGAACTGGATGGCCTTCACCCTCGTCAACGCCCACTTCAGGGACGTGAACGTCATCATGCGCGGCATGGCGACCGGCATGCGCCTGCTCGCCGGCGGCGTGCTGTCGATGGACGGGCTGGTCAGCCACCGGTTCCCGCTGGAGGAGATCGACACCGCGTTCGCCGCGCTGCGCGACAAGCCTGAGGGCTTCGTCAAGGCGGTGGTGACGTTCCCCGAGGAGTGACGCCTCCGCGCCTCCGCGCCTCCGCGCCGGCGCGCGCGGCCGCCCCGGCTCAGGCCGTGCCGCGCTCGACCAGGGGACAGGGCAGCACGACCGTGCGGCCGGTGCCGGTGTAGCGGCCGGACATGCGGCTCAGCAGCAGGTCGCCGGCCGTGCCGCCGGCCTCGTACGCCGGGTTGCGCACGGTCGTCAGGAGGGGCGTCACGATGGTCGCGGCGTCGACGTCGTCGAAGCCCACGATGGCCACGTCATCGGGCACCGACAGCCCCAGCTCGTGGGCGACGTCGAGCGCGCCGATCGCCATCAGGTCGTTGGCGCAGAAGACGGCGTCGGGCCGGGACTTGAGCGTCATGAGGGCCTTCATCGCGGTGTAGCCGCCCTTGCGGGTCCAGTCGCCGCGCACCATGCGCTCGGCCGGCACCTTCCGCTTGGCGGCCTGCATCGCCGAGCGGAAGCCCGCGGTGCGCGTCACGCCGTAGTGGGGCGGGCCCTGGATCATCGCGATGCGCTTGTAGCCGCGCGCGGCGAGGAAGGCGCCCGCCGCGCGCGAGCCGGTCTCGTCGTCGGGGACGACCGCGTCGCACAGCGGATGGTCGAGCTGCGCGCCGATGCAGACGATGGGCGTCTGCTGGTCGACCTCCGCGAGCTGGACCTGCGAGGCGGTCTCGCCCGAGGCGAAGACGATGCCGTCGACCCCGCGGTCCATCGCGTCCTGGAAGAACTTCAGCTCCCTGTCGTGCTGGCCGTCGGTGTTGCAGACGTACGTGCCGAGCCCGGCGGCGTCGACCGCGTCGGCCAGGCCGCGGGTGAGCACGGCGTAGAACGGGTTGGTGATGTCGGGGACGACCACCGCGATCATGTGCGAGCGCCGGGTCCGCAGGTTGCGGGCCACGATGTTCGGCCGGTAGCCGAGCTCGCGGATGGCCGCCAGCACCGTGCCCCTGGTCGCCGCTCCGACCGCACGCTTGCCGGACAGCACGTGGGAGACGGTCGTGGGGCTCACTCCCGCGTGGCTGGCGACCTGGGCGATCGTCACGCGGGAGGGTGGGCTGGGCTCAACCTCGCTCCTCGACATGGGGAGCATTCTACTGAGATTCTTGAGGCAAAACGATTTGACGGCGCAGTTCGCTGTGATCGGCTGGCGTGGTCTCGGGGCCGTCACAATGTGACGCGAGCCACTGTGCATCCATTGACAACCCGCCCGGACGTTGGCAAGACTTCCCGCCAGGCGCCAATCGATTTGCATCAGTCGAAGCTCCGGATCTTCCACTGAGCGAGCAGCAGGGAGCGGTGTGATGAGAATCCATGGATCCTGGACGGCCCCGGCCGTCATCGTGATGGCGCTCGCGACGACCATGAGCCTGACCGCCTGCGGAAGCGACGCCCCGCCGCAGAACACCGGCATCGGCAAGGGCACGGGCCCCGTCAAGGACCCGGCCTCGCCGCAGACCGTGACGTTCTTCTCCTGGGTCGGCAACGAGCCGCAGATGAAGAAGATGGCCGCCGAGTTCACCGAGCAGCACCCCAACATCACCATCAAGTTCGAGAACGCCCCCGCCGAGCAGGCGCAGCAGGTGCTCAGCACCCGCATCGCCGGCAACACCGCCCCCGACGTCGCCTACATCAACGCCAGCGACACCAGCGACTACGCCGCCCGCGGCGCGCTGGTCGACCTCGGCGAGTACATGGGCCGCAGCGAGGTCGTCAAGCCGGACGACTACGTCGACGGCTTCAGGACGTTCGTCACCTGGAACGGCAAGATGTGGGGCCTGCCCTTCGACGGCGAGACGACCGGCCTGTTCTACCGCACCGACCGCTTCAAGGAGGCCGGCCTCGCCGGCCCGCCGAAGACCTGGGAGGAGTTCAGGGCCGCGGCGGAGAAGCTCACCGCGAACGGCAAGTACGGCTTCGAGATGTTCGCCTCCGAGGCGGCCTACTACTTCTACCCCTGGCTCTACCAGGCCGGCGGCGAGCCGGTGAGCGCGGACGGCAAGGACGTCGCCTTCGACAGCGAGGCCGGCAAGACCGCCGCCGCCTTCTACGTGGACCTCGCCAAATACTCGCCGCGCGACTACCTCAACTCCAACTCCTACGACGGCCGGGTGGCCTTCGCCAGGGGCGACGTCGCGATGTACGTGGCGGGCGCCTGGTTCGCCGGCACGCTGGCCGACGAGTACCCCAAGCTCGAAGGCAAGTGGGCCGCCGCGCCGCTGCCCGAGGGGAGCGCCGGATGCAAGACGACCATCGCCGGCGACTCGCTGGTGATGTTCAGCCAGACGAAGGTCTCCGACGCCGCGTGGCTGTGGATGGAGTTCCTGTCGCGGCCCGAGAACCTGGCCGACTGGACGTACAAGACCGAGGGCACGCTGCTGCCTCCGACGAAGTCGCTGCTCGAAGGCGAGGACCTCGCCAAGGAGAAGCCCGTACTCAAGCCCTTCGCCGACCTGATGGCCTGCGGCGTCGCGAGCGCGGTCGCCAACCCCAAGTACCCGCGGGTCGAGACCATCCTCAACGAGGAGCTCAGCAAGGCCATCTACGGCGACCAGACCGCCGCCGAGGCGCTGGACAACGCCGCCCAGCAGGGCAGGGCGATCCTCGGCCGGGGCTGAGCGGCGGCGCGCGGCGGCGTACGGAGGAAGGAAGAGACAGATGGCGCAGCCGCTGGTGACCACCGAGCCGGTGAAGAGTGCTCCTCGACCGCCTGGCAGGCGCGGCCTGCCGGCCCTGATATGGCGGGAACGCTCGGCGTACGTCTTCCTGATGCCCGGCATGGTGATCTTCTCGGTCTTCACACTGGCCGCCCTGATCTTCGCCGTCTACCTGACGTTCCACCGGTGGAGCATCATCGAGCCGGACAAGCCGTTCGTCGGCCTGACGAACTACCGCGACATGATCCACGACGAGCGGTTCGTCGAGTCGGTGCTGAACACCGTCTACTTCAGCGGCGCCTCGGTGCCGCTGTCGATGGCGACGGGCCTGCTGCTCGCGCTGCTGCTCAACCTGCCGCTGCGGCTGCGCGGCCTGTTCAGGGCGGCGTTCTACCTGCCGGTCATCACGCCGTTCGTGGTCTCGGCCATCCTCTGGAAGTGGCTCTACAACGGTGACTACGGCCTGTTCAACTACTACCTGCTGCAGGCGCACCTCATCGACGAGCCGCTGCTGTGGCTGTCGGACAAGAACCTCGCGATGCCGGCGGTCGTGCTGATGAGCGTGTGGGCGGGCGCCGGGTTCTCGATGGTGGTCTACCTCGCCGGGCTGCAGGCCATCCCCAGGGAGCTGTACGAGGCCGCCCGCATCGACGGCGCGGGCCCCTGGCAGCGCCTGCGCTATGTGACGATCCCCAGCCTGCGGCCCACCACCCTGTTCCTGCTGGTCATGGGCATCATCAGCTCCCTGCAGGTCTTCACCCAGATCTTCGTGATGACCAACGGCGGGCCGGTCAACAAGACGACGACGATGGTCTATTACATGTATCTCTGGGCGTTCAAGTACTTCGACATGGGCTACGCCAGCACGCTGGCGTTCGCGCTCTTCCTCATGCTGCTCGTGTTCACGGCGCTGCAGCTGCGCCTCGCCCGGCGGGGCTCCGCCGTATGACCGGCAACCGGTTCGGGCTGCGGCAGAAGCTGCTGACGTACCTGGTGCTCGCGCCGCTCGCGATCCTGTTCCTGGCGCCGTTCGCGTGGCTGGTCAGCGCGTCGTTCCAGCCGATGGGGGAGATCTTCTCCACGACGCCGCACTGGATCCCGCAGGACGCGACGCTGGAGGGCTACAAGGGTTTCCTGAACGTAGGCGACCTCACCAAGGCGCAGCAGGCCCAGGGGCACGGCGACTGGCGGTGGTTCGCCAACAGCGCGTTCGTCGCGCTGTCGATCACCGTGCTGCAGACGTTCTTCAACGCGCTGTGCGCCTACTCCTTCGCCAAGCGCCGTTTCCCCGGACGTAACGGGATCTTCGTCCTCTTCCTGGCGACGATGATGGTGCCGGGGCAGGTCACGCTCATCCCGAACTACCTCATCATCCAGCACATCCCCTTCTTCGGCGGGAACGACTGGACAGGCAGCGGCGGGCACGGCTGGCTCGACTCCTACTGGGGGCTGATCATGCCGGGCATCGTGTCGGCGTTCGGCATCTTCCTGCTGCGCCAGTACATGCTCTCGATCCCCGACCAGCTGCTGGAGGCCGCCCGCATCGACGGGGCCGGCGAGTTCCGGATCTTCCGCTCGGTCGTGCTGCCGCTGTGCGGGCCCGCGCTGGCGGCGAACGCGATCTTCACCTTCCAGGGGGCGTGGGAGGACTTCTTCTGGCCGCTGATCATCATGTCTAGCCCAGACAAGATCACCGCACCGGTGGGTCTTGCCCTGTTCGTGGTGCAGAACCGTACATCCTGGACCTTGTTGTTCGCCGGGTCGGTGATCGCGGTGCTGCCGATGATCGTCGTGTTCCTGGTCTTCCAGCGGAGGTTCGTGCAGGGCATCGCCCTCACCGGGATCAAGGGGTGAATCGTGACGGCGCAAAGTCCTGACGAGGTACGCGACCTGCTCGCCCGGCTGCTCGACGCCGGGAACGGCGTGCTGCGCTGTGCGCCCGCCTGGGTCGCGCGCGACTTCCTGCCGCCGGGCAGGCGGCTCGGCCTGCCCGAGGACGCCTACGACGTGGGCGAGCGGGGCGCCGTCTGCGAGCGCTGGCTCGCCTCGACGACCAAGGCCGACAACCGCGTCGGGCCGCCCGACGAGGGGCTCAGCCACGTGGTGGGGGAGCACGGCGAGCGGCTCCTGCTGCGCGACGCGGTCGCCGCCGACCCGGCCGCGGTCATGGGCGCCGCGTACGCCGCCGCGCATCCCGGCGGGCTCGGGCGGCTGGCGAAGATCTTCGACTACGCCTACCGGCTGCCGTACCACATCCATCCGCCCCAGGAGTACGCGGCGCTGGTCGGCAGGAACGCCAAGGACGAGTCCTACCATTTCCTGCCCGGCGTGGACATGGGGGCGCATCCTGAGACGTTCTTCGGGGTGCACCCGTGGATCGCGGAGCAGGGCGCGTACGAGGTGCTGCTGCCGTACCTCGTCGACTGGGACAGCGACCTGATACTCCGGCACGCCCGCGCCGAGCTGCAGGTGCCCGGCGAGGGGTTCCACGTGCCGTCCGGCGTGCTGCACGCCCCCGGCACGGCGCTCACCCTGGAGCTGCAGGAGGACTCCGACGTCCTCGCCATGTTCCAGGCGCTGAACGCCGGCCGGATCATCTCCAAGGACCTGCTGTTCAAGGACGTCCGCCCCGGCGACCGCTCGGAGCACGGCGAGCGGTTCCCGCTCGGCTTCGTGGACTGGCGCACCAACGGCGACCCCTGGTTCTACGAGAACCGCCACCTGACTCCGCAGCCCATCGGCGGCGGGGAGAGCTGGGTCTTCTACAACACCGGCAAGTACGCCGGCAAGCGCCTCGTCGTCCCGCCCGGCGGCGTCCACCGGCTGCGCGAGCCCGGTGTGTACAGCGTGTTCGCCTGGACGGGGACGGGCACGTACGCGGGGCACGAGGTGCGCGGCGGCGAACCGGGGCTTGACGAGCTGGTCGTCACCCACGACGCGGCCGTGCGGGAGCACGAGGTCGTCAACACCGGCGCCGACGACCTCATGGTGTTCCTCTTCTTCGGCCCCGACCTGCACACGGACGTCCCCTCGATCCCCGGCAGGTGAGTCACACGTGCAGGACTGATTCAAACAGGCAGGACTGGATCACACGTGCAGGACGGGATCACACGTGCAGGACGGGATCAAACGTGCAGGATGACCTCCCCGTCCTGCTGGGACACCCGGTACGTCCTGAGCCCCACGCGCTTCGGCTCCAGCAGCGACCGCCCGCTCTCGATGTCGAACTCCCAGCCGTGCCACGGGCAGCGGACGACCCGCTCGTCCCTGCCGTACACGTACTCGTGCGGCCCGGCGGCCACGAAGGTGCCGCCCAGCGAGCCGGCGCACATCGACGCCCCCATGTGCGGGCACTTGTCGCTGATCGCGAAGAACTCCTCGCCCACGCTGACGACCCCGACCCGCCGCCCGTTCACGTCGACGATCCGGCACCCGTCCCTGCGGACGTCCTCCACGCTGCCGACCCGAACGTCCATGTCACCGCTCCACTGTCGCCATGCCAATCGATTTGCTATGCATGACTATGACCGCTCAGCGGCCTCTCGGCAACCACCGGAGCCTCCATGACCGACCCCGTCACCCGTACGCCTCCCCGCTACCGGCTCGTCGACTGCGACGTCCACCCGATCACCAAGCACGGCCTCGCCGACCTGCGCCCCTTCCTGTCCACGGCAGAGCGGCGCCGCCTCGGCCTCGACGAGCGCCGCGCCCTCACCACGACCGGGCACCGCGAGGCGGTCTCGATCCCGCGCAACATGCTCTACGTCAACCCGGCCGGCGTGCTCCGCGACGACGCCCGCGCCCCCGACGGGTCCGCCCCGGGCGCCGACCCGCTCTTCACCGCGCGGCACCTCCTCGACGCCCACGGCATCGACCGCGCGGTGCTCATCGGCGGCGAGGTGCTCGGCCTCGGCGCCATGCCCGACCCGGACGCCGCCGCGATGATCGCCTCGGCCTACAACCGGTGGCTGGCCGCGACCTGGTTCGACGCCGACGACCGCTACCGCGGCTACATCGTGGCCGGCGCGCAGGACCCGCACCTGGCGGCGCGGGAGATCAGGCGCGCGGCCCAGGACGAGCGCTTCGTCGGCGTGCTGCTGCCGCTCACCGACCTGCTGATGGGGCAGCGGCACCACTACCCGATCTACGAGGCCGCGCACGACCTCGGCCTCCCTGTCGCCGTCCACCCCAACTCGGGCGAGGGCATCTTCCGTACCTCGCCGCCCATGGCCGGCGGGACGCCGACGTACTACGTCGAGTGGCACAGCGGCCTCAGCCAGGTCTTCCAGGCGAACGTCATCAGCCTCGTCTGCCACGGCGTCTTCGAGCGCTTCCCCGGCCTCAAGGTGATCATCACCGAGGGCGGGCTGGGCTGGATCCCCGACGTGATGTGGCGGCTCGACAAGAACGTCAGGGGCCTGCGCGACGAGGTGCCGTGGGTCAGGCGGCTGCCCAGCGAGTACATCGTGGACCACGTCCGCTTCACCACCCAGCCGCTGCCCGAGCCCAGGCGCCGCCATCACCTGCATGTGCTCTGCGAGATCGCGCACGCGGAGCGCACGCTGATGTTCAGCTCCGACTACCCGCACTGGGACTTCGACGACCCCCGCTACGCCCTCACCTCGCTGCCGGAGGCCATCAGGCAGC
This sequence comes from Nonomuraea sp. NPDC049421, assembly GCF_040677005.1. NCBI lineage: Bacteria > Bacillati > Actinomycetota > Actinomycetes > Streptosporangiales > Streptosporangiaceae > Nonomuraea > Nonomuraea sp. NPDC049421. The sequence goes on from NZ_JBFAQA010000001.1 coordinate 218,447, forward strand.
GGGTGAGCAGCGAGAACGCGGTCGAGACGTACGGGGATCGCCTCTGAGGGCTCTGAGGGCTCTGAGGGCTCTGAGGGCTCTGAGGGCTCTGAGGGCTCTGAGGGCTCTGAGGGCTCTGAGAGCTATGAGGGATGTGAGGGCTCAGAGGGGCCGGCGCGCCGGAGCCTGCTGGAACGCGCGCAGCATCGCCGCGTACGCCGGCTTCGGCCGCAGGTCCTCGTCGAACGGCAGCGGCCGGCGCGCGGCCCCGTCCGCACGCGGGTAGTCCTCCTGCAGCCAGGTGTAGCGGTCGCTGAGGCCGAAGCTGAGCACCACTTTCACCGCCGGCTCCTGGAGGGCCACGGACAGGTAGCGGGCGTAGACGTCCGCGACGGCCGCGTCCCTGACGGCGACCTCGGCGGGCAGGCCGTCGTCCTGGACGTCCATCTCCGTGATGAAGATCGACAGCCCTCGCGCCGCGACCTGTCTGAGGAAGCTCCGGTACGCCTTCGCGTCGAAGCTCTCGGCGAACCCGTCGGCGTTCAGGTGCGCCTGGACGCCCAGGGCGTGCACGGGGACGTTCCTGCTCCTCAGGTGGTCGATGGCCTTGAGCATCGACCTGCGGCGGGCGACCGCGTCGTCCCCCGTCTCGAAGCCGAACTCGTTGATGAGCAGCACCGCGCGGGGGTCGTGGCGGTGCGCGAGGCGGAACGCCTCCTCGACGTAGGAGGGGCCGATGGTCTGGTACCAGGGCTCCTGCGTCCAGTAGCCGTTGGCGTCCTTGTCCTCGCCGTCGGTCACCTCGTTCGCCACCACCCACGCCTTGACCCGGCCCGCGTAGTGGGCGACCTCTCTTTTGATCGTGCCGAAGAGCAGGTCGCGGGCCTCCCGTTCGCCGAGGCCGAACAGGGCGTCCTCCTCCCATCCGTCGCCCAGGCCCTCGTCCCAGACCAGGTGGGCGGCGAGGACCGGCTGGCCGTTGCCGGCGGCGTACTGCACGATCTGGTCGCCGTACGTGAAGTCCAGCGGGGCGTCGGGCGTCGGTTTGAGCCGGTACCACAGGAGATCGTCCTCGGTGAGCAGCATGCCGCTCTCGCGCGCGTACAGCTCCGCGTAGGCGGTGTCCGGCTGCACCTGCCAGGTGGCGGCGGAGGAGCCGTACCTGATCCCCTTGGCGAGAGCCGCCCGCCTCAGCGCACCCGCCGGCTCGGCCCAGGCCGTACCCGCCGTCAGGAGCTGCGCCGCGCCACCGCCCAGCATCGCCATCGCACCCAAGCCACCACCGGCGAGGAACGAACGCCTGCGGAGCCCTCCCTGATCTGCCATCGCTTTCCCTTCACCGTTCCGACGGACGCGCGCGCAGTGATGCAAATCGATTTCCCTACAGATACACCCGCCCGCCACCGGTGGGAAGGCCCAAGGCCGCCGGGTACATTGCCGGAGTGAGATGGAACGTCTGGGTCGACGAGTGGCAGATGGAGTGCTGCGGCGACCCCTTCCACGTCGGATCGACGGTCACCTGGACCCTCGCCCCGGCCGACCGCGAGTGGCTGACGCGCGCCCTGGGCGAGGAGACCGCCGCCACCATCGAGTGGGCCGAGGAACACCACGACGAACCCACCTCAGCCCACATCACCGTCGAAGCCCACGTCAGGCACATCTCCGCCGCCCACGCCCGCCACGTACAGGCGGAAGGCGACACCTACCTCCACCCGACCGACGCCGTCCTGACCCCGCTCACCTCAGCCGACGGCTCACGGCCACCGTCCTCGGACGACCGCGACTTCATCGGTTACGTCGTCACCTTGGAAGCAGATCAGTAGCGGCAACAGTCACCCCCCTCGCGTGCCGACCACGCGGTCCGAGACATTCAGGCGCCGTAATGGGCTCGACACATATGGCTGCGACCCACTGTCGTATCGTCCCATTTGCTCTTTGAGCCGCATCTAAGCACCGAATAGCCATACCTCCGGAGCTAAGATGCATCGCACCTTGGATATGCCTTATTTGCTCCAGCTTCCACGGTGGGGTGTCTCGGCGTGTCCCGGATTCCGGACCTTGTCGACTTTTTCCACCATGCCAACATGTGCCGTTCTCCGAAGAGACGGAATGGTGGCAAAGACAAGATCGATTTGCTCAGAGGCTTGCGACCGAATGAATCAATCCTGTGGGCCGGAAACCAGCACATCGTTCGAGTAGCAGAATCGGTTCTGCTCGAAACTCGGGCAGCTGTCACACGCGCAGGACGGTGACCTGGCGGCCGGACGGGGTGGTGGCTTGGTCGAAGCCGCCGCGTTCCTGCCAGGGCGGGGCCTCGGGACGGCGGTCGAAGATGACCAGGACGCCGGTGGCGAGGGTGAGGCGGTCGAGGTAGCGGTCGAGCTGGGCCAGGCCCTCGGGCTTCGGGTCGTCCGCGCCTGGCCGCCACACCTTGAGTTCCATGGCTTCGCGTTGCATCAATCGTTCGCCGTCTGGGCCGCTGTACGGCCAGCGAACGAGCACGTCCAGGCGTTTGGTGCCGGCGGCGTACTCGCGGTCGAGGTAGCCGCCGCCGTTGACCAGGCGGTGCAGGAAGGCCATGAGGATGATCTGACACGCGGCCTCGTGGTAGCCCTCCTGCTGGATGAGGACTTCGCCGTGCTCACGCCAGAACACGACGAACTCCTCCAGCAGGCGTGGCAGGTCGAACCGGCCGTCGGGGAGCACGAAGCTGTGCGGGTCGGCGTGGATGTTCTGCTCCGTGAGGTCGCCCAACACGCGCAGGATGACCTCCCGATAGATCGGGTTGGCCACCTGTGGCGGAGGTTGTTGCGTGATCAGGCCCAGATCGCGGGCGTAGGACAGGTCCTCGGAGTTGCCGCGGTCGGTGTAGGGGCCGCCGGCCACGATCGGCTCCATCACCCGCTTGACCCGAGGCTCGTACAGCCGGGCCGCCAGAGAGTCCAGGTGGATGGCGCGCGCCCGGATCAACCGCTCTTTCGCGTCCTCCACCTGCCGGTCGCCGATTGTCCTGGTCACCCCCATCTTGAAGGTGATCTCATGGGCGAGGGCGTTGACCAGCCACGGTTGTCCCTGGGTGAGCTCGAAGACGCGGTCCACCGCGTCCTTGGTGAACTCCTGGCCGGTGGCCTGGGTGTGCTGGTCGTAGAGTTCGGCGATCTGGTCGGCGGTGAAGTCGCCCAGGCGCAGCGAGTCAGCGAGGATGTTGAACGGGCTGGCCGCGTTGAACCGGCCGGGGGCGCCGCCGGAGGCGACCTTGTAGTCCCGCAGGTTGCGCAACCCGCACAGCACCACCGACGAGGGGAACGGATAGCCCTTCGATCGCCTGTTGTGCCCGTCGCGGAGCTGGCCGAGGATGCTGGCCAGGCTGTTGCCCTGCAGGGCGTCGATCTCGTCGAGGAACAGCACCACCCGGCGCGGGCAGCGTCGGCACCACTCACGCAGCGCCGCACCGAACCGGCTACCCGGCGTGGCCTTCGGCCAGGAACGCGGCGGTAGCAGCTTCTTCGGCCAGCCCGACAGATCAGCGGCCTCGCGGAGGGAATCCAGCAGAAGCGCCTCAGCCCAGGCGACGTCGTCGCCGGCCGCTTTGGCGCGCTCGCAGGAGAACATCAATGCGGCGGTGTCGCCCTCGGCGGTCAGGTCGGAGGCCAAAGCGTCCAGGACGGTGGTTTTTCCGGTCTGCCGGGGGGCGTGCAGGACGAAGTAGCGGTCCACCTCGATGAGCGCCCGTGCCTCAGGAAGCCGCGGTGCGGGGGGCAGCATGTAGTGGCGCTGCGGATCGCAGGGACCGGTCGTGTTGAAGTACCTCGCTCGGGGTGGCGGCATGGTCACATCCTGCCACCGTTCTGATGTGAGGACTCGAAGGTCCTCAGGCATGCCTCGGCCGGCTTGAACCGGCTCGGGCAGATCGCCGAAGGCCGGGTTCAGGCGAGGTGCAGGGCATCGAGCCGGAACCCGCCGACGGTGCGGCGCTTCAGGAAGCGACGCAGTGGTACGGGAAAGCCTCAGAATCGCCTTCACGGTTTCCTCGTCTCGGCGATCGCAGTGCTCATCGCGCCGAGAATGGGCGAGCGGTGCGAGATCGAGGACCTCGCGGCGTTCAGCGACGAGGTCGCCGCCATGCACCGCTGCGAGCGTCGACCGGTCAACGAGTTCGTCGTGGAGGAGGTCGTTCTCCCCGACCGTGTCCGCCAGCGTCTCGCCGCTGCTGATGGACTGCCGCGCATCGACTGGTCGAGATCCTTTTGGGTCTGTGGGCTGGGTGGGTCCACCGGTGAGGCGGACGCGGCGCCCATGGGCGTGCTCAGTGCGATGGTGAAAGCGCCGGTGATGAGTACACGTGCGGACAAGGTGATCATTTCGACCTCCTCGGCCGGGTACGAATACCTGCGGCCGTCACGAGAGGATTTGCCTGGACCGGGTAGTCGATAACGGTCGATATGGCGAATAAGTGAAGGATGCGGGCCCGGGTAATGCGACAGCTCGGGCAGTCCATCGTCACGACGCAGACCGCCGAGGTCGGCGAGATGAAGGGCCGGCTGGAGCGGTGGTATCCGAGAAGCCCGGCACCGAGCCCGCGCGAAACCACGATGCCGGACCTGTCAGGGCTTTCCGGGGATCAGCTCGACCAGACGTTCCTGCGGCACATGATCCCGCACCACATGATGGCGATCATGATGTCGCAGCAGCTCCTCATGCATGGTGAGGCGCAGCATGCCGAGGTCGCCGGCTTCGCCCGCAAGGTGCGCGACGACCAGTGGGCGGAGGTGCGGACAATGCGGCGGTACCTGGCCCAGTGGTTCGGTGAGCAGAATCCACCCTGCTTCCCGGCAGGCCCGGGCATGCCCGGCATGACACCGGGGCCGCCCGGGCCGGACTGAGCGCCGCTCCACTCGTGGCTCGCGCTATCAGGACGGCATGACTCGTCGCGGGACGGCGTAGGCGCAACCGTGGTCGCTGCCTCTACGCCATCGACGTCCTGTACTCAGCAGCGCACCATCGAAAACCGCATCGGCAGCTTGAGCAGTGACACGTCGGTGGCCCGCTACAGGAGTCTTTCGGGTCTGGTCGCTGCTTCTTCGCGGAGCGCGGTGACGAAGGTCTGACGGGCTTCCTGTGAGTGGGGGTTCTGGGTGTGGCGCTGGTAGAGCTGCCAGCAGGTGTTGATGCCGTGGAGCAGGTTGTCAAGGAGGTCGGGGGCGGGGCGAGCGGGGTGGAGTGAGGTGAGGGGCAGGTAGATGGTGTCCGGGCTGAGATCGAGCTTGGCCTGATCGGCCTGGACCCTGTCGATGAGCTGCTGGGCGGCCGTGATGCGGTCCTGCACTTCGAGGATGCCGAGCAGGTGGCCGTCGGCGACGTTGAGTGCATTGCGGATGAGGGGCATGATGACATGCCTGGCGCGGGCGCCCAGGTTCATGGCGGTGGCGATGTCGGTGAGGCTTTCCAAGGCCAGCGGTTTGTCGGGCTGCTCGGCGCTGGCTACCACGTGCATCGGGTGCATGCCAGTGCGCAGGGCGGTGACGTTGAGTGCGGCGTGAAACCAGTGGGCGGCGGCGATGGTGGCCGCGGTGGGGTCGACCTGGGTGAGGAGGTCCTGATTACCGAAGGGGTTGTCGCGGAGCAGGCGGTCCGCCTGCGAGATCTGCAGGGGTGAGGCGTCCTCACGGCTGAGGGTGACGGCCTGCTGGGCACGGTCGGACAGGTCGCCGCGTTCGGCTTGTTCGATGGCGGCGAGTTCGGCGGCGACGTCTGTGGTGACATGCGTCGTGAGCTGAGACGTGTCGAGTACGCGTAGGGCGCGGGCGAGGTCATGGGCGGCGTGCTCGACCTTGGTACTGATCGGCCGGTCGGTGGGCCGGGAAGCGGTGATCAGGGGGAGGACCTTGGCGAAGGCGTCGCGTTCCTGTTGCCGATGCCAGCCGAGGCTGCTGGGGTTGTGCCGGTCGGCGGCGCTGGCGGGGTGCGTGTAGGAGCGCCAGCAGACGTGGGACAGGCGGGTCAGCGCACCGGCGAGCTCGCGGGTGTTGTGGGGAAGCTGGTCGTGGGTGAGCCGGGCCACGATGATGGCGGTGTCGCCGATGCCGGTGCTCCACAGGGCGAGCAGCGTGTTGTGGGCACGGTCGATGGCATACCGAGTCACGGATACCTCTTCAAAGAGAAAGGGGGCCAGAGAAAGAGCTCTGCTCACGGCAGTTCTGGACACGCCCAGGATGCTGGATCGGCCGCTCAGGCGAAGCCTTTTTCGCCATTGTTCTGCGTCGCTGATCAGCGGTTTTGCTCACGTACGCGGCATAAATCCTGTCGCCAGCGAGTACCGTCCCGGCATGCCTCATCCGCCCGCGTACGCGGCCAGCCTCCTGTCTCCGGAGACTGCCCGCGACACCCTTCTCGCGGTGGCCGGTGACACGCTCGTTCAGCAGGACGACCAGTGGTGGGACCAGATCATCTGGGCGGTCGCCGCCCGGCACCACGTGCTGGTGATCGGTGACGAGGACTTCCTGCGGCGTGCGTACGCGATCGCCGCCGCGTCATGTGAGCCTGGTCGAAGCGTCCGTGTTCACGTCCGGATCACTGACGTGCACGCCCTCCGGGCTCATGTCCTGGGTGCCGATGACCGACAGCAGCTCCAGCTGGGCCGCCCCTCGGCTGCCGGGTGGTGCGGTGAACCACAGCAGACGCTGGCGGCCGTCCTCGCTGAAGAGGCTGTGGCAGTCCACCTCGATGATCCCCAGCACCGGGTGGACCAGGCGCTTGTGGTCGGCGCGGCGCAGCGCCACGTCATGGGCGTCCCATAGGGCGGCGAATTCGGCGCTGCGCCGCCGCAGCGCGGCGACCATCTGCGCCACGTGCGGGTCGCGGCCGCGGCGGGCGGCGACCGCTCGCAGGTCGGAGACGAAGACCCGCGAATGGTGCGGGTGCTCCTCCGGCGGATAGAGGGCGCGGGCGGCGGGGTCGGTGAACCAGCGGTAGACGTAGCTGGCCTTCGGGCCCTGCCGGTACGGGTGTCGGCCGATCAGCGCGGCGGCCAGGTCGTTCTGGACGAGGGTCGCGTGCAGGTCGGTGATGATCATCGCGGGCGTCGTGGCGAGCCGGTCCAGCATGGCCAGCATGGACGTCTGGACGTGCGTGGTCGTGCCGTGCGACGCCGGGACGGGCCGTTCCGCGAGATGGAACAAGTGATCGCGCTCGTCGCCCGCCAGCCGCAGCGCGCGGGCGAGCGCGGCCAGCGTCTGGGCCGACGGCTGGGCGCCCCGCCCGCGTTCGAGCTCGGTGTAGTAGTCCGCTGACAGACCCGCGAGCTGTGCGACCTCCTCCCGGCGCAGCCCGGGCACCCGGCGCCGGGTGCCGGCGGGCAGGCCGACGTCCGCCGGACGTACGCGGGCGCGGCAGGTCTTCAGGAACGCGGCGAGTTCGCGGAGGTTCACCTCTCCATCGTGACCTCCGGCGGTGGCCGTAGCCAGGGGCTGACAACCCCTGGGTGAACGCAGCCCTGGCCCGCGGCCGGGTGGCAGGCGAGCGTGAACGGGACCCAAGGCGTTCGTGGCCCGACGGCCCGAGCACCGACGAAGGCTAGGAGGCATCATGAGACGTGGTATCGCCCTGCTCCTCGGCGCGGTCCTCGCGGCGAGCCCCGCCCTGCCCGCTCACGCGCACCCCGACCACCCGACGCCCACGGCGACCGCGACGGTTCCCGCCGTCGAGCCGGTCTACGGGAAGGGGTGGCGGCCGCGGGCGGCGATCGGCAAGGGGCCCCGCCAGGAGCACAGCGTCGCCGCGGTCGGCCACCGGGTGTACCTCATCGGCGGCATCATCCCTGACGCGGCCGGCGGCGTCGAGACCACCGGGCGGATGGAGGTTTATGACACCCGGCGCGACACCTGGTTGACGGCGGCCCCGCTGCCCGTCCCGATGAACCATCCCAACGTGGCGACCGTCGGCGGCCGGATCTACGTGCTCGGCGGGCTGTCCGGCGGCGCGTCGTGGCAGGCACTGCGGGACAGCTTCGTGTACGACCCGCGTACCGACAGGTGGACGCCGCTGCCGCCGATGCCCGCCGGTATCGAACGGGGCAGCGCCGCCATGGGCGTGCGCGGGACGAAGATCTATCTGGCGGGTGGCATGCGCACGCTGACGCCCGGCCCCGGCGGCTTGCAGGACACGGTGGACCTCGTGTCGTCGTACGACGTCGCGACCGGCCGGTGGGAGCGGCTGCCGAGCCTTCCGCAGGCGCGCGACCACGTCGGCGGCGCCGTCATCGGCTCGACCTTCTACGTGCTCGGCGGTCGCGACCGGGGCCAGGTCAACGTGCGCGACACCGTGTACGCGCTCGACCTGCGGGCGCGCCGCTGGTCGGAGCGGGCGCCGATGCCGACGGCCCGGGGCGGGATCGCCGCCGCGGCCGTAGATGGCAAGATCTACACGTTCGGCGGCGAGGGACGGCACGACGGGACGAACCCGAACACGGTCTTCTCCGAGACCGAGGCGTACGACACGGCGCACGACCGCTGGGTGCGCCTGGCGCCGATGCCGGTGCCCCGGCACGGCACCGCCGCCGTTGCGGTGGGCGGCACGATCTACATCCCGGGCGGCGGCACGGCGGCCGGCGCGGCCCCCGTGGACGTCAATGACGTCTACCGCCCGGCGGCCTCGTAGCCGGAAAGACGGCCTGGCGGGACAGGAGGGCCACCACCCCCAGGGGGATCGCCAGTAGTCGCCGCGGGCGTGCGCGGTACGACGGGGGCCGTCAGGGGCGCGGGTCGATGACGTGCAGGCGTTCGGGGCCGGGGTCGTGACCGAGCAGACGGACCAGGTCGGAGGTGCCGCCGGCGCCGTCGCCGGGCCGGCCGTCCCAGACGACGACCGCGCGCGGCTCGGGGTCGAGGGCGCGTGCCAGCCGTACCATCCACTCGTTCGTACGCGCGAACACCTCGTCACCGCGGCCCGGCTCCCCGGGCAGTACGGCGACGCGGGCGCGCCGGCACAGCCGCTCGAAGCGTTCGTGCCAGTCGGTGCCCTCCAGGTCCACCGACCGGCGGGCGAAACCTTCAGGCGGCAGCGCCAGGCACAGGCGTACCGAGGCGCCGCGGAGCAGGGCCTGTTCGGCGCCGATGATGTCCGCGCCGCGTGCGCCGCCGCAGATCACGGTGGTGCGCGGGCCGACGTGCCAGGCGTCGAAGGCGGCGCTCATGGCGGCGGTCACCGCGCCGACCAGCGCCTGGGGGAAGCGCGGCGGGTTCCTGCCGGGGGCGTCGACGAGGTGGCCGCTCACGATGAGCGCGCGGGTCACGTCTTCGTCCGGGATCTGCTGCACAGGGGCCACCACCGCCTCAGGTCACCGGTCACGCTACCCACCCATGATCGGCGTTACCAGAGGGTCATTGACAGCACTTCGGTCCGACCGTAACGTGGCGATATGAACACTCAGGCATGAATATTTATTCCGCCGCTCCAATCGGGAAATGCCAAGGAATGCAGGCTGCCCGTCATTTCCTGATATTTCCGCCTGCCCTCACGCGCTCCGGCGACCCCCGTCCGGCCCCTTGAAGGGAACCCCCCATGAAACCGCTGACCAGCCTCCGCAAGGCCGCCACGCCCAAAGCCGCCGCCGCGACATTGCTCCTCGCCACCACCATCGTCGCGACCAGCCAGAGCGCGGCGTCGGCCGCCCCCTGTGACGACCGTCTCGTCGGATGGGGAACGGTCCCCGGCTACGGCTTGAGCACGACGACGGGCGGCGGAAACGCGACGCCCCAGACCATCACCACGCTGGAGGAGCTGGAGCGGTACGGCGGTGACGCGACGCCACGGGTGCTGCGCATCTCCGGAAAAATCACCACCGGTTCGTACGCCGTCGACATCGCCAGCAACAAGACCCTCATCGGCGCCGACGAGAACGCCACCATCCACGGCGGCATCAACATCGCCCCCGGCAGCAGCAACATCATCGTCAGGAACCTGAACTTCGAGGGCTTCTGGCCCGAGTCAGGGCCGGACGACACGATCTCCGCCCGCGGCGCCCACCACCTGTGGTTCGACCACCTCAACATCTGGGACGCCGGCGACGGGCTGCTCGACCTCACCAAGGGCTCGGACCTCATCACGGTCTCCTGGGTGAAGTTCTGGTACACCGACCCGTCCCACCCGCACCGCCTGGCCACCCTGAACGGATCCGACGCCAACGACGACGAGATCGACGCGGGGAAGCTGAACGTCACCTACCACCACAACTGGTTCGCCGACCTGGTCGACCAGCGCATGCCGCGCGTCCTCTTCGGCAAGGGGCACGTCTTCAACAACTACTACACGACCGTCGACAACAATTACGCCGTGGGCGCCGGCGCGCTCGCCTCGGTGCTGATCGAGAACAACTACTTCAGGAAGACCAACAACCCGCACCAGTTCATGTACGTGCGGCCGTCGTACATCACCGCGCGCGGCAACGTCTACGACCAGACCACCGGCCTGCGGGACACCGGCGCGGGCGGCACCGGCGGCGGCGTCACCCCGTTCACGCAACCGCCGTACCCCTACAAGGCCGACAACGCCCACAAGGTCCCCAACCTCGTGACCCGCTGCGCCGGCCCGACCCTGTCCTGAACGCCCGAGGTGACCCGGAGGCGAGACTCCTCCGGCCACCGGCCGCTTCGCCGCGCTGGACCACGCCGCCCATCTCGGCGCGCGCCCTGACCCGCTCGGCGACGACGTGACGGCGATTCGGATCGCCGTCACCCGGTCGGCGGGTTACGCGGGTGGCTGGGAGGCGAGGACCACATGGGAGGTCTTCGCCGATTCGACCGTCGAGTTCCCCACAAGCTGGATGACGTACGTGTACTTGCCGGCCGTCGCCGGCGTGTCGGCGAAGCCGAACGACCCGTCGGCGGCGGCGGTCATCTTGGCCACGCCTTTCGAGGTCGTGCCGTCGGAGTTGGAGACGTGACGGACGACGGTGACGATGGTGCGCGGGAACGTGATGCCGTCGGCGGCGAACGTGCCGCTGAATTCGAGCCGCTCACCGACGACGCCCGTCTTCGGGCCGGTCACCCTGAGCATCGGCCGGTACCGGCCCGCCTCGACGACGGCCGTGTCCCAGCTGCTGTTGAACCATGAGTTGCCCGGCCAGGACAGCCGATACTCGTACGACCCCGATTTCGGCACGGTGTCGGTGAACCGGTACGTGCCGTCCGCCTCCGTGGTGACCTCCCGGAAGGGCCGCGAGGTGCCGTCGGGGAGCCAGCTGTACAGGTGCAGCGTCTGTACGCCGGGCGTCGCGCCGGTGCTCAGCGTGAGCCGCCCGCTGAAGGTCAGCTCCTTGAGGGCGGCCGGCTCGTCGGGAGCCGTCATGGTCAGGGCGGAGGCGTGGTACGGGGAATGCGGCAGCCGCCAGAGGTGCAGCCGCCCGGTGTCAGGGTCCTTCAGCGTCGCGTAGGTGAGGACGCCGTAGAAGGCGATGCTGCCCGGCACCAGCGCCTTCCCCTCGTGCTCGGCCGAGTAGATCACCTCCGACGTGCCCTGGTCGTACACCACGAGCTCCGCCGCGTCGCCCCTGTTCCAGCCGCCCACGACGTAGTCGTCGTCCGGGCTGGCCGAGACGGCGGCAGGGGCGCCCTGCTCGCCCGGCCTGTCGTAGGCGCGCGTCCTGGCGTTGGTCGTCGTGTCCCAGGCGTCGAACCGGTCACTGTCGACCGGCGCCGACAGGGCCGTATCCCCGTAGTGGGCGACAGCGAGATCCCGCAGGGACGTGTCCGCGCGGATCTCGCCGCGCGTGGTGGCCACGTCGGCGCTGACGTCGTACACCTTGATCGAGGCGGGACCGGCGCCCGGCTCGCCCGCCAGCAACGTGTTGCCTTTGACGGCGAGGAGCGGAGGCTGCGTCGTGCCCGTCCCGATCGGCACGAGGGCGGGCGTCGGCCGCCACAGCTCAAGGGCGACGACGCCTCCCTGCCCCGCCTGGCCGCACCCGTATCCGACCCAGATCCGCTCGTACGACTGGGCCAGCGTGGACGGGCACGGGTAGGCGGCGAGGTCGACCCGCTTGGTGATGGCGAGCGTCGCGATGTCGACCTCGATCACCTCATGCGAGTCGCGCAGCGCCGCGTACACCCGCCTGCCGTTGTCCGCCACGGACAGAGCCACGGCACCGGCCAGGCCGCCGATGGTGTCGATGAGCGTACCGCCGCTGTCGGTGACCACGATCCGATCGTCGGCGGCCACGAAGATCTTGCCGGTGTGCCCCACCACGTCACCACCCCTGCCGGCGTCAACTCCGAGGTCGATGACGATATCGGCGGCCGAGACGGCAGACGCCTGACCGGCGACCAGACCCGCCGCCAGGAGCAACGACCCAGCCAGGGCGCCTAATCGGTGGGAGAGGGGAGTACGGCCATTGCTTGAGAAGCGCACATGCACTCCGTTCAGGAGAAGCGATTGTCGAACGTATGTTCGCACGCCTGATCATCACCGTCCAGAACCGCCCAGGAGAAGACGCTCCCCACGATCTTCCGGCAGGTGCGTCACCCGGGCGGGCCCGCCTTCACGCGCTGCGTCAGCCGTTCCACCGAGCCCCGGTAACCGTGGAGGTGTTCCAGCCACCACGTGGCGCCCGCCTCGGCGTAGGCCCGTACCGGCGAGCCCGGCTCGCTCACTCCGATGACCGCCACGTCGAGATCGTCGGCGGTGGCCCGGTGCCGGCGCAGCGCGGCGACCTGAGCGGCCAGGGAGCCGGGCGAGAGCGTCATCCGGCCTTCCTGGTCGTCGCCGGCGACGATCCAGCCGTCCCAGCGGGCGGCCCGCCGGAGCGCGCCCGCGGCCGTGCCGCCGACCCAGATCGGGACCCGGGGCCGCTGGAGTGGCAACGGCGCGAGCCGCACCCCGTCCACCGTGTGATGAGCGCCCCGATGCCGAACCTCGTCACCGGACCAGAGCGAGGACATCACGTCGAGCGCCTCATCGAGCACCGCCCCACCAGGACGCGCCGAACCGAACGCGGTGAACTCCTCCCGCACGCCACCCAGCCCGGCCCCCAAGATCACGCGGCCACCGCTCAGCCTGTCGAGCGTCGCCACGGTCTGGGCCAGGACCTCCGGCCGATGCCGGGCCACGGCCGTCACCGCCGTGCCCAGCCTGATCCGCGAGGTCGCCTGGGCCGCGGCGGCCAGCGCCACCCACGGATCCGCCGACGGCGTGCCCCAGGCGAAGGCCAGATGATCCCACACCAGCACGGCGTCCCACCCGGCCGCCTCAGCCTCGCGGGCGAGAGCGACCAGCCGCGCCGGCTCCGCGAGCTCACCGAGGATCGCGACGTCGATGCCGTAACGCATGCCCCCACCCAAGCACCCGCCACCGACACTTCCGCCGCCGGCCTCGGCCACAGCGTCTCGTGGGATCAGGGCTTGAACGGGGCACAGATCTCCCCGTTCAAGCCCGTCGGATCTGCTGCTGCCGCAGCGGTCAGGAAGCTCGGTCCCGGCCGAGGAAGCATGACAGGAGTCGCCTGAAGTCGTGCGGGTGCTCGAGCGCCGGCACGTGCCCGCACCGGCCGAACACGTGCAGACGGACGTCGGCGAGGTGGTCGAGCAGGGGCAGGGCCGCCGTCCCGAGCGGGGTGACCCGGTCCTCGGCGCCGTGGACGAGCAGCACGGGCGCGCGGATCCCGGCCAGCGTTCGCGCCGAGAGGGTGAGGTCGTCGGCCCAGCGTGCCCTGGGTGGAGGGAACAACGACGTGTACGCGGCCGCCCCCGCTCGCATCGCGGCGGCACGGGCGGCGACGGCCGACTCGGTCACGAGCGCTTGGTCGAGGACGAGGCGACTCAGCATGTCTCGTGCCCCGATCGGGTCGGGGGCGGCGGCCCAGACCGCGTCGAGTTCGGCGGACAGCGGCGCCCCGGGGGCGCCCATCGTCGAGACCGCCACGACACGGGTGACCTGCCGGGGACGCGCGGCCGCCAGCGCCAGCGCCACGGCGCCGCCCATGGAGTGGCCCACCACGGCGTAGCGCTCGGCGCCGAGAGCGTCCATCAGGCCCGCGGCCTGCTCCGTCCACAGCCGGAGCCCACCCCTGGAGCCCGCCGGGATCGGCGTGCGGCCGAACCCCGCCTGGTCAGGGGCCACCAGGTGCCAGGACGTGCCCAGCGCCTGTGCCGTCGTCGCCCAGGCGCCGGGTCCGGTCGTACCGGGTCCGGAGCCGTGCAGCATCAGCACCGCGGGCCCGGTGCCGCTCTCCAGGACGTGGACGGGGGAGCCGTCGACCGTGACGGTCCGGAGTGCCGTCACCGGGACGGGCCGGGCGTGCTCATGACGATGCGGAATTGAGGGACTTCGAGAAGACCTCCATCATCGCCCTGCCGAACTGCGGCATGTCAGGCCATCCCCGGCAGGAGACGAGGTTGCCGTCCACGACGTCGGGAGCGTCGATGACCGTCGCCCCCGCGTTCTCCATGTCACCGGTGATGGGCGGGAAGCACGCCGTCTTCCGCCCTTTCAGCAGCCCGTACACGGCCGGCACCTGCGCGCCGTGGCACACCAGCGCGATCGGGAGGTTGCGCGCGAAGAAGTGCTCGGTGATGCGCCTGACGTCGGCGTCGACCCGGATCCACTCGGGAGCACGTCCTCCAGGGATGATGAGGGCGTCATAGCGCTCGACGTCGACCTCGGCCCAGGGCACGTCCACCGGCAGCTTCCGGCCGTTCTTCTCCACGTAGGCGTCGGAGTTGGGATCGAACTCGTGGATGACCAGCTGAACGTCGCGCATCGTCCGTGACGAGACGTCGACGTCCCAGCCGCCCTCCTGCACGCGATAGTAGGGATACATGGTGTCGAGCTCCTCGGCGGCGTCGCCGGTCAGGAGCAGCGCTCTGGGCACCTGCTTCTCCTCGCATCCGGGGCGGTGAGGTGGATCCAATCCGATCCGATCGGATTGAGTCAGCATTCCTCGGCCCGGCCCGCCCGTCAAGCCTCCATCGCCTTTCCGTCCGCGCCCTCGGCCTCGTCGAACAACCGCCGGAACCGCTCGCCGGACCGCAGGATGTGCCGGCGCATGGCGTAGGCGGCGGCGTCGGGGTCACGCGCGGCGATCGCGGCCAGCACCTCTTCGTGCTCGGCCATGGCCAGGTGAGTGACCTGGGCGTCGCGGTGCAGCCGGAAGAGGTGCACGTGCGTGTGCAGGCGAGCGAGTGCCTCGCGGATGACCTGGTTCTCCGCGCTCAGGGCGACGAGATCGTGAAAAGCGGCGTCGCGCAGCCCGAAGGCGCCGTAGGCCATGGGTCCCTTGCCCCCCTCCAGCTCCTCCATGTCCTCCAGCATCCGTCGCATGCCGGCCACCTGCTCCGAGGATGCGCGTTCTGCGGATCTGCGCGCCGCGGCCGGCTCGAGGAGCAGGCGGACCTCGAGCATGTCCTCGAATCGGTGACGGGTGATCTGCGGGGGGATGCGATAGCCGGCATGGGGCACTCGTACGACCAGGCCCTCGGCCTCCATGCGGTTCAGGGCGTCTCGGATCGGCGTCTGTGAGACCCCCAGCTCTCGCGCCAGGACATCGATCGTGACGCGGGAGCCAGGCTCTATCCGTAGCGACATCATCTGTCCGAGCAACGTGTCGTACACCTCGTCGGCGAGCCGGCCGCGAGATCTTCGCGGCGGCGTCCCGCCCGTCCCGCCGGTCCCGCTCGTCCCGCCCGTCATGGCCTCACGGCGCCGCGCGATCACCGCTTCGTCGTCCATCGTGACGTGAGGTCCTTTCTCGCGTCTTCGGGAACCTGTTGTCATCGGTCGCCATACTGCGGGATGTTGACGCTCCCAATCGGATCGTATAGGAAAGGTGGCGGATGCCAGCCATCCCTCACCTATCGGGGAACCGTCCGCCATCGCTCCGCTTCGATCAGTTGGAGCTTCCATGAGCATGCTCGACGTCCTGCTCGGTGCGCCACCGGGCCGCACGAGGACCGAATTCTCGACTGCTTGAAGCCCCATCACGTCGCGGCGTATCCGTGTCTCCGGTCCGCGGGTCGGCCCCCGCGACAGCCGGCGACACGCCTGAACAACCCGGCAACCGCTCGGCGAAGCACGCAGCAAGGCTCCAGAAGTCCCCGCCCAGAAAGCAGGCGAGAAGATGCGGTATCCCAAGCGAAGAGGACGAATGTCCGTTCCCAGCCGAAAGGCGCGGCTGGCCACGGCGGTCATGTTGGTGGCCACGACCGTGGCGGCCTGCGGCGGCCAGAACGACAGCGCCCCCAAGGCGCCGGCGACCATCCCGGAGCTCACCAAAGATCCGCTGACCCTCAGCTTCATCTGGTTCGACTGGCCACCCGCCCACGCGCTGGAGACCTTCGCGAACGCGGAGTACGCCAAGGAGCGGCCGAACGTGACCGTCAAGGTCAAGACCGTGCCGAACGCGAACTGGCACGACGCGATGTTCACCCAGTTCGCCGCGCACAAGACCGACTTCGACATCCCGATCCTGGACTCCCAGCACATCGGCGAGGCCGTGACGAACGGCAACATCCTGGACATCACCGACTTCGTCAAGAAGAACATCGACGTCAACGCCTACAACCCGTACCTCCTGGCGGCCTACGGCCAGTTCCCCCAGGCGGAGACCGGCAAGCGCGACGAGAACGCCAGCCTGTACGGACTGCCGCTGCTCGGCGACACCTGGACGATGATCTACCGTAAGGACCTGATCGGCGACAAGCCACCGCAGACCTGGGACGAGATGATCTCAGTCGCCGAGAAATGCCAGGCGGACAACCCCGGCGTCAGCGGGCTGGCCTTCCACCAGGCCAACGGCTCCGACGCCGCGGCCGTCACCTACAACACGGTCAACGGCGTCTACGGCGGCAACCTCTGGAACCCCAAGACGCGCAAGATCGACGGCGTCCTCAACGACGCCGCGGGCCAGGAGGCGATGGACGTCCTGGTCAACAAGATGAAGCCGCTGACCGCCAAGGGTTCCGGCAACTGGTTCATCGACGAGGTGAACGCGGCGGTCGCCCAGGGCAAGGCGTGCATCGCGTTCAACTGGATCGCCGCGAGCGGCGGCCTGCTCGACCCGAAGCAGTCGACGCTCGGCACCACGCGGGAGCAGATCCTCGACAAGCTGGGTTTCGCCACCCTGCCGACTCAGAAGACGAACCTGGTGCCTCTCGGCGGCATGGGGATGCACGTGTCGGCCTATTCGCCCGAGGCGAACCAGCATGAGGCCCTGAACTTCATGAAGTGGTTCGAGCAGGCCGACATCCAGAAGAAGTGGGCCGCGGCCGGCGGCGTGCCATCGCGTACGGACGCCCTGGAGTCGCCCGAGTTCCTCGACGCCGCGCCGTTCAACCAGGTGTACACCGACTCGGTGCCGCGGATGCGGGACATGTGGAACGTCCCCGAGTACGCGCGCCTCGTCGACATCGAGAACACCAACGTGAACGCGGCGCTCAACGGCGCGAAGGCGCCGAAGGAGGCGCTCGACGACATCGCGAAGGGGCAGCAGAGCGTGCTCGACGCCGCCAGCGGGAAGGGCGGCGGCGGACTGTGAGTGACTCCGCCCCCCTGACGACCGACGACCCCGGGCAGGTGGCGTCCGCGACGCCGCCTGCCCAGGGCCGGTTCCGCCGCCTGAGCGATCGCGGGCTCGCCGTGGCCTTCACCTCGCCCGCGCTGCTGCTGTTGCTCGCGATGTCGGTGTTTCCCTTGCTGTGGGCGTTGTACCTGTCCTTCACCGACTACTCGGCCACCCGCGGGGGGCCGGCCCAGTTCATCGGGTTCGGGAACTACACCGCCATCCTGGCTTCGGAGCAGGTCCACCTGAGGGCCTTGACGACGTTGATCTACGTGGTCGGCGCGGTCACCCTGCAGACCGTGCTCGGTTTCGCCATCGCCTATCTGATCTCCCGGCGCACGCACGGGCGAGGACTGCTGACCACGCTGTTCCTGGTGCCGATGATGCTGTCGCCGGTCGTGGTCGGGCTGTTCTGGCGGTTCATGCTCGACGCGCAGTTCGGCGTGATCAACAGCATGCTCGGCTCGCTCGGCCTGGGGCAGGTGGAGTGGCTCACCGGGCAGCGGACGGCACTGATCTCCCTGATCCTGGTCGACACCTGGCAGTGGACGCCGTTCATCATGCTCATCGCGCTCGCGGGCCTCACCGCGGTCCCCAAGTACCTGTACGAGGCCGCCTCGATCGATCGGGCGTCCGAGTGGTTCCGGTTCCGCACCATCACCCTTCCGCTGGTGTGGCCACTGCTCCTCATCGCCGTGCTGTTCAGGGCCATCGAGGCGTTCCGGCTGTTCGACCTCGTCTACATCCTCACCAGCGGAGGTCCGGGGGTCTCCACCGAGACGTTGTCGTTCCACGTCTACAAGGTCGCCTTCCTGGGCTTCAACACCGGAACCGCCTCGGCGTACGGGATCCTGATGATCCTCGTCGTCATCGTCCTCACGCAGCTCTACCTGCGCTACCTGAACAAGCTCAAGGAGGACTGATGGCAGTCTCCGTCGACGAGGCCGTGTCCGCACGTCCCGGCCGGGATCGCAGGCCCCCCGCGCGCCGCTTCGGCGGCCGGGGCCGCGCCGTGCTGGAGGTCGCGCTGCTGACCGTGCTGGCCGTCGTGATGCTCTTTCCTGTGCTGTGGATGATCGAGACGTCCATCAAGGAGAACCGGGACGTCTACGCCGTCCCGGCCAAGTTCTTCGACTTCAAGGTCACCCTGGACCATTTCAAAGACGTGTTCGTCTCCTCCGGCGGCGGTCGTTCGACCCTGTCCGGCTCGTTCCTCAACTCCGTCGTGGTCGCCGGGGCCTCCACGGCGCTGGCCACCGTGCTGGGGGTGCCGGCGGCCTGGGCCTACTCACGCTTCGCCATGAAGGCCAAGAAGGACCAGCTGTTCTTCATCCTGTCCACGCGCTTCATGCCGCCCGTGGTGGTCGTGATCCCGATCTTCCTCATGTATCGCCAGGTCGGACTCATCGACACCAAGCTCGGCCTGATCCTCATCTACGCCGCGTTCAACGTCCCGTTCACGATCTGGATGATGAAGGGGTTCGTCGACGAGGTGCCCGCCGAGTACGAGGACGCCGCCATGCTCGACGGCTACACCCGCTTGCAGGCGTTCTGGCGCTTCACCCTGCCCCTGCTCCTGCCCGGCATCGCCGCGACGGCGGTCTTCGCGCTCATCTTCTCGTGGAACGAGTTCGTGTTCGCCATCTTCCTCACCTCCAGCGACAGCGTGCGGACGGCCCCACCCGCCATCGCCGGCCTCATCGGCGGAACCACCGTGGACTGGGGTCTGGTGGCCGCCGCCTCCGTGGTGTTCGCCCTGCCGGTGCTCGTCTTCGCCTACCTGGTGCGCAGGCACCTCGTCGCCGGTGTGACGCTCGGGGCGGTGCGACGCTGATGGCGGGCATCGAGGTGCAGGCCCTGCACAAGCGCTACCCGGACGGGACGGTCGCGGTCGATCACGTGGATCTGTCCATCCGCGACGGCGAGCTGTTCGTGATGCTCGGCCCTTCGGGCTGCGGCAAGACGACCACACTGCGGGCCATAGCCGGCCTGGAGAGGCAGACGACGGGCGACATCCGGATCGGCGACACGCTGGTCAACGACCTGCCGCCCGCTGAGCGCGACATCGCCATGGTCTTCCAGTTCTACGCCCTCTACCCGCATCTGAGAACCCGCGACAACCTGGCCTTCCCCCTGCGGGCCGAGGGACTGCCCAAGGCGGAGGTGCGCGAGCGGGTCGAGGAGGCCGCCCGGCTGATGCGGCTCGGTCCGCTCCTGGACCGGCGGCCGCGCCGGCTGTCCGGCGGGGAGCAGCAGCGCGTCGCGCTCGCTCGCGCCCTGGTGCGACGACCGCGCGCCTTCCTCATGGACGAACCTCTCACCAATCTGGACGCGGAGCTGCGGGCGGACATGCGCACGGAGATCAAGCACCTGCAGGGGGAGCTGGGGACGACGATGGTCTACGTCACCCACGACCAGGTCGAGGCCATGTCGCTCGGCCACAGGATCGCCATACTCAACAAGGGCCGCGTCGAGCAGATCGGCACGCCGCTGGAGGTCTACGACCGTCCGGCGAGTCTCTTCTGCGCCGCGTTCATCGGCTCCCCGCCGATGAACCTCATCGAGGTGGAGGTGGCCGACGGGAAGCTGCGCAGCCAGGGCGGACTGGCCCTCATGCCACCGCCGGGCCTGCCGCGCGAGCGTCGCCTGGTCGCAGGCGTCCGGCCGGAGGCGCTGGAAGTCACCGAACCACGGGCGGAACGCTCGGTCCCGGCCCGCGTGGTCTCGGCCGAGTGGCTCGGCGACGAGATCATCTACGTGGTCGACCACGGCGGCGGGCGGGACGTACGGGTCCGGATGCCGCCGACCGTCCGTTTCGCCGCTGACCAACCGGTCGGGCTGCGGCACACCGGCGGGACCCCGGTGGTCTACGACGCGAGCACGGAAGAGCTGGTGGCCTGATGGGCAGCGTGACAGTGCGCGGGCTGCACAAGTCCTTCGGCAAGGTCCAGGCTCTGGACGGGGTGACGCTGGACGTGCCGGACGGATCGTTCTTCGTCGTGCTCGGACCCTCCGGGGCGGGCAAGACGACGACCCTGCGAGCGATCGCCGGCCTTGAGAAGCTCGACGCCGGGTCGGTGCATCTGGACGGCAAGGACGCGACCGGTGACGCCCCGGCCGCACGCGACCTGGCCATGGTCTTCCAGAACTACGCCCTCTACCCGCGGCACACGGCGTACGAGAACATCGCCTCGCCGCTGCGGGCACGCCGCCGATCCGCGAGCGAGATCGCCGCCGCCGTCGAGCGGATCTCGGGCCTGCTGCACATCGAACGTCTGCTGCAGCGTCGTCCGGCGCAGTTGTCGGGCGGTGAGATGCAGCGCGTCGCCCTGGCCCGGGCGCTGGTACGTCGCCCGCGCGCGTTCCTCATGGACGAGCCGCTGACGAACCTCGATCTCAAGCTCCGCGTCGAGATGCGCACCGAGCTCACCCGCATCCACCGCAGCCTCGGCGCGACCTTCGTCTACGTGACCAACGACCAGGTCGAGGCCCTGTCCATGGCCGACCAGGTCGCGGTGCTCAAGGAGGGGAAGGTGCAACAGGTCGGAACGCCGGCCGAGGTGTACGAGCGCCCGGCCAGCCAGTGGGTCGCGGGATTCGTCGGGAGCCCGCCGATCAGCCTGCTCGCCTGCCACGCCGAGGGAGATCGTCTGGTCGGGGCGGAAGGCTGGACGCTGCCGCGGCCCCGCTGGACCACGGCCGAGGACGGCCGTCCGCTGCTGCTGGGCCTGCGCGCGGAGGACCTGTCCGTCGAGCGGCGTGGGGACGCGTCGTTGCCGGGTGAGCTCTACGGCCTCGAGCCGCTCGGCGACCGGACGGTGGTCGACGTCCGCGTGGGCAAGGAGATCCTCAAGGTCAAGGCACGGACCACCGTCACCGGTACGCCGGGCGAGCGCCTGCTCGTCACGGTCGACCTGGACCGTGCGCACCTGTTCGACGCGGGCACCGGGCTGGCGCTGTCCGAAGCCGGAAGGTGATCGGTGGCGCACCGAGAACATCACAGGAGGCGGCGCGATGAGTGACCCGATGAACGTCCTGGCCCCCGAGCACCGGCGGCTCCGGATCGGCGACGCCTGGCGCGACGCCGCCGGCGGAGCCACCTTCGCCGTCGAGGACCCGGCCACCGGCAAGACCATCGCCGAGGTGGCGGACGCCGGCGCCGTCGACGGGCTCGCCGCCCTGGACGCGGCGAGCGAGGCGATGGCGGAGTGGGCGGCGACCCCGCCGCGGAAACGGTCGGAGTCGCTGACCGCGACGTACCGGGCGCTGATCGAGCGATCCGAGGAGGTCGCCCGGCTGATCACGCTCGAAATGGGCAAGCCGCTCGCCGAGGCTCGCGGAGAGGTGGCCTACGGCGCCGAGTTCTTCCGTTGGTTCGCCGAGGAGGCGGTGCGGGTCGAGGGGCGCTACAACACCGCTCCCGCCGGTGGATATCGCATCCTCACCGTGCCGAAGCCGGTCGGGCCGTGCGTCTTCGTGACGCCCTGGAACTTCCCGCTGGCCATGGGCGCCCGCAAGATGGCTCCTGCGCTGGCGGCGGGCTGCACGACGATCACCAAGCCGGCCGCCCAGACGCCGCTCACCATGCTGTTCCTGGCCCGCATCATGGAGGAGGCCGGCGTCCCCCCGGGTGTCGTCAACGTCGTGACGACCACGCGCGCCGGCGAGGTGGTCGCACCACTGCTGGCCGACCGCCGGACCCGCAAGCTCTCGTTCACCGGGTCGACCGAGGTCGGGCGCGTGCTGCTCCGGCAGGCGGCCGACAACGTGCTGCGCACCTCCATGGAACTGGGCGGCAACGCGGCCTTGATCGTCTGTGCCGACGCGGACCTGAACGTCGCGCTCGACGGTGCCATGGTGGCCAAGATGCGCAACATCGGGGAGTCCTGCATCGCGGCCAACCGCATCTACGTCGAGGAGCCGGTGCGCGAGGAGTTCACGGCGCGCTTCGCCGAGCGGATGGGCGCGCTCTCGATGGGCCACGGTCTCGACGAAGGCGTGGACGTCGGGGCGTTGATCGACGAGGCGTCGGTCACCAAGCTCGACGAGCTCGTCGCCGACGCGGTCGATCGCGGCGCCCGTGTCCTGGTGGGCGGCGAGCGCCCGGACGGGCCGGGCTCCTTCTACCCGCCCACGGTCCTCGTCGACGTGCCCGAAGACGCGCGGATGCTGCAGACGGAGATCTTCGGCCCGGTGGCGCCGATCCTCTCGTTCACGTCCGACGACGAGGTGCTGGCGAAGGCCAACGACACCGAGCACGGCCTGGCCGGATACGTCTTCACCCGTGACCTCCAGCGGGCGATCCGGTTCGCCGAGGGGCTGGAGACGGGGATGCTCGGCGTCAACCGTGGCCTGATCTCGGACCCGTCGGCTCCGTTCGGAGGCGTGAAGCAGTCCGGGATCGGCAAGGAGGGGTCGCACGAGGGCGTCCTCGAGTACCTCGACGTCACCTACGCGGCGATCGACCTACCGTGACCGGCACGGACCCGCACCGCCGACGTTCCAGAGAGGCACTGACATGCTTGAGACCGTCCGCGGACCACGCCAGCTGATAGTGGGCGAAGGGGTCGCGCAGAACATTCCACGCGTGGTGGCCGAGTGCGGCTCGCGCGTCCTCATCGTGACCGACCGGGTTCTTCTGGGACAGCCGGGCGTGGCCGGGATCGTGGCCGCCGTACGGGAGAAGGTCGAGGTCGTCGGGATGTTCGCCGACGCCACCCCGGACGTGCCACTCGCCGATGTCGCCCTGGCCGTCTCGGCCGCCGCAGAGGTGGACGCCGACGTGATCCTCGCCATCGGAGGTGGCACGGTGATCGACCTCGCCAAGATCGTCGGCGTCATCCGGTGCCACGGCGGGACGCCGCGCGACTTCTACGGCGAGTCGAAGGTGCCGGGGCCGACGACTCCTCTCGTCGCGATCCCGACGACGTCAGGCACCGGCTCCGAGCTCACGCCCGTCTCGGTGCTGACCGACCCGGACCGCGAGCTGAAGGTGGGGGTCTCCAGCGTCCACATCGTGCCCGACTTCGCCATCGTCGACCCCGAGCTCACCTACACCTGCCCCGCGACCGTCACCGCCCACTCCGGCATCGACGCGTTCTGCCACGCCGTGGAGAGCTACACCGCGCGACCCCGGCCCCACGGACCGCGCGACCCGGTGGAGCAGGTCTTCCTCGGCCGCAACCCGATCACCGATCACTACGCGCTCCTGGCGGCGGAGCGGATCGCCCGCAGCCTGCCCCATGTCGTCAGGGACGGAGGCGACAAGGAGGCGCGCGCGGACATGTCCTACGGGTCCATGCTGGCCGGGCTCGCCTTCGCCCACGCGGGCAACGCGGCTCCGCACGCCCTCCAGTACCCCATCGGCGCAGCCACCCGCACACCGCACGGCCTGGGCGTCGGGCTGCTGCTGCCCTACGCGCTGGACGCGGCCAGGGACGCCATCGGCGACCGGCTGGCCATCCTCGCCGGGGTGTGCGGGCTCGACGTGACCGACGCCTCGGAGGCCGAGGCCGCCGACACGTTCCTCACCTGGCTCGACGGGCTTCTCGCCGACATCGGCATCCCTCCTACCCTGGCGGACATCGGCGTGGCACGCGCCGACCTGCCGCGCTTCGCGGAGATGGCCGGCGGTGTCACCCGCCTGATCCAGAACCATCCGGGTCCGACCGACACCGCCAGCCTGACCGCGATCCTCGAAGCGGCCTGGCACGGGGACCGGGCCCGACGCGTCCTGACCCCGGAGCAGGGACAGTGACGAGCCTTTCGTGTGACGATCGCCGGCTACGCCTTGATGGGAGCCGCCGTGGGCCCGCCCCTACCGGCGGGTGCCGGTAGGGGCGGGCTCGCACATCGATCAGGGGCTGGTGCAGGTGTATCCGGAGGGCAGGGCCGTGTTGCCGTCGGGACGGCTGACCTGGAAGCCGAGGCTGGTGGTGCCGGCTCCGGGGGCCAACGTGCCGTTGTAGCTCATGCTCTTGGCCGTGACGGTCTGCCCGCTGGTGGTGACGGCGGCGTTCCACGAGCCGGTCAGCGTATGCCCGGCCGGGAGCGTGAAGGTGACCGTCCAACCGTTGATCGTCGAGGTACTGGTATTGGTGATCGTCAGCGGCTGGACCACATAGCCCGAACCCCACTGGGTCTGCACGGTCGGCGTGGCCGTACAGGCTCCGGTGCTGCCGCCGCCGGTGGTGGTGACCGCGACGGTGGCGGACACCGGCGAGAGGTTGCCGGCGGCGTCCCGCGCGCGGACCTGGTAACGGTAGGTGGTGCTCGGGGTCAGGCCCGTGTCGCTGTACGAGGTCGTGGCCGAGGTGCCGACCTGGGCGAAGGTGCCGCCGCTTGCCCCGGGTGCGCGCAGGACGTCATAGCCGGCCACCCCGACGTCGTCGGTGGCCGCGGTCCAGGACAGGTTGGTGCTGCTTGCGGTGGTGCCGGAGGCCGCCAGTCCGGCAGGGGCGGTGGGTGGCGTGGTGTCGTCCGTGCCCCCCTGGAACTGGTTGAAGAAGTTCCACACCACTTCCTTGGTCCAGGTCCGTGCGCCGTCGTCGCCGGTGGACCCGTCCACTGGACCGGGGGTGTGACCCCCGTCGAACGCCGCCCATACGACCGGGTACCCGGACCGGCATCCCGAGTAGGCGGTGACGACGTGACTCAGGCTGCCCTGTGCCGGCTCAGGAGGGTTCTGTGCGGTGCAACCGTTGTTCCTGACGAACGTGTCGCGCAGGGACCGGCCCAGCGAGATGTTGAGCACGTTGTCCCTGAGGCCGTGCAGCCCGATGTAGGCGATGGGCTGGGTGCCGCCGCTGCATCCGCTGAGCTGTGCGCCGGCGTAGACGGCGACCGCGCGGAAGACCGTCGCCCGGGCGCAGGCCAGGGCGTAGCTCATGCCGCCGCCGTAGCTGAAGCCTCCGGCGAACCGCTGCGTGGTGTCGACACACAGGTCTGCTTCGATCAGCTTGAGCATGTCGTCGACGAAGGTCAGGTCCTCGCCGCCGGAATTGGCCCAGCCGTTGTTCAGGCCCTGGGGGGCGACGAAGATCGCGGTGTTGTTCGCCAGTTGCCTGAGCCCGTAGTAGGACCAGGTGAATCCGCTGGACCCGCCCGAGTCGACGTCGTTGGCGGTGCCGCCCAGCCAGTGGAACCCGAAGATCAACCGGTAGGGATCGGCGTTGTTGTAGTTGTCGGGAATTCTCAAGATGAAGGAGCGAGTCCGGCCACCGCTCTGGATCGAGTGCGTGCCGCTTCTGAGCGTTGGAGTCTTGCCGCAGCCCGCCGTCGCCGCGGCGGCGCTCGCCGTGCGTGACGCGGCTTCGCTGCTGCTCAGCGCCGTACCACCGGTGGCCGTCACGAGAAGCGCCGCGACCGCGACGGCGGCGAAGATGGATGTACCCCGTAACATCACTCACCTGCCTGTGGCTTCGCCGAGAGGGGCGGTGCCGGGGCCTCGGATAGCGTCAACATGGGGTTGATCAGTCCTCTCGTCCGTGCCGGCCTGGTGGCAGACGAAAGGCGTGACACATAATCGTGTTACCGCTAACACAGCTCTCGCGCCTGCCCTCCGCCGATGGGTGGTGGTGCGACCGGAGCAAATACGAGGCGGGCAGATGCCGTCAAGGCGCGGCCCGCTCCTCCGTTACGGATGAGCGGCGACTCATGCCCCTCCTGCTGGCAGGTGACACATCGTTCACCCGGAACAGACTGAAAGTTTCACGGCAACAAGCGTGCTACACCTGGCCTGCGCCGAGACTCCGTAAGGGTCGCGAGCCGAAACGCGCTGAGCACCGCCAGGCCGCCGCGCTTCCCAACCAGGCCCGCAGCAGCAAGGGAACGGACCCCGCCGGACGTGCCGGACGGGGTCGTGGTGTCCGGTGAGCCTTCGCAGGTCAGCTTGCGGCCGGCTCGTCGCAGAACGCCGCCTTGACGAGCCCGTCCAGCAACTTGGGGTAAGTGGCGAGGTCGAATGGGGCGTCGCCGGTGGTCACTGAGGCGGTCAGCGTCTTGCTGCCGTCGGGCGAGCTGTACATCAGCGCGGCGTAGCCCGCCGGAGGGCTGCCGTTGTGGTTGAGAACGATGCCGCAGGCCGGACCCAGGTCCTTAACGAACATGCCCAGCCCGTAGCGGCCATAGAGGGGGTCGCTCTTCGCGTGCGGCTCGCGCATCTCGGCCTGCAGCTTGGCCGGCAGGAGCTTTCCGCCGTTCAGCGCGGAGAAGAACGTCTGGAGATCCTGGGTGGTCGAGATCATGTCTCCGGCACCTGCCAGCAGGGAGGGGTTCTGGCGGGAGACATCGGCCACCTTCCACTGGCCGGCGTCCTGATAGCGGAAGTAGCCGTGGGCGTACGGGGCGGGCAGCTGTGTCCGGTTGCCCGGCACGACAGTGCCCTTCAACCCGAGCGGCCGCACGATCCGCCGCTTCAGCTCCGCGTCGAACGAACGGCCGGCGACCTTCTCGATCAATAGCCTGGCCAGCGTGTAGTTGGTGTTGGAGTAGCTCCAGTCCGTCCCCGGCGCGAACTTCCTCGGCTTGGACAGCGCGAACCGCACCAGCTCCTGCGGCCGGTAGGAGTGGAACCGGTTGTCCAGCCACTCCTTGCCGGTCGCGGGGAGACCGGGCACCCACTTCCCGTCGGGGTTGAGGTCGCCGGTGTAGTTGAACAGGCCGCTGGTGTGCTGCAGCAGCATCCGCACCGTGATCCGCCGGTCCAGCCCGAGGTTGGGCAGGTAGCGGGCTACTGGGGCGTCCAGCCCGATCCTGCCCTCGGCCACCAGTTGCAACACCACGGTCGCGACGAAGGTCTTGGTCACGCTGCCCACCCAGAAATGCCCGTTGCTCGGCGGCTTCGCGCTTGCGCCCAGCTTGCGCGCCCCGGCGCCGCCGACCCACTCGCCCCGCTCATCGTGCACTCGCAGCTGTACCCCGAGGAAACCGGCATCGACGAACGCCTGGATGGCCTGCTGCAGGTCCGGGCGATCCTGTTCGGCGGCGGCCTTCGGCACGGCCGTGCTGCTGTCCGCGGAGGCCACCGCGGGTGCGATCGTTCCGGCCAACAGCCCGGCCGCCAGCGCCGTGACCGCCACCGGCCGGAAGACGGTGTGCCGGCGTCTCGGCCCGGCACCGTCACGGCGCATCGTCCCGATCGCTCCGGCGTGCGTCTGACCGCTCTGGCCGGCTGGCCCGGGAACCCGCCCAGGAGTCGGCTCGGTTTCGACATGTCGTGCCAGCACTTCGCGCAGTCTGCGCAGCCCCGCTGTGGAAAAGCGGTGGTTGTCTTGTCCCATGATGAATGTCCTTATCTGCAGTGTTCGATCTTGCGAGCCGCTCCGGGGCCGGGGCGTGACCGCCATCGGAGTAGCTCTTGACGAACGCCCCGCCTACTCCGCCGGGTCGTCCCCGACGATCTCAGGGATCGGCGTCCCGTGGTCGCGCAGCCAGGTGGTGGAGCGGCGGCGTGAGTTGCCGTGGATCCGGATGTGAGGGGTGCGGGATGGGGCAGGGCAGGTACTGGTCAGCGTGGCGCGAGTGATGAGTGGTCGGTGACGCGTCTGGCTCGTGCGAGCCCTCGCCCGACGTCGGTTCGTGATCAGGCGTCCCAGGTGACCGGGAGGCTCTTGACGCCATAGATGTCGGCGGCCTCGGGGCGCAGGGCGACCTCGTCGGCGGGCACGGCCAGGCGGAGCGCGGGGAAGCGGCCGAGCAGCGCGGGCAGCGCCACCCGCAGCTCGACGCGGGCGAGCTGCTGGCCCAGGCACTGGTGGACGCCGTGGCTGAAGGCCAGGTGGCCGCCCTCCTGCCGGTGCACGTCAAGCCGGTGCGGGTCGGTGAAGCGGTCGGGGTCGCGGTTGGCGGTGGACAGGGACAGGACGACCGTGCTGCCGGCCGTGATGGTGTGGCCGCCCAGCTCGACGTCCTCCAGGGCGACCCGGAAGAACTGCTTGGCGACTGTCAGGTAGCGCAGTAGCTCCTCCACGGCCTGGTCGGTGAGGGAGGGGTCGGCGCGCAGCGCGGCGAGCTGGTCGGGGTTCTGCAGCAGGGCGAAGGTGCCCAGGGCGATCATGTTGGCGGTGGTGTCGAAGCCGGCCGACAGCAGGATCAGGGCCATGCCCTTCAGTTCCTCGTCGGTCAGGTCGCTGTCGAGCAGGTCGCTGAGCACGTCGTCGGTGGGGTCGGCCCGCTTGGCCGCGATCAGCTCGGCGAGGTACTGCTGCGTGGCGACGTAGGCGGCGAACAGTTCCTCGTCGCCCACCTCGCCGCCGAGAAACTTGTCGATGTTCTCCTGGAAGAAGCCGCGGTCCTCGTACGGCACCCCGAGCAGCTCGCAGATCACGATGGCCGGGATCGGCTTGGCGAATGCGGTCACCAGGTCCACGGTCGGCCCGGCCTTCTCCATGGCGTCCAGGTGCTCGGCGGTGACCTGCTCGACGCGCTCGGTGAGCAGCCGCATCCGGCGGACCGTGAACTTGCCGACCAGCGGCTTGCGGTAGCGGCCGTGCCGCGGCTCGTCCATCAGCAGGAACTCGCCGGGCGGCGCCGGGGGCACCTCGATGTCGCCGTAGTCGACGGTCGGGTGGTGCTTCATCAGCTCCCGGCGGGAGCTGAAGCGCGGGTCGGCGAGGATCTGCCGGGTCAGCTCGTAGCCGGTGACGACCCAGCCCTGGTGGCCGTCGGGGAAGGTGAAGTGGCTGATCGGGCTCTGCTCGCGGGCGTCGATCAGCTCCTTGGGCGGGTCGAAGGGGCAGCCGGGCCGGCGGCTGGTGGGCATGGAGGGGAGGGTGTGAGTCATGGGGACTCCTCAGGAGATCTTGCGGCGGTAGGTGTTCATGGCGAAGGCGTAGGCGACGACGAGGATGCCGACGCACCAGCCCAGGGCGACCCAGATGTCGTTGCCGACCGCCTGGCCGGCGAACAGGGCGCGGATGGCGTTGACGATGGAGGTGACCGGCTGGTTGTCGGCGAAGACGCGCAGCGGGGTGGGCATGGTGTCGGTGGGCACGAAGGCGGAGCTGAGGAAGGGCAGGAAGATGAGCGGGTAGGAGAACGCGCTGGCGCCCTCCATGGTCTTGGCTGTCAGGCCGGGGATGATGGCGATCCAGGTCAGCGCCAGGGTGAACAGGATCAGGATGCCCGCCACCGACAGCCAGGCCAGCACGCCGGCGCTGGAGCGGAAACCCATCAGCAGCGCCACGAGCATGACGACCACGAGCGAGACCAGGTTGGCGACCAGCGAGGTCAGCACGTGCGCCCAGAGCACGGACGAGCGGGCGGTCGGCATCGACTGGAAACGCTCGAAGATGCCGCCCTGCATGTCCATGAACAGGCGGTAGGCGGTGTAGGCGATGCCCGAGGCGACGGTGATGAGCAGGATGCCGGGCAACATGTAGTTCACGTAGGAGGAGTCCGACCCGGTCCTGATCGCGCCGCCGAAGACGTAGACGAACATGAGCATCATGGCGATCGGCATGATCGCGGTGGTGATGATGGTGTCGGGGCTGCGGGTGATGTGGCGCAGTGACCGCCCCAGCAGGACGGTGGTGTCGCCGAAGAAATGCTTGCTCATGGTGGGGGTTCCTTAGGCTTTCGTGCCGACGAGGGAGAGGAAGACGTCCTCGAGGGTGGGCTGCTTCTCGACGTACTCGACCTTGGCGGGCGGCAGCAGCCGCTTGAGCTCGTCCAGGGTGCCGTTGACGAGGATGCGGCCCTCGTGCAGGATCGCGATCCGGTCGGCGAGCTGCTCGGCCTCGTCCAGGTACTGGGTGGTGAGCAGCACCGTGGTGCCGCCCTGGGCGAGCTCGCGAACGGCCTGCCAGACCTCGATGCGGGCCTGGGGGTCGAGGCCGGTGGTGGGTTCGTCGAGGAAGACGACCGGCGGGTCACCGATCAGGCTCATCGCGATGTCCAGGCGGCGGCGCATGCCTCCGGAGTAGGTGGCGACCTTCCGGCCGCCTGCGTCGGTGAGGGAGAAGCGGGCGAGCAGATCGTCGGCGATCTTGCCGGGGTTCCTGAGGTGGCGCAGGCGGGCGACCAGGACGAGGTTCTCGCGCCCGCTGAGGATCTCGTCCACGGCGGCGAACTGGCCGGTGAGGCTGATCGATGCGCGCACGTCGGCGGCCTGGGTGGCGACGTCGAAGCCGTTGATGCGGGCGGTACCGGCGTCGAGCTTGAGCAGCGTGGACAGGATCTTCACGGCGGTGGTCTTGCCGGCTCCGTTGGAGCCGAGCAGGGCGAAGATGCTGCCGCGCGCCACCTCGAAGTTCACGCCGCGCAGCACCTGCAGATTCTTGTAGGACTTCTCCAGGCCGTGCACCTGGATGGCGGGAGGTTGCTGGGTCGTCATCACTGTGTCCTGTCTTGTTCTGCGGCGCGGTCGATGGCGCTGGTGAAGCGGTTGCGCTCGCGGGTCCGGTATTGGCCGAGGGGGTAGTTGGCCATGAATGCCTCGACGAACTCCACGGGGTCCTCGCCGAAGATGTCGCGGATGGGGGTGCGGTCGGCGGCGCTCTGCTCGAACAGGTCGGCGAGGTCCTCGTACATCGCCATCGCGCCGGCACCGTCGGCCGGCCCGAAGTGCATCAGGTATCGCTCCAGCGCCTCGACGGCCGTGCGGTAGTTGTCGGGGAGGTGCTTGATGCGCGCCTTGTACTGCCACCAGCGCTTCTTCTCCTCCAGCGGCCCGGTAACGAGCTCCAGGTACTGCAGGTAGCGATTCTTCGATTCGTCGGCCATGTCTACTTGCTCCCTTCGCGGAGCTGTTCGAGCCTCTCGGCCAGGAAGCTCCAGGTCCTCCAGAACTCTTCGAGGTACTCCCGCCCCTGGCCGTTGAGGGAGTACACCTTGCGCGGCGGCCCTTTTTCCGACGGGACCTTCTCCACGTCGACCAGGCCGCGCTGTTCGACCCGGACCAGCAGGGCGTAGATGGTGCCTTCGACGATGTCGGTGAAGCCCTGGTCGCGCAGTCTTGCCGTGATCTCGTAGCCGTAGGCGGGACGGGCGGAGAGGCTCGCCAGGACGATGCCCTCCAGCGTGCCCTTGAGCATCTCCGTCGCGAGCTTGCCCATGGAGCACCTCCTTTCAGCTACTCGGTGACGCTGACTACCGGTATAAAGTAACACTGACTACCGGTACCTAGCAACACCGGATAGCTGAGAATGGGTCAGAATTCCGAGCGTGGAGGTGCGGGTGGCCTGATCGCCGTTTCGTGAGCGAGGGCGCATCCGCTTCAATTGGAAGCGGAACTGGGGCACCCCAGTGCGCATGTTCGGCGGAAGATCACCGACCTGATGCTGGCCGTCCTCAAGGCGGTGTGCCCCGGGTTGAGTGGAGGTGATTTTCTGGATTCTTGTGCCGCTTGATGAGAGGAAGGTGGCATGGGACGACGGGGCTACCCGCCTGACCAGCCTGATCCGGCAGATCCACCAGGACTCGCGCGGCACCTACGGCGCCCGCCAGGTGCACGCCGAACTGACCCTCGGCCACCAGGTCACGGTCAGCCACGAAGCGGTGGAGCCACTCATGCGCCGGGCCGGGCCGGAAGGACTCAGCGGCCGGCCCAAGTGGCGGCGCGCCAGACCGGACCAGATCGCCACCGACCTGGTCGACCGCGCCTTCACCCGGACCGGGCCCAACCAGCTGTGGATCACCGACATCACCGAGCACCCGAACCCGCGAGGGCAAGGTGTACTGCTGCATAGTGCTGGACGCCTACTCCCGCCGGGTGGTCGGCTGGTCCATCGACTCCCCCAGACCGCCACGCTGGTGACCAGCGCGTTAGGCATGGCCATCGACAACCGCACACCACCCGCAGGAACCATCATCCACTCCGGCCAGGGGGTCCAGCTCGGATCCTGAGCCTTCACCCAGCGGGCCAAGGACTCCGGCCTGCTGCCCTCGATGGGCAGCGTCGGCGACTGCTTCGACAACGCCATGATGGAATCGTTCTGCTCCCGGATGCAGGTCAAGGCGCCGCGCGTCCCATCAGCCTAGAACGCATCGGCCCTGGTCCATATGGCCTCCAAGAAATCCCCCTTATGGGGCATAGGCGGTACGCCGAAGCGCTACACGGACTCGGGGAAGAGGCACGACGGGCGGGGCCTGAAGCATCGCGACGTGAAGACGACCCGCATCGTTCCGATCCCTCCCGAACTGGTGTCCATCCTCAGGGAGCACATCGAACAGCACGGCGTGGCGGACGATGGCCGGCTGTTCCGCAACTCGAACCGGTGAGGTCTTCTCGGGCTCGACCATCTCCAAGGTGTGGAAGGTGGCGCGGGCCTTCGCCCCCGCTCCCGAGCAGGTCGTCCCCGCTGGCTGCCCGGCCGTACGACCTGCGGCACGCCGCCGTGTCGCTCTGGCTCAACGCCGGCGTCCATGCCCCGGAAGCCGCAGAGCGCGCCGGGCACGGGGTGGATGTGCTGCTCAAGGTGTACGCAAAGTGCATCGACGGACAGCGGGAGGTCGCCAACGGCCGGATCTTGGGAGCCCTTTCGCAGCGACGCGGAACGCAATGGACCCCGGACTCCAACCGGGGTCTTTTGCTAGGTGTGACCTGGGAAAACGTCCCAAGATCCATTCCGCGTATGTGCGGTGGTGAGAAGAGTAGGGCGGGTGGGACTTGAACCCACGACCCACGGATTATGAGTCCGATGCTCTGACCGGCTGAGCTACCGCCCCTGGATGAAGTTGTGTCGTGTCTGGCGCGGCGGCTGAAGGATCTTGCCGTGGCCTAGGCGCTAACCAAGGCTAGAGCATCGGATCCGGTCGTGGTGCCGGGCCAGGCGGGGTGAACGGGTTCCTGCGACATCATTCCATGTCTGCCGGGGTTGGTGGAGTGCGGAACGATCATATTCTCCGTGGGCGTACTGCCGGGCGGGGCCGGTCGGGAGGGGGCCGGTGGGAGATGCGGAGGGCTGGGAGTTCTGAGTGGTCAGGGGGCGCGGCTCCCTGACGTGGGCGGGGTTAGGGGGCGGTGCCGTAGCCAGGGGTGCGGACCAGCCAGTCCGAGTAGATCGGGCTGCGGCGTACGGCGTCCAGATGGGCCTGTTTGGCCTGCGAGATCACCCAGGCGGCTTCGGGGGCGGTGGGGTGGCGGCCGAGGAGTTGCCGCCAGCGCAGCGGCGCGCCGGCCAGCGGCACCATGACGAGCCCCTGGGCGGGCTGGTGGGTGGCCTGGCACAGGACGACGGCCCGTCCGACCTGGGCGAGGTGGGTGCAGGTCGGTACGTCGGTCTCGTAGATCGTTCCCGGCGTGAACCCGGCCCGCGCGCACGCCATCGCGAAGCAGTCGGCGAAGCAGCCGTCGCCCGGCGTGACCGCCCACTGTTCGTCGGCGAGGTCGGCCAGCTGCACCTCCTTCTCCCGCGCGACCGGGTGATCGGCGGAGACCAGGCAGAAGACGGGGTCGAGGCTGATGGTCTCCCAGACGAGCGTGCCGGTGGGGGTGCCGGAGTCGCCGCAGGCGCCGGTGAGCACGTAGTCGAGGCGGCCGAGCTCGACCATGCTGTTCAGCTCGTACGTCGACCACGACGTGTACGTGCTGACCTTCCGCTCGGCGGCGAGCCGGTCGACCAGCCCGCCCAGTATCGGCCCGTTGGTGGCGCCGATGCGGAAACCGGGGGAGGGGGTGTGAGCGAAACGTACGGCTTCGTCCTGCAGTTCTTTGGCTGCGGGGAGAAGCACACGCGCGCGGGCGAGCACGAGTTCGCCGAGGCGGGTGGGCCTGGCGCCGTGGCGGTCACGCTCGAAGAGGGCGCCGCCGAGCACCCTCTCGATGCGCTTGAGCTGCGCGGTCAGGGCCGGTTGTGCCAGCCCGAGCAGGGACGCGGCTTTGCTCACACTTCCCGCGTCCGCGACTGCGCGGACGATCCTGAGGTGCCGTAGCTCGAGGTCCATAACGGGAAGGTAAAGCGGCGGTCTCTTACAGACAATGCCTCTATGTCAGGAATTGTGACAGATATTGGTCGAGGGTTCCTGGGGTAGGGGGAGCGCATGACGACCATGGGAATAGACCCCGCCCAGCTCAGCGACGAAGACGTCGTACGCGAGCTGCGCCAGTTGCACGCCACCAGAAGCGACACGTTCTTCCACGGATCGGACGACGCCCTCGCCCACCACACCTCCCGCACCAGCGAACTGGAGGCCGAGTACCTGCGCCGCTTCCCCGATCGCGAGATCGACCCCGCCAGGCTGAGGGAGGGAGCGAGGCAGCGGTCATGACTGAAGGCCACGATGTGCAGGCCCTGTCGGACGTGGACTTCCACGTCTACGAGGCCGTCGCCGCCCAGGCCGTCACGTCCGGCGTCGCCCGGCTCGACGGGCTGACGCGCGCGTGCGGGCTGGGCGAGGAGGAGGTGCGGGCCAGTCTCTCGACGTTGATCGAGCATGGGTACGTGGTGCCGCTCGGCGACGGGTACGGGCTGGGGCCGCACACGTTCGAGGTCGAGTACTGACGGGGCTCGGCTGGATGCCCCGGACGGCAGCGGTGGGTATCAAGCGGTGACGGCACCCTGGTTCAAGGCGGGTTGGTGCCGGGCGACGGTTGCGCCCCTCATGTGCCGGGCGGCGGCAGTGCCTCGTCCGCGCCGAATGACGACAGTGCCCTGAGCACGGCTGCTTGCTCCGCCGTGACGCCCGCCCCCCGCTGGGCGGACGCCTCCTCCGGCGTGAGCCCGGCCGCGCACCAGGCGGCCACCTCGGCCAGGGGCACCGCGCCCCACCAGGCCGCCATGACCTCCAGGGCGGGACGTCCGAGCGCGGCGGCCTCGGCGGCGGTGAAGCCCAGGGTTCGGAACAGCCGCGCGTCCCCCTGATCCACCCGCCGCCGCGCCCACTCCAGGGCCTCGTCGCCGTCCCAGCCGGCGTCGGCGTACGCGCGGGCCACCGCCGCCGGCACGCCCGCGCGCAGCAACCGGCGCAGCGCCTGCGTGACGGCCGGGTCGGGCAGTTCGGGCTCGGGCGTGACCAGGCGGGCCAGCCAGCGGACGCGGCGCGGGCGTTCGCCGGCGAGGTGCCTGCGGGCCGCGTCGTGCGGGGCGACGCCCAGCTCGTGCCAGCGTACGGCGTCGGCCGGCGTCATCCCGGCGCGCTGCCACGCGGTGACGGTCGCGGGCGTGGCGGCGGCCGTGGCCCACAGGCGGGCGTCGCCGGGGTCGGTCACCCCCGCCTCCCGCCAGGCCGTGGCCTCCTCCCGCCCGAACCCGGCCGCCCGCCATCGACGCAGCTCGCCCTGCGTGAAGGACTGCTCCGCGGAGCCGTCCTCGCGGGGTGTGCCGGTCATGCGGCACTTCCTTCCGTCACGCGTACGGTGTGCGCCCACGGCGGTGGCTCGGGTCCGGTGCCGAACAGGCAGACCACGACCTGGGGGCGTGGCCGGCGGTCGGGCCACGGGGTGTCGCCGTCGGTGAGGACGACCAGCAGGTCCGCGCCCGGCGCCGCGGCCTCGAAGCCGGGGCGCAGATCCGTGCCGCCACCGCCGGCCAGCTCGACCTGGGCCGCCGACCTGACCCGCTGCGCCGGGTACGCCTGCGTGTCGCAGCACGTCACGTCGACCCACTGGTGGCCGGTCGCGCGGAGGATGCCGTCCAGCTCGGTGAGGCCCCGTTCCAGCGCCGTACGGGTCACGCTGCCCGACGTGTCGACCAGCACCGCGACCCGGGGGAGCGGGCGTACCAGGGCGGGCAGCACGATCGACGGCGTCGCGGAGGCGCGTCTGGACGGGCGGCGGTGGCTGTAGTCGACCCGGCCGGACGCCTGCGCGAGACCCCTTCTGACCAGACGGGCCAGCCGCGCCCGCCAGTCCACCTCGGGACGCAGCACCGCCTCGGCCCAGCGCCGCCAGCCGCCCGGGGCCGTCCCTCTGGCGTCGATCTCGGCGGCGACGGCTCTGGCCAGTAGCTCGCGTTCCAGGGACGTCATCGACTCAGGGCCGGTGAACGGCGGCGGCGCGCAGGGAGCCAGGCCGGGCGGGACGTCGATGAGGTCGAGCAGCTCGGCGTACCGCTCGGCGAGCAGGCCGTCGGGCAGGCCCAGGGTGTCCGGGGTGATGGCGTCGGCGGGGACGGCGTCCAGGCGGGCGAGGTCGTCGTTGATCTCGGCGTCGGCGGCCTGGGCCCAGCGCAGGGCCGTCTCCTCGTACGGGCGGGCGCGGGTGTGGTGGTCGCGCAGGAAATGGCCGACGTGGTGGAGCAGCCACCAGCCGAGCTCGGGGACGGGCAGGGCGGTGGCGGGGTCGAGGTGCACGTTCCCGTGCTCGTCGGCCGAGGGGCGGGGCGGTGCGGTGTCGTGGACGAGCGGCTGGAGGGCGAAGAGCGCCGAGGCCAGGTACGGCGCCCGCGCCGCCGCCCACAACCGCGCCGCCGCGAACCGCTCACCGGCCTCCCGCTCGCGCCCGGTCACGGCCGCCCCCCGGCGGAGCGTTCACGGCCGGTCCCGGTGAGCGTTCGCGGAGTCGCAGCAGCAAGGAGCGGGCTCATGGCAGCAGCCCTGCGGAGCGGAGGATGGGCGTGAGGTGCAGGACCGTGCCCGGCAGGACGGCGCCCCTGGGGCGGCGGGCGGCCAAGGAGCGGGCGGCGGTGGCGGCCACGTCCGGGGTGTGGCGGGCCACGCGGGCGATCAGCGTCCAGGCGCGCTGCCACGTGTCCGCGCTCCCGTCGGCCGCGACGTGCGCGACCACCGAGCCGAGCACGGCGTGCACCCGGTCCACGCGGTCCGGCAGCGGCGCGGTGGGGTCGCTGAGCAGGGTCTCGGGGTCGGGCAGGTCGAGGTCGCGCAGCCAGGACAACAGCTCGAAGCCGGCCGCCTCCCCGACCGCGCCGACCACCAGCTCGGCCCGTACGGTCTCGGACGACCCCGTGTAGGCGAGGGCGGTGGCGGCCAGCTCCCAGGTACGGGGGCTGGGCCAGGCGCGGGCGGGCCCGTCGGGCACGGAGAGCACCAGCTCAGGCCGTACCCGCAGAAAAGCCCCCACCAGCGCCCGCGAGCGTGACACGTCGGCGGGACGGACGGCGGCCGGATCGAGGCCGTCCAGGGACGGCGGCGGGAAACCGGCGGTGAACCCGTCGGCGACGGAGGCGGCGCTGACCGTCCAGTCGAGGTGGATCAGCCGGTTGGCCAGCGGCGCCGACAGGTCCCACCCGTCGGCGGCCTGCTCGGGCGGGTTGGCGGCGGCGACGACGCGTACGGAGTCCGGCAGCGTCAGGTCACCGACGGCCCGTTCGAGCACGACCCGCAGCATCGCGGCCTGGACGGCGGGCGGCGCGGTGGTCAGTTCGTCGAGGAACAGGATGCCGGTGCCCGACTCGGCGAGCCGTTCCGCCCACCGGGGCGGCGCGAACCAGGTACGCCCGTCCCGCAGCACGGGCAGCCCGGCGAAGTCGCTCGGCTCCCTGATCGAGCCGACCACGACCTCGACCGGCAGCCCGAGCCGCTCCCCGAGCGCCAGCACGGTCGACGTCTTCCCGGTGCCCGGCGCGCCCCACAGGAGCACGGGCAGGTTCGCCGTCACGGCGACGGACAACGCGTTCACGAAACCCCCCAGAACTCTCGTCAACCCATGTTGACGGTGACAGAGTCAACGTAGGTTGACGAGGGCCGGGATGTCAAATGGTGGACCGCCGCACTCAGGGCTCATAGTGTCGAGAGGTGGACGTCGCCGACCTGAGCCCCGCGCAGGCGCGGGAGCGCTTCCGCACCGGCGAGCGGGTGCCGACCGCCGGCTGGTGCCGGGGCTGGACGCAGGCCAACCTCATCGCCGTGCCCAGCGAGCTGCGTTACGAGCTGCTGCTGTTCGCCCATCGCAACCCGCAGGCGTGCCCGGTGCTCGACGTGGGTGAGCCCGGGGTCTGGTCGACCGAGCTGTTCTCCGGCGACCTGCGTACGGACCTGCCCGGCTACCGCCTCTACCGCGACGGGCGGGCGGTGGCCGACCTGGACGACGTGGTCGCGGAGTGGCGGGCGGACCTGGTGCCGTTCCTCATCGGGTGCAGCTTCACCTTCGAGCGTGCGCTGCTGGCCGCCGGGGTGCCGGTGCGGCACCTGGAGGCGGGGACGAACGTGCCGATGTACGTCACCTCGATCCCCTGCGAGTCCACCGGCAGCCTGGCGGGGCCGCTGGTGGTGTCGATGCGGCCGGTGCCGGAAGAGCTGGTGGCGACCGCCGTCGAGGTGAGCGGCCGCTACCCGAGCGTGCACGGCGCGCCCGTGCACACCGGCGACCCGGCCGCCATCGGCGTCGAGAACCTCGCCGCGCCCGACTACGGCGACCCGGTCGAGGTGCGGGCGGGCGAGGTGCCGCTGTTCTGGGCGTGCGGGGTGACGCCGCAGCAGGCGGTGCTAGCCAGCGGCGTGCCGTACGCGATCGGGCACCTGCCCGGCCACATGGCGATCATGGACGTCCGAGACGACCACTATCGAGTGACTTAACGAGATATTTCGCCGTATAGGTGGAGGCTTCGCACAGCTCCGCCGGTGTCCCCTCGAACACCACCTCGCCCCCGTGCCGCCCCGCCTCCGCCCCCAGGTCGATCACCCAGTCGGAGTGCTTGACCACGTCCAGGTCGTGCTCGACCACGATCACCGTGTTGCCCGCGTCCACCAGCCGGTCGAGCAGCGCCAGCAGCGTGTCCACGTCGGCCGGGTGCAGGCCGATGGTCGTCGCACACCCGCGTCACCGGATCCATGAACGCCAGATCGGTTCTGATCTCGCCCCTGCCCCTGCACACCGGGCAGGCGCCCGCCGAGTTGAAGCTGAACAACCCCGCCGGCACCCCGTGCGCCTCGGCGAACATCCGGCGCAGCGGGTCCATCGCGCCGAGGTAGGTGGCGGGCGTGGAGCGGGGCGCGGCGGCGATGGGCGACTGGTCGATGAGGATCGTCTCGGGGTGCTGCTCGACCGGCTCCTTGCGGACGAGCGTGCTCTTGCCCGAGCCGGCCACGCCCGTCACGGCGGTCAGCACGCCGAGCGGCAGGTGCACGGTGACGTCCTTGAGGTTGTGCGCGTTCGCGCCCGCCACGGTCAGCCGGCCGGACGGCTCGCGGAGGCGTTCCTTGAGCCCGCGCACCCGCCGCAGCGTGCGGCCGGTCAGCGTGTCGCCGGCGGCCAGCCCGGCCACCGGGCCCTCGTACACCACGCGGCCGCCCGCCGCGCCCGTGCCGGGGCCCAGGTCCACCACGTGGTCGGCCAGCCCGATCAGGTCGCGGTCGTGCTCGACGACCAGCACCGTGTTGCCCTTGTCGCGCAGCTCCAGCAGCAGGTCGCCGAGCCGGTGCAGGTCGCGCGGGTGCAGGCCGCCACCGGGTCGCCGAGGCGGTCCAGCACCTCGATCAGGCCCGTGACCTCCATGGCGCAGTAGCCGGCCAGGTTGCGGCCGTCGATCACCGAGGCCAGGGCGGCGGCGTTGAGCCGGGCGCCGCCGCAGGCCGGGCAGGTGCGCTCGGTCACGTAGGGGCGGGCCTCCTCGTCCACCTGCTCGCGGGCCCGCTTGAGGTAGAGCCGGTCGAAGCGGACCAGCACCCCCTCGTACGTGTTGTCGTACTTGCCGCGCCTGACCTTGAAGCCGCTGCCGTACAGCAGCAGCTCGCGCTCGCGCGCGGTGAAGTCGCGCAGCGGCTTGGCCGGGTCGAACCGCCCCGACCGCGCGTAGATCTGCCAGGGCGCGGAGCCGACCGGGTGCAGCGCGAGCGCGCCCTCGTCGAGCGAGCGGTCCTCGTCGATGAGCCTGCCGAGGTCCGGCGCCACCTTGCGCCCCAGGCCGTCGCACTCGGGGCACATGCCCTGCGGGTCGTGGAACGAGTACGCCGTCGCCGGGCCCGCCGACGGCTCGCCGCGCCGCGAGAACAGCACCCGCAGCAGCGCGTGCACCTCGGTCATCGTGCCCACCGTGGAGCGCGCGCCGCCGCCGACCGGCTTCTGGTCCACGACGACGGCGGCCGTCAGGTTCGCCATGCGCGCGGCCCTGGGCCGCTCGTGCTTGGGCAGCCGGTGCCGTACGTACGCGCCGAACGTCTCGTTGAGCTGCCGCTGCGACTCCACGGCGACCGTCCCGAACACGACGGACGACTTGCCCGAGCCCGACACGCCCGTGAACACCGTCAGCCGCTCCTTCGGCAGGCGCAGCGAGACACAGGCCGAGATCCTCGCCATCGCGCTCGACGTCATGGCGGAGGAGGGGGGCGGGGCTGAGCCTGGCCACCGTCGCCAGACGGCTCGGCGTCCGGCCGCCGTCGCTGTACAAGCACTTCCCGTCGCGGCACGCGATCTACGACGAGCTGTTCAGGCTGGGCCAGGAGGGCCTCGACCTCGCCGCCTCCCTGATCGCCGGGCTCGTCTCCCAGCAGCTCGCCAACCAGCCCGGCGCCACCTACGAGCAAGGCCGCTTCACCCGGCTCGTCCCCCGGCTGCCGGACGTGCTCGCGGCGGTATACCCGCCGCCGTGAGCTGCTCGCCGATCGGCGCCGCGCCGGGACGGTTGTCGATCTCCAGGTGCGGGACGACCGGCGGCTCGTCCACCCGGATATCACGCAGGTAGTCGTCGAACGCGGCGAGCTTGCCCGCGTCGCGCGCCAGGCCCCGCGCCACCAGCCGCGCGCGCAGCGTCGGCCCGTCCGAGCGCACCCACAGCAGGCGCACCGGCGGGCCGCCCAGCTCCACCACCCACCGCTCCCAATGGGCCGCGTCGTGCACCTGCGTGGTGAACGGGCCGTCCAGCGCGACCGGGCAGCCGTGGCTCCTGATCTGCCGGGCCACCCGGGTCAGGCCGGCGTATTCGTACCGCTTGATGTGCTCGTCGTACCAGGGGCCCTCGCGCTCGCCGTCCGGGCGGCCGTGG
The DNA here is from genome assembly GCF_040677005.1 of Nonomuraea sp. NPDC049421. Taxonomy (NCBI): domain Bacteria; kingdom Bacillati; phylum Actinomycetota; class Actinomycetes; order Streptosporangiales; family Streptosporangiaceae; genus Nonomuraea; species Nonomuraea sp. NPDC049421. The sequence continues at coordinate 259,787 of NZ_JBFAQA010000001.1, forward strand.
GCGCGCAGCACCGTGCCCGCGAACTCGCCGTAGACGGTGTCCTTGTCCAGCAGCGCGGGCGCCGGGCCGAGCCGGGCGAGCAGCTCCGCCGCCACCGTCGACTTGCCCGCGCCGGGCGGCCCGCTGATCACCCACACAGTCGTCATGCGATCAACGTACGCGGATCCGCGTACGCCGGTGCCTCGTCTCGGCGGACGACGCCCGGCCCGCCCCCGGTCAGACTTCTTGCCCATGCTGACCGTCTTGACCAGGGCCTTCCGCGTGCCGGAGCTGCGCGGGAAACTGCTGTTCACACTCGCGCTCATCGGGTTGTTCCGGCTGGGGCAGACGCTGCCCGCGCCCGGCGTGGACGTCGTGGCCGTCCGCGAATGCGCCGGATCCGCCGAGGGCGGCCTCCTCGACATGGTGCAGCTGCTCAGCGGCGGCGCGATGCTGCACCTGTCGGTGTTCGCGCTCGGCGTCATACCGTACATCACGGCCAGCATCATCATGCAGCTCCTGGCCGTCGTGGTGCCCCGCCTCGACCTGCTGAGGAAGGAGGGGCAGAACGGCCAGGCCAAGATCAGCCAGTACACCCGCTACCTGACCGTCGGCCTCGCCCTGCTCAACGCCGGCACCGTCGTCACCCTCGCCCGCGCCGGGCAGCTCCTGCCCGGCTGCGCCCGGCCGCTGCTGCGCGACCCGGGGCTGCTCAGCGTCGCCGTGATCGTGCTGACCATGGTGGCGGGCGCCTGCGCGGTCATGTGGATGGGCGAGCTGATGACCGACCGGGGCATCGGGAACGGGATGTCGCTGCTGATGTTCACGCAGGTCGTGGCGGTCTTCCCGGGGTACATGTCGCGGATCTTCGTCATCAGCCCGGTGAGCTTCGCCGTCATGCTCGCAGCCGGGCTCTGCCTGGTGACCGCCGTGGTCTTCGTCGAGCAGGCGCAGCGGCGGGTGCCCGTGCAGTACGCGCGGCGGGTCGTGGGGCGGCGGTCGTACGGGGGGACGAGCACGTACATCCCGCTCAAGGTGAACCAGGCCGGCATCGTGCCCGTCATCTTCACCTCGTCCCTGCTGTACCTGCCGACGCTGGTCGCGCCGATGCTCCCGGACACGGCGCGGACCTGGGTCGAGATCAACCTCACCTCGGGTGCGCATCCGCTCTACATGACGGCGTACGTGGTGCTCATCGCCGCCTTCGCCTACTTCTACGTGTCGATCACCTTCAATCCCGCCGAGGTGGCGGACAACCTGCGGAAGTTCGGGGGGTTCGTGCCCGGGATCCGGCCGGGGCGGCCGACCGCCCAATACCTCGGGTTCCTGGTCTCCCGGCTCACCGCACCCGGGGCCGCGTACCTGGCCGTGCTGGCGCTGCTGCCGCTGATCGCGTTCGCCATCCTGCGCGATCCTGGGACGCAGCAGAACTTCCCGTTCGGCGGGACGAGCGTGCTCATCATGGTGGGGGTCGGGCTCGACACGGTGAAGCAGATCGAGTCGCAGCTCCAGCAGCGCAACTACGAGGGCTTCCTGCGCTGACCCTTGGGCGGGGTCAGATGGGCCGGGTCCGATCGGCACGCTCAGGTGGATGCTCAGGTGAGCGGGGCCAGGTGGGCGGGCTCAGGTGGGCGGGCTCAGGCGGGCAGGGCGAGGCCGGCGCGCATCGCGAACACCACCAGCTGCGCCCTGTCCCGCGCGTGCAGCTTCACCATGGCGCGGCTGACGTGGGTGCGTACGGTGTCGGGGCTGATCGTCAGCTCCTTGGCGATCTCCTCGTTCGACCGGCCCGTCGCCACCCACGCCACCAGCTCCCGCTCGCGCGGCGTCAGCGTCTCGACCCCCTCCACCGGGCCGCCCCCGTGCCGCCCGAACAGCCCGATCACCTTCCTGGTGATGGCGGGCGACAGCAGCGCCTCCCCGGCGGCGACCACGCGCACGGCGTTGACCAGCTCGTCGGGGGCGCTGTCCTTGAGCACGAAACCGCTGGCGCCGGCCTGGAGTGCGGCGAAGACGTACTCGTCGACGGCGAACGTCGTCACCACGACCACCTTGGTGCCGCGCAGGCCGGGGTCGGCGGCGATGGCCCGCAGGGTGTCGAGGCCGTCCATGCCGGGCATGCGGATGTCGAGCAGCAGCACGTCGGGACGGACCCGCCGCAGCAACGCCAGCGCCTCCCGCCCGTCGGCCGCCTCCCCGGCCCAGCTCAGCCCCTCGGCACGGTCGAGCAACGCCCGCAACCCCATCCGCACCACAGCCTGATCATCAGCCACCGCCACCCGCACCACCGCCGCCTCATCCGGCGCGGCGGTCATGAGAACACCTCAGCGGTCATGCGGGCGAGGCGGGGCTGCGGGCACGTCGCCCGCCGGAAAGGTCCCGCGGACGCCTCACCCGAAGCAGCGGTGGTGCGGACATCTACGGAAAGCAGGCCGCCGCCTGGAAGGCGCAGTCCTTGCGGGGGTGCCGGTGTGGCAGTCGTGTGGATGTCTGGGGGGAGTAGGCCGCTGTTTGGAAGGCGCAGTCCTTGCGGGGGTGCCGGTGTGGCGGTCATGTGGATGCTTGGGGGAAGTGGGCCAGGACCTGGAAGCCGCCGCCCTCTCGGGGGCCGGTTGTGAGGTGGCCGCCTGCCTCAAGCACGCGGGCGCGCATTCCGGACAGGCCGCGTCCTTCCACATCCTCCGTCCGTGGGCCGGTGCCTCGGTCGCAGACCTCCACCATGAACGCGTCCGCGCTCTCGCTTGCGCGGACGAATGCGCGGGTGGGGCCGGCATGGCGGAGCACGTTGGTGAGTGACTCGCGGACCACCTGGTAGACGGTGTCCTGGAGGCGCGCGGGCACGGCCAGATGCGGGGGATCGAGGTCCACGGGCAGGCCCGCCGCGCGTACGCCGTCGATGAGCCTCGCCAGGTCGCCGTCCGGCGGGTCGATGCCGTCGAGCGCTGCCCTGAGCTGTGCCAGCGCGGTCGTGCTCGTCTCCTTGATCGCCAGCAGTGAGGCCCGCGCCTGCTCGGGGTCGTCGTCGAGCGTGACGAGCGCGACACCGGCCTGCATCGCGATGGCCGCCAGCCCGTGACCGGCCACGTCGTGCACCACCCCGGCGATCCTGGCCCGCTCCACCGCGACGGCGTCCGCCGGAGCGGTGCCGGAAAGGGCGGCCTCCGCCGGTGCCGTGCCGGAAAGGGCGGCCTCCGCCGGTGCCGTGCCGGAAAGGGCGGCCTCCGCCGGTGCCGTGCCGGAAAAGGCGGCGTCCGACGGGGTCGTGCCGGGAAGGGCGGGGTGCGCCGGGGTGGCGCTCACCGCAGCGGCATCGGCCGTGTCTGAGGGCGGGTCGAGCGCGCGGATGGTGCCGACCGGTGCCGTGTGGGCGGCCGGGATGCCCCAGGTCGCCTGCCGCGCGTCGGGATCCGCGAGGGACGCGTGCTCGGGGCGGGTCAGGGCGGCGACGGAAGGCGCGGAGCCCGCGGGGAAGCGGGACGCCGTGCCGCCGGCGGTCGCTTTCTCCGAGTGGCCGGGGGAGCGGGACGCCGGGCTGGAGGGCGCTTCTTCCGAGGAGCCGGGGGCGGGCTGGTGGTGGGAGGGGGCGGCGGCGGCTGCGGCGTAGGCGGCGCGGGCCTGGGCGAGGCCGCTGAACGACCACGGCACCGCGAGCCACCCGGCCCACGCCAGCATGACCACGACCGGCACGTCGCCCGCCCTGCGCAGGCGTGACAGCGCGGCGAGCGGCCTACGCCACCGCCCGTCGCCGCGCGTGTGCCGCAGCCGGGAGTCCTCGGTCGCCATCCCCCACCCGATCAGGCTTGTCGTCGCCCCGATCCTAGCGAGCTTTCAGGGGGTGCGGCTCTGCCGGTCGCCGTCCAGACCCCACGAAATGATCTTGGTCGGCGTGATCCTGATGACCTCGCGGGAGAAGAACGGCAGCGGCGGATCCACGTCGGCCAGCGCCTGCGCGGTGCCCCTGATCTCGATCCCGCGCGCCACCCACGGGTCCACGGAGGCCAGGTCGTCCACCACGAGCGAAACCGTGCTGCCCCGCCGCACGTTGCCGAACTTCTTCGACGCGCCCATCGCGTGCCCGCCGATGGTGATCGTGCCGGTCTCGGCGTCCAGGAAGTAGCCGACCGGGTTGTTCTGCACCTGCCCGTCGGGGGCGACCGTGGCCAGCCGGCCGAGGTGCTGGCCGGCGAGATAGTCCTGTTCTGCGGCTGTGAAGATCATGCGCCTCAGTCTGCAACCTTAACATTGGTTGAGGTCAAGGGCAGACCTTTCAGGAGGCGCTCAGGGACTCGGTCAGCCAGCGCAGCGGGTTGGTGTGGGTGATCGTGTGGAGGACGTCGTCGCCGACGCCGGCCTCGCGCAGGCGGGGCAGCAGCGCCTCGAAGAGGTCGGCGTACCCGGGGCCGTCGTACCTGCGCACCTGGGCGACCCGGCTCAGGCCGGTGCTGAGCAGGAGGCGACCGGCGTGGCCGTCCTCGATGAGGCCGAGCGCGAGCCTGGCCGCCTCGTCGGCGCCCAGGGCGAGGGAGCCGAGGCTGACGTACGCCCCCGCCTCGGCGATCTTCCTGGCCGTGCCGAGGTCGCCGCCCGCGTAGCCGACGGCGACGCGGGAGGCGGGCAGGTTCTGGCCGAGCAGGATCTCCAGCAGCGCGAACGCGTTCCTGCCGTGGGTGGCGACCGGCAGTCTCGTACGCAGGGAGGCGCGGGCGGCGGCGACCAGGCAGCGTTCCTCGGCGGGGGTGGGCTCCGCGCCCCAGCAGCCGACCTCGCCGATCACGCCGGGGAAGACGCCGGTGCCGTCCACGCCGCTGAGGATCTCGTCCATGAGGCGGGCGGTGAGCGTGTCCACGTCGGCGTCACCGACGTGGCAGAACGGGCCGGCGTACAGGCCGGTGGCGGCGATCACGGGGACGCGGCTGCCCGCGGCGATGCGGGCGAGCGCGGCGGCGTCGCGGCCCATGCCGAGACAGGTGAGGTCCACCACGAGCCCGAGCCGTCCTGACTGGCGGAGTTCGCGGAGCTCGGCGGTGACGGTCTGCTCCTCGTCGAGCCACCGGTGCGGGTCGGAGTCGATGCCGACCGCCCACCGCATGTCGGTGCGCAGATGCTCATGGGGGAGTACGACGCCGTCGATGGCGGCCGCGCGTACAGGGCCGGTGACGGTACGGAGCAGAACCTCGGGCATAACAGACATTAACCGATGTTTGCCTGCCATAGCCTGCTTGAGCAGCAAATTTTACGGAGAATGGTGTTTGTTGACTTGCTAGTCGGCTGCAAGTGAGTCCGCAGACCGGGCCGTATCCTGGGGTGCACACCGACTGCCGGGGGGAAATGTGCAGATTCAGAACTCCGACACCGGCGAAGCCGACGTGATCAAGGACGAGGCCGCCGCGCGCTCCGGCATGCCCGCACGCCGCAGGGGCATCCAGGGCCGGCTCGACGGCATCAGGGCCACCCGCACCGGCGCGCTCACGCTGAAGATCGTGGTCGGCATCATCGGGGTGGTCATGGTGGTGGGCGGCCTGATCATGGTGCCGTTCCCCGGGCCTGGCTGGCTGGTCGTGTTCGCGGGGCTGGCGGTGCTGTCGACGGAGTTCCACTGGGCGCGCAAGCTGCTGGAGTTCGGCAAGCGCACGCTGCACGCCTGGACGGAGTGGTACAAGCGGCAGGGCTGGACCGTCCGCATCCTCGTGCTCATCGTCACCCTGGCCGCCGCCGGGGCGATCGTCTACGCCGGGCTGCGCACGCTCGGCATCGACGTCATCGAGATCGGCCTGAACTTCGTCCAGACCCGATAGGCATCGCTCGGGAAGTCCGGCGATCGGCTGCATAGTCTGCGGGGCGTGATCGCTCACCTCGCCGCCGCCCTGTCCTTATTCGTACCCGCCGCTCCCGCGGTGACCGCCGCCGGTCTGCCCCTGCCCGGCACGGGCGGCATGACGTACCAGGAACGGAAGGGCGATCCCGTCCGCCTGTCGGCCTACGGGCTCGGCACCAAGCGCACCTACCTGCGATCGGCCACCGGCAACTCCTTCACCTGGGAGAAGAGCCTGTCGGAGGTGTCGGTGTCACCGGGCGGCACGCTGACGGCCGGGGTGCCGGTGGCGTACCGATCCGGCTACGACGCGCTGCAGGTCACCGACCGCGCCACCGGACGAACCACCACCATCCGCACCGTCAAGAAGCCCATGACGGCCTCCTACGCCTCCTGGTCCCGCGACGCCAAGCGGGTCGCGCTGACCGTCGAGCAGAAGATGGGCGGCGCCTGGCAGGTGCTCGGCTTCACGGTCGTCGACGTGGCCGCCAAGCGGGCCCGCACGGTCCGCATCGCCGGGCTCAGCCGCAAGGCGGGCTTCTGGTGGAGCCCCGACGGCAATCTGGTCTCCAGGCATGGCGCCGGCCTGCGCGTCTATCGGCCGTCGGACGGGAAGGTGCTGCGCACGCTCGCCGGCGCCGGCCTGCCCACCGGCCCCGAGGACGCGTACTCGCCGTCGGGCCGGCGGCTGGCCACCTGGTGCCCGGCCCGCTTCAAGGAGCAGCTCTGCCTGGTCGACCCGGCCACCGGCGCGATCGCGCGCCGGGTGGCGGCCCGTCCTGAGGCGGTCTTCGGCTGGTGGGACGAGAGCCACCTCATCGCCGTCACCGCGCACGGGCGCGCCTACCGGCTGGCGGTCATCGACTTCAGCGGCAGGGTGACGCGGGTGCTGGCCGGTGTGCCCGCCGCGACGTGGGGCTCGGACCTGTGGCTCTCCTTCGCGCGTACGAGGGCGAAGGCGTCGTAGGAGGGGCGGGTCAGAGGTAGAGGCCGGTGCCGTGGTCGGTCTCCTGGGTGGCCACCGCGTGCAGGTCGCGCTCGCGCATCACCAGATAGGTCTGGGCGTGCACCTCGACCTCGAACTGGTCCTCGGGGTTGAACAGCACCTTGTCGCCGACCTTGACCGAGCGCACGTTCGTGCCGACGCCGCAGACCTCGCCCCAGGCCAGGCGGTTGGCCATCTTGACCGTCGCGGGGATGACGATCCCGGAGCCGCTGCGCCGCTCCTCGGCCTCCTGCTCCAACCTGATCATCACCCGGTCGTGCAGCATCTGAATCTCGAACTTGGGCTCTACCACAGGCTCAAGTTTACGAGCAGGCGGACGCGCCGGACTCCAGGACGGTTCGTCGCCCACCCGTGAGAAGGTGTGCTCCATGCACGACGTGGAAGCCCGGGTCCTCGATGCCATCGACGCGCCCGAGACCGTGAACCTGCTGGCCGAGACCGTCAAGGTCCCCAGCGTGACCGGCACAGACGCCGAGTCCGAGCTGCAGCACCACTTCGCCCGCCTGCTCACCGAGGCCGGCATGGACGTGGACGTCTGGAAGCTCGACCTGCCCGACCTGACCAGCCGCCCCGGCTTCCCCGGCACCGAGGCGCCGCGGAGCGAGGGGTACGGCGTGGTCGCCGTCACCTCCGGCGGCGAGGGCCCGCCCGCCCTCGCCCTCCAGGGCCACGTGGACGTGGTGCCGACCGGCGACCTCGCCAAGTGGGCGGGCAGCGACCCGTTCGCCGCCCGCATCACCGGCGACGTGCTGCACGGCAGGGGCGCCTGCGACATGAAGGCCGGCCTGGTCGCGAACCTGGCGGTGGCCCGCGCCGTGCACCGCGCCGGCATCCGGCTGGCCAGGCCGCTGGCCGTGCACTGCGTGATCAGCGAGGAGGACGGCGGGCTGGGCGCGTTCGCCACCCTGGCCAGGGGGCACACCGCCGAGGCCGCGGTGATCAGCGAGCCCACCTCGGGGGCGGTCATCACCGCGAACGCGGGCGCGCTGACGTTCCGGCTGGAGATCGCCGGGCGGGCCGCCCACGGCGCCACCAGGAACGAGGGGGTCAACGCGATCGAGGCGTTCTGGCCGGTGTTCGCCGCGATCAGGCGGCTGGAGGCCGAGCGCAACCGCGACGTGCCCGAGCTGTTCGCCGGGAACGCGCTGCCGTACCCGATCGAGGTCGGGACGGTCCGCGCCGGCGACTGGGCCAGCACCGTGCCCGACCTGCTGATCGCCGAAGGACGTCTCGGGGTGCGGCTGGACGAGGACCCGGCGCGGGCGCGGGCGGCCTTCGAGGAGGCGGTCGCCGACGTCGCCGACCCCTGGCTGCGGGCCAACCCGCCGGTCGTCACGTGGCCGGGCGGGCAGTTCGCCAGCGGGCGGCTGCCGGCCGGGCACGAGCTGCTTGCGCAGGTGCGCGACGCGGTGACCGCCACGACGGGCGCGACGCCGGCCGAGACGGCGGCGCCGTACGGGAGCGACCTGCGCCTGTACACGGCGGGCGGCATCCCGACCCTGCACTACGGCCCTGGCGACGTCCGGTTCGCGCACGCCCCCAGGGAGCAGGTGCGGCTGAGCGAGCTGCGCGACGTCACCCGCGCGCTGGCCCTGCTCGCGGTCCGCCGCTGCGCCGCCTACTGAGCCGCTTACTGAGCCGCCTGCTGACCAGGCCCGGGGCGGCCACGCCGCCCCGGCCACCACCGTCGAAGCCGCCGACCAGGCGGAGGCGGCGACGCCGCGATCAAGGCGGCGCGGCGGTCAGGCAGGCGGTCAGGCGGTGGCGGCGACGCGGCGGCGGGACTCGGGGACGATGAGCGGGGTGCCAGACTGCGGGTCCTGGATGATCTCGCAGCGCAGGTCGAACACCTCCCGCACCAGCTCGGACGTGACGATCTCGGCCGGATCGCCCGAAGCGACGACCTCGCCGCCGCACATCACGATCAGGTGCGTGGCGTACCGGCACGCCTGGTTGAGGTCGTGCAGCACGGCCACCATGGTCCGCCCGGCCTCGTGCAGGTCGGCGCAGAGGTCGAGCACCTCGATCTGGTGGGAGATGTCCAGGAACGTGGTCGGCTCGTCCAGCAGCAGGATCGGCGTCTCCTGCGCCAGCGCCATGGCCAGCCACACCCGCTGCCGCTGCCCACCCGACAGCTCGTCCACGATCCGGTCGGCCAGCCCGGCCACGTCGGTGGCGCGCATGGCCTCCGTCACCGCCGCCTCGTCGGCCTTCGACCACTGCCGCATCAGCTTCTGGTGCGGGTAGCGGCCACGGGCCACCAGGTCGGCCACGGTGATGCCGTCCGGCACGATCGAGCTCTGCGGCAGCAGGCCGAGCCGCCGCGCCACCTCCTTCGACGGCAGCGAGGTGATCACGCTGCCGTCCAGGTGCACGGCGCCGGACTTCGGCTTCAGCATCCGCGCGAGCGCCCGCAGCAGGGTGGACTTGCCGCACGCGTTCGGGCCGATGATCACGGTGAAGGACGCGTCGGGGATCGCCACGCTGAGGTCGGAGGCCACGACGCGCTGGTCGTAGGCGAGGGTGAGGCCGGTGCCGGACAGGCGGGAGGAGACCATCAGTGGCGGTCCTTTCGCAGAAGCAGGACGAGGTACGTGCCGCCGATCGCGGCGGTCAGCACGCCGACGGGAAGCTGAGTGGGGGCGAGCAGCCGCTGCGCGGCCAGGTCGGCGGCGATCAGCAGCACGGCGCCCATCAGCGCCGACGCCGCCAGGGTGACGCCGGGGGAGCGGGTGAGCCGCCGGGTGAGCTGCGGCGCGGCCAGCGCGACGAACACGACGGGCCCGGCGGCGGCCGTGGCCACCCCGGCCAGCAGCACCCCGGCCGCGATGGCCGCCGCGCGGACGACCTCGACCCTGATGCCCATGGCCTTGGCCGCGTCGTCGCCCATCTCGATCATGCGCATCGGCCGCGCGATGGCCGCGCACACCGGCAGCAGCACGACCAGCGCGAGCGCGACGGGCCCCGCGTGGTCCCAGCCGCGCCCGCTCAGGCTGCCGGTGAGCCAGGCGCCCGCGGTGGCCGCGTCGTTGATGTTGGCCCTGGTCAGGATGTACGAGTTGACGGCCAGCAGCAGCGCGTTGGCCCCGATGCCGACCAGGACGAGCCGGTAGCCGGCCACGCCGCCCCGGTAGGCCAGCGCGTACACCAGGGCCGCGGTCACCACGCAGCCGAGCAGCGCGCCGCCGGCGATCATGACGGCGGAGCCGCCGGCGACGACGGCGATGATGCCGCCCGTGGAGGCCCCCGCGGTGAAGCCGATGAAGTCGGGGCTGCCGAGCGGGTTCCTCGTCAGGCTCTGGAAGATGGCCCCGCTCAGTCCGAACGCGGCCCCGACCAGCAGCCCGGTCACCACGCGCGGGGCGCGCAGCTTGCTCACGATCAGCTCGGCGACCGGCGTGCCCTGGCCGAAGAGGGCGTCGATGATGTCGGGCGCCGGCACGGTGAACTCGCCGGTGGACAGCGCGGCCACGCTCACGGCGAAGCCGGCGAGGACGAGGATCGCGGTGACGAGCAGGGCGCGCGGCGCGAGCCGTACGGACCAGGGTCCGACGCGGACGTTCACAGCGCCGCCACCCGCCTCCGCCTGGCCATCAGGATGAAGATCGGCGCCCCGATCACCGCCCACACGATGCCCACCTGCACCTCTCCAGGACGGGCGATGAGCCGCCCGACCACGTCGGCGCCGAGCAGCAGCACGGGCGCGGCCAGCGCCGAGTACGGCAGCACCCACCGCTGGTCGGGCCCCACCGCGGCGCGCACCGCGTGCGGCACGATGAGCCCGACGAACCACAGCGGCCCCGCGGCGGCGGTGGCCGCGCCGCACAGCAGCGTGACGGCGACGCCGGTGAGTAGCCGCGTGCGGTTGACCGCGACGCCGAGCGCCTTGCCCGCGTCGTCGCCGAGCGCCAGCATGTTGAGCGGCCTGGCCAGCAGCAGCCCCATCACCAGCCCGGCGGCCATGAACGGCGCCAGCCGCACCAGCGTGTCGGCCGTCTGCCCGGCCAGGGAGCCGGTCAGCCAGAACCGCATGCGGTCGAAGGTCTGCGAGTCCATGCGCAGGATGGCCGAGGCGACCGCGGTGCACACCATGCCGAAGGCGACGCCGGCCAGGGCCAGGCGTACCGGGCTCGATCCCGAGCGGCCCGACGCGGCGAGCGCGTAGACGACGAACGAGGCCAGGGCGGCGCCGCCGAAGGCGAACCAGACGTACACGGTGGGGTCGCCGAGCCCGAACACGCCGATCGCCAGCGTGACGCCCAGCGCGGCGCCCTCGTTGATGCCCAGCAGGCCGGGGTCGGCGAGCGGGTTGCGGGTCAGGCTCTGCATGAGCGCGCCGGCCAGCCCGAGCGTGGCGCCGACGCCGAGGCCCAGCAGCGTACGGGGGACGCGCAGCTCGCGGATGACCGTGTGGTCGCTGGAGCCGTCGGGCGCCAGGAACGCGTCGATCACCGTGCCGAACGACACCGACCGCGCGCCCAGCGCCACGCTGGCCAGCGCGACCAGCACCAGAACGGCGAACGTGACCACCAGCCCGACGACCAGCACGGACGGGCGCCCGCCGGCCCTCCCCCCGGCCCTCCCCTCGGCGGTCCCGCTCACGGCCACCTGGGCCGTGTCCTCTGCCGGGCGCACCCGACCCCCTCTCGTCGTACGTCAAACTTAGGCAAGGCTAATCTAATGGTCCAGCAAGCAAGCAAGGCCAGGCAACCTTAGGAGATGCACATGTCGGGACCGGTACTGCCTCGCAGGGGCTTCCTCGCGGGCGCGGCGGGACTCGCGGCGGCCCTGACACTGGCGGCGTGCGGCGACGGCGGAGGCGAGGCGGCACCGGCCGGGTCGCCCGCCGGGTCGCCTGCCGGGTCGGGCGCGCCGTCCGCGCAGGGCTGGACGTTCACCGACGACCGTGACAAGAAGCTCGACCTGCCCAAGGTCCCCACGAGGATCGTCGCGCAGGTCGGCGCCGCTGCCGCGCTGTGGGACTTCGGCGTGCGCCCGATCGGCGTCTTCGGCCCCCACAAGCTCGCCGACGGCGGCAAGGACCCGCAGGTGGGCAACGTCGACATCACCAAGGTCACCGGCCTCGGCAACGTGTGGGACGAGTTCAACGTCGAGCAGTACATCGCGCTGCAGCCCGACCTCCTGGTCAGCAGCATGTACGTCAAGGGCACCCTCTGGTACGTGCCCGAGAAGTCGAAGGACACCATCGAGCAGGTCGCCCCGACCGTCGGCGTCATGCTCACCGGCAAGAGCGCGACCGAGGTCATCGGCACGTACGAGCGGCTCGCCCAGTCGCTCGGCGCCGACCTGGCGGGCGTGCCGGAGGCCAAGGCCCGGATGGAGGCGGCCACCGCGAAGCTGGCCGAGTTCAAGGACCTCAAGGTCCTCATGGTGTCGGGCGGCGCCGACGCGTTCTGGATCGTCAACCCGCCCGAGTACCCCGACATCGTGCACCTGACCAGCGCCGGCCTCGACGTCGTCAAGCCGGACAAGGTGGACGACGGCGGCTTCTTCCAGACGCTGAGCTGGGAGAACGCCGACACCTACGACGCCGACGTGATCCTCTACGACACCCGCACGCAGGCGCTCAAGCCCGAGGAGATGATGAAGAAGCCCACCTTCGCCAAGCTCTCCGCGGTCGAGGCGGGCCAGCTCTACCCGTGGAACGCCGAGGCGCCCTTCAGCTACCAGGGCTACGCCGACTTCCTGGAGGGCCTGGTGGCCGACCTGGCGAAGGCGAAGCCGCTGAAGTAGCGGGGATCAGTAGGCCCCCCGCACCTCGACGATCTCGGCGAGCGGGAACTCCAGGTAGTCGCCCGCCTCCTCGCACCAGGCGTCGAGCGCGCCGCCCTTGAGCTCGCCGTGGCTGATCGTGGCGGTCAGCCCGTCGGCGAGCGTGATGCCGGCCCGCACGCCGCGATCGACCACGAACCCGAGCAGCGACTGCTGCGCGGTCGGCAGCCGGGTGGCCATGCGGCCGATGATGGCCCAGGTGCGGCCGTTCCTGTCGTCCTCGGGCCGGCCGGCGGCGAGCAGCCTGCGGGCATGCTCGTACGGGTCGGGCGCGGGCTCGGCCAGCATGTAGGGGGGCGTCTCGGTGATGCCGGGGAAGTCGGACAGCTCGGCCACCTGCCCGCCGGGCAGCAGGATGAGCTTGCCGCCCGCCGGCTCCTCCGGGCGCGCCCGGTGGATGGTGATCTCCCCGGTGTCGGAGACCGGCACGGGGGAGTAGCCGACCTCGCGCAGCGCCGACAGCGTGCGGTCGGCGGGCGCCCTGCTCACCAGCACCGTGGGCGCGAGCAGCCGCAGCCCTAGCCGGCCGAGGCGCCGGTGCGCGGCGATCTCGGCGAGCAGCGCGGTGTCGGTGGCCTGGATGACGCAGCCGACCGTGGTGACCGTCACCTCGCCGTGGCGCCGCGCCGTGTCGCGGACCAGGTATTCGAGCGGCTGCGGGATCGTGCCGACCGCGGCCAGCTCGTCGAGCAGCGTGTCGGCCTCGTAGCCCTGATCGAGGGCGCGGCGTACGCTCTCGGTGGTGAAGCGCCACACCGAGGCCGCGCCGCGTGACTCGCGCTCGGCGGTGCGGTCGAGCAGCGCCGCGAGCTCGGCCGAGGGCGGGCCGGTGACGACGGCGGTCAGGTCGGGGCCGAACAGCGCGCTCCTGCGGACGCTGGCCAGCGCGCGGGTGGCGGCCTCGGCCAGCATGGGGTCGTGCTCGACCATGGGGACGGCGTCGTCGTTCTCGTCGCCGGGCCGCGCGGTGAGCCCGGCCAGCGCCCTGCCGAGGTCGGTCAGCGCGTTGTTGGCCAGCAGCCCGAGCAGGCGGGCCTCGTCGAGCACGGCGGGCGCGCACGAGCGCAGCAGCCGCACGTCGAGCAGCGGCGCGTGCCAGTGGACGCCCGCGATGAGGCTGTCGCGGTCGGCGAACGCGGTGCCGGCGGGCAGGCCGGCCAGCACCGACAGCACGGCTCTGCGGATCTCGGCCAGCGTGCCGCCGATGGGGTCGTCGCCGAGCACGGTGCCGTACTTGCCGTCGATCTTGCGCAGGGAGGACCGCTCCATGCGCCACCAGGCGGCCAGCAGCACCCGCAGCCGGGCCGAGCCCTCGTCGAGCCGCCAGCGGTCGAAGCGCTCGGTGGGGATCATGCCGCCGGACGGCTCGTCCCAGGCCAGCAGCCTGGCCACGGCGCAGATCTCCAGCAGCAGGCGGGTCTCGTCCTCGTCGCAGCCGGTCTCCTTGGCCACCCTGCGGACCTCGCGCACGCCGACGCCGCCGGTCTTGAGCAGCGGCAGCGGCGTCTTGGAGGTGTTGTCGAGCAGCGCCGCGCAGCGCTCGACGACGTGCGGCGCGGCCAGCGTCATGAGGTGGTCGACCTCTTCTGGATCGACCGGGATGGTGGCGATCTCGGGGGCTTCGGGCCGGTAGGGCGGGTGGTAGCCGGGGCCGCGCAGCGTGATCGCCACCTCGCGGGGGATCTCGGCGACGTGCCAGCTCGGGCGGAAGAGCAGGCCGTGGTCGGCGCACCACTTCTCGGGCGTGCCGGGGGTGACGAACGTGCCGCCGTCGACGTCGAGTGCGGGGCCGTCCCAGGCGAAGCGGTCGAGCAGCGGGACGGTGCCGGTGGGGGCGCCGGCGATGATCGTGCGCAGGCGCTCGGCGTCGCTCAGCGTCTCGATGACGCGGGCGATCGCGCGGCGCTTGTTGCCCTGGGCGGGCAGGCCGAGCGAGCGGGCGAGCGCGTGGAGCGCGTCGTTGCTGATCGACCAGGAGTTGAGGTAGTGCTCAAGCGGCTCGCCCAGGCTGAGCGGGGCGGACCAGTAGCGGGTGACGCCCTCGGCGAAGTGGATGACGCCGTCGTCGCCCGGCCAGGCCAGGGCGTGGTCGTAGAGGTGTTCGAGCCAGGGGGTGACGTCTTCCGCGCCCCTGTTGAGGAAGCGCGCCAGCGAGTCGGGGGTGGGGCGGGTCATGGCCAGGGCGGCCTCGGCGAGCTGCAGGCAGGGCAGCGGCAGCCGGCGCAGGGTCTCCATCACGGCGAAACCGTTGCCCAGGCGCTGGGCGAGGGTGTCGAGGCGCCGGGGCCAGGGCGCGGCGATGGCGTCGGGCCTGTTCGCAAGGATGCGCCCAAGCCCGTCCTCGTCCAGTGTTCGTAGCCAGCCGAGCAGGTGATCTTCCATCTGTCAGCACTCTCATGGGGTCGCGCGCGGGACTCACCGTGAGCCATGACCATCCACGGTAATGCAGATCACCCCCGGTCAGGAGAGGACTGCCCAGACGATCTTTCCGTGGGGCGCGAGTGCGGACCAGCCCCAGCGGAGGCTGAGCGATTCGACGATGTGGAGTCCGAGGCCGCCGGTGTCAAGGGGGCCAGGGTATCGCAGCACCGGCACCGTGGAGCCTGGATCGGTGAAGGCGCAGGTGACGAGGGGACCGCGGCGGACGAGTGACATGTGGACCGTGCGCTGCCTGCGCGGGTCGTCGAGGCACAGGCCGTGGCGCAGGGCGTTGGTGGCGAGCTCGGAGACCACCAGTTCCATGTTCTCGGCCGGCTCGTTCAGGCCCCAGCCGGCCAGGGTGCCGGCGGTGAGGCTGCGGGCGGAGTGGACCGAGGACGCCTCGGGCGGGAGCACGTACGTGGCGCTGGCCGACGGGCCTGGGACCAGGAGATCGCGAGCCGCCTCAGGCCACCAGCCGATCGGGGGCCACCAATCGAACGTGGTCCACTGGTCGTGCGCCGTGGTGGATTGCACGTGATCATTCTGCGACAAACTCTCGTGCAGGTGCAAGAGCGAATGCACGTGCAGACAACTCGTGCACGCGCTACGGTTTCCCTCAAAAGGTCAATATGGGGGAAAGGGGATCTTGTCCGCGGCCATGATCTTTCGGCCGTGAAGTGACACACTTGTGGCAAGGAAACGACCAAGGAGCAAGCACGTGTCCATTGATCCGCCCGGGACCGGTTCGACCGTTCGGCGCATCATGCTGGGGGCGAGCCTCAGGCGTCTCCGTGAGCGCAGCGGGCTCGACCGGGCACAGGCCGGATTCCACATCCGGGCGTCCGAGTCCAAGATCAGCCGCATGGAGCTCGGCCGCGTCGGCTTCAAGACACGTGACGTGGAAGACCTGCTCACCCTGTACGGCGTCGTCGACGATGCCGAACGCCGTGCCCTGCTGGAGATGGTGCGCGAGGCCAACACCCCCGGGTGGTGGCACAAGTACTCGGCCGTGCTGCCGACGTGGTTCACCACGTACATCGGCCTGGAGGAGGCCGCGAGCGTGATCCGCACCTATGAGGTGCAGTTCGTGCCCGGTCTGCTGCAGACGGCCGCTTATGCGCGTTCTGTTTATCAGCTGGGCAACCCCGATGCGACCCCCGAGAGTATCGAGCGGCGCGTGCACATGCGCATGCAGCGCCAGGAGCGCTTCACCCGGAAGGACGGGCCCAAGCTGTGGGCCGTCATCGACGAGGCGGCGCTCAAGCGGACCATCGGCGGGCGGGAGGTCATGTCCGAGCAGCTCCAGCATCTGCTGGAAGTCGCCGCCCTTCCCAACATCACCATCCAGGTGATGCCCTTCAGGTTCGGCAAGCACGCCGCTGAAGGGGGCGCGTTCAGCATCTTGCGGTTTCCCGAGTCCGACCTGTCGGACGTTGTCTACGTCGAGCAGCTCTGGGGTGCCCTGTACCTGGACAAGCGTGAGGACGTCGACCCGTACCTCACGGCCATGGAGCAGTTGTGCGTGGAGAGCACCACGCCAGGAGGCACCGTCGAGCTCATCGGCGGTCTTCTCAGAAAGATGTAGATGAACCAGACCTACAACGGCATGCCTGCGGCCGACCTGACCGAGGTCGCCTGGCGCAAGAGCCGCTACAGCAACTCGCAGGGCAACTGCGTCGAGCTCGCGGAGCTCCCGGACGGGGGCATCGCGGTGCGCAACTCGCGCTTCCCCGACGGGCCTGCCCTGATCTATACCCGTGACGAGATCCGGGCTCTGGTGCTCGGGGCGAAGGACGGAGAGTTCGACGGCCTGCTGGTGTAACACCGTGTTAACCCCCGGCGCGTCCGCTTAACGGCGGCGCGCCGGGGGTGTAACCGCCCGGCCTCCTCCTCCGGCGAGGATCGGGGTCATGCTCGACCAGATGACCCTGTATCCGATCGCCGACGACGTGCTGTTCGCACCCGGCGGCAAGGTCGTGATCCGCACTTATGGTGTCGCGCCCGCGGCCGGCGGGGCCACCACGACGACCCCGGCCAGCGTCTCCTACCGCACGTGGGTGACCGGCCTCAGGGACCAGCCGCGCTACTGGCACTGGGGGCATTTCGAGGACGCCGCCTCCGGGCATCGCAAGGTCCTCGAATGGCTCACCGGGCGCGGCCCGCAGCCTTCCCAGGCACTCGTCTGATCGCTATCCTCTAAGCCAAGCAATCGCTTGGTAGAGGAGGCGCCGTGCGGCGCGCGATCCACCTTATCGAGGAGGTCGACTTCCGGCCGATGAACTCCAGGCGGCCGCTCGACTACCTCACCTGGCTGACCCGCTACAAGCGCGAGGACGAGAGCCGCACCGCGCCCACGCTCACCTCCGGCATGTCCATCAGGTCCCGTGAGATCGACCTGGTGGGCGCCTTCTACGCGGTCGGCATCACCGGCCACCCGCAGTTCAAGGCCGTCACGCTGTGGGACTGCCACGGCGGCTGGGACGGCGGGTGGCGGCAGATGATGGAGATCTACCAGGGCGTCGACGCCCGGCTGTTCCTGTCCGACATCGACGACCTGCGCTTCTCCGCCTTCTCCCGGCCGCTCGGCGCCGTGCCGGGCTGCCCGCCGCTGTCCGCGGCGCCCGCCGCCGAGCTCTACCTCTTCGAGAGCGCCCGCGTACGCCCCGGCGCCGCCCTCGACTACCTGCACGCCGTACGCACCGAACGCGCCCCGCTGCTCGCCGAGCACGGCCACACCCTGGCCGGCCTGTACGAGGTGCTGTTCTGCGACACCGAGGCGGTCACCCTCTGGGCCGTCTCCCTCGACGACCACCTGGCCACGCAGCGCGCCCGCGACGCCGCGCTCGGCCTCGACGACGAGGCGCCGCCCGACCCGCGGCTGCTCGCGTGGGCAAAACGCGCCCGCGACTATCTCGAAGGCCCCTGGCGTGAGACGCTGCTCGCACCGTTCCCCGGCTGCCGCCTGGCTCCGGGGCACCCGCCGGGTTAGCGTCGGCTGCGGAGGTGGCCATGACGGACTCGTACCTCTTCGACGGGCAGCGCCCCGACGACCACGTCGCCTCGTGCCCCGACTGCACCGCGGCGATCGCGCTGCTCGATCATCCCGAGGCCGCCGCCGAACCGCCGCCCAGGCTGCGCGAGGCCGTGCTGTCCGGGGCGCGCCGCCGCCGCACCCCGGCCGCGATGGGCGTGGCCACCGTCGCCGTCCCGTACGCCGAGCAGGTCGCGCTCATGGACGACCTGCTGGCCGAGCTGAGCCCGGCCCAGTGGGAGGCGCCGGTCCCCAAGCACGGCACGGTCAGGGGCATGGTCGAGCACCTGACGGCCAACGACGCGACCGTGGCCAGGTTCATGGGCGTCCCGGGAGCCCCCGCGCGGACCGCGCACCGGCGCTGGCGCGAGCAGGCGGGCTCGCTGCTGTCGCGCGTGTCGGCGGGCAGCGAGGTGCTGCTCGGCGTGGAGGTGGCGCTGGCGGGCGCGCGGCCGGCCCGCGCGCCGCTGCGCCAGGCCATGATCCAGCGCACGTTCGAGACCTGGACGCACGCCGACGACATCAGGGCCGCCACCGACCGGGCCAGAGCGGCGCCGAAGCCCGAGCACGTGCACATGGTCGCCGAATTCGGGCTGGCGCTGCTGCCGCGCGCGCTGCGCGGGCCGCGCCGCGACGTCTCGGCCACCATCGTGCTCACCGGGCCGGGCGGCGGCACCTGGACGATCCCGCTCTCGCCCGCCTCCGACCACGTCGCCGTGCTCATCTCGGCCGACGCCGCCGGCTTCTGCCGGCTGCTGGGCAACCGGTGGCCGCCCGGCGCCTTCCCGTACGCCGCCGAGGGCGACCCCGCGCTCGCCCGTGACCTGATCGCCGCCGCCGCGACCCTGGGATGCGACTGATGAGCGACATCAACCTGTGCGCGCGCCTGACCGCCGGCGACCTCGACGCGCTGGCCGACGCCTACGACCGCCACGGCCCGTACGTGTACGGCGTCGCGGTCAAGGTCACCGGCAGCCCGGCGCACGCGGAGAAGGTGACGCAGAGCGTGTTCGTCGCCCTCTGGGAGCAGCCGCTGTCGTACGACCCGGCGCTCGGGCCGTTACGCGGCTGGCTGGTGAGCAGGGCGCTGCACGAGTCGGCCCTGCGCGCGAAGGTCGGTTAGCTCACAGGGGCGTTCCAGGCCAGCAGCACCGGCTCGGCGTGCTCGTACCCGAGCCGCGAGTACGTGCCGGTGTCGAGCTTGAGCAGCCGCCCCTCCTCGGGCGCGAGTCCCAGCCAGCGGGCGGCCAGCACGCGCAAAAAGTGGCCGTGCGCCACCAGCGCCACCCGCCCGTCCACCGCGCGGGCACGCTCGATCACCCGGTCGGCACGCACCGCCACCTCGGAGGCGCTCTCGCCGGGATGGTCGGCGTCGCCGGGGATCACGCCGTCACGCCACAGGTACCAGCCGGGCCGCGTCTCGCGGATCTGCGGCGTGGTGATGCCCTCATAGCCGCCGTAGTCCCACTCCCACAGGTCGGGGTCCACCTCGTACCCGCTCAGCCCGGCCAGCTCGGCCGTGCGTATCGCACGCTGGGCGGGGGACACCAGCACCAGCTGGAAAGGCTCCTTGACCAGCGGCGCCAGCGCCCTGGCCTGCACCTCGCCGTGCTCCGTCAAAGGCAGGTCCGTACGGCCGGTGTGCCTGCCCGCCTTGCTCCACTCGGTCTCTCCGTGCCGGAGCAGCAGCATCTCGTTCATGGTCCCCATCATCCGGCACGGCCCCGGGCCGCCCGCCGTCAGGTGCCCGCCAGTTCCTCGGCGACGGGCTCGAAAGCGGGCAGATCGCGCTCGTGGTGCAGTACGAAGTAGGACAGGTCCTGCTCGTCCCGCCAGTGGCGGAGCCGGTCCGCGATGTCGTGCCGGGTGCCGAGCAGGAGCTGCGGGGTGCCCTCCAGCGGTGCCGTGCGCGCGGCGCTCCACGACTCGTCGGCCTTGAGCTCGCCCACCGCCATCACGCTCGTGCCCAGCTCCAGGCGGGGGTAGCGGTCACCGGCCGCCTCCTTGACGACGGCCAGCCTGGCTTCTAGCGCGGCTCGGCCGCCGTCGCGTACGTCGGGGCCGCTCCCATCGGGCAGCACCCGCAGCGTGAGGTTGACGACGTCGGCCTCCCGGGCGGCCAGGCGGATCATCCTCGCGCCGCCCGCGCCGATCACCAGCGGCGGGCGGGGCCGCTGCACGGGCTTGGGGCGCTGGTCGAGGCCGGTGACGCGGTAGTGCCGCCCGTCGAAGCTGAACGGGCCGTCGCCCCAGAGCCCCTTGAGCACGTGCAGCGCCTCGCGCAGCCGCTCGACCCGTACGCCGGGCGGCTCCAGCCGCAGCCCCGCGCCCGCGTAGTCGGCGGCCATCCAGCCGGTGCCGATCCCCACCTCAAGGCGCCCGCCCGACAGCACGTCCAGCGTGGCGGCCTCCTTGGCGAGCACGGCGGGATGCCGGAAGTCGTTGGCGAACACCAGCGTGCCGACCCGCAGCCGCCCGGTGGCGCACGCGGCCGCCGTCAGGGCCGCGACGGGCGCGAACCTGTCGCCGGTGAGGTGGTCCGGCACCAGCAGCACGTCGAACCCGGCGCCCTCCAGCCGCCTGGCCTTCTCCGCCCACGCGCGCCCCGACTCCGCCTGCCTGACCACCGCGCCGAACCTGAACCGCCGCATGGCCGTGAGTCTAACCGGAGGTCTTACCAAGCGCTTGCTCTGGTGCGAGACTGTGTCCATGGAGATCCCGGTACGGGAGGCGACCGCCGCCGAGGCGGGCTTCTTCGCCGCGCACGGCTGGGTCAGGCTGAGCCGGCTGATCGGCCCCGCCACCGCCGCCGCACTGCGCGAGCGAGCCCTGAGCCACCTGCGCGAGCGGTCCAGAGAGCACCGCGGCCCGGTGGACGCGGCGTTCGGGCAGTCCAGGGACGTCGCCGCGACCGACGAGGCGTTCGCCGCCCTCGCCCTGCACCCCCGGATGGGACGCAACGCCGTCCGGCTGCTGCACGGCGTGCGGGCCGTCCGCGTGCAGGTCACCAACCTGCTCGTCAAGGAGGCGGGCGAGCACGGCGCCACCGAGTTCCACCAGGACTTCCCCTGGATGCCGATGGACCGCTCGGCCATGCTCACCGTCTGGCTCGCCCTCGCCGACGTTCCCGCCGACATGGGCGCGCTGCGCTTCTACGCGGGGTCGCACCGCCACGGGCTGCTCGGCCGCAGCTTCACCCGCCCGGATGACGACCAGCTCACCCAGCACCCCTGGCTGAAGGAGCTGGAGCTGTCGCCGCCGCTCGACCTCAAGGCCGGCGACGCGACCGTGCACCACGCGCTGACCGTGCACGGCGCGCCCGCCAACCGCCACGACCGCCCCCGCCTGTCCTTCACCGTCACCTACTTCGACGCCGACGCCCTCTACACCGGCCTGCCCTACGCCCAGACCGACGGGCTCGGCCTCCAGGTCAACCGGCCGTTCGAGCACGAGAGGTTCCCGTGCCTGAAACCGTGACGGGCCCGGTCGCCGAGCTCGGGGCGACGCTCATGCACGAGCACGTCTTCGGGCTCAGCCCTGAGATCCTGTGGAACTGGCCGGACATCCCCGAGGGCTGGGACCTGGAGACGCGCGCCCGCGAGGCCGCCGCCAAGCTCGACGCGCTCAAGGCGGCCGGCATCGACACCGTCGTCGACCTGACCGTGGTCGGACTCGGCAGGTACGTCCCCGCCGTCCAGCGGGTGGCCGAGCTGACCTCGGTCACCATCGTGGCCGCCACCGGGCTCTACACCTATGACGCGCTGCCGCCGTACTTCGGCAACCGCGGGCCGGGCTCGCTGTTCGGCGGGCCCGACCGGCTGGCCGAGTTCTTCGTCCGCGACCTCACCGAGGGCATCGGCCGCACCGGCGTCAAGGCGGCCATGCTCAAGTGCGCCTCCGACCGGCAGGGCATGACGGACGGCTGCCGGCGGGTGTTCAGGGCGGTCGCCGAGGCCCACCTGGCCACCGGGGCGCCCATCACCACCCACTCGAACAGCGCCTCCAAGGGCGGGCTGGAGCAGCAGAAGCTGCTCGCCTCGCTGGGCGTGGACCCCGGCCGGGTGGTCATCGGCCACGCCGGCGACTCCACCGACCTCGCCTACCTGGAGGAACTGGTGGCGAACGGGTCCTACCTCGGCATGGACAGGTTCGGGATCGACACGATCTGCCCGTTCGACGACCGGGTGGCGGTCGTGGCCGCGATGTGCGAGCGCGGCCACGCCGGCCGCATGGTGCTCGGCCACGACTCCTACTGCTTCAACGACCGCTTCGACGCCGCCGTCGTACGCCGCCGCCACCCCCGCTACCACCTGCTCCACATCTCCCAGGACGTGCTGCCCGCGCTGCGCGCCAGGGGCGTCACCGAGGAGCAGATCCACCAGATGCTCGTCGGCAACCCCCGGAGGATCTTCGGATGACCGAGCACGCGACCCTGGGCGACTTCGACGTGAGCGCCGCCTGGCACGTGGCCGGCCCGTACCCGTTCCTGGCCAGGCTGCGCAGGGAGGCGCCGGTGTTCCGCAGCGCGCGGCTGGGGGCGTACGTGCTGACCAGGTACGCCGACGTGCGCGCCGCGTACGGCGACCCGCGCCGCTTCTCCTCCAAGGGCTCGCTGACGATCTCCCGCAGCCTCACCCAGGAGACCCGCGACAAGCTGGGCGAGCACGGCTCGTTCCTGTCGAGCTTCGTGGCCAACGTGGACCCGCCCGACCACACCCGCCTGCGCAGGTCGGTGTCGCGGGCGTTCACGCCGCGCGCGGTGGCCGCGCTGGAGCAGGAGTTCCGGCGGCTGAACGAGGACCTGCTCGACCGGCTCGCCCCGCGCGGTCGGGCCGACTTCGTCACCGAGATCGGGCACGAGCCGTCGGTCAAGCTGACCGCCCGCTTCATCGGCGTGCCGGAGGAGGACGAGGCGTTCGTGCAGGAGCACGTCAAGGACTGGTTCCAGCTCTTCCTGTCGCCGCAGCCGCCGCAGCGGCAACTTGAGCTGGCCGCGAGCTTCCTCGACTACCTCGCGTACGTGGACCGCCTGGTGGCCGAGCGCGCCGCGCGCCCGCGCGACGACTTCACGTCCCTGATGACCGCGCTCATCGGCGCCGAGCTGACCCACCGCGAGGTGGTCGAGCTGATCTCGACGATCCTGCTCGGGGGCAACGACACCGTGCCGAACCAGCTCGGCAACACCGTGCTGCGGCTGCTCAGGGAGGGCCGCTGGCCGGTGCCTGAGCCGCTGCTGGCGGGCGCGTCGGAGGAGTGCATGCGCATCGACGGGGCGTCGCTGGGGTCGTTCAGGTACGCGGCGGAGGACGTCGTCCTGCACGGCGTGACGATCCCGGCGGGCTCGCTCGTGCTGCTGTCCACCGACTCGGCGGGACACGACGAGAGCGTCTTTCCCGAGCCGGAGCGGTTCGTGATCGACCGGCCCAACGCGGCCGAGCATCTCGTGTTCGGCTACGGCATCCACTTCTGCGTGGGCGCGGCGCTGGGCCGGCTGCAGCTGCGCACGGCGCTGGAGGTGCTCGGGCGGCGCCTGCCCGGCCTGCGGCTGGTTCCCGGGCAGGAGATCGCGTACCGCAGGTCGCTCGTGGGCCGCGGGCTGACGGCCCTGCTCGTGGAGTGGTGATCTTCTCCTCTATGGTGGGAAATATCCTGATTTCCTGAGGAGGACGTGCATGGAGCCGGTGGCGGTCGGACTGATCGGGGCGGGACCCTGGGCGCGCATGGCGCACGCGCCCATGCTGGCCGAGAGCCCGCACACGCGGCTGGCCGGCGTCTGGGCCCGCCGCCCCGAAGCCGCCGCCGAGCTGGGCGCGCCGGTGTTCGAGCGGGTCGAGGAGCTGTTCGAGCACTGCGAGGCCGTCGCGTTCTGCGTCCCGCCCGCGGTCCAGGCCGAGTACGCCGTCCGCGCCGCCCGCGCCGGCAAGGCCCTGCTGCTGGAGAAGCCGCTCGCCGACTCGCTCGACGCCGCCCAGCGCGTCGCGGAGGCCGTCGCCGAGTCCGGCGTCGCCTCCCAGATGGTCTTCACCATGCGCTACACCGCCGCCACCCGCGCCTTCCTGGCCCGCTGCGCCGAGGTCGAGCCGTTCGGCGGGCACGCCGCCAACATCTCCGGCGCGCTGCTCGGCGACCACCCCTTCGCCACCCCCTGGCGGCTGGAGCGCGGCGCCCTGCTCGACGTGGGACCGCACGTGATCGACGTGCTCGACGCCGCGCTCGGCCCCGTCACCGCCGTGCGCGCGCACGGCCACCCGCTGCGCTGGATCGGCCTGCTGCTGGAGCACGAGGGCGGCGCGGTCAGCGAGGCGTCGCTGAGCATGGCAGCGGGCGGCGACGTGCCGCCGTCCACCATCGCCGTGTACGGCCGCACCGGCAACGCGGTCCTGCCGCCCCGCGACGGGGACGACGACCACTTCGCCAGGGTCGCCGAGGAGTTCGCCGCCACCGTCCGCAAGGGCGGCGGTCACCCCCTGGACGCCGCGCACGGGCTGCGCATCCAGCGGATCATCGCCGAGGCGGAGGCCCAACTCGCCCCTTGACGCGGCGGGCGTATGAGGGATTGATAGCGTTTGCCCGACGCGCAGAGCGCAGCGAAGTCCGGTGAGAGTCCGGCGCTGTCCCGCAACTGTCATAGCCAGGTCGCCTGCCTCCGCGCCGACGCACATCAACCCTCGTGGAAAAGGGTGATCCGTCACTAGCAGCGGGTCTCTCGGTTCCAACAGTGTGAAAGGACTACTCGTGAGGCCCGTACGCACGGCCTTCGCGGGCGCGCTGCTGGGAACGCTCGTCCTGGCCGGTTGCGGCCAGACCGGCACCACAGCCGGCCCCGGCGCAGCCCCCACCACCTCAGCGACCGCCGCCCCCTCCGCCGCCCCCTCCGCCGCCGGCTTCCCCGTCACCGTCGAAGCGGCCAACGGCAAGGTCACCATCCCCAAGCGGCCCGAGCGCATCGTCTCGCTCTCGGCCACCCACACCGAGACCCTCTACGCCATCGGCGCGGGCTCCCAGGTCGTCGCCGTGGACGACCGCTCCAACTTCCCGCCTGAGGCCCCCAAGACCGACCTGTCGGGCTTCAAGCCGAACGTCGAGGCCATCGTCGCCCAGAAGCCCGACCTCGTCATCCTGTCCGACGACCTCGACGACGTCGTCTCCGAGCTGGGCAAGGTGAACGTGCCCGTGCTCCACCAGCCCGCCGCCACCGGGCTGGACGAGGCGTACGAGGAGATCTCCGAGCTGGGCGCCGCCACCGGCCACCAGGACGAGGCCGACAAGCTCGTCACCGGCATGAAGACCGCCATCGACGACCTCGCCGCCAAGGCGCCCAAGGACACGAAGCTTACCTACTACCACGAGCTCGACCAGACACCCTACGCCGTCACGTCCAAGACGTTCATCGGGCAGATCTACGGCCTGTTCGGGCTCACCAACATCGCCGACGAGGCGCCCGACACGGCCGGCGGCTACCCCAAGCTGTCCGCCGAGTTCGTCGCCCAGGCCGACCCCGACCTGATCTTCCTCGCCGACGTCAAGTGCTGTCAGCAGAACAAGGACGCGCTGGCCGCCCGGCCCGGCTGGAAGAACCTGTCCGCCATCAAGGAGGACAGGGTGACCGAGCTCGACGACGACATCGCCTCCCGGTGGGGGCCCCGCGTGGTCGACCTGGCCAGGACCATCGGCGAGGCCGTCACCAAGGCCTCGGCGAAGACCGACGGCACGGGCTGACGATGGCGAAACCCGCCGGCCCCGGCCGACCCGATGGGGCGGCACAGGCCGGGTCCGCGCGGACCGACGTGGCGGGGCGGCCCCGTCCCGCCCGGCCCCGTCCCGCCGGCGCCCGGCCTGCGCGGGCGCGGCCGCTGTGGATCGCCGGGGCGCTGGTCCTGCTGGCCGGGTGCATGATCGCCGGCCTGCTCGACGGGGCCGCCGACATCTCGCCCTGGCAGGTCGTGCTCCAGGTCGCGGACTGGCTGCCGTTCACCCACGTCGACTCGGGGCTGGCCCCGGTCGAGCAGGGGCTGCTGTTCGAGCTGCGGCTGCCCAGGGTGCTGGTCGCCGCCGTCGTCGGCGGGCTGCTCGCCATGGCGGGGGCCGGGTACCAGGGCGTCTTCCGCAACCCGCTCGCCGACCCTTATCTGCTGGGCGCGGCCGCCGGGGCCGGGCTGGCGGCGACGGCGGCCATCGTGCTGCTGCCCTCCGCCAGCGTGCCGGTGGCCGCGTTCGCGGGAGCGGTGGGCGGGGTGTTCCTGGCGTACACGCTGGGCAACACCGCGGGACGCAACGGCGGCACCGCCACGCTCGTCCTGGCCGGCGTGGCCGTCACCTCGTTCCTCACCGCGATCCAGACGTTCCTGCAGCAGTTCGAGGTCGAGAAGCTGCAGCGCATCTACGCCTGGATCCTCGGCGACGTCGGCGGCGGATGGGACCAGCTCCTGCTCGTCCTGCCGTACGCCGCCGTCTCGGCCGTCCTGCTCCTGCTGCACGGCCGCATGCTCGACGTGCTGTCCGTGGGCGACGAGGAGGCGGCGGGGCTCGGCGTACGGGCCGGGCGGGTGCGCTTCGTCGTGCTGCTCGCCGCCTCCCTGGCCACCGCCGCGGCCGTCGCGGTCAGCGGGCTCATCGGGTTCGTCGGCATCGTCGTCCCGCACGTCGTGCGGCGGCTGGCCGGCGGCTCGTACCGGATCGTGCTGCCGCTGTCGCTCATCGGCGGCGCTGCCTTCCTGGTGGTGGCCGACCTCGCCGCCCGCACCGTGCTCGCGCCCGCCGAGCTGCCGATCGGGGTGGTCACGATGTTCGTGGGGGCGCCGTTCTTCGTCGCCGTCCTGCGCATGACCAGGCGGGTGGTCACGTGATCGGGGCACGCGGACTCACCGTACGGCTGGGCGAGCGCGAGGTGCTCTCCCAGGTGGACCTGCACGTGCGGCGCGGCGAGTGGACCGCCGTCATCGGGCCCAACGGGGCCGGCAAGTCCACGCTGCTCAAGGCCGTCATGGGGCTCGTCTCCCATCGGGGCGAGGTCGAGCTGGGCGGGCGGCCCGCCGCCGCGCTCAAGCCGCGCGAGCGGGCCAGGCTCGTCGCGTACGCGCCCCAGACGCCCGCCCTGCCGCCCGACATGACGGTCTTCGACTACGCGTTGCTCGGGCGCACGCCGTACATCCCCTACCTGGGACGCGAGAGCGGGCACGACCGGGCCGTCGCCGAGTCCGTCCTGGAGCGGCTCGACCTGACCGGGCTCGCGATGCGGCCGGTCGGCGAGCTGTCCGGCGGCGAGCGGCAGCGCGCCGTGCTGGCCAGGGCGCTCGCGCAGGAGGCGCCCGTGCTGCTGCTCGACGAGCCCACCACCGCGCTCGACCTCGGCCACCAGCAGCAGGTGCTGGAGCTGGTCGACCGGCTGCGCCGGGCCGACGGCCTGACCGTCGTCACCACCCTGCACGACCTCACCGTCGCCGGCCTGTACGCCGACTCGCTCCTGCTGCTCGCCGAGGGCCGCGCCGCCGCCACCGGCGAGCCCGCCGCCGTGCTCACCGAGGAACTCGTCGGACGGCACTTCGACGCGCAGGTCAAAATCGAGCCGGGCCCCGACGGGCGGCCTGTCGTGCATCTCGTCAGGGGAGGGCCATGAAGCTCACCTACCGCGTCGAGGACGGCGCCAGGCTGGGGGCGCTGCTGTGGGAGTTCGGCCCCGGGTGGCGGATGATCTCATCCGCGCCGCTCGGCGGGGGCATCGGCGAGCGCGAGTGGGTGCTGAACGCCCAGGTCGTGGCCGGGTACGCGCGCATGGACCCGGCCGACCACCTCAGCTCGCTCGGGCCCTCCCACCGGGCCGGGGTCGGCATGATGACCGCCGCCTCCGTCGACCGGTACGTCCGCGCCACCGACGGCGGCGTACGGGCCTGGGCCACGGTCGGGCTCCGCGTCCCCACCTGGGCCGCCGCCCCCGAGGGCCACCAGGACCCTGAGCTGGCCCCCATCCGCATCGGCACCATCAACATCGTGGTCGCCCTGCCCGTCGCCATGACGGACGCGGCCCTGGTCAACACCGTGATGACGGTCACCGAGGCGAAGACCCAGGCCATGCTCGAAGCCGGCTTCGCCGGCACCGGCACCGCCTCGGACGCCGTCTGCGTCGCGGCCCGCGCGGACGGCCCGCAGGAACTGTTCGGCGGCCCCCGCTCGGGCTGGGGCGCCCGCGCGGCCCGCGCCGTCCACACCGCAGTCCTGCGCGGCGCCGAAGCGTGGCGGGACCATCACTCAAGGTCAACTTTTTTGGGTAAGTAGCATGTGCATGAGGGTCTGACTCCCGATACTGAGTGGGTGACCGCAATGGCGACGATCGAACCGGCCAAGCACGTCGCGCGGACCGAGGCGCTCAGCGCGCCGTTCACCGTCGACGACCTGCTCGAGATCCCGGACGACGGGTTCCGATACGAGCTCTTCAACGGGAGCCTGCTAGTGAGTCCTGCCCCCACCCCCGTCCATCAGGACATCATTTTCGCACTGCAGATGATTCTGCATGCGGCCAAGCCCGCCCACCTGAAGGTGCTGTCGACAGTCAACGTGCGGGCGAGCGACAGCGACTTCTACATTCCCGATCTCGTGGTCGTGCCGAAAGTTGCGGCCAAGTCCGTGAGACTGATGTTTCGGCCGGAAGATGTGCTGCTGGCGGTGGAGGTCGTCAGTCCTGGGACTGCGGCGGTGGATCGGAACCTGAAGAATGCGGCTTTTGCAGCGGCGGGCATCCCTGCTTACTGGCGGCTTGAGCCTGGGCAGGGGCCCGCGTTGCATGTCTATGAGCTTGATGGCGACTCCTATGCCGAGCCGGTCGTGTTCCGGGCCGGTGCGCAAGCCGATCTGTCCGAGCCCTTCCCCGTCAGTTTCGACCCCGGTGATCTGACCGATCTGGCGTGAAGCCGTAGTCCTTCTCGGCGCCTCGGCGGGTGATGTGGCCGGTGGTGAGGTCGGTTTCGATGGCCGGCCTCTCGCGGGCCGTGGGTGGGCCGAGGCCGGCGCCGCCGGTCGTCTCCACGATGAAGGCCTCGCCGGCCGTGAACCGCACGTTGTTCGCCTTCGAGGGGAGGCGTTCCACGGTGCCGTCCTTGTGGCGGCGGTAGAAGCCGCCCACCCGGCCCGGGTGCCCGCCGTCGCGGCCGGGTGGCGGGAGGCGGAGGCGGTCGCCGCGAGTGGTGACGTGGCAGTCGGCCAGGAAGCGGTAGACGGTGCGGGAGCCCAGGCCGCCCCTGTAGCGGCCGGGGCCGCCCGAGTCGGGGATGGTCTCGATGGACTCCACGATGATCGGGCAGCGGCTCTCCACCGGCTCGGCCTGGGGCACCGAGTTGCGGCCGATGCCGAAGTGCACGCCGGTCGCGTCGGGCCCGTCCAGGCCGCGCCGGGCGCCGACGCCGCCGAAGTCGTACGACAGATGGATCCAGTACGGCGCCCCGACGGCCGCGATCGAGAACGGCTGCAGGATCCCGCCGGCCGCGATGGCACGCTCGGGCACCGCGTCCGACAGCGCCTGGAAGACGGCCTCCATGGCGGCGTAGACGGGCACGTACCGGCCGCCGCAGGGGTAGGGGGAGCGGGCGTTGAGCAGGCTGCCCTCGGGCAGGTGCACGTCGATGGCGCGCAGGCAGCCGTCGTTCATGGGGATCGCCGGGTCGAGGAAGCAGCGGACGGCGAACACGGCGGCGGCCAGCGACTGCGACGCGGAGGCGTTGATGGCGGCGGGGACCTGCGGGCCGGTGCCGGTGAAGTCGAGCCGCGCGGCCCCGTCGCCTAGGACGACGGCCACCCGGATGTGATGCGATTTTTCGAGATCGATGCCGTCGTCGTCGATCGGGTACGCCGCCTCCCACCGCCCCGAGGGCAAGTCCGCGAGCGCCGCCCTGGTCCGCGCCTCGGTGTGGTCGAGGTAGTCGTCCACGCCTTCGGCCAGGCCCCGCACGCCGTAATCGGCGATCAGCGCCTCCAGGCGGGTCGCGGCGACGGCGGTGCCCGCCACGAGGGCCCGTACGTCGCCCAAGACCTTGCCGGGGGTGCGGCTGTTGGCCCGCAGGATGGCCTCGACGGCCGGGTCGAGGCCATCGCGGGTGGCCAGGCGCACCGGCGGGAGCTGCAGGCCCTCCAGGAAGATGTCCGTGGCCAGCGGGGCCATGCCGCCCGCCGAGAGGCCGCCGAGGTCGGAGACGTGGATCATGGTGGCGGTGAAGTACGCGGGGACGCCGTCCACGAAGACCGGGCGGTAGACGAGCAGGTCGTTGGTGTGCACGCCGCCCCGGTAGGCGTCGTTGAGCGCGTACACGTCGCCCGGTGTCATGGTCCCGGGCGGGAAGTCGCGCAGCAGCTCGGGGAGCGCGACCTTGAGCGCCATGCTGTTCATCAGCGTGGTGGCCATGGAGTGGGCGATCAGCCGCCCCCGTACGTCGAGGATCGCGGCCGAGGCGTCGGAGCCCTCCACGATGAACGTCGAGTACGCCGACCGCACGACCACGATCCCGGCCTCCTCGGCGGCGACGACGAGCGCGTTGCGCAGCACCTCGGCGGTCAGGGGGTCCATCACGGCTCGCTCCTCCTGGTGAGGTGGACGGCGCGGGTGCCGGTGACGGTCGCGGTCCAGCCGGGCGGCACGACGATGGTCGACTCGGCGTCCTCGACGATGGCGGGACCACAGAGCACGCCCGCGCCCCCGAGCGTGTGCCTGGTGTGCACGGGCACCTCGGCATGGCCCCCGCACTCGGGAAAGTACGCCCGCCGCCAGCCCGGCGCGCCACCCGGCGTCGCCACGGGCTCTTCCGCACTCTCCATCGATGGGGGCGGCAGGGTGACGCGTACGCGGTAGCTGACCAGTTCGACCTCGCCCCGTTGCGCGATCCCGTACACCTCCTCGTAGCGCCGCGCGAACCGCGACTCCAGCGTGGCGCGGTCGGCGGTCCAGGGGATGGTGAGCTCGTGCGCCTGGCCGCGGAAGCGGGCGTCGACCGAGCGCGTCACGGTGGCGACGGCGAGCGGGACGTCCAGGTCGCCGGCGGCGTCGGCGGCGAGCGCGGCGAAGACGGCCTCGGGGTCCGGCGCGTCGAGCCGGGTCAGCACCCGGTCGGCCGACAGCGCGCCCGCGAGCAGCCCGGCCGCCGAGGCCACCCCGCAGTAAGGAGGCACCACCACGGTCGCGATCCCGAACCGCTCCGCCACCCGCGCCGCGTGCATGGGCCCGGCCCCGCCGAAGGCGACCAGCGCGAACCCGCGCGGGTCGATGCCCCGCTGCACGGTGACCACGTGCACCGCCGACGCCATGGAGGCGCTGACGATCGTGTGCACGGCGTACGCCGCCTCCTCCCGTGAAACCCCGAGCGACCCGGCGAGCCGGTCCAGGGCGGCCCCGGCGAGGCCGGGGGAGAGCGGGATGGAGGCCGACGACAGGTAGCCGAGGACGAGGTTCGCGTCCGTGACGGTCGGCTCGTCCCCGCCCAGGCCGTAACAGGCGGGTCCGGGGGAGGAGCCGGCCGAGCGGGGCCCGACGCGCAGCGTGCCCGCCGGGTCGAGCCAGGCCACGCTGCCGCCGCCCGCTCCCACCTCGGCCAGGTCGATGGCGGGCGTCTTGATCGGCACGCCGGTGCCCGCCCGCCGCCCGCCGAAGCTGCCCTTGCCGCCGACGTGGAACTCGTGCGTGATCTCCGGCCGCCCGCCCCTGATGACGCAGGTCTTGGCGGTGGTGCCGCCCATGTCGAACGAGATCGCGTCCGCGAATCCGGCCCCGGCCGCCGCCAGCACCCCGGCGGCGGGCCCCGACTCGATGGTGGCGACCGCCCGCCGCGCGGCCAGCTCGGCGGAGAGCACCCCGCCGCCGGACTCCATCACGTGGACGGGCGCGTGGATCCCGATGCCGGCCAGCCGCTCGCGCAGCCGCGACAGGTACGCCGCCATCAGCGGCCCGACGTAGGCGGAGACGATCGTGGTGGTGGCCCGCTCGTACTCGCGGATCTCCGGCCAGACCTCGGAGGAGACGACCACGTTCTTGACCGACTCGCGCAGGATCGCGGCGGCCTGCCGCTCGTGGGCCGGGTTGGCGTAGGAGTGCAGGAAACACACGGCGACCGACTCGATGCCGCGGGCGGCGATCTCGGCGGCGACCCGGCGTACCGAGTCGGGGTCGAGCGGTGTGAGCACCTCGCCGCGGGCCGAGACGCGCTCGGTCACCTCGAAGCAGTCGCCGGGGGAGACGGGCGGGGGCGGCGGGGTGAAGCGGAGGTCGTAGCGGTCCTCCTCGACGCGGGCGTACCGGCCGAGCGGAATCGTGGCACGAAAGCCGCAGGTCGTGACGAAGGCGACGCGTACCCCGGTGCGTTCCAGCACCGCGTTGGTGGCCAGGGTCGTGGCGTGCACCACCCGCGTGACCTGGGCGGGGTCGCTCCCCGCGAGCGCGCGCGTAACGCCGGTGACGATCCCCGCGATGGGGTCGTAGTGGGTGCTCAGACATTTGGCCACGGAGATCGAGCCGGACGTGCTGCGAACGACCACGTCGGTGAAGGTGCCGCCGACATCGACGCCGATCGTGATGCCCATTCAGGTACGTTATGTCCCCGAGCAAGCGCTTGTCTACGTAGCGGTCTATTGACTTACGGCACCTGATTGGGACGCTGGTCCTAGTCGTGCGTTTGGAGCGGAGAGATGGCGCGCTTCAGAGCCCTTGCCGGTGGCATCGCGGTCGCGGTGGTCCTCATCGCGCTGCCGGCGTCGGCGCACGAACATCCGAGCGGGATCACCGACCTGGTGAGCCCCGCCGTCGTACGCCTCGAGGCCGTCTCCCATGTGGAGATCACCCTGCTCGATCACGTCGGCGAGCTCAAACACGTGGAGCGGTCCTACGACATTCCGTTCGCGGCCGGGACGGGCACGGTCATCAGCCCCGACGGCACGATCGTCGCCCTGCGCCGGCTGGCCGTGAACCCCGACGACGTCGAGGTCTACGCGGCCAACAAGATCTTCGCGGAACACCACAAGGTCAAGATCCCCGCCGACCACAAGAAGCACCGCCTCGACGACGACATACTCGACCGCCACCTCCAGCAGTGCTACACGCCCGAGAGCGACATCGCCACCTGCATCATCGACGTCACCACCGAGATCACCGCCTTCCCCAACGTCTCACCGGCCAGCCCCGACGGCTTCAAGGTCAAGTGCATCAAGGCAGGGCCGAAGCCCGACTCCCCGGCCGTCCTGGTGCCGGAGACCCCGTCCGCCGGCGGCGTCGGCATGCCGACCGCGCCGCTCGCCGACAAGGTGCCCGATCAGCCGGGCGCGCCCACCAACGTGGCGGGCTTCCTCGGCCGTCCTGGGCCCAAGGTCACGCACACCGTCGAGATCGCCCACCTCGGCAAGGGCGGCGCGGCGGGCGACGGCGGCCGGCCGTTCGCCGATCCCGACAACAAGGTGGACGAGCCGGTCAAGCTCGGCGGCCTGGCCGACAAGGGCCTGGTCGGCGCCCCCGTGATCGGCGACAAGGACGGCCACGTCATCGGCCTGCTGGTCGGCGGCGGCAAGGAAGGCCGGATGATCGGCATCAGGGAGGTCACCGGCATCCTGGCCGAGGCCAAGGTCGTGCCGCGCAGGGGCGCGATCGACACGGCCTTCGAGGCCGCGCTCACCCGCTACCACACGCAGTACTACACCGAGGCCGCGCCCGGCTTCCAGCGCGTGCTCGAGCTCTATCCGGGCAACGTGGTGGCCGCCGAGCTGCTGAAAACCTCGCTGGCCAAGCGGGGCGGCCCCGAGGACCAGGGCACCAGGCGCACGGCGGAGCGGCAGACGGAGCGCTCGTCCCCGCTGTGGCCGCTGATCCTGGCCGCCGCGATACTTTTCGCCGCCGCCGGCGGCGGGGCGTATCTGCTGTGGCGCCGCCGCACTCCTGAAATACCGACAGAACCGCCACAGCCCCTGGCGGCCGGCCCACCACTCGACCAAGGCTCCGACCAGACCGTGGTCGTGCGGCGGTCCCAGCCGTTCCACGTGGTCCCGCAGCAGCAGCAGGTGATGACCGCGCCCGACCCGGCGATCAAGTACTGCACCTCGTGCGGCATGAGACTCGGCCCGGCGCACCGCTTCTGCGGCTACTGCGGCCACCCCATCGAGACGTGATGCCATTGAACGAAAGATCGCTCATCGGCCAGGAGGTGGCCGGGTACTACATCGAGGACATCGTCGGCAAGGGCGGCATGGCCGTCGTCTACCTGGCGCTCGACCCCAGGCTGAGCCGCCGCGTGGCCCTCAAGATCCTCAACCCGGTGCTCAGCGTCGACGACAGGTTCAGGCAGCGCTTCATCCTGGAGTCCAGGACGGTCGCCAGCATCGAGCACCCCAACATCATCCCGATCTACGAGGCCAACGCCGACGCCGACGGCGTGCTCTACATCGCCATGCGCTACGTCGACGGCCTCGACATGCGCCGCCTCATCCACGACCGCGGCCCGCTGCCGCTCGGCCCGGCCAACCAGATCTTCGCCCAGACGGCCGCCGCGCTCGACGCCGCCCACGCCCACGACCTCATCCACCGCGACGTCAAACCGGCCAACATCCTGCTGGCCGGCGACCACGTCTACCTGACCGACTTCGGCATCACCAAGCACCGCTCGTCCATCTCGGGGCTGACGCAGACCGACCAGTTCATCGGCACGCCCCGCTACATGTCGCCCGAGCAGATCAACAAGGAGCACATCGACGGCCGCTGCGACCAGTACGCGCTGGCCTGCGTGGTCTACGAGGCGCTGTCGGGGCGGCTGCCGTTCCAGCGCGAGAACGACATCGCGCTGCTCTGGGCCCACCTGGCCGAGCAGCCGGTGCCGCTGTCGCAGATCAGGCCCGAGCTGCCGCCCCAGGTGGACGCCGTCATGAGCAGGGCCCTGGCCAAGTCGCCCGAGCAGCGCTACGCCACCTGCTCGGAGTTCGTTGCGGCGCTGCGTGACGCGATCAGCGGCCTGGCGTACGACCCGTACGGCGGGCCGGGCTCGGGGCCGCACCTCATCCCGAGGCCCAGCCCCAGCCCGCACTCGGGCCCGCATTCCGTGCCGTCGTTCGCGGCCCCCGCCCCCCGCGCCACCGCGACGGCGGGACCGACCACGGGGCCCGGCGCCGCTCCTCCCACGAAGCCCGCCGCCGCCAGGAAACGGCCGGGCCGGCTGCCCGTCGTGGTGGCCACGCTGGTCGCCGCCGTCGCCGCGCTCGCGCTGGTCGCCGTCGTCATCATGAACAACCGCGGCGAGACCTGGACCCGCTACAAGACCAGCGCCGCCGCTCCGCTCACGTTCGACTACCCCGGCGATTGGACCGTCCGCACCCACCAGGACCTCTTCGCCGTCGCCTCGCCGCACGCGCAGGAGCTGGAGCAGCTGTTCGTGGCCGGTCCAGGGGCCGACTGGTCGCGCATCGCGGAGATCTTCGCCGACGACCCGGAGAGCCTGTCCGGCGTGTACGTCCAGGTCTCCGACACCCTCGACGCCAGCGGCACGTCCGAGCTGATGAAACCCAAGATGGAGGCCCTGCTGCCGGGCCAGGTCGACCTCGGCAAGCCGGTGCTCGACCAGGCCGGCAACAGCCCGGCCACCCGCTTCGACGGCTCGCTGCACGATCCCGGCACCGGCACCAGGCTGGGCTTCGTCAGCTACGTGATCGACCGCGAGCCCAAGACCATGCTCGTCATGTACTTCTGTCCCCGCACCACCTGCGACGACGCCGTCCAGGCCCGCATCAGGCAGAGCGTCCACGTGCCCTGACTTGGAACCCGCTTGCGACCGGCTTGGCACGCCCGTCGGGCGGGTGTTCAGGGGGACGCCCGGCGTCTACCCTCCGCCTGTGGGCATTCGCATCGTGATCGCCGACGACCAGGCGATGGTCAGGGCCGGGCTGCGCATGGTCGTCGAGAGCGACCCCGGCATGGAGGTCGTCGGTGAGGCCGCCGACGGGCGGGAGGCCGTCGCCGTCGCGCGCCGCACCCGGCCGGACGTCGTCCTCATGGACATCTCCATGCCGCGCCAGGACGGGCTGTCGGCGGCCAGGGAACTCCTCGGCGCGCCGTCGCCGCCGAAGATCATCACGCTCACGACGTTCGACACCGACGAGAACCTCTACGCCGCGCTGCGCGCCGGCACCAGCGGGTTCCTGCTCAAGGTGTCGCCGCCCGAGCAGCTCATCGAGGCCATCAAGGTGGTGCACGCCGGTGACGCGCTGCTCGACCCGGCCGTGACCAGCCGGGTGATCGCCACGTTCGCCGGGCGGGCCGAGCCGGTGCACTCGCCCGCGCTGGACGAGCTGACGCCGCGCGAGCTGGAGGTGCTGCGGCTGATGGCGCGCGGGCTGACCAACGCGGAGATCGCCGGGAAGCTGTACGTCGGCGAGGCCACGGTCAAGACACACGTGGCGCGGGTGCTGATGAAGCTGTCGCTGCGGGACCGGGCGCAGGCGGTCGTGTTCGCGTACGAGACGGGCGTCGTACGGCCGGGAGCCGGGTAAGTGTCTCGCCATTCGGGAGGGATTGGCGGAGCATGCGAGAGGTGTGTGTATATTTTTCGGCATAAGGCGGTAGATACAGGAGATATTTCATGGAGTCGTTCCCCCGGGTGCTGTTCGACGAAGCGCACAGTGAGTCGTGGACCATCCGCCGCGAGCTGGCGGAGGCCGTCAATCCCGCCCATCCCGACGACACGAGCTACGCCCGCGCGGCCGGGCTGCTGCGGCACCTGGGGCACACCGTCGCCGCCCACACCGGCGGCCCGCTCGACGCGGAGACGCTGGCCGCCCAGGACGTCCTGGTGATCGCGCACCCGTCTGACCCGCGCTGGGAGCGCACGACCGGCCACGGCGGCCCGGTCTTCACCCCGGCCGAGCTGGACGCGATCGAGGCGTACGTCGCCGACGGCGGCGGCCTGGTGGTGCTGGCCGAGGAGGAGCAGGACAAGTACGGCAACAACCTCGCCGACCTGCTGGCCCGCTTCGGCGTGCGCGTGGAGCACACCACCGTGCGCGACCCCGGTCACGCCTACCGCGGAGTGGCGACCTGGGTGCTGGCGGAACGTTCCACGGACGCGGGGCTGCTGGCCGGGGTGCGTACGGCCTGCTTCTACCGTTCGGGCGTGCTGAGCGCGGAGAACGCCGAGGTCCTGTTCAGCAGTTCGCCCTCGGCCGCGCCGGCCAACGCGCCGCTGGCCGTCGCGCTGCGGCACGGCAAAGGCCGGGTCGTCGTGTTCGCCGACTCCGACCTGTTCGGCGACGACTCGATCGAGGACCACGACCACCGCAGGCTCTGGGGCAACGTGATCACCTGGGCCGCCCGCGTCCCCGGCGACGAGGCGGACGGCGCCGAGCGCGACGAGGTCAAGGCCGCGAAGTTCGCCCGGCTCAAGGAGGTCGTGGAGGAGCTGCGCCCGCTGCAGGTCAAGGACGGCTCGGTGCCCGATGAGCACAAGGAGCGGGCGGGCGAGCTGGTCGCGGCCGTCGCCGAGCGGGTGGCCGACCTCGCCCCGCACTTCCCGCACGACGCCGCCTACCTCCAGGCCGTACGCGACGACCTCGGCAAGTGGGCCGCCCAGGGGCTCGGCGTGCCCGACTTCCTCGACTCGCTCGACCTGTTCCACCCCGACACCCAGCGCGAGGACGGGCTGGAGCACCTCGTCGTCTTCCCCATGTACACCCAGAACGGCAACCCCAGCAGGAACCTGGAGGCCGTCTGGATCCGGACCATCTGGCCCGGCTGGCTCGCCGAACTGGAGGCGGGCGGCTACGACAACCCGATGTTCGTGCCGATCGCGTTCGAGGACTTCACCTCCGGCTACGACACCCACTCGGCCGTGCTGTTCCCCGAGACGGTCGCCGTGCGCACCACGCCGGCCCGCTTCACCTGGGGCGGCATCTTCGCCGACCGCGAGGCCGCGCGCTTCCGCCGGGTCGCCAAGGCCGCGACCGAGACGCTCAGGCTCGACCTGCCGCCGGACGCCGAGCGGCTGCTCGACTCGCAGCGGCTGGCCCAGGACACGTACGTGCTGTGGGACCTCGTCCACGACCGCACCCACAGCCACGGTGACCTGCCGTTCGACCCGTTCATGATCAAGCAGCGGATGCCGTACTGGCTGTACTCGCTGGAGGAGCTGCGCTGCGACCTGACCGCGTTCGGCGAGGCCGTGCAGCTGGAGCGGCGCGGGGTGCCGTACGCCCGGTACGTCCAGCTCGCGATCCTGTTCGACCGGCTGTTCCGCTTCCCGATCACGGGCGAGCGGGTGCGCAACTACGACGGGCTCGGCGGGCAGCTGCTCTTCGCCTACCTGCACCGCAACGACATCGTGCGCTGGACCGACAACCGGCTCTCGATCGACTGGGAGCGGGTCGCCATCGGCGTGGCCGACCTGCGCGGCGAGGTGGAGAAGCTCTACCGCGACAGCATCGACCGGTCCAAGCTGGCGCACTGGCTGGCGGCGTACGAGCTGGTCACCGCGTACGTGGCCCCGCACCCCGCCTCGACCTGGGCCAAGGGGATCGCGGCGCTGCCCGAGGAGCAGAAGGCCAAGGTGGACGCGGTGCTGCCGGACGAGTTCCCCCTGAGCATGTTCTACGAGGCCCTGCGCCGTAAGCTGGCGGACGTGGTCGAATCGACTAGGGGACTCCGCGCATGATCATTGTGGTGACCGGGGCCGGTGGCCCCACCGGCGCGGCGGTGTCGGCATATTTCCGCAACGGCGGGCACACCGTCATCGAGGTCGGCAGGAAGGACTGCGACCTGCTCGACCGCGCCGCCGTCAACGAGCTGGCCGCCCGCGTCGAGCGTGAGCACGGCCGGGTCGACGGTGTCGTCCACCTGGTGGGCGGCTGGCGCGGCGCGCCCTCGTTCGCCGAGACCAGTCTCGACGACTGGAACGATCTGCACGATCTGCTCATCCGCACGCTCCAGCACGTGTCGCTGGCGTTCGAGCCGCTGCTGCGGCGCAGCGCCAACGGCCGGTTCGTGATCGTCTCCGCCCGGGCCGCGCAGGCGCCCGAGGCGGGCGGCGCCGCGTACGCCGCCGCCAAGGCCGCGGCCGAGGCGTGGACGCTCTCCCTGGCCGACGCGCTCAGGGAAACCGGCGGCGCGGCCGTCATCATCGTGGTGAAGGCCCTGGTCAACGCCGCCATGCGGGCGGCGAAGCCGGAGGCGAAGTTCGCGGGGTTCACCGACGTCGACGACCTGGCAGCGGCCATCGGCGGCCTCTACGACCGCCCGGCAGAAGAGATCAACGGCACCCGATTGGACCTCACCTCTTGAATCCCCGGCACGACCCCCGGCTCAAGGCGTTCGGCAGCGACAACTACGCCGGGGTGCACCCCGACATCCTCCAGGCCATCGCCGCGGCCAACGGCGGCCACCAGGTCGCCTACGGCGACGACGTCTACACCGAGGCGATGCGGCAGGTCTTCCAGCGGCACTTCGGCGAGACGGCGCAGGCGTGGCCGGTGTTCAACGGCACCGCCGCCAACGTCGTCTCCCTGCGGGCCATGACCGCGCCCTGGGAGGCGGTCATCTGCGCCGAGTCCGCCCACATCAACACCGACGAGGGCGGCGCCCCCGAGGTGGCGGGCGGCATCAAGCTGCTGACCGTGCCCACGCCCGACGGCAAGCTCACGCCCGAGCTGATCGACCGGCAGGCGTGGGGGTTCGGCGACGTGCACCGCGCCCAGCCGAAGGTGGTCTCGGTGTCCAACGTCACCGAGCTGGGCACCGTCTACACGCCCGACGAGCTGGCCGAGGTCTGCGCGCACGCCCACGGGCTCGGGCTGACCGTGCACCTCGACGGGTCGCGCCTCACCAACGCCGCGGCGGCGCTGGACGTGCCGCTGCGGGCGCTGAGCACCGACGCCGGCGTGGACGTGCTCTCCTTCGGCGGCACCAAGATCGGCCTGCTGTACGGCGAGGCGGTCGTCGTGCTCGACCCTGACGCGGCCACCGGCGTCGACTACCTGCGCAAGACGTACATGCAGCTGTCGTCGAAGATGCGGTTCGTGTCCGTGCAGTTCGAGGCGCTGCTCTCCGGCGACCTCTGGCTGCGCAACGCCCGCCACGCCAACGCCATGGCCAGGCGGCTCGCCGCAGCCGTCGAAGGCGTCCCCGGGGTGCGGCTGAGCAGAGCCGTCGAGGCGAACGCGGTCTTCGCCGTGCTGCCCGCCGACGTCGCCGACCGGCTGAGGAAGCGCTTCCGCTTCTACACCTGGGACGAGTCCACGGGCGAGGTGCGCTGGATGTGCGCGTTCGACACCACGGAGGAGGACGTGGACGCCTTCGCCGCGGCCCTCGCCGAGGAGGCCGCCGCCGCGCCCTCCTGAGGCGTCACCGCCCGGTGCGCCGCCCGCCCCGCCGCCGTCCTGGTTCGGACGGGACGGTCAGGGGCGGCGGAGGGCCAGGCGGGCGGCCTGCCAGCCGCCCATGCCGTGCACCCCAGGCCCCGGCGGCGTGGCCGACGAGCACAGGAACACCCCCGGCAGCGGGGTGCGCCACGGCGCCGGGGACCAGACCGGGCGGCGGACGAACTGGCCGAGGCTCGCGAGCCCGCCCGAGATGTCGCCGCCCACCAGGTTGGCGTCGGCCGCCTCCAGCGCGGCGGGGCCCATCGCGTGGCGGGCCAGCACCCGGTCGCGGAAGCCCGGCGCGTAGCGCTCGATCTGCGTCTCGATGGCGTCGGTCATGTCCCTGGCCGAGCCGTTGGGGACGTGGCAGTAGGCCCACAACGTGGGGCCGCCGCGCGCCGGGTCCGCCGTGTGCGGCTGGACGAGCAGCACGTACGGGCGGGGCGAGTGCCGCCCGGCGGCCGTCTCCGCCTCGCTCAGCGCGATCTCCTCCAGCGTGCCGCCCAGGTGCACCGTGCCCGCCCCCGCGACGGCCGGATCGCGCCACGGCACCGGCCCGTCGAGCGCCCAGTCCATCTTGAACACGCCGGGCCCGTGGCGATAGCGGGCCAGCCGCCGCCGGTAGCCGCCGGGCAGGTCATCGGTCATGGCGAGGAACTGCCGGGGCGTCACGTCGAGGACGACGACGGGCGCGTCGAGCTCGGCCAGCCGGCGTACGCGATGGCCGCTCACCGCCTTGCCTCCGAGCGCCCGCAGCTCGGCCACCAGCGCGTCGGCCAGCACCTGAGACCCGCCGCGCACCACCGGCCACCCCACGAGGTGCGCCAGCGAGGCCAGCATGAGCCCGTAGCCCGTGGTGAGCGGCGCGCGCAGGTCGAGCAGCGAGTGCGCCGCCATGCCGGCCAGCAGCGCCCGCCCCTCGACCGTACGGAACGCCGTCCGCGCGAACGTGGTCGCCGGCAGCGCCGCGACGGCCCCGAAGGCGGCCGCCCGCGCGAAGGCGGACACCGGCAAGGACCCCCACGGGCCCAGGGGTTTGAGAAGCAGCTCGGCGAGGGGGAGACCGCCGCGGGCCACCATCCCCGCGGTCGCCAGCCAGGCGGGCCCGTCGCGGCCGAGCCCCCGTGCCGTACGCCGCGCGTCGCGGTGCACCAGCACGGCGGGCCGGTCGTCGAGCGGGTGGGCGGCGGGCAGCGGCGGGTGCGCGAACTCGACCCCCTTGAGCCCCAGCTCACGGAACGCCGGCGAGGCCAGCGCCATCGCCATCACGGTCGCCCCCACGTCGTGGACGCGCCCCGGCAGCGTCAGCTCGGCGGACCGCAGCCCGCCGCCGAACCGGTCGGCCGCCTCCAGCAGCGTCACCCGCAGCCCGGCGCGGGCCAGCAGGACGGCGGCCACCAGCCCGTTGGGCCCCGACCCCACGACGACCGCGTCGGGACGCATCGCGCCTACTGCGGCTTCAGTATCGAAGGCAGGGGCTGGGCGCCCCGCTTGGCGAGCAGGTCGGTCATCAGCTTGATCTCCCCGGTCTGCCCGTCGATGATCTTCTGGGCCATGCCGACGACCTCGCTGCGCGTGGACAACGGCCGCAGCCCCTCGGCCATCTGCACCCCGCCCTCGTGGTGGCGGATCATGAGCTGCAGGAACAGCACCTCGGCCTGCTGCCCCTCGGCCTGCTTGAGCTGCGTCAGCTCCTGCGTCGAGGCCATGCCGGGCATGAGGCCGCCCTGCGGGCCGGGCACGGCGGCGGCGTTGTGGCCGTGGCCGCTCATCCAGGCCATCGGCCGCTGGTCGGTGGCCTGGCTCAGCCCCCACTGCTGCAACCAGCCGAGGAACATGCCCCGCTGGTTGGCCTGGGTGTTGATGATGTCGAAGGCCAGACTGGAGATCTCTTTGGCGGGCCCCTTGTCCCTGATCGTGAACGCCATGTCGACGGCCTGCGCGTGATGCGCGGCCATGTCGCGGGCGAACCCGGCCTCGGGCGAGGTGTCGCCCGGCGTGCCGGAACGGCCGAACAGCAGGAACGCGGCCGCGGCGAGCACCAGCACACCGCAGATGATCAGGACGGGTTTCCTCACGGGCTTTTCCATGGCCCGTCCAGCGTACCCACCTGCGCGCGGAGCTGTGATCGCATGCTTATGCGGGCCTTATTCTCCACATACGCCCGGAGGGCATAGGGTGACCCGGAGTTGGTACGCCGATGGAGGAACGATGACGAAGGAGAAGGCGCAGGCGCGGCGCGAGCATCTGCAGAAGATGCGGGCCGAGCAGCGGCGCAAGCAGCGCCGCGCGGCGCTGCTCATGTGGGGCACAGGCGGGCTCATCATCGTGGTGCTCGTCGGCGTGGTCGGCTTCTACCTCGTCAAACGTGCCCAGGAGACCTCGCTCGACGCGGTGGCGAGCGTCAAGTACGAGGCCGGCCAGCATGTCTGGAACGCGGTCTCGTACAAGGAGACGCCGCCGGTGGGCGGTGAGCACAACAACTACTGGCAGCAGTGCGCCATCTACGACAAGCCGATCCACAGCGAGCACGCGGTGCACTCGCTGGAGCACGGCGCGGTGTGGATCACCTACCGCCCCGACCTCGCCAAGGCCCAGGTCGACAAGCTCAAGGAGGTCGCGGGCTCGACGGGTCAGCAGGACTACATGCTGATGAGCCCGTTCCCCAACCTGCCGGCGCCGATCGTGGTGTCCTCCTGGGGCCACCAGCTCAAGCTGACCGACCCGGCGGACCCGAAGCTCGGGGCGTTCGTCAAGCGCTACCAGAACGGTCCCGACACGCCTGAGCCCGGCGCCACCTGCGGCGGCCCCGACGCGATCACCACGACCGCCGACCAGGCCCCGCTGCCGCCCGAGCCCACCGGCCAGCAGCAGACGCCGATGGAGACCCTGGCGCCGTCGCCCAGCGAGTCCCAGCAGTAAGACGCAGCAGTAAGAGGCGTCACCCGAGCACCTCGTCGAGGGCCGTCCACTCCAGCCCGTGCGCCTGCGCGACCGGGCGGCTGGTGAGACGGCCCTCGTGCGTGTTCAGGCCCAGCGCGAGCGCGGGGTCGGCGCGCATCGCCCGCTGCCAGCCCTGGTCGGCGATGGCCAGCGCGTACGGCAGCGTCACGTTCGTCAGCGCGAACGTCGAGGTGTGCGGCACCGCCCCCGGCATGTTGGCCACGCAGTAGAAGACCGAGTCGTGCACCCGGTAGGTGGGCTCCTCGTGCGTGGTCGGCCGCGAGTCCTCGAAGCAGCCGCCCTGGTCGATGGAGACGTCGACCAGCACCGAGCCCGGCTTCATCCGGCTCACCAGGTCGTTGCTCACCAGCTTCGGCGCCTTCGCGCCCGGCACCAGCACCGCGCCGATGACCAGGTCGGCCTCCAGCACGGCCCGCTCGATCTCGAACGTGTTGGACGCCACGGTCTGGCAGTGCCCCTGGTAGATGAGGTCGGCCTGGCGCAGCTTGTCGATGTTCTTGTCGAGCAGCAGCACCTCGGCCTGCATGCCGAGGGCGACGGCGGCGGCGTTCATGCCGGACACCCCGGCGCCGATCACCACGACGTGCGCCGCGTGCACGCCCGGCACGCCGCCCATCAGCACGCCCCTGCCGCCCGACGAGCGCATCAGGTGGTAGGCGCCGACCTGCGCGGCCAGCCGTCCCGCCACCTCCGACATGGGCGCGAGCAGCGGCAGCGCGCCGCCCGGCACCTGCACGGTCTCGTACGCGATGGCGGTGCACCCCGACTCGAGCAGCGCCCGCGTGCAGCCGCGCGAGGCCGCCAGATGCAGGTACGTGAACAGCACCTGCCCCTTGCGCAGCCGGTGGTACTCCTCGGGCTCCGGCTCCTTGACCTTCATCACCAGGTCGGCCTCGCCCCACAGCTCGTCGGCCTCGGGCACCAGGACGGCGCCCGCCGCGGTGTACTGCTCGTCGGGAACGGCGGACCCGGCACCCGCGTCGCGCTCCACGAACACCTGGTGCCCGTGGCGGACGAGCTCGTGCACCCCGGCCGGGGTCAGCGCCACTCGATACTCGCTGTTCTTGACCTCTCGCGGCACTCCGACCTTCATCGCGCAACTCTTTCGCTGAACGTGCGATCCTGCCCCCATTCTTGCTCCCTTCCCCCGGTTCGATGTGGAACATCCGCTTGATTACCCCGGTGTGGCTTCCTCTCGATAGGCTCACCGGCAGCCCGACCCGTCAGAATGGGCCGTCAGGATGGGAACGTCATCGATGGACAAGCCGGAAGAGCCGCCGATCGCGGATCCGGGGGAGCCGAAGGCCAGCAGACTCACCACCATCGTGCTGATCGTGTCGCTCGTCCTCGTCGTGCTCGTCGCGGGCGTGCTCGGCACGGTCGCCGTCCTGATGACGCGAAACCC
This sequence comes from Nonomuraea sp. NPDC049421, assembly GCF_040677005.1. Lineage (NCBI taxonomy): Bacteria > Bacillati > Actinomycetota > Actinomycetes > Streptosporangiales > Streptosporangiaceae > Nonomuraea > Nonomuraea sp. NPDC049421. The sequence goes on from NZ_JBFAQA010000001.1 coordinate 304,545, forward strand.
TGACACGCCGCTGTTAGGCGGCAAGCCGCCGCAGCATCTCGCGGTGCCGATCCACTTCGCGCCCGTCACCGAGACCAAGCCCGCGCCCTGCCCGGGCGACCCGGCCGTGCTCGACAGCGCCCAGACCACCTGCTACCTCCTCGAAGACGGCATCACCGTGCAGTCGGTGCAGCGCATCGAGCCGCTGCGCGAGCGCGACGGCCAATACTCCGTCCGCATCGCGGTCGCGCCGGCGTTCAAGGAGCGGCTGATGGAGCTGGTCGACGAGCTGGCGCTCGACCAGCGGCAGGTGGCGATCGTGCTGGCGCCCGAGCAGGCCGACCAGCCCAAGACGGTGCTGGCCGCGCCCGTCGTCACCCAGCCGATGGAGGGCGACAGCGTCAGCATCGCGGGCTTCACCAAGGAGGACGCCGAGTCGCTGGTGGCCCGCATGCTCGGCGGCTCCCCGACCGGCGCCCCCACGGACCAGCCGACCCAGGGGCCGACCCAGGGGCCGACCCAGCAGCAGACGCCGCCCGGGACGCAGCAGACGCCGCCCGGCACCGGCCAGACCCAGCCCGGCACGAACCAGACGCAACCGGGTCAGACCCAGACCGGTACGGGCCAGACGCAGCCCGGCGCCCAGCGGACGGGCGTCTCGGGCCGGGTCCCCGACAAGCGCTTCCCGAGCTGCAAGGAGGCCGTGGCGGCCGGCTACGGCCCCTACCACAAGGGCCGCCACGAGGAGTACGCCTGGTACACCGACCTCGACGGCAACGGCGTGGCCTGCAACAGCGCCGACATCCGCTAGGCGAACAGCTCCTGCAGCCAGTCGATGGCGAAGTAGGCGAAGAAGACCAGCGAGACGATCCAGAGCAGCACCGGGATCTCGGAGAAGCGCCCCCTGACGGCCTTGATGAGCGTGTAGACGATCACGCCTGCCCCCACGCCGTTGGTGATCGAGTACGTGAACGGCATCAGCGCGATGGTCAGGAACGCCGGCACGGCCAGCTCCAGGTCGTCCCAGGGCACGTTCCTGCTCTGCGTCATCATGAGCGCGCCGACCAGCACCAGCGCGGGCGCGGCGGCAGCGGCGGGCACCACGCCGGCGAGCGGCGTGAACAGCAGCGTCAGCCCCATCAGCGCGCCGGTCACCACGCTGGCGAGCCCGGTACGCGCCCCCTCGCCGACGCCGGCCGCCGACTCGACGAAGACGGTGTTGGCCGAGGAGCTGACCGTGCCGCCCACCACGCCGGCCACGCCGTCCACGGTGAGGATGCGGCCCAGCCTGGGCACCCGGCCCTTGTCGTCCACCATCCCGGCCTCGTCGCTGACGCCGATGATCGTGCCCATCGCGTCGAAGAACCCCGACAGCACCAGCGTGAACAGCACGACCGTGGCCGTCAGCGCACCGGCGGTGGCGAACCCGCCGAACAGGTCGAACCGCCCGACCAATCCGAAGTCGGGCGCGGCGATCAGGGACTCGGGCAGGTGCGGGGTGACCACGCCCCACGCGCCCGGCTCGACCGTGGCCGTCTCGTTGACGATGATCGCGAGCAGCGCGGTGATCGCGATGCTGATGAGGATGGCGGCGGGGACCCTGCGCACGTACAGCAGGATCATCAGCAGCAGGCCGAAGCTGAACACCGCGACGGGCCAGCCCGTGAGGTGGCCTGTCGCGCCGAGCTGCACGGGCGTGCCGGAGCCCGGCGCGACGAAACCGGCGTCCACGAGCCCGATGAGCGCGATGAACAGCCCGATCCCCACGCTGATCGCGTGCTTGAGCGCCAGCGGGATCGCGTTCATGATCAGCGTACGCAGCCCCGTCACGGCCAGCACGATGATGACGACGCCTTCGAGCACCACCAGACCCATGGCCTCGGGCCAGGTCATGCGCGGGGCGGCCTGGTAGGCGACCACGGCGTTGAGCCCGAGCCCGGCCGCGAGCCCGAACGGCGCGTTGCCGACGAACGCCATCAGCAGCGTCGAGATCGCGGCGGCCAGGGCCGTGGAGGTGGTCAGCTCCACGATCGACAGCCGGGCACCGGTGACGTCCCTCGCGCCGGCCAGGATGATCGGGTTGAGCAGGATGATGTAGGCCATCGCCATGAACGTGGTCAGACCACCACGCACCTCGCGGCCGACGGTGCTCCCCCGCCCGGTCAGCTCGAAGAACCTGTCGAGCACCGGCACCACTCCCTCGTGATCGACGGGGGAGTGCCCGGTTGCTACCCAGCGGCGGGTGAGATCACGCCTTCTCGTGGCGGCCGTGACCGACCAGCGCGACGAACTCCTCCAGCTTGATGGAGCCGTCGCCGTCGCTGTCGGCGGCGGAGATGAACGCCTCGATCTCGCTCTCGGAGGCGCCCTGCCCGCCCAGCGCCTCGTTGGCCTTCCTGATCTCCTCGGCGGTCAGCAGGCCGTCGCCGTCGGTGTCGAAGCGTCGGAACTCAGCCTCGGCCGCCTCGCGCGCGCTTGCCATGAAATGCCCCCTAGTCGTGCCGTCATTCGGACAAGGCGATATCTTCCGGCCTGATGGGAACGCGAGTCAACCGAAGCCCCGTGGCCGCTCTGACGGCGGCGGCGACGGCCGGGGTGGAGGAGAGCGTGGGCGGCTCGCCGGCGCCGCGCAGCCCGTACGGGGCCGCCGGGTCGGCATTTTCCAGGATCTCCAGCTTCATGGGCGGCATGTCGAGGATCGTGGGAATGAGGTAGTCGGTGAACGACGGGTTCAGCACCCGCCCGTCGCGCACCTGGATCTCCTCCATCAGCGCCAGCCCGAGTCCCTGAGCCGTGCCGCCGTGGATCTGGCCCTCCAGCGCCTGCGGGTTCATGATCCGCCCGACGTCCTGCACCGCGGCCAGCTCGACCACCTTGGCCAGGCCCAGCTCGACGTCCACGTCCACGACCGCCCGGTGCACGCACAGCGCGAGCTGCGTGTGCGAGTCGCCCTGCCCGGTGACCGGGTCCAGCGGGTACGTCGGCCGGTGCCGGTACTCCCGCGTCTCCTCGACCGGCCCGAACCGCTCAAGCGCCTCCTTCGCCGGCAGCCCCTGGAACCGCTCGCGCACGGCCTGGCAGGCGGCCCTGACCGCGCCGCCCGTCACGTACGACTGCCGCGACGCCGACGACGAGCCCGCGGAACCGACCGAGGTGTCGGCCGTGGCCACGGTGACGTTCGCGACCCCCAGTTCGGTCCGCGCGATCTGCGCCTGCACGGTCACCAGGCCCTGACCCACCTCGGCCGCCGCCGTGTGCACGGTGACGTGCGGCTCGCCGCCGACCAGCTCGGCCCGCACCCGCGCGGTCGAGTAGTCGTCGAAGCCCTCGGAGAAGCAGATGTTCTTGATGCCCACGCCGTAGCCGACGCCGCGCCGCACGGACTCGCCGTGCGTGGTCTGCGAGACGCCGCCGGGCAGTGACCGCAGGTCGGCGTCCGTACGCTCCGGCGGCAGCGGCATCGACTCCAGCCGCTTCAGCATGTCCGCCAGCGGGGCCGGCGCGTCGATCACCTGCCCGGTCGCCAGCCGCGAGCCCTGGGAGACCGCGTTGCGCGTCCTGATCTCGACCGGCGACAGCCCGCACGCCTGCGCGAGCAGGTCCATCTGCGACTCGTAGGCGTAGCACGCCTGCACCGCGCCGAAGCCGCGCATCGCGCCGCACGGCGGATTGTTGGTGTAGACGCCGGTGGCGTCGACGTGCACGTTCGGCACCTCGTACGGCCCCACCCCCAGCGACGCCGCGTTGCCCACCACCGCGGGCGAGGACGAGCAGTACGCGCCGCCGTCCAGCAGGATGTCCGCCTTGACGTAGACCAGCCGGCCGTCGCGGGTGGCGCCGTGCTCGTAGCGCATCCGCGCCGGATGGCGGTGCACGTGGCCGAAGAACGACTCCTCGCGGCCGTAGGAGATCTTGACCGGGCGGTTCAGCCGCAGGGCCAGCATGCAGGCGTGGATCTGCATCGACAGGTCCTCGCGGGCCCCGAACGCGCCGCCGACCCCGGACAGCGTCAGCCGTACCTTCTCCGGCGGCAGGCCCAGGCAGGGCGCGAGCTGGTCGCGGTCCACGTGCAGCCACTGGGTGGCGATGAACAGGTCGACGCCGCCGTCCTCGGCCGGCACCGCGAGACCCGCCTCGGGGCCCAGGAACGCCTGGTCCTGCATGCCGACCTCGTACTCGCCGCGGACCACGACCTCCGCCTCGAACGTGTCGCCGCGGCGTACCGGCTGGTGGCGGACGAACCGCCGCGACTCGCGCGGGTCGGTCACCGCGCGGCGGATCTCGTAGACGACCTCGATCGCCGCCGCCGCCCTGCGCGCCGTCTCCGGATGGTCGGCCGCCACCAGCGCCACCGGCTCGCCCTGGTAGCGGACCTCGTCGACGGCCAGCACCGGCTGGTCCTTGTGCTCCAGCCCGAAGTACTTCTCGCCCGGCACGTCCTCGTGCGTCAGCACCGCGCGCACGCCCGGCATCCGCAGCGCGGGGCCCACGTCGATCGAGCGGATCCACGCCGACGGGTGCGGGCTGCGCAGCGTCGCGCCCCACACCATGCCCTCCAGCCACAGGTCGGAGGCGTAGGCGAACTCGCCGGTCACCTTCAGCGTGGCATCGGGCCGCCGCGCGCTCGCGCCGATCCCGTGCAGGATCGCGCCGGCCCTCTCGTCAGCCGTCTGCGTCATCCTCCGAGTAGAGCACCGGCCGCCCGGCCCCTCCTATGCGCACGACGTGAAATGTCGGTCAGCGGTTGTCCTGCCCGCCTTGTACATTCCTACAGGTGCGCCTCTCCGACCTGCTGGCCATCGAGGACCTGCGCCTGACCCTGCTCACCGGCGACCCCGCCCGGGAGTTCGCCGGCGTGTACGTCACCGACCTGCCCGAGCCAGGCCGCTACCTGGCCGGCGGCGAGCTCGTGCTGACCGGGCTGACCTGGTGGCGCGAGCCGGGCGACTCCGCCCGGTTCGTCGCGGCGCTGGCCGAGTCGGGCGTCGCCGCGCTGGGCGCCGGGCAGGCGCTGCTCGGCCACGTGCCGGGCGACCTGGTCGCCGCCTGTGAGCGGGCCGGGCTGCCGCTGCTTGAGGTGCCCGTCGAGGTGTCGTTCCGCACGCTGGCCGAGCTGGCGGCGCGCCGGCAGGCCGGCGACGCGCGCGACGCGCTCGGCCGGCACCGCAGGCTCGTCGCCGCCCTCGCCGAGGGCGCCGGGCTGGCCGAGCTGTTCGAGCTGACCGCCGCCGAGCTGGGCGTCACCGGCGCCGTCCTGTCCGCGTCGGGCGAGGTCGTGGTGGGCGTCGCCGACGATCCCGTGGGCCTGGCCACGACGTACCTGACCGCGCCACGGCTGCCCGTCCTGGCGGGGAAGCACACGATCTTCGCCGTCGGACGCGGGCACCGCGCCGCCGGCTGGGCGCTGGCCTGCGACGGCGACCTGATGGACCGGGCCGACGTCGGCTACGAGCTGGCCGCCTGCGTCGGGCTCGAGCGCAGCCGCGTCGAGGAGGGCCGCCGCGTCGAGCGCCGCCTGGCCGAGCAGCTCATCGTCGCCGCGCTGGCGGGCGCCGACCCGGCCGAGCTCAACGCCAGGCTGCGGACCTGCGGGATCGGGGCGTCGGAGCAGTACGCGGTGGTCAACGCCGTCGCCGTCAGGCCCGGCGCCACCCGCGGCCCCGACCCCGCCACCCTCGGCGGCCGGATCGTGGAAGAGCTGCTCGGCCGCGAGATCGTCGCCGCGGCCGGCGCCGACGGCGCGGTCGCCGTCGTGCCCCTGCGCGAGGGCAGTACCGGGGGCGGGAGCGGAACCGGCAGCGGCACCGGCAGCGGGGGCGGCACCGGCACCGGCAGCGGCAGCGGGGGCGGCACCGGCAGCGGAACCGGCAGCGGCAGCGGCACTGCCGAGCTGGCCGCCCGTTTGCGCGCCGGGGCCGAGGTGGTGGCCGCGCTGCCGGACACCCGCCTGTGCGTCGGCCTCAGCGGCGCCCTGACCGGCGCCGCCGCCGTCAAGGGCGGCGTCGAGGAGGCAGGGCACGCCCGCCGCCTGGCCGAGGACCGCGCCGGCGGCGTCGTCACCAGCGACGAGATCTACACGCACGCGCTGCTGCTCGCCACCGTGCCCTCCGACGTGCGCCGCTCCTTCTCCCGCCGGCTGCTGTCGCCGCTGCTCGACTACGACCGCAGGCACCAGTCCGACCTGGTACGCACGCTCGGCGTCTTCCTCGACCGGGCCGGCTCGTGGAACTCCTGCGCCGAGCAGCTCCACGTGCACGTCAACACCGTGCGCTACCGCGTACGCAGGATCGAGGAGCTGACCGGCCGCGACCTGTCCACGATGGCCGACCGCGTGGACTTCTTCCTGGCGCTCAGAGACACCGCGCCACCGCTGTGAGTCAGTGACCGCGGCGACGCGTGCGGGCCGGGCACTGCACTGACGCGGCCTCGTCGCGCTCGGCGATCGCCCGTTCGAGCCAGTACGAGCTGCCCGCCCGCTCGGCCGCCGCCACCGCCTCCGCGCTGCGCCGCACGGCCTCGCCGAGCTGCCCCAGCAGGCGGTGCACCCGCGTCAGGTGCACCAGGCACGCCATCTCCGTCGTCCTCGACGTGCTCCTCGCCGGCTCCAGCGTCTCGCTGAGCACCGAGAACGCCGTGTCGAGCCGCCCCATGTCGATCAGCGCCCTGCCCTGCCACACCGCGAACTCGACGCGGCTGTGCGGGTCGCCCGCCCGCTCCGCCATCGCCGCGCCCTCCTCCAGCACGCCCGCGGCCTCGTCGAACCGCCCCAGCTCCAGGTAGGCCCGCCCGGCCACCAGCAGCGCGTAGCGCTCGCCGACGTCCGAGCCGATCTCGCGGGCGATCGCGCGCTGCGCCAGCGCGTGGTCCAGCGCCTCCCCGAAGCGCTCCCACTTCAGCAGCGTGGAGGACAGGTTGCCGTGCGCCCGCTGCTCGTTGAAGCGGTCGCCGAGCCGCTTGGCGAGTGCCAGGTGCCGCTCGTTGTGCGTGACGGAGGCCGGGTCGCCCTTGAAGTAGAGGCCCGTCGCCAGGTGCGCGTGGCCGTGCATCGCGATGACCTCGTCCTGGAGCCGCTCGCCGGTGGCGACCAGCCGCTCGCCCGTCGCGACGAGGTGTCTCACCCGGTACGACTTCTGCTGGTACCACCACAGCGCCGCGCCGATCGCAGCGCCCGCCCGCGCCACGCCGTCGTCGGGGTCCGCCATGGCCTGGAACGCGGCGGCCAGCAGCGTGGCCTCCTCCGTACGCAGCCAGTCGTCCGCCTCCGCCGCGTCCCGGAACGAACGCCCGGTCGCCTCGACCGGCGGATACAGGCAGTGGACGCGGTGCGGGTCGCTGGTCCGCGCGGCCGCCCTGACCGACTCGGTGTAGAAGCCGAACGCCCGCAGCAGCGGCGCCGTCCGCTCGCCCGCGGGCAGCAGGTCGCTCGCGAACAGCCGGACCAGGTCGTGCGGGTGGTAGCGGCCCGGCTCCCCGGCCTCCAGCAGGTGGGCGTCGCACAGGCGCTCAAGCGCCCGCTCCACGTCGGTCTCCGGGTCGGTCTCCGGGTCGGTCTCCGGGTCGGTCTCCGGGTCGGTTCCCGAGCCTCCCGACAGCGCCGCGGCCGCCTCCAGGGTGATGTCGGGCACGTGCAGGAGACCCAGCAGGGCCAGCAGCCGGGCCGCCGCCGCGTCGATCTCGCGGGCGCTGCCGCTGAGCGCCGTCCAGCTGGCCGCCAGGCTCGACCGTACGGCCAGCTCGCCCGCCTCCAGCTCCCGCAGCCTGCGCCGTTCGTCGGTGAGCCGCTCCGTCAGCGCCCCCACGCTCCAGTCGGGACGGTCGGCCAGCCGGGCCCCCGCGATGCGCAGCGCCAGCGGGAACCCGTCACACAGCCGGACCAGCCTGCCGGTCTGGCCGAGGTCGGCGGCCACCCGGTCGGCGCCCGCCAGCTCGGCCAGCATGGCCGTGGCCTCCGCGTCCGGCAGCGGGCCCAGGCGCACCTGCGCGCGGTCGGCGCCGGTCACCAGGGACTCCCGGCTCGTGACCAGGACCGTGGTGCCGGGCGGCGCCGCGGTGAACGGCCTGACCTGCGCGAGCCCGGCGGCGTCGTCGAGGAGCACGAGCAGCCGGCGGCCGTGCAGCGCGCTGCGCAGCAGGGCGGCGGCCTCGTCCTCGTCGGCGGGCACCGCGTTGTCGGGCGTGCCCAGGCCGCGCAGCAGCCGGCTCAGCACCTCGTACGCGGAGGGGCGCGGCACGTTCGGCGTACCGCCGCGCAGGTTGACGTAGAGCTGGCCGTCGGGGAAGCGGTGGCGTACGGCGTGGGCGACCCGTACCGCCAGCGTCGACTTGCCGACCCCCGGCGCCCCGCAGATCACCACGAACGGATGCGGCGCCTCATCACCCGACGGATCCAGCAAGGACGTGAGCCGCACGATCTCCCGCGTCCGCCCCACGAACCCCGCCAGCGCCCGGGGAAGCTGCCGCGGCACGAACCCCTCACGCGAAGGAGAGGACGCCTGCGCATCGGTCTCACGCGGGGGAGCGGCTTCGTGCTCGCCGGTCTCGCGTGGGGGAGAGGCCCCCTCCGCGCTGCCCTGCGCGCCGGTCTCGTTCCGGGGAGAGGCGGGCTGCGCGCCGGGCCGCTCGTGTCGGGGGCGGGTGGGGTGCGGCTGGCCGCGGTCCCTACGCGGGGGGCCCTGCGCGGGCGTCCGGCCGCCGTCCGGCGCAGGAGGCTCCTCGGGGGGCGTCAGGGCGAGCCCGTGGGCGCGGCGCAGGCCCTCGCCGGGGTCGGCGCCCAGTTCATCGGCCAGGACGCGCCTGGCCTCCTCGAAGACCTGCAGCGCCTCCGCCTGGCGGCCGGACGCGTGCAGGGCCAGCATGAGCAGCTCGCGGGGGCGTTCGCGCAGAGGGTGGCGGCGGGTCAGGTCGTGCAACGCGGCCAGCGCGTCCTCGGGGCGGCCGAGCCCGGTCAGGACCTCGGCCCTGGCCTCGACGGCGAGCACGTGGAGCTCGCCGAGCCTGGCCCGCTCACCGTCCGCGAACGGCCCTGGAACCCCGCTGAGCGCGGGCCCGCGCCATAACGCGAGCGCCTCGTCGAGGGTGCGTAACGCGGCCGGCAGGTCGCCGGACCCGTGGGCCTGGTCCGCCGCCTCCAGGCGGGCGGCGAAGAGATGCACGTCGGTCCGCAGGGGATCGAGCCGTAGGAGGTAACCGCCCGGCGCCTTGACGACCGTACGGGGCGGCTCACGCCGGCCGCGGCCCGGCTCGAAGGCACGCCGCAGCCCGGCGACGTAGGTGTAGACGCTCTGCTGGGCACTGAGGGGCGGATCGTCGCCCCAGAGGCCCTCGATGAGCTGCGGAAGGGTCACCACCCGGCCGGAACGCGTCGCGAGCATCGCCGCGATCGCCTGCTGGAGCGGCGGGCCCAGATCGAGCGGCATGTCGTCGCGCACCCCCACCACCGGCCCCAGCAGACCTAAGACCAGGCCGGATGCCGGAGGAGCACGGTGATCGTCGGAGGGAGGCACGGGGGGATGCACGGGGGAAGCCTCATCGCGATGCCGGGAGGGGGGAGGGCCCACGTGGCGTGTAGCTGGAATGTAGATGCGGCCGGTAGCTTGTCAACCGGCCGTCTCTGGTGTGTATTGATTCACGTGGGCCCCTGATCAGTGACTCAGGCGGTGACGCGCGACCGGCGGGTGACGGGACCACACGAGTCCGACACCAGCGTTACGAGCGTGCCCGCACGACGACCGGGCCAGGCGTGTGCGGTGCCTGCCCGAAAAAGTCGTGCGCTGCCCGAGCGTTCTGCTTCGACCGCCTGCTTCGACGCCGTCGTGACGTCAGCAGCAGCCGACGTCGGCGGTCGCGCTCGTGATGGAGTTCGTGAGGGAAGACGTAGAGGCACTCGCGGTCGTAACATTACCTGCAAGGGCTACCGCGGCGCCGATCGCGACGGCCAGGACTGACAGGGCAATGCGCTTACGCATGGGGGTTCTCCCTCGCCTATGTGGGTTGCTCGGACTTCATCTTCTCAGGGAGTGGCAGCTGTGACCACATCGGACCTAGTCGGACTCCGTATCAAGACGGTTAGGCGGCAACGCGGCCTTTCTCAGGCTCAGCTGGCACATCCCGAGTTGTCGGACAGTTACGTCTCGTTGATCGAGAGCGGCAAGCGTACTCCCACCCCTGCGGTCTTGGAGCTGCTGGCCACGAAACTGGACTGCTCGCTGTCCTACCTGATCAACGGTGTCACCGCCGAGCAGATGGAGGACATCGAGCTGGCCCTCGGCTACGCGCGGCTGGCACTCGAGAACGGCGAGGTCGCCGAGGCCCGCACGCGTTTCGCGGAACTCCTGGGAAACAGTAACTTGGCAGGTTTGACATCGCTTCGTCAAGAAGCCGAGTTCGGCCTGGCGCTGGCCACGGAGGCCGCGGGAGACCTCGACGAGGCGATCGCGATCATGCTGCGGCTCCGCGAGGAGGAGCTGCCCTCCGAGCGCGCCCTCGAGGTGGCCGTCGCGCTGTGCCGGGCCTACCGCGAGAGCGAGCAGCTGCACCTCGCCGTCGAGGTGGGCGAGCAGCTGCTGATCGGCAACGCCCGCGAGCCCTGGACCGACCAGCGGGTCGAGCTGGCCGCCACCCTGCTCATGGCCTACTACGAGCGCGGCGACATGCTGCGCGCCAGGCAGTTCGCCGCCGAGCTGCTCAACGCCGCCGACGCGCTGGGCACCCCGCGCTCCATCGTGGCGGCCAACTGGAACGCCGCCATCGTCGCCCGCGCCACCGGCCACCACGACGAGGCGGTCGCGTTCATCGAGCGGGCCCTGGCCGTCCAGCTCGAGCACGGGCAGCCGCGCAACACCGCGCGCATGCGCCTGCAGGCCGCCCGCACCCGGCTGCGCACCGGCGCCCAGGAACCGGCGAGCGTCCGCAACCTGCTGCGCTCGGCGATCGAAGAGTTCGAGCAGACCTCGACCAGCACCATCGACCAGGCCACCCTCTACCTCGAGCTGGCCTGCGCCGAATACATGAGCAACGACCTCGACGACGCCGCCCGCCACGCCGTGGCCTGCCGCAACCTGCTGCCCCAATACGGCCACGTGGCAGGCGCCGAGGCCAACCTGCTGCTCGGCCGCATCCACGGCGCCGCTGGCAAGACGGAGGAGGGCCGCGAGCACGCCGCCGCCGTCGAGCGGTGGCTGCAGCCGCTGCCCGACACCCGCCGCTCGGCCTCCCACTGGTACGCCACGGCCGAGACGATGGAGCAGCTCGGCGACACCGACGGCGCGATCGACGCCTACCAGCGGGCGCTGGCCTGCGCCGGCCTCTGAGGCCGTTGCCGTCGCATCCCGTCCCCATCCCCGGCCTGTCCCTAAGGCCGGGGATGAGCCGGAAAGTGACAGGGCGGGCGAATTGTAGACCCGAGTTCGAGGAGCGGGGTCCGGACCGGGCGGGGGCGTCGGTAGCCTGGGGGTTGCCATGAACAGATCCCCGCTCGCGGCCCTCACCGCGATTCTCGCCGCCGCCCTGTTCGTGTTCGGCACCGCCACCCCCGCGCTGGCGCACGACACGCTCAAGAGCAGCAGCCCAGCCAAGAACGCCGAGGTGGAGTCCCTCGACGAGATCAGGCTCGAGTTCAGCGCCAAGGTGCGGCTGCCGTTCGTCATCGTCCGCGGCGACGGCGACGCCCAGCATCAGAGCGGCAAGCCCGAGGTCGACGGCGCCGTGGTGACGCAGGCGGTCAAGGGGCCGCTGCCCGACGGGAAGTACACGATCGCCTATCGCGTCGTGTCGTCGGACGGGCACCCGATCGAGGGGGAGATCCCGTTCCGGGTGAAGGGCGCGGAAAAGGCCGCTCCCAGCGCCGAGCCGTCCGACGCCGCGTCCGACGCCGCGTCCGACGCCGCGACGGAGGGTGCAGATGAGACGCCCGCGCCCGCCGAGACCGCGGCCTCGCCACCGCCTGAGCAGTCATCCGAGCAGCCGGCGGCGGCGCCCAGCGGCGACGCCACGATCGAGGCCGACACGGCCGCGGCCGAGCAGGACGCCACGTTCCCCGTCTGGCTGATCGTCGTCATCGGCGCGCTCGTCGGCATCGGCATCGGCTTCCTGCTCAGCGCGCGGAGAAAGCAGCCATGACCCGATCGGTGCGCCTCGCGCTCGTGAGCACGGTGGCCGCCGTCGCCGCCCTGGTCATCGGCATGATCGCGGGCGGCAGGGCGTTCCCCAGGATCATCCCAGGGCTGCCCGACTCCGGCGCGGTCGTCCGGTGGGGGCTGCCGATCTCGAAGCTGCTCATGGACGCCGCCGGCGTCGTCACCGTCGGCCTGCTGCTCATGGCCGCCCTGCTGCTGCCCAACGACAAGGGCGTGCTCGGCAAGAGCGCGGTCGACTACGTCAAGGCCAGCTCGTGGGCGGCGCTGACGTGGGCCGGGGCGGCGTTCCTCGCGATCCTGTTCGGCGCGGCCGAGACCATCGGCCGCACCCTGCCCCAGGTCCTCGACCGCGTGATCCTCACCAGCTACGCCACCCAGACCACGCAGGGCGTCGCGCTGACGCTCGTGGTGCTGTTCGGGGTGGCCATCGCGCTGTTCTCGCGCGGCGCGATCACCGCGGGCGCGGCGGCGGGGCTGCTGGTGTTCGCGCTGGTGACGATGCTGCCCGCGCCGCTGACCGGCCACACCTCCTCCTCGCCCAACCACGACCTCGCCACCTCGTCGGTCGCGCTGCACCTGCTCTCGCTCGCCCTGTGGGTGGGCGGGCTCGGCGTGCTCGCGCTGCACGCGCTGCGCAAGCAGCCGCAGCTGGAGCTCGCGGCCGAGCGCTTCTCCCGGCTGGCGCTGTTCTGCTACGCGGGCGTGGGGCTGTCCGGCGTGTTCGCCCTGGTCGCCCGCCTCGGCGCGGTCTCCGACCTGTGGACCACCGAGTACGGCCTGCTCGCCCTGGCCAAGGTCGTGGCCTTCGTGCTGCTCGGCTACGTCGGCTACTGGCACCGCCAGCGCACGCTGACCGACCTCAAGGCGGGCAAGCCCCGGGCGTTCACCCGGCTGGCCGGCGGCGAGACCGTGCTCATGTTCGCCACCATCGGCGTGGCCGTGGCGCTGTCGCGGACGCCGCCGCCCGACTTCAGCATCCCGGCCGACCGGGCGTACGAGCTGCTCGGCTTCCCCATGCCGCCCGCCCTCACGCTGGGCAACGTGTTCACCCTGTGGTGGTTCGACCTGTTCTTCGCCGTGGTGGCCGCCGTGCTGGCCGGCCTTTACGCGCTCGGCGTGATCCGCCTGCGGCGGCGCGGCGACACCTGGTCGTGGGGGCGCACCGCCTCCTGGTACGTCGGCGTCGCCCTGCTGGTGTTCTCCACCCAGAGCGGACTGGCCCGCTACGCCAAGGTCATGTTCGACATCCACATGATCGAGCACATGACGCTGTCGATGGTGGTGCCGATCTTCCTGGTCCTCGGCGGGCCCGTCACGCTGGCCCTGCGCGCGCTCAAGCCGGCCGCCAGGAGGGGCGACAGGGGGCCGCGCGAGTGGATCACGACGATCCTGCACAGCCGGTTCACCAAGGTCATCACGCATCCCGTGGTCGCCACGGCGATCTTCGTCGCGTCCACGTACGCGCTCTACTTCACGCCGCTGTTCGAGTCGGCCATGAACGAGCACCTCGGCCACATCTGGATGACCCTGCACTTCCTGCTCAGCGGCGCGCTGTTCTTCTGGGTGATCATCGGCGTCGACCCGGGCCCCAACCGGCTGCCGCACGTCGGGCGGCTGCTGATGCTGTTCGTCACCATGCCGTTCCACGCCTTCTTCGGCATCGCGCTGATGATGATGGGCACCGTGATCGCATCCGGCTGGTACGAGCAGCTCGGCCGCACCTGGGGCGACACCCTGCTGCAGACCCAGCGCGACGGCGGCGCCATCGCGTGGGGCTTCGGCGAGATCCCGACGCTCATCGTGCTGCTGGCCATCGCCGTGCAGTGGTACCAGGACGACGACCGCCAGGCCCGCCGCGCCGATCGCAGGGCCGACCGCGCCGGCGCGGGCGATCCCGAGCTCGACTCCTACAACGCCTACCTCGCCCGCCTCAACCGCGCCGACAGGGCCGACAGGGCCGACAGGGCCGACAAGGGCGAATAGGGGCTCTGGCCTCGGGTGCGTAGCCGATCGGACATGGCCTTCTACCTTCCCACTACAAGCCCATCGACCGGCGGGTAGCCTTTCTCCCAGGGGAGACGGGTATAACCCCGTCAGGCAGCGTGCGTGGCCTTGAGGGGGGATGCGCACCGCGTTGACGGGAGCGCCGGAGTGGGGACCGGCGTGTGGCCCGGGGTGCCGAGAAAGGCGATGACCATTGTCGGAAGAGACACGGATGCGCGGGGGGCAGAGCCTGGCCGAGGCGCTGGAGAGCTGCCTCGCCGAGTGGTCGGAGCGCACCGGGATCGCAGTGGAGACCTGGGCGCTGCCGGCGACCGACGTGGCGTCAGGCGTCTCCAGCTGCGTCATGGCCACCTTGCGTGAGGCGCTGTCCAACGTCGAGCGGCACAGCAGGGCTCGCACGGTGTCCATCGCCGTGACGGTGGGCAGGAGCGGGCTGCGCATGACCGTCAGCGACGACGGGCAGGGCTTCATCGCGTCGGGGTCCGGGGGCGGCATCGCCCGTATGCGGGCGGCGTTCGCCGAGGCCGGGGGGAGCCTGTCGGTCAACAGCGTGCTCGGCGAGGGCACCACGGTGTCCGGCGTGGTGCCGGCTCCGCGCCCCTGACGGCCCCGCCCGCTCAGGACCAAGGCCTCGCTGAGGCCGCCTGCCCCGACGAGGCGGCCGATCCTGCGCTCCCGCCTGCCGGCCCGGATGAGGGGCGGCCGATCCTGCCCCGCCTGCCAGGCTCCGACGGCCTTGTCGAGGCGGCCGATCCTGTGGTGGCCCGCCCCCGTGACCGGGGCGGGTCAGGGCAGGGTGAGGATCTCGCTGCCGGTGTCGGTGACCACGATCGTGTGCTCGAACTGGGCCGTGCGCTTGCGGTCCTTCGTCACCGCCGTCCACTTGTCGGGCCAGATCTCGTATTCGATCGTGCCCAGCGTCAGCATCGGCTCGATGGTGAACGTCATGCCCGGCACCAGTTCCACCCGCAGCGACGGGTCGTCGTAGTGGGGCACCATGAGGCCGGAGTGGAAGGTGGCGCCGATGCCGTGGCCGGTGAAGTCGCGCACCACGCCGTAGCCGAAGCGCTTGGCGTACGCCTCGATGACGCGGCCCACCACGTTGAGCTGGCGGCCCGGCGCGACGGCCTTGATGGCCCGCATCATCGACTCGCGGGTGCGCTCGACCAGCAGCCGCGACTCCTCGTCGACCTCTCCGACCAGGAACGTCGCGTCGGTGTCGCCGTGGACGCCGCCGATGTAGGCGGTGATGTCGACGTTGACGATGTCGCCGTCCCGCAGCACGGTGTCGTCGGGGATGCCGTGGCAGATGACCTCGTTGATCGAGGTGCACAGCGACTTCGGATAGCCCTTGTAGCCCAGCGTGCTGGGGTAGGCGCCGTGGTCGAGGAGGAACTCGTGGCCGATCCTGTCGAGCTCGTCGGTGGTGACGCCCGGCCGGACGTGTCTGCCGACCTCCTCGAGAGCCTGGCCGGCGATCCTGCCCGCCACGCGCATCCGCTCGATGATCTCGGGGGTCTTCACGTCGGACTCGCCGGTCTTGGGGCGCTTCTTGCCGACGTACTCCGGCCGCTCGATGTGGGCGGGAACCTTTCGCATGGGCGAAACTCGCCCTGGCTGGAGCAGTGTCGTCATGAAACACGAGTCTACGGGGCAGAATTGACCCCGTGAGCGAAGGCCAGTGGTGGTTCTGTCTCAAACACATGCGGGTCGAGCCCGATCAGGGCTGCCCCAACAAGGATCGGATGGGCCCTTACGCGTCGGAGCAGGAGGCGGCAGGAGCGTTGCAGCGTGCCGCCGACCGCAACAAGGCGTGGGACGAGGCCGATCAGGACGACGACTGACGTCCTGCCGCCCTCGGCACCGCCCTGGCCAGCTTGACCAGGGCGGTGACCCCGATGGCGGCCCAGATCAGGTTGAGCGCCGCCGACGGCCAGGCGGCGCTGTACGCGCTGTTGATCATCAGCCCGACGGAGCCGCCGAGGTTGATCAGCTGGTACGCGAGCCCGTCGCCCGACAGGCGGGCGGACGAGACGAGGGCGTAGCCGGCCAGCAGCAGGGCCGCGCCGGCCCAGCCGACGGCGTCGAGCAGGAGATCCATGAGCGACATTCTGCGCACTACGGGCACTGAAGCACAATTAACGGAACCTTCACTCCGGGCCTAAGCTGTCCTAAATGGAGATCGACCCTCGGCGATTACGCGTCCTGCGTGAGGTGGCAAGGCGCGGCGGCGTCGCGCGGGCCGCCGAGGCGCTGCACCTCACCCCGTCCGCCGTCTCGCAGCAGCTGGCCCAGCTCGAACGCGAGGTCGGCCTGCCCCTCATCGACCGCTCCCAGCGCAGCGTCTCGCTGACGCCTGCGGGGCGGGTGCTGGCCGGGTACGCCGACCGGGTGGAGGAGGAGCTGACCGAGGCCAAGCGCGAGCTGACCCGCTTCACCGAGCGCCTGGCCGGTCCCGTACGCATCGCCGCGTTCCCCACCGTGATCACCCATGTGCTGGTGCCCGCGATGCGGGAGCTGGCCCGGCGCCATCCGCGCATCACGCCGGTCATCCGCGAGATCTACGGGCAGCCGGCGCTGCAGGAGCTGCGGCTGGGGTCGGTGGACGTGCTCATCACCGAGCGGGACATGGGCCTGCCGCCGCTGTCGTTGCCGTCGCTGACCACCCGCCTGCTCTACGTCGACGAATACCGCGTCGTCGTGCCGCCCTCCTGGCCCGATCCGCCGTCCACCGTCGAGGACCTGATGCGGCGGCCGTGGGTGGCGGGCGATCCCGCGCAGGCGTGCGGGCAGGCGCTGGAGCGGCTGGCGGGGCTGCACGGGGCCGAGCCGCGCAAGGTGCACGTCATCACCGAGTTCGGGCCGACGCTCGCGCTGGTCGCGGCCGGGCACGGGGTGGCGATCGTGCCGGAGCTGGCGCTGCTCGACGTCCCCGAGGGCGAGGTACGCGTGAGCGACATCCGCGACATCGGCGCCCGCCGCCTGGACACCGTCACCCGCGTGAGCCGCACCCGCTCAGGCGAGCCCGACCCGGTCCAGGCCGTGGTCATCAAGGCGATCGAGGAGGCCACGGCCGCCCTCGCCCCGGCGCTGCGCGCCCGCCTCTCCGGCCACCCCACCGCCGAGCCTGCCGACCCCTCCTCCCCTCACCACGACCGCCGTGCCGACGGTGGGGCGTCGTGAGGCGGCTGTCAGTCGGTGAGGTGGGGGCCGCTGACCTTGTCGAGGAGGCGGGCGAGGCGTTCGCGCAGCCCAGGGCGTTGGTCGGCCTCGCCGGCCGCCGCGCTCACCAGGTGCTGAGCCCCGTCGAACGTCACCAGCCCGTCGCGCGGCACCGCGATCGCGTCGTGGGCCAGCCCGGCCAGGTCGCGGTCGCCGCCCTCGATCGCCAGGATCGTGGCCCCCGTACGGCGCGCGTCGTCGACCCGTTCGAGCAGCGGTACCGGCGCCTGCTGCTCGGCCAGCACGAACAGCGTCTCCCCGCGCCCCGCCTGCTCCAGCCGGTCGAGCCCGACCCGCAGGTGCGGCGGCGCGTCGAGCGGCGGAGCCCAGCGCAGCAGCGTGGGCGTGAGCTGGGACAGCCCAGAGAACCTGGCCTCGTCGGCGAGGTGGGCGGTCAGGTGCCAGGGCTCGTCGTCGGGGGTGCCGACCAGCAGCAGCCCGCCGGGCGAGCGGGTGGCCCGCAGGGCCAGGCCCAGCTCGCGGGCGCGTTCGAGCCAGCCGGTCTCGGCCAGGAGTTCGCGCAGGAGGGCCACCGATCCTGAGTCCATGCCTCCATGGTGCCTGACGGACCGGGCGCGGGGTGTCTGGTTCCCATGTGACGTATTGACATGGAACGTGTTTCTCCGTCATTTCGGGCCTTGACATGGAGTTACCCTCGGGTAACGATCGGGCTCGCGGCGCCGCCCTCCCCCAAGCGCATACCTCACGGAGAGGGGCGGCACATGACCTTACGTGTGCGCGTCAGCATGTTCCTGACCCTGTTATCGATCACGTCGTTCGTCGCGGCGCCCGCCCGCGCCGCGGCACCGGGAGACGTCGTCTCCGCCCAGCCCACCACGGTCTATCTGCTGCCGGGCAAGCTGCTCGAAGTCCCGGTCAACGCCTGGCACCTGCGCTACACCTCCACCTCCGCCATCGGCACGCCCAACACGGTCTCCGGCACCCTGCTCGTGCCCAAGGCGTCGTATCCGCTCGGCCGCCGCCCGATCATCGGGTACGCCGTCGGCACCCACGGGCTCGGCGACCAGTGCGCTCCGTCCGTCAGCATGAGCCAGGGCCGCGAGGCCGAGCTGGCGCTGGTCAGCCTGTTCCTGCTGAAGGGGTACGCGGTCGCGATCACCGACTACGAGGGGCTCGGCACGCCGGGGCAGCACACGTACATGGCGGGCGTCTCCCAGGGGCACGCCGTGCTCGACTCGATCAGGGCCGCCACCCGCGTGCCCGCCGCGGGGCTGTCCGCCCAGGCGCCGGTCGGCATCATGGGCTACTCCCAGGGCGGCGCGTCCGCCGGGTGGGCGGCGCAGCTCCAGCCGTCGTACGCGCCCGAGCTGCGGCTGCGCGGCGTCGCCGCTGGCGGGGTGCCCGCCGACCTCGGCGCGGTGGCCCGCAACCTCGACGGCGGCCCGAACTTCGGGCTGGCCGCCGCGGCAGGGGTGGGGCTCGACGCCGCCTACCCCGAGCTGGACCTGGAGGCCGACCTCAACGACCGGGGCAGGGCGCTGCTCGCCGACGCGGCCGACGACTGCGTGGGCGACCTGAGCAAGCTCGCCGGGCTGCGCTTCTCCGACATCAGCCCGATCGACCTGATGAACCAGCCCAAGTGGCTCGCCCGCCTGGCCGAGAACCGGCTCGGCGGCACGCCGCCGCGGGTGCCGGTGTTCCTCTACCACGCGCGCGGCGACGAGATCATCCCGCTCGCGGCCGGGTCGGCGCTGCGCTCGGAGTACTGCCGGGCCGGCGTGAACGTGCGCTGGGCCTCGCTGCCCGCGCCGAACCACGTGACAGGCGCCATCGAGGGCGGCCCGCCGGCCATCGAGTGGCTGGCCCTGCGCATGCTGGGACTGCCCGCGTTCGGCAACTGCTGACCGATCCGTCCCGGCCCCCGCTCGGGGGCCGGGACACGGAGTGCCCGGCACGCCGGCGGGAAGCGATCCTGACATGATCTGGTTATGGCAGACGTGAACAAGCTTTCCATCGGAATCCTCGGCGGCACCGGCGACCAGGGCAAGGGGCTCGCCCGCAGGTTCGCGCTGGCCGGGCACCCCGTGCTCATCGGCTCCCGCAACGCCCAGCGCGCCCAGGAGGCGGCCGAGTCCATCGGGGCCGGCGCGAGCGGGGGCGAGAACGCCGACGTGGCGACCAGGGCCGACATCGTGATCATCGCGGTGCCGTACGAGGGGCACAAGGCGCTGCTGGAGTCATTGCGGAGCGAGCTGGCCGGGAAGATCGTGGTCGACTGCGTCAACCCGCTCGGCTTCGACAAGAAGGGCGCCTACGCGCTGCCGGTCGAGGAGGGCAGCGCCGCCGAGCAGGCCGCCGCCGTGCTGCCGGACAGCCGGGTGGTGGCCGCGTTCCACCATGTGTCCGCCGTGCTGCTGCTCGACCCGGCCGTCGAGAAGGTCGATCTCGACGTGCTGGTGCTGGGCGACGACCGTGAGGCCACGGACGCCGTACAGGCGCTGGCCGAGGCCATCCCCGGGGTGCGCGGCGTGTACGGCGGGCGGCTGCGCAACGCCTACCAGATCGAGGCGTTCACCGCCAACCTCATCTCCATCAACCGCCGCTACAAGGCCCACGCCGGCATCCGCATCACCGACATCTGAGCCGACATCTGGGCCGGGCGCCTGACACGGCACCCGGCACGGCACCTGGCACGGCGGCCTAGAGCCAGCCGGCGTCCTGGGCGATGCGGATGGCGTCGATCTTGTTGCGGGCGCCGGTCTTGGTGATGGCGCCCGTGAGGTAGTTGCGCACGGTGCCGGGCGACAGGTGCAGGCGGACGGCGATGTCCTCGGCGGACGCGCCCCTCGCGGCCTCCTTCAGCACGGTCGTCTCCCTGGGCGTCAGGGGGCTCTCGCCGTACTCCATGGCGGCCGAGACCAGCTCGGCGTCCAGGACGCGCAGTCCGGCGGCGGTACGCCGGATCGCGTCGGCGAGCCGGTCGCCGGGAGCGTCCTTGACCAGGAACGCCTCGATGCCGGCGGCCAGCGCCCTGCGCACGTTGCCCGGCTGCCCCATGGCGGTCAGCACCAGGATCCGGCAGGACGGCAGCCGCTCCCCGAGCGTCGCGGCCGCGGTGATGCCGTCGACCACCGGCAGGTCGATGTCCACGACCGCGACGTCGGGCCGCACCCGCAGCGCCTCGGGGACGATCTCGTCGCCCTTGGTGACCTCCGCGACCACCTCGATGTCGCTCTCCAGCCGCAGCAGCGCGGTGAGCGCGGCGCGGATCATGTGCATGTCCTCGGCGAGCAGCACCCTGATCACGCGCTCACCTCCATCGCGAGGACGAAGCCGCCGTCGGTGGGCGTGGCGGTGCAGGTGCCGCCGGCCTGCGCGGCCCGCTCGGCGAGCCCCGTCAGCCCACCACCCGCAGCCGCAGTCCCGGTCCCAGCACCAGCCCCGGCCGCCGGAACAAGCCCGCCGCCGGTCGTGCCGGGTCCTGGGGGATCGGCGCCGTCGTTGGCGATCTCCAGCCGGGCCGTCCCGCCGTGGACGGACGTGGTGATCGTGCAGGTCGTGGCCCGGCTGTGGCGCAGGACGTTCGTGACCCCCTCGCGCACCCCCCACGCCAGCGCCTGCTCCGACCTGCCCGGCAGCGCCGCGTGCGCCAGGTGGGCCTGCACGCTCACCCCCGACGACTCCAGCAGCGCCACCGCCCGGTCCACCTCGCCGGACAACGACATCGCCCGGTAGCCCCGCGCCACCTGCCGTACGTCCTGGGCCGCCTCCCTGGCCACCTGCACCAGCTCGCCGACCTCGGTGCGGGCGGAGGCGGGGTCGCGCTCGATGAGGCGGCCGGCCAGGTCGCCCTTGAGCGCGATGGCGGTCAGGCTGCGGCCGAGCCCGTCGTGCAGGTCGCGGGAGATCCGCAGCCGCTCCTTGAGCACGGCGGCGTCCGCCAGCTCCGCCCTGGCCTCCTGCAGCTCGGCGGTGACGCGGGTGAGCCGGACCAGCGCGTACGTCATGGCCCCCGTGGTCGGCACGGTCATGACGTAGAACGCGGTGAGGAAGGCGAACCCGGGGCCCGCCCAGAGCGCCCAGCCCTCGTACAGCATCATGAGGACGATCAGCGCGCTGCCCCATGGCAGCGGCAGCAAGGTCAGCAGCGCCCCGGCCAGCAGCGGCGCGGGCAGCGCCGACCCGCCGCCGGGCAGGGTCAGGTCGGGCAGATAAGTGACGACGGCCTGGAGCACCAGGGGCAGCGGGTGGAGGGGCGGGCGTTCGCCGCGCAGGCCCGCCCGCATGTTGACGAAGTGGGCGGCGAGCACGGCGACCATCGTGGCGGCGGCCGGCAGCCCGTACGCCACGCCGTTCTGGAAGTAGGTCAGCGTGATCACCGTGTAGGCGCAGGCGACGGCGGTGATGAGCCACCTCGCCAGCCGCTGGGCAGCGGAGGGGAGCACGCCGTAGACCTTATGACCTGCGTGGTTCCCAGCGAAACCAGAGGCGCAGCACGACGAGCCCGAGCACCGTCCACGCGGCGAGGTCGAGCAGCGGCACGAGCAGGTCGCCGGTCCTGACGGCCTGCACGACGGCGGTGGTGGGCAGCAGGTCGAGGGCCGCGTACAGCCACCCGGGCAGCGGGATCGGCCCCATCGCGCCGGCCGCGACCCCGCAGAGCAGGAAGACCGGCATGGTGAAGACGGCGGCCAGCTCGGCGCGCGGCACGAGCACCGTGTACGCCGCTCCGAGCAGCGCCAGCACGACGGACCCCGCGAGCGTCGCGACGGCGAAGACCACCGGGTGGGCGGGCAGCGGGACGCCGGCGGTGAACCGCACGGCCACCGTGCACAGCACGATCATCGCCATGGTCTGCGTGGCCGTGCTGGCGATCTGGCCCGCCAGGATCTGCCCGTCCGTGAGCGAGGTCGCCCGCAGCCGTTTGAGCACGAGCTGGTCGCGGCGGGCGGTCAGCGCCACGGTGACGCTCATGAACGCGGTGATCGCCAGCAGCAGCGCGATCGTGCCCTGGAAGGTCGTCGTGGCGTGTTCCGCCGAGACGACGCGCGTCATCAGGGTGGGCAGGCCGACGGCCAGGCCGACCGGCGTGACCACCGAGGCGAACAGGGTGGCGCGGTCGCGCCAGAACAGGCGGGTGCCGAGGCGGTAGGTGGCGGCCAGGCTCATCGCGGGTCCTCCACGGCGTTCTCCACGGCGTTCTCCACGGCGTTCTTCGCGCCGTTCTTCATAGCGTTCTTCGCGGGGCTCTTCACGGTGCTCTTCACGGCGCTCTCCATGAACAGGTCTTCGAGCGTGGCCTGGCGCACCTCCAGGCCCTCCAGGCGCAGGCCGCGCCCCGCGGCCCAGGTCAGCAGCGTCTGCGCGGCCAGGTCGGGGTCATCGGCGCGGCAGACCGCCCGCCCGTCCTCGACGGTGGCGGGCAGCGGCAGGTCATCGGGCGTCACGTGGGCGGGCAGCAGGAACGTCACCCGTCCCCCGGCCGCCGCCAGCGTCTCGGCCATGCCGCCGGCGGCGACGATGCGGCCGGCGTCCATGATGGCCAGCGCGGACGCCAGCCGCTGCGCCTCCTCCAGGTAGTGGGTGGTCAGCAGGACCGTGGTGCCCTGCCGGGCGAGGTCACGGATGACGGCCCAGGTGGCGGCGCGCGCCTCCGGATCCATGCCGGTGGTGGGCTCGTCGAGGAACAGCAGGTCGGGGCGGCCCAGCAGGGCCAGCGCCAGGTCGAGCCTGCGTTTCTCGCCGCCGGAGAGCTGGCGGACGCGGGTGCCGGACCTGGCGCTCAGGCCCGCCAGCTCCAGCGCCTCGTCGCTGGGGCGGGGCGCGGCGGTGAAGTCGCGCCAGGTGCCGACGGTCTGGGCGACCGTCAGGTCAGGGAAGAACCCGGCCTCCTGGAGCATCACGCCGACCCGCCCGCGTACGGCAGCGCGGTCGGTGACGGGGTCGAGGCCGAGCACGCGTACGGTGCCCGCGTCGGGCCGCTGGAAGCCGGCCAGCACCTCGATCGTGGTGGTCTTGCCCGCGCCGTTCCTGCCGAGCAGCGCGAAGATCTCCCCCTCCGCCACCTCGAACGAGATGTCCTTCACCGCCTCGAAACCCTGGTGGCTCTTGCGGAGCCCGCGTACGTCGATCGCATTCATGCCGTCCACCTTCGCGGGCGGCCGGCGCGGGCGGCAGTGAGGAATTCACGACTTCCTGGAGAGCTTCAGCAGCGCCTCGGTGACCCCGTCGGGATCGATGAGCTGATGGAGGTGGAGACCGGGCAGCCGGGTCACCGGCCAGCCGCGCTCGGCCGCGCGCTCGGCGGCGGCGGAGTATCCGGGGCTGTACCACAGGCACGAGCACCTGACCTCGTCCCACCCGGCGGGGACGGGGATGGGCTGGGTGTAGTAGTCGAGCGGCAGGCGGGGCTGCTCGCCGGCCACCCGGATGCGGACGGCCGGGTCGGGCAGCATGGCCACGACGTCCTCCTCGTCCCACCAGTCGGTCCAGCGGGGGAGCACGCCGTCGGGGCCGGCGAGGTCGCGCAGGAACGGCAGGAACTCCTTCTCGGCCGTGGTGATCAGCCCCTCGCCGGGCGGGACGTGCGCGTCGGCGAACACGCAGGCCACCACCCGGTCGCCGAGCCCCTCCTTGATGACGGGGAGGAAGAACCCGGCGTTGCTGTGGGCGACGAGCACGACGGGCCCGTCGGACGGGGTCGCGGCGCGTACGGCCTCGACCACGCGCGGCCAGTAGGGGGCGCCGCCCGCGCTGATGCCGGTCAGGTCGGGCACCACGGCCGCGTGCCCGCGCCGCTCCAGTGACTCGGCCACGGGCGCCCACGTCGAGGGGCCGACGGAGGGGCTGTGCACGAGTACGAACGTCGTCTGCATGCCCTCCACCCTTGCAGAGGCCCGGGACAGGGCGGGACGCCAGGACGGTGGAGGTGCAGCGTGGGCAGGGTGTTCACCGCTCGCGAAAAGCAGCGGGACCCCATCTCCCACCCCGGGTCTGCCATCGCCAGGTCCGACAGGGGATCCTGCTGGTATGAACGATTTCCGCCCCGAGGCGCAGTCCCAGGCCGCATCTGCTGATAAGTCCGAAATGTCATCCGAAATGCGGCCAGAGACGAGGACCGTGCACGTGCCGCACGTCACCGTCGAGGGCAGCCGTCCCATCGCCGTGCCCATCTACCAGACCTCTGGCTTCGTCTTCGACGACCCCGCCCTGATGGCCGAGTCGATGGGCCGCCCGGACAAGTCCTTCTTCTACGGGCGCTACAGCAACCCGACCGTGCGTTCCCTGGAGGAGGCGGTGTCCGGGCTGGAGGGCGGCGCGGGCGCCATCGCCACCGGCTCCGGCATGGGCGCGATCAACACCGTGCTGCTCGGCCTGCTCAAGCCCGGTGACCACATGGTGGCCCAGAACTCGCTGTACGGCGGCACCGCCGCCATGCTCAACGAGCTGGTCGCCAGGTTCGGGATGGAGGTCTCGTACGTGCCGGAGAACGACCCGGCCGCGCTGCGGGCCGCCGTACGGCCGCAGACCAAGCTTGTCTACATGGAGACCATCAGCAACCCGATGACGCTGGTCGCCGACCTGCCCGCGATGTGCGCGACGGCCCGCGAGCTGGGCATCCTGTCGGTGGTGGACAACACGTTCGCCTCGCCGCTGCTGTGCCGGCCGATCGAGCACGGGGCCGACATCGTGGTCCACTCCTCGACCAAATACCTGTCCGGGCACACCGACGTGGTGGGCGGCATCGCGGTCTTCGCCGACGAGGAGCTGTACCAGCGGGTGTGGCGGTTCAACATCGAGCTGGGCGCCTCGCCCGACCCGTTCGCGGCCTGGCTCACCCTGCGCGGCATGCAGACGCTGGCGCTGCGCATGGAACGCCACTGCGCCAACGCCCGCGTCCTGGCGACCCGGCTGGCGGAGCACCCGGCGGTCGCCGCCGTGCACTGGCCCGGCCTCGCCTCGCACCCGTCGTACGAGCTGGCGGGCAAGCTGCTGTCCGGATGCGGCGGCGTGTTCTCGTTCGACCTGACCGGCGGGCGGGAGGCGGGGGAGCGGTTCATGAGCTCCGTACGCCTGGCGCTGCTCGCCCCCTCGCTGGGCGGCGTCGAGACGCTGATCCTGCACCCGGCGACCACCTCCCACCGCTCGCTCAACGCCGAGGAGCTGCGGCGCAGCGGCATCGGCGAGGGCACGGTCCGCATCGCCGTCGGCATCGAGCACCCCGAGGACCTGTGGGCGGACCTCCAGCGGGCCCTGGCATAGCCTGGAACGCGACGA
Source organism: Nonomuraea sp. NPDC049421 (assembly GCF_040677005.1). NCBI lineage: Bacteria > Bacillati > Actinomycetota > Actinomycetes > Streptosporangiales > Streptosporangiaceae > Nonomuraea > Nonomuraea sp. NPDC049421. The sequence goes on from NZ_JBFAQA010000001.1 coordinate 330,122, forward strand.
TCAAAGGGGGAATCTTGCCCACAGTCACCCACACGGACGTCGCGGCCGCCGCCGCCCGGATCTCCGGGCACGTCCTGCGCACACCCGTGATCGAGGTCGCGCCGCGGCTCTGGCTCAAGCTGGAGCTGCTGCAGCACTCCGGTTCCTTCAAGGTGCGCGGGGCCTTCAACCGCGTCATGTCCGCCGGCGACCTGCCCGCCGCCGGGGTCATCGCGGCCAGCGGCGGCAACCACGGGCTCGCGGTGGCGTTCGCGGCGCGGGCGCTGGGCGTGCGAGCGGAGATCTTCGTGCCCACCGTGACCAGCCCGGTGAAGGTGGCCGGGCTCGAGCGGCTGGGCGCGCACATCACCCAGACCGGCGCCATCTACGCCGAGGCGGCCGAGGCCGCCGCCAAGCGGGCCGCCGAGACCGGCGCGCTGTCCGTGCACGCCTACGACCAGCCCGAAGTGGTGGCCGGTCAGGGCACGACCGGGCTGGAGCTGATCGAGCAGACCGGCGCCGTCGACACCGTGCTGGTGGCGGTCGGCGGCGGCGGTTTCGCGGCCGGCATCACGGTGGGCACGTCGGTGTCGGGGCCGCGCATCGTGGCCGTCGAGCCCGAGCGCATCCCCACGCTCAACGCGGCCCTGCGGGCCGGCGAGCCGGTGCCGGTCGAGGTCGGCGGCGTGGGGGCCGACGCGCTGGGGGCCAGCAGGATCGGCGGGCTGGCGTTCCAGATCCTGAACGACCCCCGGGTGGAGAGCGTGCTGGTGAGCGACGAGGCCATCATCGCGGCGCGGCGCACCCTCTGGGAGCGCCACCGGGTGGCGGCCGAGCACGCCGGCGCGGCCGCCTACGCGGCGCTGCTGTCGGGCGCCTACCGGCCCGAGCCGGGGGAGCGCGTGGCGGTGGTGGTGTGCGGCTCCAACACCGACCCCGCCACGCTCACCGCCGAATAGAAGATCAGCTGTACGTGTGCTCGGGTGCCGGGAAGGCACCCGACACCACGTCGCCGGCGAACTCCCGCACCGCCCGGTCCAGCTCGGCGCCGAGGTCGGCGTAGCGCTTGACGAACTTGGCCGGGCGCGGCGTCAGCCCCATGAGGTCCTGCCAGACCAGCACCTGCGCGTCGGTGGCCGCCCCCGCGCCGATGCCGATCGTCGGGATCGCGAGCGAGGTCGTCACCCGCTGCGCGAGGTCGGCCGGCACGCATTCGAGCACCACCGCGAACGCCCCGGCCCCCTCGAGGTCCTTGGCGTCCGCCATCAGCTCGTCGCCCGCCTGGCCGCGCCCCTGGACGCGGTAGCCGCCCATCACGTTGACCGACTGCGGGGTCAGGCCGAGGTGCGCCATCACCGGGACGCCGGCCGAGACCAGCGCCTCGACCTGCGGCAGCATCCGGCGCCCGCCCTCCAGCTTGACCGCGTGCGCCCCCGCTTCCTTCATGAACCTGGCCGCCGACTCCAGCGCCTGCTGCGGCGAGCCCTGGTACGACCCGAACGGCAGGTCGGCCACCACGAGCGCGCGCGACGAGCCGCGGACCACGGCCGCCGTCAGCGGCAGCAGGTCGTCCATCGTGACCGGCAGCGTGGAGTCGTAGCCGTAGACGACCATCGCCGCCGAGTCGCCGACCAGCAGCACGGGGATGCCGGCCGCGTCGAACACCTTCGCCGTCATGGCGTCGTAGGCGGTGACCATGGGCCACCGCTCTCCGCGCTGCTTGGCGGCGGTGAGGTCGCGGACGGTGACGCGGCGGCCGGACGCGCCGCCGTACAGCGTGGTTGAAGAGGACATGTGACAACCCTCCAGAAACGTCTCGAGGCGCCCTGCTGCGTCCCCGGACTCCCTCGATGATGGCACGCGGAAAACCGGTGGCGAAAACGTCGGTGGCCTTTGCCAGAATCTGTGCGGAGGTAACGAACGTTCATGGCTCTCGACCCTTACCGAAATCTGCTCAAGATCCCCGGCGTGCCCACGCTGCTCCTGGTGGGGCTGCTGGCGCGGGTGCCGTCCACGGCGACCGCGATGGCACTGACCCTGCACGTCGCCACCACACTCGACCTGGGGTACGGCAGAGCCGGGGTGATCACCGCGGTCTGCACGATCGGCATGGCCATCGGTTCCCCGCTGTCGGGCAGGTTCGTCGATCGTCACGGGCTGCGTCCCGTGCTCGTCGTCACGACCGTGGCCCAGGCCGCGTTCTGGGCGTGCGCGTGGGCGCTGCCGTTCCCCGCGCTGCTCGCCGCGACGGCGCTCGCGGGGCTGCTCGGCATGCCGGTGTTCAGCGTGACCCGGCAGTGCCTGGCCGCTATGGTGCCGGTCGACCGGCGGCGCAGCGGGTTCGCGCTCGACTCGATGCTGGTCGAGGTGTCCTACATGGTCGGGCCCGCGCTGGCCGTCGCGGGCATCACCACGTTCGGCAGCGGGGTGACGATGGCCGCGATCGGCGCCGGGCTCACCGTGGCCGGGCTGGGGCTGATCGCGCTCAACCCGCCCACCAGGTCGGCGGAGGAGGACGCCGCGGCGCAGGGCGTACGGGTGCCCAGGCGGCAGTGGCTCACGCCGGGCTTCGTGGCGCTGCTCGGCACGGTCGCCGCCGCCACGTTCGTGCTCACCGCGTCGGAGCTGTCGCTGGTCGCCACCATCAACGAGGCGGGCCAGACCGCGTGGGTGGGCCTCGCGGTGGCCGTCTGGAGCGGCGCCTCGCTGGTCGGCGGCTTCGTCTACGGCGGGCTGTCGCGGGGGTTCTCGCCGCTGGTGCTGATCGGTGGCATGGGGCTGCTCACCGTCCCGGTCGGGCTGGTCGGCGGCGGGTGGCACTGGGTGGTCCTGGCGCTGCTGCCGGCGGGACTGCTGTGCGCGCCGTCGTTGTCGTCCACGGTCGACGCGCTCAGCCGGTGGGTGCCGAGCGCGGCCAGGGGTGAGGCGATGGGCCTGCACGGCACGGCGCTGCTGATCGGGGGCGCGGTCTCGGCGCCGATCGCGGGCGCCGTCATCGACGGGGTGGGCCCGTCGTGGGCCTTCGCGGTGGCCGGGCTGGTCGGCGTGGTGATGGTGCTCATCGCTCTCCCCTTCTGGCGCCGCCACCCGTCGGAGCCCACCGTGCTGATCGTTCCCACTGTGGAGAAGGCAGTGGAGAAGGTGGCGGAGAAGGCAGTGGAGAAGGTGGCGGAGAAGGCAGTGGAGAAGGTGGCGGAGAAGGCAGTGGAGAAGGTGGCGGAGAAGGCCGTGGAGAAGGTGGCGGAGAAGGTGGTGGCCACCGAGCCCGATCCGGTGTGAGTGTTCTCACGTCCGCTGCCGCGGCCGGGGTTCTGTGAACCCCGGCCGCGCTCCTTCCCGGAGCTGTGACCTGCGACTTCACCTCTCGGGTCGCCGGAATGAGGGCCGCCGTTCACGCGCTAGTTACGAAACGGGACCGTTGCGTATCGGAAATAGCTCGCGATACGGTGGCGTTGCGAAACTCTGACGTATCGAAATTAAGGACTTCTTCATGGACCCGATGACGGGACATCCACGCCGATGGGGCATCCTCGGCGTGCTGGTGTTCAGCCTGCTGGCGGTCGTGCTGGACAACACGATCCTCAACGTCGCGATGAAGACCATCGCCGACGAGACCGTGGGGCTGGGCGCCACCCAGAGTGAGCTCGAATGGGCGATCAACTCCTACACCCTGGTGTTCGCCGGGCTGTTGTTCACCTTCGGCGTGATCGGTGACAGGACCGGTCGCAAGCGCATGTTGTTCATCGGCATGGCGCTGTTCGGCCTGGCCTCACTCGCCAGCGCCTACGCCCAGGACCCGATGCAGCTGATCCTGGCCAGGGCGGCGATGGGCATCGGCGGCGCGGCCATCATGCCGGCCACCTTGGCGATCATCTCCAACGTGTTCCCGCCCGGCGAGCGCGGCAAGGCGATCGGCGTGTGGGCCGGCGGCGTGGGCCTCGCCGTCGCGATCGGGCCCATCACCGGCGGCCTGCTCATCGAGCACTTCTGGTGGGGCTCGGTCTTCCTCATCAACGTGCCGATCGTGATCGTCAGCATGATCCTCATCGCGACCCTCGTGCCGGAGTCGCGCGACCCCAAGCCGTCCAGGCTCGACCCCGTCGGCGTGGTGCTGTCGATCATCGGTCTCGTGGCCATCGTGTACGGCATCATCCGCGGCGGCGAGCTGGCCACCGTCGCCAGCGCCGAGGTGCTGGTCCCGACCCTGTTCGGCGTGGCGGTGCTGGCCGTCTTCGTCTGGTGGGAGCGGCGCATCGACCACCCAGTCTTCGACGTGCGCAGCTTCACCAACGTCCGGTTCAGCTCGGCCATCGGCATGATGGGCATCGTCTTCTTCGCGATGATGGGCGGGATGTTCTTCCTGACGTTCTACCTGCAGATCGTGCTCGGCTTCACGCCGGTGCAGGCGGGCGCGCTGATGATCCCGTTCGCGGCGGCGCAGCTCATCTTCGCGCCGCTCAGCCAGCGGGTCACCGAGCGGCTGGGCGCCAAGCTGTCGGCCACGCTGAGCATGATCGTGGTGACGTTCGCGCTCGGCAGCTACGCGTTCATGGACCAGAACACCCCGATCGTGCTCATCGAGGTCATCTTCTTCGTGCAGGGCGCCGCGATGGCCAACATCATGCCGCCGGCGACCACCGCCATCATGGAGTCGCTGCCCCGCGAGAAGGCCGGCGTCGGCTCGGCCATGAGCAACACCGTCCGCCAGGTGGCCGGCGCGCTCGGCGTGGCCGTGCTCGGCTCGGTGCTGTCGTCCAGCTACCGCGGCGAGATCGCGCCCGCGCTGGCCGTGCTGCCCGAAGGCGCGCGGCACGCCGCGGGCGAGTCCATCATGGCGACCATGGGCGTCGTGCAGGAGCTCGGTGAGCGCGGGCAGGCGCTGGTGCAGCCGGCCTTCACCGCCTTCGTCGACGGCATGCACGTGACCGCGCTGGTCTCGGCGGCGATCGGGCTGCTCGGCATCGTCGTGGTGGCCCTGTGGATGCCGGGAAAGCCGCGGCTCGCCAAGCACGCTGAGAACAACAGGGAGCCGGTGCTGTCGTCCTCGGGAGGATGACGGACATGTCGGTGGGCACGTACCGTTTGTCACGGGAAGGAGCAGGAGGAGGCTTTTGTGCCTCCTCCTGCCCCCGAGAGCGGCGCGGTGCTGATGGCGCCCGCGCCGGAGATGTATGGTGAGGCCGCGATGTCGATCCAGCAAACCGGGACCGCCCGCCCCGCGGGCCGTCCGCGCAGCGAGAAGGCCGAGAAGGCGATCATCGAGGCGACCCTCGACATGATCGCCGAGGGCCTGGGCGTGTCCGAGCTGACCATCGAGGCGATCGCCGCGCGGGCGGGAGTCGGCAAGACCACCATCTACCGGCGCTGGGCCAACAAAGAGGACCTCGTCGCCGACGCCCTGTCCACGCTCAAGACGCCGGTGCCGCCGCTGCCCGGCACGTCCGTGCGCGACGACCTGATCGCGCTGGTCGACAGCATGAGCAGAGACGCCGGCGACGCACGCAACCGGTGCGTGCTCAACATCGCGATGGGCGAGGCCGACCGCTACCCGCGCCTGATGGAGCGCTTCGTCAAGCGGGCCGTCGAGCCGCGGCGGGCGGCCATCCGCGCCGTCATCGAGCGCGGCATCGCCACCGGCGAGCTGCGCCGCGACCTCGACGTGGACATGGCGCTCGCCGTCATCTCCGGCACGATGATGTACCAGACGAAGCGCAGCCCGGCCGAAGGGCTCCCGCCCGACCTCGGCAAGCGCGTCGTCGACACCGTGCTGGCCGGCCTCGCCCCCTAACGGCCGGCCGTCCTGCGGCGGAACAACACGGCCGTCACCGGCAGCGCCACCGCCACCGCGCCCGCCAGCCACACCGCCGCCACCGCGCCCGACGCGCCCATGGGCTGGTCGAGCAGCAGCGCCCGCAGAGCCGTGATGATCGGCGTGAGCGGCTGGGCGAGCGCGAAGTCGCGCAGCACCCCCGGCATCGTCTCGGCGGGCACGATACCGTCCGACAGGTACGGCAGGAACAACACCACGAAGCTGAACGCCCCCGCCGCCTGCGACGACCTGACCAGCAGCCCCCACACGGCGGCCAGCGCCGACAGGGCCAGCACGTAACCCGTCACCAGGACCAGCACGAGCGCCCAGTCGGCCGGGGAGGCGTCCGGTCGGAAGCCCAGCAGCAGCGCCGCGGCCAGCGCGATGGCCGACGCGGCCACGTTGCGGATCACCGAGGCCACCACGTGACCCGCCGGGACCACCCAGCCGCCGATCGGCAGGGTGCGGAAGCGGTCGATCATGCCGGCCGTCATGTCCTCGCAGATCGTCACCGCCGTGAGCGCGGCGCCGTAGCCGCCGGACATCAGCAGCACGGCCGGTACGACGAAGTCGACGTACTCCAGGCCGCTGGAGCCGGTGGTGATGGCGCCGCCGAAGACGTACACGAAGAGAATCATGATCGCCACGGGCAGCGCCGTGCTGATGATGAGGCCGTCGAGCACGCGCAGGTCGCGGCGCAGGTCGCGGACCACCAGGCGGCGCAGGTCGCCCGCCGCGTCGATCATCGGGGTGCTCATGCGGCCTCCGTCAGTTCCAGGAAGACGTCGTCGAGGGTGGGGGTGCGCAGGCGTACGCGCTCGACGGCGACGCCGGCCCGGTGCAGCGCGTCCAGGGTGCGCCGCAGGTGGTCGGGGTCCTGGAGAGCCAGAGTCAGCTCGCCCGCCGGGTCAGGGTGCGCGCCGGGCAGGGCGGCGCATGCGCGGCCCAGGTCGGCGGGGTCCGCGGGACGCAGCGCCAGCCGCTCGACGCCGACCTGACGCTTGAGCGCGGCGGGGGAGCCGTCGGCCACCACGCGCCCGCCGTTGAGCAGCACGACGCGCTCGGCGAGCTGGTCGGCCTCCTCCAGGTACTGCGTGGTGAGCAGGATCGTGGTGCCCTGGGCGAGCAGCTCCCTGATCACCGTCCACAGCTCGGCCCTGCTGCGCGGGTCGAGGCCGGTCGTGGGCTCGTCCAGGAACAGGATCGGCGGTGCCGACACCATTCCGGCGGCGAGGTCGAGGCGGCGGCGCATGCCTCCCGAGTACGTCCCCACGCGCCGGTCCGCCGCCTCCACCAGGCCGAAGCGCTCCAGCAGCTCGGCCGTCCGCTCGCGTGCCCGTCGCCTGCCCAGGTGGTGCAGGCCGGCGAACAGCTCCAGGTTCTCCCTTCCCGTCAGCAGGTCGTCCACGGTGGCCTGCTGCGCGGTCAGCCCGATCGCGCGGCGTACCGCCACCCCGTCGGTGCGCACGTCGTGGCCGGCCACCGTGGCCGTGCCCGCATCGGGGGCGAGCAGCGTGGTCAGGATGCGCACGGTCGTCGTCTTGCCGGAGCCGTTCGGGCCGAGCAGCGCCACTAACGAGCCCGCCGGCACCGTCAGGTCGACGCCGTCCAGCACCCTCTTGCCCTCTCCGAAGGCCTTGACGAGTCCCCTCGCATTAATTGTGTATGGCGTACTGTGTATGACGTTCATAGTTTTGAGAGTAATGCAGAATCCTAGGGAGGCGTCAAGGAGGAGGGCCGGATGGCGGAGGAGCGGTCGTTGCCGCCGATGCTGCGACGCATGTGGGGGCGCGAGCCGGTGCCGCGACGGGGGCCGCGTCCCCGGCTCGACCTGGCCACCATCACCGCCGCCGCCATCGAGATCGCCGACGCCGAGGGCCTGGCCGGCGTCTCCATGGCCGCCGTCGCCTCGCGGGTCGGGGTGGCGACCACGGCGCTCTACCGCTACGTCGACAGCAAGGAGGACCTGCTCACGTGCATGGCCGACGGAGTGGCCCCCGAGCCGCCCGATCCGGCGGGGCTTTCCTGGCGCGACTACCTCGCCCTGTGGACCCGCGCCCAGCGCGACATCCTGCTGCGCCACACGTGGCTGCTGTCGATCACCCAGTACGCGCCGCCGCTCGGCCCCAGGCGGCTGCTCTGGCTCGACCGGGCGCTGGCCGCGCTGGCCGGCACCGGGCTCGACGACGGCGAGAAGATGAACGTGGCCAGCACCCTGACCGGCTACGCGCTGACCGACGCGGCCCTCGCCAGGGCCGCCGAGTCCGGGTTTCCCGAACTCGACCAGAGCGGCGTCGAGGGCGCGGACGACTACGGTGAGCTGCTGGCCGAGATGCTCGACCCCGCTACTTATCCGGCGCTGTCGGCCGCGATGCGGGGCGGGGCGATGCGCGGGGCCGCCGGGTGGACCGAGGACGCGGACTTCGCGTTCGGGCTGGGCCTGCTGCTCGACGGCGTGGAACAACTGATCACCCGCCGCTCCTCCTGACCCCGCCGCTCTTCCACCCGAGCCCGTGGCCCTGCCGCCTGAGCCTGGCGGCCCTCGCGTCTGCGCCTGGGGAGCCCCGCGCCTGAGTGCGGCGGCCCTCGCGCCTGCGTCCGGTGGCGCTGCCGCCTGCGTCCGGCGGCCCTCGCGTCTGCGCCTAGGGACCCTCGCGCCTGTGTCCGGCGGCCCTGCCGCCCGCGCCTGCCTCGCTTGACGGCGGCGGGCGCGGGGGCCTTCGGCGGGGTGCCTTTTGCGAGGTCAGGTGAGGTCGGTGGGGAGGAGGTGTTCGGTGAGCAGGCGGCGTGTCCGCTCGGGGCCGGTCGCCCAGCGGCGTACCAGCTCCCAGCCGTAGAAATATCCGAATATGTACGGACTCATCGGCGACGGCTGGAGGATGCCCAGCGCTCCCCTGGCCTCCTCCTCGGTGACGAGGGCCCAGCGCCGCAGGTAGGCCGTCAGCTCGGCCTCATCGCGTCCCTCCGCCGCCATGAACGCGACATTTCCCCATACGCCCCACAGCACGTTCTTGGCGTGGTGCACGGCGGCCAGGTCGCCGTCGATGGGCGGGAGCCCGGCCATGGGCAGGGCGACGGCGTTCAGCCAGTCGCGGGCCTCGTTCCCCGGGAACAGCAGCTCCTCGGCCACCAGCCCCAGCCCCTCACTGAGCACGAACGACGGCGACAGCATGAACCGCACCTTCTCGCCCTTGAGCATCGACTCGGCGATGTGCCCAGGATGGCCCTCGTGCGCGACCAGATAGAGCAGATCCGCCAGGTTGAACGGGATGTCGGTGTTGATGTGGATCGTGGACCTGTGCCCGCCCTCGTACGCCCCGGCCCCGTGAAAGGCCACCCCGCTCACCAGCCTGCACCGCACCACCTCGTCCGGCGGCAGCGGCACGATCCGGGCGTTCGTCCGCGCCCTGGTCTCGGCCACCGCCGGCTCCACCAGCTCGGGCAGGAGCTCGACCGGATCCAGCCGGTACGCCGCCTGCCAGGCCCGCCACCGCTCCGCCAGCGAGCCCCGCGTACCCGGCAGCGCCCGGTCCAGCTCGTCGTGCGCCCCCCCGAACACCTCCTCCGGCACCCACCGCGGCTCCAGGCCGAGGCACTCCCGCGCGTACTCGGCCAGCGGCGCCCGCTCCCCGCCCACATACCGGGCGGCGGCCCGCATCGCCCGTACCCGGGCGGCCAGATAGGCGTCAGGCGCCGACTCCAGCAGCCGCTCCGCCGCCTCCTCGAGCGCGCCGGCGGACGCGGGCGGCTCTCCGGCGACCTGCTCGCGCCATGCCTCAGGGCCCTGATAGATGAGCGCGGTGCCCGTCACGCCGCCGGTCAGGAGCCGGTTGAGCCGCAGCGCCAGCAGGGCGTGCTCTCGCTGCCAATCCATGCCGTCCCTTCCTTCCTGTCGGGATCTCACGAGGGCGGCCTACGCTAGCCGTACGGTTTTCCGTACAGTGCACGGAAGGAATGCGCCGATGCCGGAGAGCATCTGGTTCCGCGACGACGCCCGCCCGCGCCGGCCCCGCCTGTCCCGCGAGCGCATCGTGACCGCCGCCGTCGGGCTCCTCGGCGCCGAGGGCGTGGCCGGCTTCTCGATGCGGGCACTCGCCGCCCGTCTCGGGGCGGGGACGATGTCCCTGTACGAGTACGTCCGCAGCAAGGAGGACGTCCTCGACCTCGCCCTCGACGAGGCCATCGGCGAGATCGGCGAACCCCCGGCGGACGGCCCGTGGCGCGACCTCCTGACCGATCACCTGGTCAGGAGCCGGGCCGTCATGCGCCGCCACCCGTGGATGCCCGCCCTCATCGCGACCCGCCCCCTGCTGGGCCCGAACGCGCTCGCCGGCTCCCGCGCGATCTACGGCGCGCTCGCCCGAGAGGGTCTGCACGGCCCCGAACTGACCGCCGCGATCGGCACGCTCTCCTCCTACCTGTACGGCTTCGTCGCCGCGGAGAACACCTGGTGGGCCACAGTCCGCACCCCGGCCGCCGACGCCGAGCTCCGCGGCCGCGTGGCCGACCACCTGCACCGCCACGAGGCCGAGCTGGGCCACCAGGCCCATGTGGACGACGGCGACTTCGACACCCAGTTCCGCCTGGGCCTGAACCTGATCCTCGACGGCCTGTCCACCCGCCTGAAGGAAAACCCGCGCGAGTGACCGGAGCGCTGGCCGCTACGCTGACGAGATCATGTGCACCTACGCGATGGTCCACTACAAGGTCCACTACGTGTGCCTGCCGTGCCGCCGCAGCTTCAAGCAGCCCTGGCGGCGCCAGGACCCCCGCTGCCCCGGCTGCCAACGGCCGATGCACTACGCCGGCCACGACTTCGCCGCACCCCGCCGTGGCGACGAGCGCCGATGGCGAGCGGTGGAGGCAGTGCTGACGGCGGGCCTCCGCTACGAGGGCTTCGAGCCCTGCGGCTGCGGCCGCCGACCCAAGCCCCGCCCGCGCACGAGCGCCGAGGTCCGCACCCGCCGCCGCCTCGCCACCCGCGCCACCCTCTCAGACGCCGAAGCCCTGTCCCTACGCCTGTAACCGCCGCCACCACCTCTGGAGCGCACCCACAGGCGCGTGAAGGGCCCTTGCCCGGAGGAGTCAGGTAGTCAGTTTCCAGAGGTGGCCGATCAGGCGGAGGCCGAGGCGTTCGGCGACTCGTTGGGAGGAGCGGTTGTCGGCGCTCGTGCTGTAGTACAGCCGGACGCCCGGCAGCAGGCTCGCCCAGGCGGCCGTGGTGGCGGCGGCGTGGCCTCGGCCGCGGTGGGCGGGGGAGGTCCACGTGCCGGCCTCGGCGCCTCCTGGGGTGTTGCGGGCGGTGTGGCAGATCGACACCACCTCGCCGTTCTCCACGATCATCGCCCACGGGGCTCCTTCGCCGCCCGCGACCAGCTCGTCCCACTCGTCGGGCGCCCATTCGGCGGGACGCAGCGGACGGACGAGCCGGGCGTGCGCCTCCGACGCCGACGTGACCACCTCCACAGGTACGTCGAACCGCACCGGCCCCTCCAGCACATAGCTGACCCCCTCCGACAGGGTGACCCGGTCACCGCCGAGCATCGCCCTGCACGTGGCCAGCACCTCCGGGAAGCGCCCGCCTCCCGACGACACGACTCCGAGCAGGCGCTCGGCCAGCTCGTCGGGGAGGTGGCCCGCCACGGCCGCGGTCAGCCCGCCCGTGCGGAGGTGCTCCGGCACCGCGGCGGTCAGGCCGTCGGAGGGGGCGTCATCCGGCGCGGCGGTGGCCGCCGCACCATCGAGCTGGGCACGGTCCGCTGCGGGAGCGGTCGGACCGGTGGCGGGCACGCCGATCACCATGTCTTCGGGGCCTGGGAGGCGGCCGCGTTCGTCGGGGCGCCAGATGACGCCCAGTTCGATGCGGAGCAGGTCGGTGTCGGTCAGGCGGGGTGTACGGGGAGCGTGGCCGGGCAAGCGTCTGTCGTCCGGGTCGCCGTCGTCTGCGGTCATGGCGTTCGAGCCTGGGCCGTCACGGGTGCGGGGGTCAGCGTGAAGGGGATGGTGGCGGCTACGCGGCCGTTGACGATGACGTCGAGCTCTCTGGCGCCCGGTGGCTCGTCGCGGGTGGTGACCGGGCGGAACGAGTGGCTCTTGCGTACGGTGAACCGCGCTCCTGGTTCTTCGGCGTCGCGTTGGCCCAGGTGGAAGACGCGGCGCGAGCCCGCTCGCCTGATCGCGTATTTCAGCAGCACAGGGCCCGCCGCGCCCGCCGTCACCGTGACCGCGAAGGCCAGCTTGTCGCCCACCGCCACCGTGTCGGACGCCAGCGCCAAGGTGTCCACCGAGCCGCTGCCCGGGGTGGCGCCCACCAGGGCCAGGGCCTCGGGGTGGCCGGCGCGGAGCAGGCCGCGTACGGCATGGCGCAGCACCCGCTCCACGTGCGAGCCGCCGTCGGAGCGCCAGCGGGCCAGCAGGCCGAGCGCGACCTCGGGGTGGTCTTTGGCCAGGTCGTTGACGTGGTTGGCGACCGAGCGGCGGACGTATTCGCTCGGGTCGTCGCGCAGCAGGTCGAGGAGCGGGAGCGTCGGCCCCGGCGTCATCAGCCAGGACACCCGCGTGGCCCACGGCAGCCTCGGGCGGGAGCCCTCGGAGGCCAGGCGGCGCAGGTGCTCGTCGGGGGACCCGGCCCATCCGTGCATGATCTCGAGGGCGTCGTCGCGGTGACGCTCAAGGAAGGGGCGTACGGCGAACTCACCCGTCGCGTACGGCGTGAGCACGGCCAGCGTGCGCATCCCGTCGGCGAGGTGGTCGAGGCCCCGCTGGGCGGTGTGCTCGGTGGCGGGCCAGCCGCTCCACATGTCGAGCTTCACCCGCCCGGCCGCCTCGCGGACGATCTCCGCCGCCTGCGGGTAGGGCAGCAGCAGCGCCTCGTCGAGCGCGGCGGCGACGTGGGCGACCCTGGCCTTCAGCTCAAGGCCGTCGAGCCCGTGGACCGCCTGCTCCACGAACCGCTCGCGCGGGAACGCCGCCCATGCCGCGGACAGCCCGTCGGCCAGCACCGACACCGACCCGTGGTCGATCATTTCCTTCAGAGGTTGAGCCACGGGAAGACCTTGCCAGGCGCCACCGACAATTCCCGGTCGAAGCGAGAACACGGCCCCGCCGGCAGCGGGGCCGTGCGGGCCGGGTCAGGTGGTCTCGCGCCAGCGGTTGGTGATGGGGAGGCGGCGGTCGCGGCCGAAGTTCTTCGGCGTGATCTTGGGGCCGGGCGGGTACTGGCGCCGCTTGTACTCCGCCAGGTCCACCAGCCGGATCACCCGCGTCACCAGCGCGGGATCGTGCCCGGCCGCGATGAGCTCCTGCGAGCCCATGTCCTTCTCCACGTAGTCGTCGAGCAGCCGGTCGAGCACCTCGTACGGCGGCAGCGAGTCGGTGTCGCGCTGGTCGGGACGGAGCTCGGCGCTGGGCTCCTTGGTGATGGAGTTCTCGGGGATGGGCCGCTCGGCGTCGAGCAGGAACCCGGGCAGCGTGTGGGCGTTGCGCCACCTGGACAGCTCCCACACCATCGTCTTCGGCACGTCCTTGATGGGCGCGAAGCCGCCGGCCGAGTCGCCGTAGAGGGTGGAGTAGCCGGTGGCGAGCTCGCTCTTGTTGCCGGTGGTCAGCACCAGGTGGCCGTGCTCGTTGGACAGCCCCATGAGCAGCATGCCGCGTACCCGCGCCTGGAGGTTCTCGGCGGCCAGGCCGGACAGGTCGATCTCCTTCTCGTACGCGTTGACGATCTCGGCGATCGGCACCACCCGTGAGGTGACGCCCTGCCTGCGCACCAGCTCCTCGGCGTCGGCCAGGGAGTGGTCGGAGGAGTAGCGGGACGGCATGAGGACGACGTTGACCCGCGAGGGGCCGATGGCGTCGGAGGCGATGGTGGCGGTCAGCGCGGAGTCGATGCCGCCGGACAGGCCGAGGATGACGGACTGGAAGCCGTTCTTGGCGACGTAGTCGCGCACCGCGAGCACCAGCGCGGCGTAGACCTCGGCGTGCGGGTCGAGGCGCGGCGCCACGGTGGCGGGCTCGGCGGGGTAGGGGGCGAGGGGTTCGTCCGACAGCACCAGGCGCTCGACGGTGATGGTGGAGCCGTCGCCCGCGTCGTACGGGTACGTGCCCGCCTCTGCCTGCGACACCGGCAGCCCGTCGAGGTCGGCGATCAGCAGTTCCTCCTTGAACTGCCCGGCCCGCGCCACCAGCTCGCCCGCCTCGTCGACCACGATGGAGTCGCCGTCGAAGACCAGCTCGTCCTGCCCGCCGACCTGGTTGACGTAGACGAGCGCGCAGCCGGCCTCGCGGGCGCGCCGCGCGCACAGCTTCAGCCGTACGTCGTCCTTCTCCTTCTCGTACGGCGAGGCGTTCGGCGAGATCAGCAGCCCGGCGCCGGCCTGGCCGACGACGGACACGGGGCCGCCCTCCTGCCAGAGGTCCTCGCACACCGCGATGGCCACGTCGACGCCGTGCAGCCGGAAGATGGGCAGCCGGTCGCCGCGCACGAAGTAGCGGTATTCGTCGAACACGCCGTAGTTGGGCAGGTGGTGCTTGGCGGTCCTGGTGACCACCTCGCCCTTGTGCAGCAGGGCGGCGGCGTCGAGCGGGGCGCCCTTGGGCTGCCCGACCCGGGGTGCCAGGCCGGCGCGGTCGACGTAGCCGACCACGACCGGGAGGTCGCCGAGGCCCTCGCCGGCCAGCCTGCGCGCCACCTCCTCAAGCGTCCTGATGCCGGCGTCCACGAAGGACGTGCGCAGCACCAGGTCCTCCACCGGGTAGCCGGTGAGGAACATCTCGGTGAAGACGACGAGATGGGCCCCGCGCCCGGCCGCCTCGCGGGTCCACGCGATGAGCCGGTCGGCGTTGGCGCTCAGGTCGCCCACGGTCGGATTGGTCTGTGCCAGGGCAATGCGCAGTTGTGCCACGCGACCAGCCTAGTACGCCATGATTTTTATCGTCAAAGAGACGAAAAGTGGGTCATCTCACTCCTGGCGTTACCAGGCCCGACTCGTACGCGGCCATCACGAGCTGCGCCCGGTCCGTCAGCCCCAGGTGCTCCAGCAGTGACGTGACGACGAGACCCACCTCCTCCTCGGGCAAGGAGAGCGTCCGCCCGATCTGCTGGTTGCTCAGCCCGCGAGCCACCAGCTTCAGCACGTCAAGCCGATCGTCGGACAGCCCGGCCAGCGCGGGAGGCGAGCCGGGGTCGCTGCGTCCGGCGAACGCCGAGATCAGCCGCGTCGTCACCGCCGGGTCGATGAGCGCGTCACCGGCCGCCGCCGCCCTGATCGCGGCCACGAACTGCTCCGGCGCCGACGTCTTCAGCACGAACCCGCTCACTCCGGCACGCAGCGCCGCATAAAGGTTCTCGTCGCTGCCGAACGTGGTCATCATCACGACCTTCGGCGGCTGCGGCGCGGCCAGGATCCGGCGGGCCGCGGCCAGGCCGTCGAGGCGCGGCATCTGGATGTCGAGCAGCACCACGTCGGGCCGTGTCTCCAGGACGGCGGCGATGGCCTCCTCGCCGTCGGCCGCCTCGCCCGCGGGGGTCAGCCCGGGCTCGGCCTCCAGCATCGCGCGCACGCCCGTCCGTACGAGCGCCTGGTCGTCGGCCACCAGCACCCGCAGCTCCCGCCCCGCCTCGCGCACCACCCCGTGCATCACCGGCGGCGGGCCGTCCAGGCGCTGGGCCAGCATGTCGGCCTCCAAACCGGTGAGCGTGGCCGACAGGTCGAGGCCCAGCTCGTCCCGCCAGACGGCGCGCGCCCTGCGCAGCGCCGCGAGCGCGTCGCCCTGACGGCCCAGCCGGTAGAGCGCGAGTGCGAGCAGCCGCCACGCCTCCTCGCGCAGCGGGTACGCCGACGCGTGCGCCTCCAGGTCGGCGACCAGCGAGCGCGCCCGGCCCAGCGCCAGCCCGGCCTCGGCCCGCCGCTCGACCGCGATCAGCCGCAGCTCCTCCAGCCGGCTCGCCTCCGTGGCCGCCCAGCTCAGCTCGGCGAACTCGGCCAGCGCCGGCCCACGCCACAGCCCCAGCGCGCCGTCCATGTCGGCCCACACCTGCGCGGGCGGGCCGTCCGACTTCACCAGCGACTCGAACCGCCAGGCGTCCACCTGCCCGACGGCGGCGCGCAGCGCGTACCCGGGCGGCGCGGACACCAGCACCGACGCCTCCTCGCGCGGCGCGCGGCCGGGTTCGAGCGCACGGCGCAGGCGCGAGACGTACCCCTGGATGGTGGACAGGGCCTGCGGCGGCGGCGCGCCCGGCCACAGCTCGTCGATGAGGGTGGACACGGGGACGGCGCGGCCCGCGGCGACCAGCAGCCGGGCGAGCACCGCCCGCTGCCGCTGCCCGCCGAGGTCGATGGGGGCGCCGCCGGCCCAGGCCTGGAACGGTCCGAGAGCGGTGAAGATCAGCATGTCAGGCGTAACTGTAGAGGGAGAGCGCGCCGCCGGTATATGGCGAAACTTCACATCTCCCTCGGTACGCCGGAGAGCCAGGGAAAGCGGTCACCGGCGGCGGACGGCGGGGCCGAGGAGGAGCATGCCGGCCGCCGCCGTCGCGCCCACCCCGCCGATCGTGAACCACAGCGCCTTGGAGCCCAGTTCGAGCAGCACCCCGCCGAGCGTCGGCGCCAGCACGGCCGCCAGCGACCACGCGAACCCGAACAGCCCGGAGTACCGTCCGCGCAGGTGGGGCGGGGCGAGCCGGGCCACGATGGAGCCGGGGATGCCGGCCGTGATGATCTCGCCGGCCGTCCACACCACGATCGTCGCCACCAGCCCCCACGCGGTGGTGACGAACGCGGTCATCGCGAAGCCGGCGGCCATCACCGCCAGCCCCAGCGCGAACGTCCGGGCCGGGTCCCGCCGTCCCAGCCACCCCGACACGAGCGGCTGGACGATGACGATGAGCACCCCGTTCAGCGCCATGGCCAGGCCGTACGTGCCGAGCGGGAGCTTGACCACCTTCGTCATGGCCACCGGCAGCATGGACAGCGTCTGGGAGTAGACCACCGCGTTGCCCAGCACGACCAGCGTGAACCCGAGCATGACCCGGTCGCGCAGCACCACCCCGAACCCGCCGGCCGACTCGTTCCCCTGCGGCCTGGTCTCCGGCACGGCCCGCCACACCAGCACGGCGAAGATCAGGCAGGACACCGCGTCGATCCAGAACAGCCAGAGGAAGCCGAGCTGCGCCAGCCACCCGCCGGCCGTCACGCCGATGGAGTAGCCGAGGTTGACCCCCCAGAACAGCAGCCCGTACGCCCGCGGCCGCTCCTCCGGCGAGACCAGGTCGGCGACCATGGCGTTCGAGGCCGGCCGGTAGATGTCCATGACCAGGCCGAGGCAGAACATCGAGGCCAGGATCGCGGGCAGCGACGTGCTGTAGCCCAGCGCCAGCATGAACACCGCCGTCGCCACCATGCCGCCCGTGAGCGTGACCCGCCGCCCGATGCGGTCGGTGAGGACCCCCGAGATGAACTGCGACAGCAGCGACCCCGCACCGAACACGCCCATCACCAGGCCCGCGGCGGCGAGCGACATCCCGCGGCTCTGGGTCAGGAAGACGCCGGTGAACGGCATGACCATGGTGCCCAGGCGGTTCACCACGGTGCCGCCCCACAGCGCCCAGAAGGGGCGGGGCAGCCCGCCGACCATGGACCGGACGAACGAGGGCTTCTCGGCAGTTGTGCTCGACACGCTGGACAGCGTGATGCGTCGGATGTCGCGGCGCGAACGATTTAGGCCACACTAAAAGCATGTCCATCACCTGGCGGCTCAGCCCCGAGGACGTCGCGCGCCTGCGCTTCGCCTTCTCCCCGATGTGGGAGCTGGTGGCCAGCCTCCGCACCCTGCGCGCGCCCTCACGGCAGTCGGTCCACCTGCCCTGGATCAAGGTCGTCCGGCCCCGCCTGGACGGGCTCGACCTGGCCGAGCTGTTCGCGCTGGTCCCGCCGTCCGGCTACCTCGCCGACTTCATCACCCCGCCGCCCGACACGCCGCTGCCCGACTTCGCCTCCGAGCTCGACCGGGTCAGGCGCAGCGACCCCGAGCGCGTCAGGCACGAGGCGGCGCGCCTGCGGGCCGGCGCGCCCGAGGTGATCGACCGGTTCATGGCCGACCCAGAGGCGGGCGTCGCGCGGGTGGCAGGCACGCTGGAGGCGTACTGGGAGCGGTGCTTCGCCGAGTTCTGGCCCCGCGTGTACGGGCTGCTCGAACGCGACGTGCTGCGCCGCTCGCGCGAACTCGCCCAGGGCGGGGCCCACGCGCTGTTCGCCGGCCTCGGCCCCGAGGTGCGCTGGACGGGGGAGCACCTGCTCATCCAGCGGCCCTCGTGCGTGCTCGACGGGCCGCGCGGCGACGGGCTCGTGCTCGTGCCCAGCGCCTTCTACTGGCCGTCCGTGGCCGTGATGTCGGCTCCGTACCAGCCGATGCTGGTCTATCCCGTGCAGGGCGTCGGCACCCTGTGGGTGCAGGGGCCGCCGCCCGCGCCCGACGCGCTCGCCGCGCTGATCGGCAGGAGCAGGGCGCGCATCCTGCTCGCGCTCGCCGAGCCCGCCACCACCTCCGCGCTGGCCGCCCGCATGGAGCTCACGCCCGGCGCGGTCAGCCAGCACCTGAGCGTGCTCAGCGGGGGCGGGCTCGCCGTGGGGATGCGGCTCGGCAAGCAGGTCGTCTACCGCCGTACGCCGGCCGGCGACATGCTCGCCGGCACCCGCTGACCACGTTGACCGGCGTCCCGGCGGGTCAGGCGTAGCGCTTCGACTCCAGGAGCCAGTCCAGGTGGGCGCGCGGCGCCGCCAGGTACGCGCACGCCACCTTGCTGACGTCCCGCGCCGCGGCGGGCGCCAGGTCGTCCAAGGGGAGCCGTCTGGCCGCCTGGCGCATGTCCTGGCAGCGCGCCGCGATCCGGTCGAGCACCCAGGCCGTCGCCGCCCGCTCGCCCAGCCCGAGCTGCCGCATCGCCAGCACCACGAAGTTGTGCACGTCGCCGCGCTCCTTGGGCCGCGAGGCGACGTCGTTGCACCAGGCCGTCACGTCGCTGCAGGCGTCCACGAGCAGCCGCCACGGCTCCGACTCGTGCACCCAGGCCGGCACCTCGACCCGCAGGCACGGCTCGACCAGGTCGTACAGGTAGGGCCCCACCGTGCCCCTGCGCAGCTCCGGGTACTCCTCGATCGTCGGCATCCGCCCCGCCGCGCGGTTGTCGGCCTCGGTGCGGCAGGCGTCGTACTGGCGCTGCAGCCCCACCGCGAACCTGGCCCGCCACCGGTCGCTCATCCGCACGCTGGTCACCCGCCACAGGTCGGCGAAGGCCGCCTCCAGCGGATGGCGGGCGGTGCCCGCCAGCATGCCGTGGAAGACCTCCAGGGGGCCCGACCGCTCGTCCAGCTCGTCGTCCAGGTGGAACAGCCAGGTCAGCCACTGCGCGAACAGCGCCGCCGCGGCGGCGTCGAACTCGGCGAACGCGCGGCCCGCCATCCGGTGGTAGCCGACGCCGGGGTCGGCGGGCAGGCCCGTACGCCTGGCCCAGTCGATGACGGCGGCCTCGATCGCGTACACGGCCGGGTGCATCCGGCACGGCGCCGCCATGGCGGGCACCCGCTCGGTCAGCGGCAGCAGCGCCGTCGCGGGCGAGCCGCCCCTGCGCGGCAGCGGCAGCAGCGACGCCAGCGCCGTGCGCAGCGCGGTCCGCACCGTGGACAGCACGGTGCCGGACGGGCCTGTGGACGGGCTGACGGAAGGGCCGCCGGACGGGACGGCGGGTGGGCCCGACGGCGCGTCGGCGGGCGCGGGCTCCCCACTGTCCGAGGGACTGTTGACTGTGCTCTTCATGGGCTCTTCACCGTGTTCTCTGCGTTCTCCGCGCTCTGCGTCTCTTGCCGTAACTCCTCACAGCACCTTTGACAGTGCTCTTCACAGAGGGCCGAAAAGCCAGTTTCCGGTCGCGTTGGGATCGTCGCTGCGGTAGTAGTCGGCGGCGGCGCGGACCAGCTCCTCCACCGTGAGCAGGCCCCTCGCCTCCCGGTCGAGCCGGTCGAACGCCTGGTCCACGTCGTCGTAGGCGACGCCGAACGCCGACAGCAGCGTCCGGAACTCGCCCATCGCGACCTCGCCGTCGCGGTCGCCGTCGCACAGCTCTGCCACCGCGACCGTGGCGGGGCGGAAGACCGGGTCGTAGTGCTCGCCGGTGACGAACGCCGTGGTCATCCCCTTGAGGAAGTCGGGGCGCGCGAGGCCGGAGTCGCCGTCGCGTTCGAGCGCGTCGGACAGGGTGAACCAGATGCGGTCGAAGCTCTCGACGAGACGCGCCCCGGTGACCGAGGTGGGGGACTCGCCGAAGCCCACCAGGATGCGGGCGCCCAGCCCCAGCAGGTCCTCACGCTCGACGACGCCGTTGCCGTTCGCGTCGATGTGGTCGAACGCCCGATCGAGCTTGTGATTGAGCAGGTCGATGGCCACCCTTGCCTCCCCCGAGACTGACTGCGTTGATCACAGTAGGTCGGGGCGGGCCCTTTGTCAGCGAGGCTCGCACCGGCGACCCCCGTAACGTGTGCGAAACACGGACACGGCATGCTGGTAGGTGACCTGTAGTTACGTCGAACGAGGGGATGCTGTGGACCGCCAGCAGGAGTTCGTGCTCCGCACGCTCGAGGAACGCGACATCCGGTTCATCCGGCTGTGGTTCACTGACGTGCTCGGCTTCCTCAAGTCCGTGGCCATCGCGCCGGCCGAGCTCGAAGGCGCGTTCGCCGAGGGCATCGGGTTCGACGGCTCGGCGATCGAGGGCTTCGCCCGCGTCTACGAGTCCGACATGCTGGCCAAGCCCGACCCCGCGACGTTCCAGATCCTGCCCTGGCGCAGCGAGACGCCGGGCGCGGCGCGCATCTTCTGCGACATCCTCATGCCCGACGGCTCGCCGTCCCACGCCGACCCGCGCTGGGTGCTCAAGCGCGCGCTCGCGAAGTGCGCCGACATGGGCTTCACCTTCTACACCCACCCCGAGATCGAGTTCTTCCTGCTCAAGAACAGGCCGGAGCCGGGCGAGCGGCCCGAGCCCATCGACTCGGGCAGCTACTTCGACCACACGCCCCACAGCTCGGGCCACGACTTCCGCCGCCAGGCGATCATGATGCTGGAGTCGATGGGCATCTCCGTCGAGTTCAGCCACCACGAGGGCGCCCCCGGCCAGCAGGAGATCGACCTGCGCTACGCCGACGCGCTCACCACGGCCGACAACATCATGACCTTCCGCCTGGTCATGAAGGAGGTCGCGCTGGAGCAGGGCATCTGGGCCTCCTTCATGCCCAAGCCGTTCACCGAGCACCCCGGCTCCGGCATGCACACCCACATGTCGCTGTTCGAGGGCGACAGGAACGCCTTCTACGAGGCGGGCTCCGACTACCGGCTGTCCAAGGTCGGCCGCTCGTTCATCGCGGGCCTGCTCAGGCACGCCGCCGAGATCACCGCCATCACCAACCAGTGGGTCAACTCCTACAAGCGGCTGTGGGGCGGCGCCGAGGCCATCGCGGGGCAGGGCGGCGAGGCCCCCTCCTACGTGTGCTGGGGCCACAACAACCGCTCGGCGCTGGTCCGGGTGCCGATGTACAAGCCGCACAAGGGCGGCTCGACCCGCATCGAGTTCCGCTCGCTCGACTCCGCCTGCAACCCCTACCTCGCCTTCGCGCTCATCCTCGCGGCCGGCCTGAAGGGCATCGAAGAGGGCTACGAGCTGCCCGCCGCCGCCGAGGACAACGTCTGGACCCTCACGAGCGCCGAGCGCCGCGCCCTGGGCATCCAGCCGCTGCCCGGGTCGCTCAACGACGCCATCGAGGTCATGGAGCGCAGCGAGCTGGTGGCCGAGACGCTGGGCGAGCACGTCTTCGACTTCTTCCTGCGCAACAAGCGCAGCGAGTGGCGCGAATACCGCCGCCACGTGACGGAGTTCGAGCTCGGCCGCTACCTGCCGATCCTCTGAGGTGATCCGGGCCCGCTACCCGCCGATCCGCTGGGCGCGTGGCGGGCGCCGCCGTGCCGGGCGGGCGGGCTCATCCGGGAGCGCGTCGAACACGATGGCCTCCAGCAGGCCGGCCTGCGCCCGGTCCACGACGCGGGCGCCGGTCGCGGGGGCCGGGTCGCCGTCCTTGACGCGGGCCAGCAGGCGCTCCACGCGCCGCCGGTGGCGGGCGAACGTCCGCCGTGCCACCACCCGTCCTCGCGCGCGCTGCCCGGCCAGCGCCTCCTCCGCGGGCGCGTCCAGCAGCAGCAGGTGGAAGCCCGCGCCGTGCCTGCGGGCCAGCCAAGCGAAACCGCGCAGCACGTACGGGCCGCAGCCCCGGTTGTGCGCCAGCACCGGCGCGCCCCGCGCCAGCGCCCGCCTGATGCGGCTCACGTGGGTGACGAACACCACGGCCCGCCGCACCGGGTAGGGCGCCCAGGTGAGCCTGCCGTCCCAGTGCCGCCGCGACTGCGCGGAGTCGATCACCACGACCGTCCCCGCGGTCAGCGGGCGGCTCTCGGCGCCATGCAGGCCGTACAGGCGGCGCAGCAGCGTGGTCTTGCCCGCCCCCGGCAGCCCCGTCAGGATGACCAGGGATCCGGGCGGGTACCGCAGCATCGCCCCGGGCACGCTCCCCACCCCCGCCCCGTCTCGTCCCGCCGATCATGTACGCCGCGCCAGCATAGGCCCGTCGCACTCCAGACTCTGCGACTACGGCCGAACTCGCGCACTCGTCAAGCCGCCGAAAGCTCCGGCAGGGCGCTGACCTGCGGAGATCGGATCCAGCTCGGCATGCTTTGACGGGCTCCCCGCCGGATTCGGCAGATTGGTACGCGGCAACCGGGAAACCCCGTTAAGGTACTCCCGACGCCTTGATCGGCCTCACTCCCGGAGCGGTTCGGAGTGAGGCCGATTTTCGTTGCTTCTGACGCCCGGGACACGTCCCCGCGATGCGCGACCTCTACCGTCGTACATCCCCGGGCGCGGGGAAGTTCCGGGCCCGTTCGAGGCGTTATGGAGAAGCACTGAGCAACCGTCAGGACCCCCGTCCCTAGATAAACCGGGCGTCCGATAAAATCGGTCTGCTCTTTATGATATTTCCGGACTTTTCGCCGAGTGGGGCGATATAGGAGGGTGTGGCATGACGACGGCTGCCTTGCAGACCGTGTTGACCGTTCCCAAGCGCTTCCGCGGTCCCGTGGGCGTCGCCAACGGCGGCTGGATCGCGGGCACCATGGAGGAGGCGCTGAACGGTGGCCGATCAGGCAGCCGATCAGCCGTCGAGGTCACCCTCCATGCCCCCACGCCGCTGGAGACCGAGCTGCGCCTCGACCACGTGGCCAACTCCGTCTCCCTCTCCCACGGCGACACGCTGCTGGTCGAGGCCATCCCGGTGGCCGAAGACCTCGAGGGTCCCGGTTTCGTGCCGTTCAACGACGCGGCCCGCGCCGAGGCCGGGTTCGCCGGGCTGCGCAAGCACCCGTTCGCCGAGTGCTTCGCCTGCGGCCTGCGCGAGCCCGGCGACGGGCTGCGGATCTTCCCCGGCCCGGTGGAGGACACTGACCTGGTGGCGGCCGGCTGGCGGGTGCCGCACACGGTGAGCGGCGAGGACGGCGTGCCCGCCTCCATCGTGGGCGCGGTGCTCGACTGCATCACCGGCTGGGCGCACTTCGGCCCGGGTGAGAGCGCGCTGCTCGGCCGGCTGGCCGTGCAGATCAACGGCTCGATCCTGCCCGGCGGCCGCTACTCCGTGGTGGCCCGCCCGACCGGCCGCGACGGCCGCAAGCTCTACGGCCAGAGCGCCATCTACGAGATGGACGGCACGCTGGTGGCGGCGGCCCGCGCCACCTGGATCGCTCCCCGCTGAACCGCAGGTGAAAGGGGCCTCCGAGATCCTCCCGGAGGCCCCTTCGCATGTCCGCGCGTCAGGACGCGCCCGGGTCGTGGGCCGTTCGGGCGCCAGGACGCGTGCGGGCCGTGAGCCGTTCGGGTGTCAGGACGTGAGGCGGGCCGCCACGATGTCCGCGCAGCGCTCGTCGAACAGGATCGTGTAGTGGTTGCAGCCGGGCACCAGCTCGTCGCGCAGGCCGGGCAGCCGCTCGATCCAGGGCCCCGCGAGGTCGTCGGGCAGCAGGCCGACCGGCTGGTCGAGCAGCCCGCGCGGCGCCCTCAGCAGCACCAGCGGCGCGGTGATCCGCTCCAGCGCGGCCCCGATGCGGTCGCGCTCCACGCGCATCCACCGGCCGTCCGCCAGCACCGCCTCCCCGGCCGCCCGTGACGTCAGCGCGCCGTCGGGCCCGGTCAGGTCATACCGCACGTACGCCTCCACGTCGGAGGTCCAGTTGCCGGCGAAGGCGGGGTGGGCCTTGAAGAAGTCCACGTACGCCTCCGGCGAGGCGAACGTCCGCCGCAACCGCTCCAGCGCCGGACCCAGCGTGGCCTGGGTGGCCGCGTCCGGGTCCACGCCGTCGGGCAGCGGAGGCAGCGGGAGGCCGCCGTCCACCAGCACGACCTTGGCGAACGCCCGCTGCTCGGCGGCCAGCGCGGCCACGTACGCGCCCATGGAGTGGCCGGTCAGCACCGCGTCGGGGCCCGCGCCGACGTGCTCGGCCACCCGCAGCACGTCCTCGGCGTGCCTGGGCAGCCCGTACGGGCCAGGCAGGGACGCGCTGTGCCCGCGCCCGCGCAGGTCCATGGCCACCAGCGACCAGCCGTCGGGCAGCCGCCGGCCGACCGTGGCCCACGCCATCAGCGAGGCCGTGATGCCGTGCACCGCGACGATCTTGCGCGGGCCGGTGCCGAACGTGGCGATCCGCTGCCCGTCCACCTCATCGAATTCGACTGTCATGAGGGGAGCATAGGGACCGGACATCTCACGACAAGCCGGATAATTGACGACATGCGGATCACGGTCATCGAACACGAGGCCGAAGCCGGTCTCGGGTATCTCGCCGGCTGGCTCGGCGTCCCCTGCGACGTCGTGCGGCCGTACCTCGGGGACGAGGTGCCCGTACGCGCGGCGGACGGGCTCATCGTGCTCGGCGGCGCGGCGGCGGCCTGGGAGGACGAGCGCAGCCCTTGGCAGCCCGCCACCCGCGACCTGCTGCGGCGCGCCGTGGACGAGGGCGCGCCCACGCTCGCCATCTGCCTGGGCGCGCAGCTGCTCACCATGGCCTGCGGCGGCATCGTCGAGCGCGGCGCCGCCGGGCTGGAGGTCGGCGCCTGCGAGGTGACCACGCTGCCCGCCGCCGCCTCCGACCGCCTGTTCGGGGGAGTGGGCGAGCGGGCGGTGGCCGTCCAGTATCACCAGGACGCGATGACCCGCCTGCCCGACGGCGCCGTGCCGTTGCTCACCGGCGCCCGCTACCCGCACCAGGGCTACCGCCTGGGAGAGGCGGCCTGGGCGGTCCAGTTCCACCCGGAGGCCACCCCCGACATCTTCGCCGCCTGGACGGCCCAGCCGGAAGGCGACGACCCCGCCGGCGGCCTGAGCGCCCAGGGTTATAACACCGAGGACCTGAACGCCGAGGTGAAGGCCGCGGAACCCGCCCTGGTGAGAACGTGGCGCCCGGTGGCGGAGGCCTTCGGCGACGTGGTCAGGAGCTCCTGAACAGCCGCACCGGAGGATGGTCCGTGCTCGGGTGGCGGCGTCGGCGGCTCGTCAGGGCGTGGGCCAGGGCGTGCACGCCGGCCAGCACCAAAGGGAGCGCCAGGAGGCCGCTCGGCTTCGACGTCGCCGGCACCCCGGCGGCCCTGAGCCGCCGCCAGGCCCACACCGCGTACGGCAGCACCACCAGGGGAGCGGTCACCAGGCCCGGCGTGTAGCCCCTGAACAGCGCCGCCTGCGCCAGATGCGCCACCCCGTGCACCCCGAACCCGGCGAGCGCGGCCTGAAAGGACGGGCTGTGCCCGCCCGTGCGCGCCCCCATCGCCGCCGCGCCCGCCACGACCGCGCCCATGAGCCCGATGGCGGTGGCGGCGTGCGCCTGCGACACCTCCAGCCGCTCCCACGGCACCCCCGGGAAGCGGGACTCCAGCAGGGGCCGCGCCTCCCGCGTCCACCGCGCCATCGTGACCAGCTCCTCGGCGTCGTGCACGACCCAAGCCCCCAGCAGCCCCCAGGCCACCCCCGCGGGCACGCGCCCGGAATCCCCGCTCATGACACCCTCCCGAAAAGCGAAACGCAACGCAACGTTGCGTTCGCATGCTACGGCGGATGACGCGGGAGCTGTCAAGATGGAAGGGTGCCCAGGATCGAATCCACCGCGGCCCGGCTCGCCAAACTCGGTTTCGCCGACGGCGCCAGGGCCGCCCAGCTGATCCGTCAGTCCCCGGCCGACCTCGACGACATCCTGGAGGCCCTGGTCGCCGTCGCCGACCCCGACCAGGCGCTGGTCTCGCTCACCCGGCTGATCGAGCGCGAGCCCGCGGTCCTCGGCACCTTGCGCCACGACGAGCGGCTGAGCAGCCGCCTGCTGGCGGTGCTGGGCGTCAGCGCGGCGCTCGGCGACCACTTCGTCCGCCACCCCTCCCACGTCGCGATGCTGGCGGAAGACCGCCTCGGCGACGTCAGGGCCGAGCTGCTGCGCGCCGTCGGCGCGGAGCCGGGCGAGAGCGAGCCGCGCGCGGAGAGCGGCGGCCACGACGCGCTCACGGCCCTGCGGGTGGCCTACCGCGGCCGGCTCGCCCACCTCGCCGCCCGCGACCTCACCGGCCGGATCGGGCTGCAGGACGTCACCTCCGAGCTGTCCGAGCTCGCGGGCGCCGCGCTGGAGGCGGCGCTCGCCGTCGCGCGTACGGAGGTCGGCGCGGAAGACGTCCGCCTCGCGGTCATCGGCATGGGCAAGTGCGGCGCGAGAGAGCTCAACTACATCAGCGACGTCGATGTGATCTTCGTGGCCGAGCCCAGGGAGGGCGCCGACGAGGCCAAGGCGCTGCGCACGGCCACCCGCCTGGCCCAGGCCATGATGCGCGGCTGCACCACCACCACGTCCGAGGGCTCGCTGTGGGAGGTCGACGCGGGGCTGCGGCCGGAAGGCCGTTCCGGGCCGCTGGTCCGCACGCTGGAGAGCCACCTGGCCTACTACCACCGCTGGGCCAAGACATGGGAGTTCCAGGCGCTGCTCAAGGCCCGGCCGGTGGCGGGCGACCTGGAGCTGGGCGCCGCCTACGTCTCGGCCGTCAACGACATGGTCTGGTCGGCGGCCACCCGCGAGCACTTCGTGGAGGACGTTCAGGCCATGCGCCGCAGGGTCGAGGCCCACGTGCGCGCCGAGGGCGACCGGCAGCTCAAGCTCGGTCCGGGGGGGCTGCGCGACATAGAGTTCGCGGTGCAGCTGCTCCAGCTCGTGCACGGCAGGCTCGACCCGCTGCTGCGCCGCAGGGCCACGCTGCCCGCGCTGGCCGCGCTCTCCCGCGGCGGCTACGTCGGCCGCGAGGACTCCCGCTCGCTCGCCGAGGCGTACACGTTCCTGCGCCAGGTCGAGCACCTGCTGCAGCTGCACCGGATGCGCCGCACCCACGTCGTGCCCACCGACGAGGCCGACCTGCGCCGCCTCGGGCGGGCGCTCGGCATGCAGGCCGACCCGGTGGGGGAGTTCACCACCCGCTGGCGGCGGCACGCGATGGAGGCCAGGCGGCTGCACGAGAAGCTGTTCTACCGGCCGCTGCTCGAGGCCGTGGCGCGGCTGCCCGAGTCGGAGGCGCGGCTGTCCGCCTCGGCCGCCGCGGCCCGGCTCGAGGCGCTCGGCTACGTCGATCCCACCGGCGCGCTGCGCCACATCGCCGCGCTGTCCACCGGGGTCTCGCGGCGGGCCGCGATCCAGCGCACGCTGCTGCCGGTGATGCTCGGCTGGTTCGCCGACACGCCCGACCCGGACGCGGCGCTGCTCGGGTTCCGGCAGGTCAGCGACAAGCTGGGCACCACGCCGTGGTACCTGCGGCTGCTGCGCGACGAGACCGCGGTGGCGGCCAGGATGGCGCGGGTGCTCGGCACCAGCCGCTACGCCACCGGCCTGCTCATGCACGCCCCCGACGCGGTCGCCATGCTGGGCTCCGACGCCGAGCTGACCCCGCGCCCGCCCGACTCGCTGCTCGGCGAGGCGTCGGCAGCGGTCTCCCGCCACGCCGGCGACCCCGAGACCGCCGTCACCGCCGTGCGCGCGCTGCGGCGCAAAGAGCTGTTCCGTACGGCCGTGGCCGACATCTCCGGCCTGATCGACATCGAGACCGTCGGCACCGCGCTGTCGCGGCTCAACGACGTGACCCTGCAGGCGGCGCTCGACGCGGCGCTCGGCAAGGCGCGCGAGGCCACCTCGTTCGCGATCATCGCGATGGGCCGCCTCGGCGGCATGGAGTGCTCCTACGCCAGCGACGCCGACGTGATGTTCGTGCACTCGCCGCTGCCCGGCGTCGACGAGCGCACGGCCACTGACGCCGCCTTCGCCGTGGCCAACGAGGTGCGCAGGCTGCTGTCGCTGCCCGCGCCTGACCCGCCCCTGCTCATCGACCCCGACCTGCGCCCCGAGGGCCGGCAGGGCCCGCTGGTGCGCACGCTCGCCTCCTACCGCGCCTACTACGCGCGCTGGTCGTCGCCGTGGGAGGCGCAGGCGCTGCTGCGGGCCAGGTTCTCGGCGGGCGACGCGAAGCTGGGCGCGGCCTTCACCGCCATGATCGACGAGCTGCGCTATCCGCGCGACGGGCTGAGCGGCGACGCCGTCAGGGAGATCAGGCGGCTGAAGGCCCGCATGGAGGCCGAGCGGCTGCCGCGCGGCGCCGACCCCGCCCTGCACACCAAGCTCGGCCCCGGCGGGCTGTCCGACGTGGAGTGGGTGGCGCAGCTCCTGCAGCTCCAGCACGCCGGCCGGCTGCCGCCGCTGCGCACCACGCGCACGCTGGAGGCGCTGCGCGCGGCCGTGGCGGAGGACCTGCTCGCGCCGGAGGACGAGGAGGTGCTGGCCGAGGCGTGGCGCTTCGCCTCCCGCGTACGCGACGCGATGATGCTGGTCAGGGGCCGGCCCGGCGACAGCATCCCGAAGGACACCGCCGAGCGCAGGCAGGTCGCCCGTACGCTCGGCTACCCGCCCGACGGCTCCGAGGACTTCCTCGACGACTACCGCCGGGTCACCCGCCGCGCCCGTAAGGTGGTGGATCGCGTCTTCTACGGCGGCTGATCAGCATATGACGTGACTTTTGATGCGCTGCGTCATTGCGCTGTCACGCCCAGGGGTGTTTCATGGCGGCCGTGTTATCCGTTTACGTGGACCTCGCCCTCGGCCTGGTCGTGGCGTTCCTGCTGCTGTCGCTGCTGGTGAGCGGGCTCAACGAGGCCGCCGTGCGGGTGTTGTCCATCCGCAGCAAGTTCCTGTGGGCCTACCTCAGGGACACCATGGACGGCGCGGGTCCCAAGGGCTCGTGGCTGCCCGCGAAGGTGCTCGACGTGTTCAGGGCGATGCCGTTCGCCCGCGACCCCAGGCCCGTCCACAGCGACAGGCCCGCGCCCGCCAGCGCCGGCGAGATGCCCGAGAGGGGGACCGGCGCCTCCATGATCAACCTGCTGTACGAGCGGGTCAGGGAGATCGACCACGCCAAGCGGGGCAGGACGAGCATCGCCGAGATCCCGCCCGCGAGGTTCGCGGTGGCCGTCATGGAGCTGACGGCCGAGAACGGCGACGTCGAAGGCTTCCTGGCCCGGCTCAGGCAGATGGACAGCCCCCTCTACGGCCATCTCAAGGGCGTCTGGGAGGCCGCGCAGGGCGACCTCGACCGGTTCAGGCGCGGCGTCGAGACCTGGTTCGACGGCGAGATGCAGCGCCTGTCGATGCTCTACCGGCGCTACGTCAAGTGGGTCGTGGCCGCGCTGGGCGTCGCGGTGACGCTGCTGTTCAGCATGGACGGGCTGGAGTACGCCAAGACGCTGCTGCGCGACAACGCCTACCGCGCCTCGGTGACCGCCGTGGCGGGGACGGGGCAGGGCGCGTACGACGAGCTCAAGCAGCTGTGCACGGGCGGCGACCCGGTGCCGTGCGTGACCGAGACGCTCAGCCAGCCGGCGCTGGTCAAGCTGATGGGCCAGGCGCTGGTCAGCATCTCGATCCCGGCCGAGGGCGAGCCCGACGTGCGCTGGAACGGCGCCGCCTGGTGGGAGCGGGTCAGCGCGCCCAGCCACTGGCCCGGCTTCCTGCTGACGTACGTGGCGCTGCTGTTCGGCGCGCCGTTCTGGTGGGACGTGCTGCGCCGCGTCACCGGCATCAGGTCGCGGCGCTGACCCCCCGCCCGGCGGCCAGCGCGACGACGTCGGCCAGCTCGGCCAGCTCCGCCGGGTCGTCGGTGAGCCTGGCCGTCGCCAGGCGGAGGTGGGGCCGGGCGGCCTGGTCGATGACGTACCGGCTGCCGGGGGCGACCGAGATGCCGTGCGCGGCCAGCGTGACCAGGGCGGCGGGCTCGTCGCGTACCGGCACCCAGAGCACCAGCCCGTCACCGCCGCCGGTGCGCACGCCGCGCGCCGCCAGCTCCGCGGCCAGCCGCGCGCGCCGCCCCGCGTAGACCTCGCGGGCGTGCGCCACGCGCGCTTCCACGTCCGGGTCGGCGAGCAGGTGGGCCAGCGCGTCCTGGAGGATCCTGCTGGTCCAGCCGGTGCCGAAGCTGCGCAGCACCCGGACCCGCTCGACCGCGTCGGCCGCGCCGCCGATGACCGCGATGCGCAGGTCGGGGCCGTGCGACTTGGAGTACGACCGGACCAGCACCGTACGGTCGGGGAAGCGCGTCCCCATGCTGACCATCGGCGACACCGACAGCTCGCCGATGCCGTCGTCCTCCACGATGAGCGTCTTGGCGGGCTCCAGCAGCGCCGCCAGCTCTGCCGAGCGGCCGGGCGTGACCGCGTGCCCGCACGGCGACTGCCCGCGCGGCTGGTAGACGAACGCCACCGGCCGCGCCTTCAGCGCCTTGGCCAGCGCGCCGGGCAGCGGCCCCTCCTCGTCGCAGGCGACGGGGACGATCTGGACGCCGATCGTCTCCAGGATGTCCAGCAGCCGCGCCCCGGTCGGCTCCTCGATGGCGATGCGGTCGCCGGGCAGCGCCGCCGTCTGGCAGAGCAGTTGCACGGCCTCGTACCCGCCGCCGACCGCGAGCCAGCTCTGCGCCTCGAACGGCCAGGTGGGCTCCACGGCGGCGCGAAGGCGTGGAGTGATCGTCGCGCGGGCGTAGTCGTTGAGCCCGTCGGCGCGGGCGGCGGCGGCCAGCGCGGCCTCCAGCGGCGGCAGCAGCGCCGTGTCGGGGGAGGCGATGGTCAGGTCGATGGCCAGGCGGTCGCCCCAGTGGCCGAGGCGCTCGTACCGGATGGGGCGCGGCACGTCGGGCGGGCCCAGCACCACCGTGCCGCGCCGCCGGTCGGTCCTGATCATGCCGTGCCCGCGCAGCTCCGACCAGGCCTCCGCGACCGTGCCCGAGCTGACGCCCAGCTCCCTGGCCAGGCCGCGGACCGTGGGCAGGCGCGTCTGCGCCGTCACCGTCCCCTCCCTGATGAGGTCGGTAAGGGCGGCGGCGATGCCCCGTGCGCTCGGGTCCCCGATGCGCTGCGCCAGCCAAGCGGCGTCCACTTTGTCCCCCTGTAAATCTTTGTTCAGCAACAAAGATCTTCTTGTGCAGTTTGCTCCGCTGAACATATGGTCTGGGGCTATTAACGGCAAGTACGTACTGTTTGGGGGATTTGTGGCGACCGTTCGCCTTGCTCTGCGAGATTGGGACCATCTCGTGCCGATCGTCACCGGCGCCGTCCGGGCCGAGGGATTCGAGCTGGACCTCGACTCCAGAGCCGTCACACCGGACGTGCTCAGCGAGCCGGGACTGGACGGCGGCGAGACCTCCTTCAGCCGGTACGTGCTCGGCCGCGCCGCAGGCGACGACCGGCTCGTGGGCCTGCCCGTGTTCGTGATGCGCGGGTTCCGCCACCGCTGCGTGCTCGTCCGCCGCGACAGCGACCTGACCGCGCTCGGCCAGCTGAAGGGCGCCCGCATCGGGCTCACCGGCTGGCCCGACTCCGGCAACACCTGGACCCGCGCCCTGCTGCGCGCCGAGGGCGTGGACCTGACCGGCGTCACCTGGACGGTCGGCCCGCTCGTCGCGGGGGAGACCGGCAAGGACCGCGTCGGCCCCGTGCCGTTCCCCGACAACGTCTCGCTCAGCGACGACGGCCTGGCCGAAGGGCTCGCCGAGGGCCGCTACGACGCCATCATGACCCCGTTCATGCCGGAGGAGTTCTTCACCCAGGAGAGCCGCTTCCGTCACCTGCTGCCCGACCACCGCGCCGCCGAGCTGGCCTACTACCGGCGGACCGGCTTCGTGCCCGGCATCCACCTGGTGACGCTCAAGCGCGAGAGCGTCGAGCGGAACCCGTGGCTGCCGCAGGCCGTGACGGAGCTGTTCGAGCGCTCCAAGCGGCACTGGCTGGCCCGCCGCCGCCTGCTCGCCGACACCACGCCGTGGCTGCTCGCCGACCTCACCGGCACGGCCGCCACCTTCGGCGCCGACTGGATGCCGTACGGCGCCGCCCCCAACGCCGCCATGGTCGCCGCGTTCTGCACCGAACTGCACGCCCAGGGCATCGCGAACCGCCGCATCGAAGCCGAGGAGGTCTTCACCGCATGACCGACCTGAGAATCGCCGTGGGCCAGTTCGCCTCGGCCGAGGACTGGACCGCCAACCTCAAGACCTGCGAGGAGCTGATCGACGACGCCGTCGCCGGCGGGGCGGACCTGCTCGTGCTGCCCGAGGGCGCGCTCGCGCTCTTCGTGGACGAGCCGGTACGCATCCGAGAGGCCGCCCAGCCGCTGGACGGCCCGTTCGTCACCGGCCTGGTCGAGCACACCCGCGGCTCGTCCACCACCGTCATCGCCGGCGTGCACGTGCCCGCCGCCGACGGCCGCGTCTCCAACGTGCTCGTCGCCGCCAGGGACGGCGAGATCGTCGGCACGTACGTCAAGCTCCACCTGTACGACGCCTTCGGCCGCCGCGAGTCCGACAACGTCGTCCCCGGCGCGGACGCGCCCGTCGTCATCGACGTCGCCGGCTGGAAGGTCGGCCTGATGACCTGCTACGACGTGCGCTTCCCCGAGATGGCGCGGCTGCTCGCCGACCAGGGCGCCCAGGTGCTCGCGCTGCCCGCCGCCTGGGTGCGCGGCCCGGCCAAGGAATGGCACTGGGAGGTCATGGTCACCGCCCGCGCCCTGGAGAACACCTGCTACGTCGCCGCGTCCGGCGAGTGCGGCCGCCGCAACATCGGCGCCAGCATGATCGTCGACCCGCTCGGCATCACCAGGGCCCGCCTCGGCGACGCGCCCGGCCTGCTGTGGTCCGACGCCTCCGCCGCCGAGCTGGAAGCCGCCCGCACGACGCTGCCCGTCCTCGAGAACCGGCGCTTCGCCGTGGACCCGCGATTGGAGCCGCATGTCTAAGCACGCGACCGCGCTGCTCGCCACCGCCGCACTCCTGCTGGCCGGCTGCGGCGCCAACCCCCCGGAGGCCGAGGGCGTGCTGGAGCCCACGGGACAGACCTCCGCCGCCGCCCAGACCAAGGACCAGGCCCTGCACGACCGGCTGCCCGACAAGGTGAAGCAGGCCGGCAAGCTGATCTCGGTCAACAACGGCTCGTTCCCGCCGTACGAGATCGCCGGCCCCGACGGCAGGTCGCTGACCGGCGCCGCCGCGGACATGGCCGACGCGCTCGGCCAGGTGCTCGGCGTGAAGATCGAGCACGTCACCGTGGACGGCCTGCCCAGCTCACTGACCGGCATCGCCTCAGGCCGTTACGACTTCGCCATCGGCCCCGTCGGTGACTTCCCCGACCGGCAGAAGGCCAACGACTTCATCGACTGGGTCAAGGAGTACGTCGTCTTCGCCGTGCCCAAGGGCAACCCCGACGGCATCGGCTCGGTCGCCGACACGTGCGGGCTGAAGATCTCCGTCATGGCCGGCGGCTCCGCCGAGGCGGTGATCAAGGGACAGTCGGCGGCCTGCGCCAAGGAGGGCAAGCCGAAGATCACCGTGCAGTCGTACAAGGACCAGCCGACCTCCGTGCTGGCCGTCAGCTCGGGCCGCGCGGACGCGTTCTTCTCCTCGCAGGCGCCGCTCACGTACTTCGTCGACCAGGCCGGCGGCAAGCTGGAGCTGGCCGGCAAGGGGCAGCCCAACGGCTTCGACGACCTCTACCAGGGCGCCGTCGTGGCCAAGGACTCGCCGCTGCGCGACGTGCTCAAGGACGCCTTCCAGCAGCTCATGGACAACGGCACCTACGACAGGATCATGGCCAAGTGGAAGACCGGCGACAACAAGCTGGATCAGGCCGGCGTCAACCTGGCGAAATCATGACTCAACCCTCCGAGATCGACGTCGCGGGCGCCGCGCGCACCCGCCATCCGCTGCGCTGGGTCGCCTCGGTCGTCCTGCTCGTCCTCGCCGCCCAGCTCGTCAGCCTGCTGGTCACCAACCCCAACTTCCAGTGGGACGTCGTCGGCAGCTACGTCAACGCGCAGATCATCGGCCAGGGCATCTTCACCACGCTGCTGCTCACCGTCATCGCCATGACGGTCGGCGTGGCGCTGGGCGTGCTGCTGGCCGTCGGCCGCCTGTCGGAGAACCCCGTCGCCCGCGCCGCCTGCGGGCTCTACGTCTGGTTCTTCCGCGGCACGCCGGTGCTGGTGCAGCTCGTGCTCTGGTACAACCTGTCGTACCTGCTGCCGGAGATCTCCTTCGGCATCCCGTTCGGGCCCGAGTTCGTCACCGCCGACACCAACGTGCTCATCACGCCCCTCCTGGCCGCCATCCTCGGGCTCGGGCTGAACGAGGGCGCGTACATGGCGGAGATCATCCGTGGCGGCCTCATGTCCGTCGACCCCGGCCAGAGCGAGGCCGCCGCCGCGCTCGGCATGAGCGACGGCCGTACCTTCCGCCGCATCGTGCTGCCCCAGGCCATGCGCTTCATCATCCCGCCCACCGGCAGCCAGGTCATCAGCATGCTCAAGGCGACCTCGCTGGTGAGCGTCATCGCGCTGGCCGACCTGCTCTACACCGTGCAGTCGATCTACAACCGCACCTTCCAGACCATCCCGCTGCTGATCGTCGCCTGCGTCTGGTACCTGATCATCACCTCGATCCTGTACGTCGGCCAGTCGTTCATCGAGCGCCACTACGCGCGCGGCGCCACCAGGAACGCGCCGCAGAGCTTCTGGGCCTTCGCGACCTTCCGCCGCCGCCGTCCTGCGGCTGATCCCACGGAGGTGTCCTCATGAGCATGCCCATGGTGCACGCCCGCGCCGTACGCAAGCACTTCGGCCACCTGGAGGTGCTCAAGGGCATCGACCTCGACGTCCAGGCCGGCGAGGTCGTGGTCGTCCTCGGGCCGTCCGGCTCCGGCAAGTCCACGTTCCTGCGCTGCGTCAACCACCTGGAGACCATCGACGGCGGCGCCATCCACGTGGACGGCGAGCTGATCGGTTTCGAGGCGAGCGGCGGCAAGGTCCGGCACCTGCGCAAGCGCGACATCACCCGGCAGCGCAGGGAGATCGGCATGGTCTTCCAGCAGTTCAACCTCTTCCCGCACATGACCGTGCTGCAGAACGTCATGGAGGCCCCCGTCGGCGTCCGCGGCGAGCCGCGCGAGCAGGCCAGGGAACGCGTGCACGCGCTGCTGCGCCGCGTCGGCCTGGAGGACAAGGCGGGCAGCTACCCCCGCCAGCTCTCCGGCGGCCAGCAGCAGCGCGTCGCGATCGCCAGGGCGCTCGCCATGCGGCCCAAACTCATGCTGTTCGACGAACCCACCAGCGCCCTCGACCCCGAGCTGGTCGGCGAGGTGCTGGCCACCATGAAGGGCCTCGCCGAGGACGGGCTCACCATGATCGTGGTGACCCACGAGATCGGCTTCGCCCGCGAGGTGGCCGATCGGGTGGTGTTCATGGACGGGGGAGTGGTCGTCGAGTCAGGCACCCCCGCCGAGGTGCTGGACAACCCCGGCAGCGAGCGGACCAAGGCGTTCCTCAGCCGCGTACTGTAGATCAAATGGAGACAGAACGGCTGGTCATGCGCCGCTGGCGCGAGGAGGACAAAGAACCTTTCGCCGCCATGAACGCCGACCCCGAGGTCATGGAGCACTTCCCCGCCCTGATGACCCGCGAGGAGAGTGACACCTTCGTCGACCGGATCGAGCGGCACTTCGACGAGCGCGGCTACTCGCTCTGGGCGCTCGAACTGCGCGATACCGGCCGGTTCATCGGGTTCACCGGCCTGGCGCTGCAGACCTTCGACGCGCCCTTCCTGCCCGCCGTCGAGATCGGCTGGCGGCTGACCCGCTCCGCCTGGGGCCACGGCTATGCCATCGAGGCCGCCAGGCGCGCCGCCCGCTACGCCTTCGAGGAGGCCGGGCTGGACGACATCATCTCGATGACGGCCGTCCAGAACCGGCGCTCGCGCTCGGTCATGGAACGCCTCGGCATGACCCGCGACCCGGCCGAGGACTTCGACCACCCCAGGCTCCCGAAGGACAGCCCCATCCTCCGCCACGTCCTGTACCGCCTGCACCGATGACGCGCGCCCCCGCTATAGGCTGCCGGGAAACGACCCCGGCAGCCTTCCAGCGGAGTGAGGATCGATGCGCTTCCAGCATTCAGCCGCCATCTGGACCGACTTCCCGGCCCTCATCCCCATGGCCCTGTACGCCGAAGGCATCACGCCGGACGTCTCCGTCAAGGACCGTGTGGCCGCCTACGCCGAACGCGCCGCCGCCAGGCTCGCCACCGCCTCCGAGAGCGACCTGCCGGAGATCCAGGCCTGGCGCCGCGCCTTCTCCCGCATGGGGCTCAAGCCCACGCAGTACAGGTGCGCGTCGGAGTCGCTGCTGCGCCGCTTCAGGAAGGAGGGCGCGCTTCCGTCCCTCCACCCCCTGATCGACCTGTGCAACGCCCTGTCGATCGCGTACGCCGTCCCGATCGCGGTCTTCGACGTCTCGAAGATCGCCGGCTCCCTCGAGGTCCGCTACGCCAAGGGCGACGAGACGTACCTCACCTTCGCCGGCGAGACGGAGCACCCGCCCGCCGGCGAGGTCGTCTTCGCCGACGCCGAGGGCCGCGCCCACGCCCGCCGCTGGACCAACCGCCAGAGCGGCCTGTCGGCCGTCCGCGAGGAGACCTCGACCGTCCTGATCATCGCCGAAGCCCTCCACGAAACCGCCGAAGCGGACCTGACGAGCCTGCTGACCACGCTGACGACCGACCTCACCACCCTCTGGCCCACCACCCCGGCGTCCGCCCTCCTCACGCCGACCTCCCCGGCCTTCACCGCCTAACCGGCGGTGTCCTCGGGCCGTTTGAGCTTGTAGACCCCGTACAGCGTCTCCAGGCCGCCGAGGACCATCAGGACGACGCCGATCTTGGACGGGGTGAAGATGACGATCTCCTCATCGAGCCCGAACAACCAGAGCGCCAGCCCTGCCACGAAGGTGAGCGAACCGGTGAACAGTGTCTTCCGGGCAGAAGCCATGGGCAGTCCTTGCATCGCGTACGGATCTTGGCGAAAAGCCTAGTCAGGCACCGTCCACGCGACCTCCTGCCGCTGTGGGAGATCGCCGTACACCTTTCGGCTGACCCGCGCTGCGGCTAGGACATGCAGGCGCCGGCCTGGGCGATGTCGCGCTGGTCCACCCAGAAGCGCGTGCTGCCCACCACGGTCGTCGTCTTCACGACCACGAGCCCGTCGGCGATCTTGCGGGTCTCGCCCTGGTAGACCCTGACCGTGCTGCCCTTCCTGAAGAAGTTGCTCCAGTCCCACCCGGTCTTCGTCGGGAAGTGGCGCCGGGTGCTCCTGACGACCTCCATCGGGCAGATGACCGCCGCGGCCTGCTGCGCCGCCGTCGCGGACGAGCTCGTCGCGGCGAAGGAGGTCGCCGGCGTGATGAGGGTGAGGGTGGCGACGGCGGTGACGGCGGCCGACCTGGTGAATGCCATGCGATTCCCTTTCCTGCCTGTCCGGACGTTCCACAGGAGATAAAAAGGGACGGCCTGTTTCTGCGGCGTTTCCGCGACACGAGAACGGCCCGGCATCAGGAAGCGATGCCGGGCCGTTTCGAAGAAGCCGCGTGTTCACACGTCGTAGTAGAGCTCGAACTCGTGCGGGTGCGGGCGGAGGCGGATCGGGTCGACCTCGTTCTCCCGCTTGTACGACACCCACGTCTCGATCAGGTCAGGCGTGAACACGCCGCCCTCGAGCAGATAGTCGTGGTCGGCCTCCAGGGCGGCGAGCACCTCGGGCAGCGAGCCGGGCACCTGCGGCACCTGGCGCGCCTCCTCCGGCGGCAGCTCGTAGAGGTCCTTGTCGACCGGCTCCGGCGGCTCGATCTTGTTGCGGATGCCGTCGATGCCGGCCATCAGCATGGCCGAGAACGCGAAGTACGGGTTGCACGACGGGTCGGGCACCCGGAACTCGATGCGCTTGGCCTTCGGGTTGGAGCCCGTGATCGGGATGCGGACGCAGGCCGACCGGTTGCGCTGGGAGTAGACCAGGTTGACCGGAGCCTCGTAGCCCGGCACCAGACGGTGGTAGGAGTTGACCGTCGGGTTGGTGAACGCCAGCAGCGACGCGGCGTGCTTGAGCAGGCCGCCGATGTAGTAGCGGGCGGTGTCGGACAGGCCCGCGTAGCCGACCTCGTCGTAGAAGAGCGGCGAGCCGTCCTTCCACAGCGACTGGTGGCAGTGCATGCCGGAGCCGTTGTCACCGAAGATGGGCTTCGGCATGAACGTCACCGTGTGCCCGTATTCGAGCGCCGTGCTCTTGATGACGTACTTGTAGAGCATGAGGTTGTCGGCCGTCTTGAGCAGCGTGCCGAACTTGAAGTCGATCTCCGCCTGCCCGGCCGTGCCGACCTCGTGGTGCTGCATCTCGACCTCGATGCCGGCCTCGATGAGGTTGCGGACCATCTCGGAGCGCAGGTCGGTGAAGTGGTCCATCGGCGGCACCGGGAAGTAGCCGCCCTTGTAGCGCGGCTTGTAGCCGAGGTTGCCGCCCTCGGTGGCCTTGCCGGTGTTCCAGGCGCCCTCGATGGAGTCGATGTAGTAGTAGCCGGCGTTCTGCTTCGTCTCGAAGCGCACGTCGTCGAAGATGTAGAACTCGGCCTCGGGGCCGAAGTAGACCGTGTCGGCGATGCCCGTGCCCTTGAGGTATTCCTCCGCCTTGCGTGCGACGTTGCGCGGGTCGCGGCTGTAGGCCTCGCCCGTCAGCGGGTCGTGCACGAAGAAGTTGAGGTTGAGCGTCTTGTGCTGACGGAACGGGTCGAGCACGGCGCTGGAGGGGTCGGGCAGAAGGAGCATGTCGGACTCGTGGATCTGCTGGAAGCCGCGGATCGACGAGCCGTCGAACATGAGTCCGTCGGTGAAGACACTCGCACTGAAGTTCTCGACCGGGAAGGTGAAGTGGTGCGTCGTCCCCGGCAGGTCGGTGAACCTGACATCGACGAACTGCACCCCTTCGTCACTGATGAACTTCAGGACGTCGTCGGCGGAGTTGAACACTCTCGAACCTCCCTGGGGACTGGCCATCATGGCGACGCTAGGGCGTGGCCGTTTCCGTACGGTGTCCCGATTGTTTCGCACGTGTTACGCGCGGTCTGCCTGGTCACAGGGCCTGCGGGGGGCCGCTCACGTCCCTTCGACGGCCTGGCACCTCCCGCCGCCGTCCGGCGTGTCGTCCAGCGCGTACGGATCGTCGACCTTGCCGTCCGGCACCGTCAGGTCCGCCGGCGAGTCGGCGTACATGGGGTGGATGTAGTCGTCGTCCACGTCGCACCGGGCCGGCGCGAAGCCGGCGCCCCACGTGTCGGCCCAGACGACCAGCTCGCCGTCCTCGCGGTAGACCGTCACCGCGCCCTCGTGCTCGGCGACCAGCCGGATGGCCGAGCCGGGCTGGCCAGGCCGCTGGATCGCGTACGCGATGAGGTATTTCGTGCTGAGCTTGGCGCCGATGCGCCCGTCCTCCTTGTACTCCGAGATCGTCGTCCGGCCCTTCACCTTGATCACTCCGGACGCGAACTCGGCGGTCTTCGGCGCGAAGATCGGCAGCCAGGTGGCCGCGCCTTCCTTGCGGAAGTTCGCCCGCTGCTCGGGGTGCAGGTGCCGGGTGAACGCCGTGGGCCGGCCGCCCACCATGATCTTCCTGTCGAGGTACGCCGCGGTCAGCAGCCTGCGCGTCCGCGCCAGGCCCCTCGCGACGTCCTGCTTCGACAGCCCGCCGACCGCCTTGGCGGGCGGCATGACGAACCCGGCGGCGCCGGTCGGCCACTTCTCGGCCGGTGAGCCCTTGAACGGCTCGGCGGAGTCGCTCACGGCCGCGTCGGACGCGCCGTTCTCCTTCACCGGGCCCTGGACGGCCGTGGTCTCCTCCGGCACCACGCCCGTGAAGGGGACCAGGTCGGGGCGGAACTCCACGACGACCCAGCCCACCAGGATCACCACCGACAGCACGGCGCCCGCCCACCACGCCGCGCTCGCCCTGCGGCGTGGCGGCTCAGGCTCGTCCCAGTCGGGCTCACGGCGTAAGGGCTGAGGCTCGGTGTCCATGG
Organism: Nonomuraea sp. NPDC049421; assembly: GCF_040677005.1. Taxonomy (NCBI): domain Bacteria; kingdom Bacillati; phylum Actinomycetota; class Actinomycetes; order Streptosporangiales; family Streptosporangiaceae; genus Nonomuraea; species Nonomuraea sp. NPDC049421. Next base: position 370,487 of record NZ_JBFAQA010000001.1, read on the forward strand.
CGTGCCGCGACGCCCTGGCGCCCCTCTTCGCCGCCGCGCTCATCTCGCGCTGCTGCTCGGGGCCGATCTGTCCGACGACGTCGGTGAAGCGCTGGTCAAGGTCATCTCCATGTGGCATGACGACTATCTTGGCCGATCTCACGACGTGCTCGGGCCACAATTCGGACCGGCCCCGCGTGCGGCTACCGTGGAGTGCATGAGCAGCAAGGAGCCTCGGTGGACGCAGACCTGGCTGGGCGGCGTCCGCGCCGCGGGGGTCGATCTCGGCTACCCGGGAGAGCGTCTGGGGCTGCCCCAGGAGGGCAGCGGGTCGGTGGCCGGATGGGGGCGCAGGATCGGCGCGCTCGTCATCGACTGGATGATCTGCACGTGGGTGGTCGTGCAGCTGCTGCTCAGGATGAACCCGGGCGAGTCGCCGTGGGCGCCCGCGCTGGTGTTCGCCGTTCAATATCTGCTGCTCGTCGGCTTCATGGGGCAGACGTTCGGCCACCGGCTCATGGGCGTCAGGGTCGCCGCGATGGACGGGCGTGACCCGCGCTGGCTGCCCGTCCTCGTGCGTACGGTGCTGCTCTCCCTGGCCGTGCCCGCGGTCATCTGGGACCGCGACCACCGCGGCGTGCACGACCGCGTGTCCAACACGGTCGTCGTCCGCATGTGACGCCTCCTCGGTGAAAAACCGTACCGGGTATGGATTTATACCCGGTACGGTTTTATGCTGTCCGCATGATGATGGCGGGGCTCAGGGAGCGGAAGAAGGAGCAGACCAGGCAGCGCATCGCCGAGACGGCGCTGCGGTTGTTCGGCGAGCGCGGCTACGACACGGTGACCGTCAACGAGGTCGCCGAGGCGGCCGGGGTCGCCAAGGTGACGCTGTTCTCGTACTTTCCCAGCAAGGAATGCCTGGTCCTCGACCCGATCAAGGACGACTACGCCGCGGCCGTGAGGGGCCGGCGCGAGGGGCAGACACCGCTCGGAGCACTGCGCGAGCACTGCAGGGGCATCGCCAGGCGCGGCGCCGAGACGTCCGTCGAGGCGTTGATCACCAGGGTGCAGGTGGTCGCGTCGAGTCCCGCGCTGCTGTCGGAGGTCTACAAGACGAACATGGGCGAGCGCGAGGAACTGGCCGCCGCGCTCGAAGCCGCCATGCCGGACGCGGGCCTGGTGCCCCGCCTCATGGCGGCGCAGATCACCGCCGTCATCACCACGCTGCAGGAGACGTTCTTCCAGCGGCTCTTCACGGGCGTGCCACTGGAGGAGGCCGAGCGGCTGCTCCAGGAGGAGGTCGAAGTGGCCTTCGACCTCCTCGAACACGGGCTTTCACCTGACGATGAGGATAAATCGTGAAAAAAGGCATCAACTACGACACAGGGTTCCTGCCCGGCGACGACCTCTCACGCAAGACCTTCGACCCCGCCGGCGTCGCGCGCGAGATGCGCGTCATCGCCGACGAGCTGCACTGCCAGGTCGTCCGGGTCTCCGGCGGCGACCCGCGCAGGCTGGCCGTCGCGGCCGAGCAGGCCGCCGCCGCGGGCCTCGAGATCTGGTACGCGCCCTTCCCCGTCGACCTCACCGAGGACGAGACGCTCGACCTGTTCACCGACGCGGCCGCCCAGGCCGAGTCGCTGCGCAGGGACGGCGCCGTGATCACGTACGTCACCGGCTGCGAGATCACCGCCTTCTGCCACGGCTACATCGAGGGCGCGACCTACCGCGAGCGGCTCAACGCGATGGCGACCGCCGACGTCACGTGGTGGACGACGCTCATGCAGGTCATGCCGCGCTTCAACGCCTACCTGGCGCGGGTGGTCGAGGCGGTGCGGCCGCGGTTCGGCGGGCGGGTGTCGTACGCGGCGGGGCCGTGGGAGCCGGTGGACTGGGCGCCGTACGACGTGGCGGGCGTGGACGCCTACCGCGCCTCCTACAACGCCCACGACTTCGCCGACGAGCTGCGCGCCCACTTCAAGCACGGCAAGCCGGTCGCCGTCACCGAGTTCGGCACCTGCCCCTACCAGGGAGCCGGCGAGCGCGGCGGCATGGCCTGGGCCGTGCCGGACGGCGCGGTGCGCGACGAGGGCGAGCAGGTGCGCTATTTCCATGAGCTGCTCGACGTCTTCGAGGCCGAGGGCGTCGACACCGCCCTGTGGTTCACCTACGCCGCCTACAACCGCACCGGCGGGGCCGACCTCGGCTCCTACGGCGTCGTCACCATGCTCGACGACACCCGCCATCGGCCCAGGGAGCTCTTCCACGCCATGGCGGCTAGATATTCGCGCAGCTGAAGATGGCGGTGCCGGGAAGGTGCCGGCCGCGCAGCGGGCTCCAGCCGCCCCACACCCGCTCGTGCCCCTCGGGCCACTCGGGCTCGACCAGCCCGGTGATCGTCAGACCTGACGCGGCCAGCAGGTTGACCCAGTCGGCCATCGTCCGGTGGTGCTCGACGTAGGTGAGCGTGCCGCGCTCGTCGCGCTCCTCGTAGGGGGAGCGGTCGAAGTAGGAACGGTCGGAGGTCAGCCCCCGCGGCCCTGGATCGTCGGGGAAGGCCCACCTGATCGGGTGGCTCACCGAGAACACGAACCGCCCGCCCGGCCGCAGCACCCTGCGCACCTCGCGGAAGACCGCCGGCGGATCGGCCACGAAGGGCAGCGCGCCGTACGCCGAGCAGACCACGTCGAACGTCTCACCGGCGAACGGCAGCAGCTCGGCGTCGGCCTGCACCACCGGGACGTGGACGCCGCTGTCGAGGTCGATGCGCTGGGAGTGACGGAGCTGGCGGTGCGAGATGTCGAACGCCGCCACCCGCGCTCCGCGCGTCACCAGCCACCGCGCGCACTGGGCGGCGCCGCAGCCGATCTCCAGCACCCGCCGCCCGCGCACGTCGCCGAGCAGGCCCGCGTCGGCCTCGTCGAGCCCCTCAGGGCACCACACGAAGCCGCTGTCACGCAGGAACCCGCCGTGCTCGACCTGGTAGTCGTCGGCGTTGCCGTCCCACCAGCCGCGGTTGGCCCGCGATGAAGGCGACAGCACTAGCGCATCTTTGGGCCGCGCGGAATGCGGGCGCCCTTCGGCATCGGGCCCTTCGGCATCGGCATGTTGCGCGGCAGCGAGCGCAGGCGGTCCTTCACCTCGTTGACCGACGGCTTCTTCAGGTTGCGCGGCAGCTTCATCAGGTGGCGCTGCAGCTTGCCGAGCGGCACCTGGCCCTCGCCGTCGCCGCACTGCACGTCGTAGATCTCGACGCCCAGCACCACCCGCGAGATGCGCTGCTTCTCCGCCTTGAGCATCTTCGCCACCCGGTTGCCCGGGCCCTCGGACACCAGCACCACGCCGGGATAGCCGACCACGAGGTGCACGATGTCCTGGTCACGGTTGACCGCGATGGCCGGGGTGACCTGCCAGTTGCCGCGCATGCCCTGCAGCACGGCCGCGGCCGCGCCGGTCTGGCCGTGCAGGATCGAATATTGGGCCTTCTGGGCGAGCTGCCCGAAGACCACCAGGCCGACGGTGAACGCGGCCAGGATGCCGAGGAACACCGAATACCACAAGTAGTCCGTGACCAGGCCGATCACGACGACCACCGCCAGCGTGCCCACCGCCGAAAGGAAGACGATCGGCATACCCTTGGGGTTGGCCTGCTGAATGATCTTCGCGATCATGCGGAGCTGCTTGATGCGCCCCGGCTTCTCTGGGTCCTCGGACTTTGCCATGCTCAGAAGGATACAAACCAACTGGTGCGGGAGGGAAAACGCGACCCTCGCCGTTCTTCCCTTGTGACCTAGATTTTCACGGTTACGGCCAGGGGGAGGTCGGCCGCGTTACGCCCGGCGCGTACGACGTGCCCGCCCTCGACCGTCCGCCACCCGCCCTCCCACACCTCGAACGCCCGCCCGGGCAGGGACATCGTGGCCGCCACCGACTGCCCGGGCTCCGCCTCCACCAAGGTGGCGGCCAGCGCGGTGGGGCTCGGCAGGGCGACGGAGGGGTCACCGGCCCGCCACTGCCCGCCGCGTACCCCGATGGGCCCGTCGCTCATCACGATCGCGTCCAGCCCGATCTCGGGCAGCGCGGCAGCGACCACATGCCCGCCCCCGTGAGCAGACGGAGCTTGGCGGTCAGGTCGAGCCGGGAGATCAGGCTGCCGAAGTCCACGAGCCCCAGTGTCCCCAAAGCCCCACAAACCCGGCACCCTCTATTTCACCGCGCCACTCGCACCGCGCCACTCGCACCGCGCCACTCGCACCGCGCCACTCGCACCGCGCCACTCGCACCGCGCCACTCGCACCGCGCCACTCGCACCGCGCCGCCCGGCCGGGCCGCCCGGCAGCCCACCGTGCCCCGCGCCGCGTCGTCCGGCCGCGCCGCGCGTCAGGCCGCTACGAAGAACTCCAGGAGTTCGGGGACCAGCGCCTCCGGTGCCACGTTGTGCGCCTGGCCCGGCAGTACGCGCCGTACCGCCCCCGGCACCGTCGCCACCACCGCCGCGCCCGCGTTCGCCATCCAGGCCGGGCTCTCGCCCCCGTTGAGCACGAGCGTCGGCTGGGTGAGCCCGGCGAGCCGGGCGGCCGGCAGGGCGTTGCCCGGCCCGAGCACCGCCGCCTCGTACACCAGCGTGTGCGCCACCGCCTCCATGGCGGCCCAGGACGGATGCCCGCGCATCGCGTCCAGCATGGAGACCGGCACCTCGGCCGCCTCCACCATGAACCGCTCCACGACCTCGCCCCGCCGCCCGGCCGCGACGAGCGCGCCGAGCTGCCCCGCGAAGTCGCCGGGCAGCGGGGGAGCGGAGTCGTCCACGTGGTACGGCGGCTCCCACACCGCCAGATGCGTGACGGCGGACATGACCGCGGCGGCCTCCAGCGCCAGCGCCGCCCCCGAGGAGCCGCCGAACACCATGGCCGTCCCGCCCGCCGCCCCGATCACCGCGGCCAGGTCCTCGACCTCCCGCTCGACCGCGTACGGCGCGGTGTCGCCGCTGTCACCCCGCCCCCGCCGGTCGTAGGCGTACACCGTGAACCACCGGGACAGCCCGGCCGCGACGGCCGCCATCGTGGGGTCGCTCCGGTCCGCGAAAGCGCCCTGGACCAGCACGACCGCCGGCCCTGAGCCGCAGCGCTCGAAGACGATGGGCGTGCCGTCGGCAGAGGCGGCGACCGTGCTCATCGAGGGGCTCATCGAGGGGCTCACTGCGCGGGCTGAACCAGGCACAGCGCCTCCCAGTGGTGACCGTCGAGGTCGGCGAAGCCGCGCTGGTACCGCACGCCGTCCTCCTGCCGCACGCCCGCCAGGGTGGCGCCGGCCGCCAGCGCCTTGTCCACGAGCTCGTCCACCTGCGCCGGGTTCTCCATGCCGAGCACCAGGATCGCCTCGGTGGCCGTGGCGGCGTCGGAGATCTCCTTGGTGACGTAACCGGCGAACACCGGCTCCTCCAGCAGCATGACCTGCGTCTGCTCACTGATGACCACCGACGCCATGCCGTCCATCATGCCGAAGATGGTGAAGCCGAGGCCGGTGAAGAACTCCTTGGACTTGGCGAGGTCCTTGACGGGGAGGTTCACGAAGAGCTGCATCGCTCGGGGTCCCTTCTCTCGATCGCGCTTTCGGATGCCATGAGCATGCCGCGCGCGGGACCCCGCGGTCTTGCACGTGAGTGCCAGGCCGGTTGACGTTCAGTGCACGGCGTGGGCGCGGCGGAACTCGGCGGGCGGCACCCCGTACGCGCGCCGGAACAACCTGCTGAAGTGCGCGGAGTCGGGCAGCCCCCACCGCGCGCCGACGGCGCTGACCGACAGGCCGCCGCCCGCCAGCAGGTCGGCGCGGCAGCGTTCGAGCCGCCGCCGCCTGATCCACGCGGCGACCGTGGTGTGCTCCGACTCGAACAGCCGGTGCAGGTGGCGCAAGGAGATGTGGCAGGCGGCGGCGATGGCCGCCGGGTCGAGGCCGGGGTCGCCGAGCCGTTCCTCGATGAAGGCGTGCACCTGCCGCAGCAGCGTCCGCCGCCGCGCCTGCTCGGGTAACTCGTCCGTACGGCCGGCGCGCTCGGCGACGGCGGTGCCGATGAGGTCCATCGCCACTGTGGCCAGGCGCGCGGCGCTGTCGGGACGGTAGGTCGCGTGGTCGTCGGCCACCCGCCGCAGCAGCGGCGCGGCCAGCGCGCCCGTGCCCGACGCGCTGTCGATGGGCACCGCGGTGAACGGCGCCACCCGCCCGGCGGGCAGCGCCAGCAGGTCGTGCGGGAAGCTGAACACCGCGAGCCTGACCGAGGCGTCATAGGCCAGCTCGTACGGCCGCCCGAAGTCGTAGACGGCGAACCCGCCCGCGCCCAGCCGCGCCTGCCTGCCGTCCTGCTCCAGCCGGGCGCCGCCCGAGACCACCAGCACCACCCGGTACAACCCGGGGTCGTCGCGGCGGATCAGCCCGGGCGTGCGGTGCATGCTGTGGGGGGTGGAGGTGCGGACCCGGCCCACGCTCATGGGCCCGAGCCTGCCCAGCTCGATCTCGCCCCGCAGCGGCGCGCCCGGCGCGATGTGCGTGTCGAGCGGGCCGAGCGTGTCGCCCACGATGGACCGCCACGCCTCGTGGCGGTCCTTGGCGGGCAGGTCGCTCGTGCGGATCAGGATGGCCATGCGGGTCGTCCCCTCCGTCGGCTGCGCTGACATGCTAACCACGCCGCGCCCGCCCCGCATTCGGGCATGAAGGAAGCCCCGGGACGCCGTCCCGGGGCTCACGTCACAGGGCTCACCTCACAGGGCTCACCTCACGGGGTCAGGCGGTCTGCCTGGCCTCGATGGCCTGCTGGTAGAGCCGGCCCGCGCGGTACGACGAGCGCACCAGCGGCCCCGACATCACGCCGGCGAACCCGATGGCCTCGGCCTCGGCCTGCAGCTCCACGAACTCCTCCGGCTTGACCCAGCGCTCCACCGGGTGGTGGCGCGGCGTCGGCCGCAGGTATTGGGTGATCGTCAGCAGGTCGGTGCCGGCCTCGTGGAGGTGGCGCATGGCCTCGACGATCTCCTCGCGCGTCTCGCCCATGCCCAGGATCAGGTTGGACTTGGTGACGAGCCCGGCCTCGCGGGCCGCGGTGAGCACGCCGAGCGAGCGCTCGTAGCGGAAGGCCGGCCTGATGCGCTTGAAGATGCGCGGCACGGTCTCGACGTTGTGGGCGAACACCTCGGGCTTGCTGGAGAAGACCTCCTCCAGCTGCTCGCGGTTGCCGTTGAAGTCGGGCACCAGCAGCTCGACGCCGCAGCCGGGCAGCAGCGCGTGGATCTGCCTGGCGGTCTCGGCGTAGAGCCAGGCGCCGCCGTCGGGCAGGTCGTCGCGGGCCACGCCGGTCACGGTGGCGTACCTGAGACCCATCTGCTGGACCGACTCGGCCACCCTGCGCGGCTCGTCGCGGTCGTATTCCTGGGGCTTGCCGGTGTCGATCAGGCAGAAGTCACAGCGGCGGGTGCACTGGTCGCCGCCGATCAGGAAGGTCGCCTCGCGGTCTTCCCAGCACTCGTAGATATTGGGACAGCCCGCCTCTTCACAGACCGTGTGCAGGCCCTCCCGGCGCACGAGCGATTTCAGCTCGGTGTATTCGGGGCCCGTCCTCATCTTGGTCTTGATCCACGGGGGCTTGCGCTCGATAGGGGTTTCGGCGTTACGCACCTCCAGGCGGAGGAGCTTTCGGCCTTCAGGAGCAACGGTCACGTTCTCAGCTTACGTCTCCTGGCAAAGCGTCCGGTTCCAGGGTCAGGAGATGAGCCCGAACCCGCGCACGGCCCGCGCGTAGTGCTGGGCCAGCTCCTCGTCGATCCGCTCCGACTCCTCGACCCCGAGCAGCTCCGACGGGGGCGCAGACGGCAGCACGCCGTCGGCCGTGAGCTGGAACTTGGTCAGCGCCGCCGCCCTGATCGCCGCGACGCTCTCGCCACGCAGCGCCGCCGCCTGCATCGGCGCCAGGTAGCGCCCGCCGGCCGCCTGCTCGTCCAGCTCGGCCAGATCCTCCTCGGGGACGGCCCGCCGGGCCAGCGCGCGCTGCCTGGCACGCACGCGGGGCTCGCCCGAACGGGCCAGCCGCGACAGCGCGTACCGCAGCAGCAGCACAGGGCCGCCCAGCACCCGGCCGACGACCCGGCCGAGGAACGTCGCCACGTCGTACGTCGTGTCCGGGGCCTGGGAGCCGCCCAGCGCGTACGCGATGCGTTCCTGGGCCTGCTCCCGCACCTGCAGCGGCGCCGCCCCCAGCAGCGCGTCGCGCCACGCGTCGAGGGTGGACAGCGCCTCGCTCACCACCCGCTCGTCGCCGGTCGGCAGCCGCGCGTACGCCGTCGCCAGCAGCGCCACCCGCTGCCTGGGCGGCAACGCCAGCCACAGCGGCAGCCCGACGAGCAGGACCGGGGTGCGGGCCATGCCGACGCGGTCGTAGCGGGTCTCGGGGCTCAGGTCGACGACCGCGATCGTGGCGGGCGGCCAGACCCCGATCTTCGCCGCCACCCGGCGGGCGAGCGCGTGCAGCTCGGGCGCGCCGTCGCGGCCCACCTGCTCGGCGTCGGCGGGCAACCGGCCCAGCCGGGGGCGCAGCGCCCACCCGACGGCCAGGCAGAGCAGCCCCACGAACCACCCCAGGACCGAGTCGGGCTCGCTAACGATCACCCAGCAGCCCAGCGCGACGAAGGCCAGCGTCAGGAGGTGGACGGCGCACGCGAGCAGGAGGGCTGTGAGGCGCTTCACACCGGGATCGTAAGCCGAACCCAGGACATGCTTCCGCTGCTTTTCCGTGCCGATTCGATTACCGGCGCAGCAGGTCCTCCTCGTGCAGGTCGAACGGCTGTCTGCCGAGCGCCTCCGCCAGCCGCTTCTCCGCGATCGGCATGACCTCTTCGACCACGATGCGCCGCCCGGTCTCGGCCGACAGCGAGGAGACGCCCACGCCGGGGAGACCGCACGGCGTGATGCGGTTGAACCAGCTCGGGTCGTTGGCGCAGTTGAGCGCGAACCCGTGCATGGTGACGCCGCGCGACAGCCGCAGCCCCACCGCGCCGAGCTGGCGGTCGGGCAGGCCGAGCGCCGGGTCACCGGCCGCCCACACGCCCGCGCGCCCAGGCACCCGCCGGGCCGTCACGCCGAAGTCGGCGCACACCTGGATCATCGTGTCCTCGAGCCGGCAGGCGTAGGCCACCACGTCGGTGACGGCCACGATGGGGTAGGCGACGAGCTGCCCCGGCCCGTGCCACGTCAGCCGCCCGCCCCGGTCGACGTCGACGACAGGGGTGCCGTCGGACGGCCGCTCGTGCGGCGCGGTGCGCTTGCCCGCGGTGTAGACGGGGGCGTGCTCGAGGATCAGGACGGTGTCGGGAAGCTCGCCTGCGGCGCGCTTGCCGTGCACCCAGCGCTGCAGGGACCAGGCCTGCTCGTAGGGGACGTCGACACCGAGGCGGACGATGGCGAGTGCGTGGGGATCGTCCCCGGGGATGGGGCGCATGAGCCTATTGTGCCGTTCCCTCACCCTTGAAGGGTAATCAGGGGGTCAGCAACCGTGGCTCGATCCTGAACTCCTTGACCCCGTCCGTGCCCTCGCGCTCCACCTTGTACGCGTAGCCGCCCGCCGACACGCTCACCGCCTGGATGAACTCGGTGCCCACGTAGTGCAGCGCCACGCCCTCGTCGGCGGCGTAACCGCCGGGCAGTTCGCCGGAGGCCACCGACGCCTGCAGCAGCGGCCGCCGCTGCGGCTCGGAGTCGTAGTGGACCCCGCACGAGTACGGCAGCAGCGCCATGCCCTCGGCCCACACCGCCAGGTCGGGCCCGAAGGAGTCGGTGTTGCCGCCGACGTGCCAGCACAACGCGCCCGCGCTCTGGCCCGACAGCACCACCCCGGACCGCCACGCCTCCTCGAACGCCTCGTCAAGCCCGTGCAGCCGCCACAACGTCATCAGGTTGGCCACGCTGCCGCCGCTGACGTAGATCATGTCCTGGTCGAGCATCCAGGCACGCGGGTCGGGCACGTTGGGCATCGGGAAGACCGTCAGGTGGCTCACCTCGACGTCCCAGCCGGCGAACGCGCCGTACATCTTCAGGATCCAGTCGGCGGAGTCGCCCGTCGCGGTGGCCACCAAGCCCAGCTTCGGCCGGTCCTGGCCGGTGAGGTCGAGCCCGTAGCGCAGCAGCCCGCTCGCCTCCATCTGGCCGTGGCGCCTGCTCGGGCGGAACGACCCGCCCCCGATCGCCAGGATGTGCGACTGTCCGGACCGGTTCATGTCAGAGCCCCCCACGTGCGGAAAACGACGAACAGGCCACTAGAGTACGGCCCGCAGCGCCTCGTCGAGACTGGTATGGGCGAAGCCGTATCCGCCGCTCAGCAGCTTGGCCGGGCGCAGGCGGTGGCTCGACAGCAGCCCCTCGCGGGCGAACTCGCCCAGCCCGGCCGACAGCGCGAACGCCGGCACCGGGATCGGCATCGTGCTCCTGCGCATCGCCTTGCCGAGCTCGCGGGTGAACTCCGTGTTGGTGACGGGAGTGGGCGAGACGAGGTTCACCGGCCCGTGGAGCTCACGCGCGCCGAGCAGGTGCAGCACCGCCCCCACCCAGTCGTCCAGGCTGATCCACGACCAGTACTGCCGGCCCGTGCCGAGCGGCGCACCGAGCCCGATCCTGAAGATCGGCAACATCCGGCCGAGCGCGCCACCCCGCCCGCTGAGCACCAGCCCGGTCCGCAGGAACACGGTCCTGACGCCCGCCTCCGCGGCCCCCGCCGCCGCGCCCTCCCAGCGCTCGCACAGCTCGGCCAGGAACCCGCGCCCCTTGCCCTGCTCCTCGTCCACCCACCGGTCGCCGGTGTCGCCGTAGAAGTCGACGCCCGACGCCGACAGCAGCACCTCAGGCGGCCGCGACAGCCCTCGCAGCGCGTCGACCAGTACCCGCGTCCCCTCGACCCGGCTGGAGAGCAGCTCCCGCTTGTACGCGGGCGTCCACCGCCGCTCGGCGATGGGCGCCCCGGCGAGATGCACGACCGCCTCGGCCCCCTCCAGCGGCGCCAGGTCCACGACCTGCTCAGCGGGCTGCCAGAACGCCTCACCAGGACCGCGGGGAGGCCGCCGTACCAGCCGCACGACCGCACGGCCGCGCGCCTCCAGCGCCTCGGCAAGCGCCGTCCCGAGCAACCCCGACGCCCCCGTCACGATGATCGCCATACCCGCACCCTACGCCGCCGCCGGCCACCACCCCGGCAACGCACGACGAGCGGGCGGAAGAGGGCACGCCGGTGGGCGGTGAAGGGAAGGCGCGTCAGGGGAGCCGCCGTGGAACGCGAGGGCCGGGCGGCCCCCCGTGAGGGGAGCCGCCCGGCCGGTCGGCGAGCAGCAGGCCGCGCGGCTTCAAGGCCGCACGGCCGCGTGACTACGCGAGGCCGAGCTGGGCCTCGAAGCGGCCCTCCTCCAGGCGACGCTTGATCGTCGTCAGGAAGCGGGCGGCGTCGGCGCCGTCGACGAGGCGGTGGTCGTAGGTCAGCGCCAGGTAGACCATCGAGCGCACCGCGATGACCTCGCCCTCGGCGGTGTCGATCACCACGGGCCGCTTGACGACCGCGCCGGTGCCGAGCATGCCGACCTGCGGCTGGTTGAGTATCGGCGTGTCGAACAGCGCGCCACGGCTGCCGGTGTTGGTCAGCGTGAACGTGCCGCCGGTGATCTCGTCGGGCGTCACCTTGTTGGCGCGGGTGCGCTCGGCGAGGTCGGCCGTCTTGCGGGCCAGACCGGCGAGGTTGAGGTCACCGGCGTTCTTGATGACCGCCGCGATCAGGCCGCGCTCGGTGTCGACCGCGATGCCCAGGTGCTCGACGTCGAAGTACGTGACCTCCATGGTCTCGTTGTTGATCGTCGCGTTGAGCTTGGGGTGCTGCTTGAGCGCCTCGATGGCGGCCAGCTCGAAGAACGGCATGAACGTGAGCTTGACGCCCTCACGCCGCTGGAACTCGGCCTTGGCCTGGTCGCGCAGCCGCGCGATCTTGGTGACGTCGACCTCGACCACGGTGGTGAGCTGGGCGGCCGTCTGCAGCGACTCCACCAGGCGCTTGGACATCGTCTGACGCAGGCGCGACATCTTCTCGGTGCGGCCGCGCAGCGTGGTGTCGACCTCGACCGGCTCGGGACCGGCGGCGGCCGGAGCCTGAGCGGCGGCGGCCGGAGCGGCGGCGGGCGCGGCCTGGGCGGGCGCCTGGGCCGGGGCGGCGGGAGCGGCGGCGGCCTGGGCCTTCTCGCGCTGTGCCTTGGCGGCCTCGAGGACGTCCTGCTTGCGGATGCGGCCACCGACGCCGGTGCCGGTGATGGAGTCGAGGTCGACCCCGTGCTCGTTGGCGAGCTTGCGCACCAGCGGCGTCACGTAGGGGCTCTCACCCGACGGTACGGCGGGGGCGGGCTGCGCCTGCGGAGCGGGGGCGGGAGCGGCCTGCGGGGCGGGGGCAGGAGCGGGCGCAGGCGCGGGGGCGGGCTGCGCAGGAGCCGGCTGCGGGATCGAGGAGGCCGGGGCGGCGGGGGCGGGCTCCGGCTCAGGCTCGGGCTCAGGCTCGGGAGCCGGCGGGGCGGCCGCCTCGGGCGCCGGGGCGGCGCCGCCGGGCTGGCCGTTCTCGTCGATGACCGCGAGCTCGGCCCCGACCTCGACCGTCTCGTCCTCAGCCACGACGATCTTGGTGAGGACACCCGCGGACGGCGACGGGATCTCGGTGTCGACCTTGTCGGTCGACACCTCGAGGAGCGGCTCGTCGGCCTCGACGCGCTCGCCCTCCTTCTTCAGCCAACGGGTTACCGTGCCCTCGGTCACGCTCTCGCCGAGCTGGGGCATCTGTACGGAGACCGGCATCGTTATTCTTCTCTCGCGTTCTGATCTCGAGGGCTGGACTAGTTGTGTACGTGCAGCGGCTTGCCGGCCAGAGCCAGCATCGCCTCACCCATGGCCTCGGACTGGGTCGGGTGTGCGTGAACGAGCTGGGCGACCTCTGCGGGCAGGGCCTCCCAGTTGTAGATGAGCTGGCCTTCTGTGACGAGCTCGCCGATGCGCCGGCCCACCATGTGGACGCCGACGACGGGCCCGTCCTTCTGCGCGATGACCTTCACGGCGCCCGCCGTGCCGAGGATCTGGCTCTTGGGGTTGCCCGCGAGGTCGTAGACCTGCTCGACGATCTCGATGCCGCGCTCGGCCGCCTGCGCCGAGGTGAGGCCCACCGAGGCCACCTCGGGGTCGGAGTAGGTGATGCGCGGCACGCCCGCGTAGTCGATGGGCGGCGGGTTGAGCCCGGCGATGTGCTCGGCGACCATGATGCCCTCGGCGAACCCGGCGTGGGCGAGCTGCAGTGTGGGGATGAGGTCGCCGATGGCGTAGACGCCGGGCACGGAGGTCTGGCAGTGCTCGTCGACCACGACGGTGCCGCGCTCGATGGCGATGCCCTGCTCCTCGAAGCCCATGCCGGCCGAGACCGCGCCGCGGCCGACGGCGACGAGCAGCAGCTCGGCCTCGAGGGTCTTGCCGTTGGCCAGGGTGACGACGACGCCGGTCTCGGTGGTCTTGGCCCCGTCGAAGAAGACGCCCAGCTCGTATTTGATGCCGCGGCGGCGGAAGGCCCGCTCGAGCAGCTTGGAGCTGGACTCCTCCTCGGTCGGCAGCAGATGGGGCAGCGCCTCGACGATGGTGACCTCGGCGCCGAAGGAGCGGTAGACGCTCGCCAGCTCGACGCCGATGACGCCGCCGCCGAGGACGACCACCGAGGCGGGGACGCGGTCCATCTTGAGCGTGTGCTCGCTGGTGATGACGCGCTCGCCGTCGATCTCCAGGCCGGGCAGCGACTTCGGCGCCGAACCGGTGGCCAGGACGATGTTGCGGCCCTCGTAGACCTCGGAGCCGACCTGGATCCGGTTGGCGCCGACGAGCTTGCCCTCGCCCTCGACGATCGTCACGCCCGCGGCCTTCAGCAGGCCCTGCACGCCCTTCCAGGCCCGGGTGACGATCTTGTCCTTGAAGGCGTGGACGCCCTGGACGTCGATGCCCTCGAAGCTCGCCTTGACGCCGTAGGTCTCGCTCTCGCGGGTCTCGTCGGCGATCTCGGCGGAGTGCAGCAGGGCCTTCGTGGGGATGCATCCCCTGTGGAGGCAGGTGCCGCCGATCTTGTCCTTTTCGATCAGGGCGACCGACTTGCCCAGCTCAGCCGCCCGCAGGGCACAGGCGTAACCGCCGCTGCCGCCTCCTAGGACGACGATGTCATAGGCCACAGGAAGGCTCCTTGTCGGGGTGTTCGTGATGCCGTCATCTTTTCATTTGTTTCAGATGCTCGCGTGCCGCTCTGCGAGTCCGATCAGGGTGCGCGTGATGGCGCCCGTGCCGCCCTTGGGCGTGTAGCCGTACGGCTCGCCCTTGTTGTACGCGGGACCGGCCATGTCGATGTGGGCCCAGCGCACCCCGTCGGGCACGAACTCCTTCAGGAAGATGCCCGCGGCGAGCATGCTGCCCCACCGCTCGGGCTGCAGGTTGGCGATGTCGGCGACCGGGGAGTCGAGGCCCTTGCGCAGTTCCTCGGGCAGCGGCATGCCCCACGCGCCCTCGCCCGCGGCGCCGGCGGCCTCGACCACCAGCTCCCTGACGGCGTCGTCGTTGGACATGACGCCGGCGGTGCGCCAGCCGAGCGAGACGATCTGGGCGCCGGTGAGGGTGGCGACGTCGACGATGAGGTCGGGCTGGTCCTCGGCGGCGCGGGCGATGCCGTCCATGAGCACGAGGCGGCCCTCGGCGTCGGTGTCGAGCACCTCGACGGTCTTGCCGCTGTAGCTGTGGATGACGTCGGAGGGACGCTGGGCGGTGCCGCTCGGCAGGTTCTCGGCCAGGCAGAGGTAGCCGACGGCGTTGACCGGCAGGCCGAGCCTGGCGATGCCGATGAGCGCGCCGAGCACGGCGCCCGCGCCGCCCATGTCGGACTTCATCCAGTCCATCGAGGCGGACGGCTTGAGCGACAGGCCGCCGGAGTCGAACGTGATGCCCTTGCCCACGAACGCGAGCGTCTTGCTCGCCTCGGGGTGGCTGTAGGAGAGGCGGACCAGGCGCGGCGGGCGGGCCGAGCCCTGGCCGACGCCGATGAGGCCGCCGTAGCCGCCGGCCTTGAGCTGCTCGTCGTCGAGCACCTCGACGCTCACCCCCGCCTTGTCGCCCACCTGCTCGGCGATCTCGGCGAACTTCGCCGGCCACAGGTCGGACGGCGGGGTGTTGACCAGGTCGCGGACGAGCGAGACGGCGTCGGCGAGCACGCCCGCGCGCTCGGCCACGCCGTCGCCCTGCTCCGACAGCACGGTCAGCTCGGCGACCGGGGCCTTCTGCTCGCCGTCGGTGCGGTAGCGCGAGAAGGCGTACGCGCCGAGCAGGCCGCCGAGCGCGACGGCCTCGGCCTCGTCGGGGGTGCCCGCGGGCAGCGCGAGCGCGGCCCTGGAGACGCCGGCGACGGAGCGTACGGCGGCGCCGGCGGCGCGGCGCAGGCCCTCGATGCCGGGGGAGTCGCCGAGGCCGACGGCGACGAGCACGGAGGCGGTGACCGAGCCGAACGTCGGCAGCTTGGCCAGCTCACCCGCCTTGCCGGTGAAGCCCACGGCGTCGAGTGAGGCGGCCAGCTTGCCGCCGAACGCGGATTCCAGGGCCTCCACGCCCACCGCGGGGACGGGGCCGTCCTGGCCTGACCGGAAGCCGACGATCAAAGCGTCGGTGTCGATGGAGACTGGATCTGCTGAGTTCAGCCGCACTGTGGTCACGTAAACCGATGCTATCCACGGTTTCTGCGTACTCACAAACAGGGGTTCATCCCACCAATCGCAGCTCAGGACCCCGCACATAATGGTGCTAGCGTCATTGGCACCATGTTGCTGACGCTCGACCTCAACGACGCCCGGCCGCTCCACGAGCAGGTGGCCGGCGCGATCCGCCGTGCCATAGGCGAGGGCTCCTACCGGCCGGGCGACCGCCTGCCGCCGGCCCGCGACCTGGCCGGCGCTCTGGGCATCAACCCCAACACCGTGCTGCGCGCCCTGCGCGACCTGCGCGACGAGGGGCTGCTGGAGTTCAGGAGAGGCCGCGGCGTCAGCGTCGCGCGGCGCGCCGACGGGCGCGCCCTGCTCGCCCAGCGGGCACGCGAACTGCTCGAGGAGGCCAAGAAGCACGGCTACAGCCGTGACGACCTCATCACCATCCTGGAGGAACTGACGTGATAGCCCGTGCCGTCGCCGCCGCGTGGGGGCTGGCCGTGACCGCCGCGCTCGTCCTGCCCGCCTACGCCGTACGCGACCGGCTGCCCGATCCGATGGCCACCCACTGGTCGGGCACCTCGCCCGACGGGTCCAACTCGTTCACCGGGCACGTGCTCGTCAGCGCCGGCGTCTGGGTGGTGCCGGCGGTGGCCATGGTCGTGCTGAGCGGGCGGGCCCAGGTGCGCCGCGCGTCCAGGATGACCTGGTGGGGCCTGCTGTTCGGGACGGGTGTGCTGCTGATGGGCGCCCAGGGCTCGACGCTGTCAGCCAACCTCGACGTCCCCGACTGGACGGCCGCCACGCTGCCGGGCTGGCACATCGCCGCCATACTCGGGGGCATGCTCGCGGCCACGGCGTCGGCCGCCGTCCTCGCCAAGGGAGAGCCCGACGAGCCGGCGCCGGGCAGCCAGGCGCCGCCCGTGCTGCGGCTGCGGTCCGGCCAGCGGGCCGTCTGGGTCAGCCGGGTGGTCAACCGCGGGCTCACCGCGGCCGTCGTCGCCGTGTTCGCCGTCACCGTGGTCATGACCCTGCTCGGGCTGCGCGGCCAGGGCGGCTCCCTCATGGCCGCGGTCCTGCCGGGCGCCGTCATCCTCCTCGTCGTCGGGCTCGCCACCATGGCCGTGTCCGTGCGCGTCGGCGACGGCCTGATCAGGATCGGCTTCGGGCCGTTCGGCTGGCCCGCGCGGCGGATCAGGCTGTCGTCCGTCGAGTCGGCCTGGGCCGAGCGGCGCTCGCCCGCCGATGCCGGCGGCTGGGGCTTCCGCGGCGTGCCCGGAGCCGCCACCATCATGTTGCGCGGTGGCGAGTGCCTCGTGCTCCGCTACCGTTCCGGTGGGCAGCTCGCGATCAGCATCGACGACGCCGAGCGCGGCGCCGCCCTCATCAACGCCCTCGTCGCGGAGCGTGCCCAGCCATGAAGAGACCGCTGCTCGTCTACCTCGTCCTCGCCTTCGGCCTGTCCTGGGCCGCGGCCCTGCCCCTCTGGCTGAGCGACGGCCTCGGCACGCCGTCCAAGGTGCAGGCGCTCGCCGCGCTGATGATGCTCACGCCCACGATCGGCGTGCTCGGCGTGTGGATCGCGGCGCGCACCCCGTTCCGGCGGTGGGCGAAGGAGACGGGCCTGACCTTCGGCGAGCACAGGGGCCGCACCCTGCGGCTCGTGCTGGCCGCCTGGCTCGGCGTGCCGCTCCTGACGCTGCTCGCCATGGGCGTGAGCGCCGCCGTCGGCCTGGTCTCGCTGGACCTCGGCGGGTTCAGCCTGCTCGCCGAGGTGCTGCGGGCGCGCGGCGTGCGGCCGCCTGACGAGATGACCTCCGTGGCCGTCATGCAGCTCGTGCTGGCGGCGCTGCTGGGGCCCGTGCCGATCATGCTCCCGGCGCTGGGGGAGGAGTGGGGCTGGCGCGGCTGGCTGCTACCCCGGCTCACCGCCGCCAACGGCGCCGTCATGGGGCTGGTCTACTCCGGGCTCATCTGGGGGCTGTGGCACGCCCCGATCACCCTGCTCGGCTACAACTACCCGCGGCTCGGCTCGTGGGCGGCGCTCGCGTTCATCGGCTTCTGCACGGTGGCCGGCGTGGTCATCGGCTGGCTGCGGCTGCGGTCGGGCAGCGTGTGGCCCGCGGTGGTGGCCCACGCGTCGCTCAACGCCGTCGCCGGGCCCGTCCTGCTGCTCGGCGACGCCGCCCACCCGCCGAACGAGATCTTCGCCGGCATCACCGGCGTGGTGGGCTGGGTGCTGCTCGCCCTGGTGGGCGCGGCCCTGCTCCGCTTCCTCCCGCTGGCCGCACGGGCTCCCGCCGCCCCGCCGGCGCGGGACGTCCCCGAGGACGCCGAGCCGGAGTCGGCTCCGTCCGGGCCGGGGCGGTCCGGCGAGGCGGGCTGAGGCGTCAGGCGAGCAGCGCGTACGCCACCAGCGTCACCGTGACGGCCGTCTCCACGAGCGCGCCGAGCACGTCCCCCGTGACGCCGCCGAGGCGGCGCCGGGCGCGGCCGAGCAGCAGCAGGGCGGCGGCCAGCCCGGCGAGCAGCGCGACAGGGGCCGCCAGTGTCCGCCCGAGCGCCGCGATGCCGCCCGGCAGGAGACCGCTCGCCTCCTCGTACCGCATGCCGGGCACGGCCGGCTCAGGGCAGTCGGGGAAGGCCGCGAAGTCCAAGGGACATTCCTGGACCACCACCGCCGTCACGTTGACGAAACTCTCCACGACGAGACCGTCCACGGCCGGGTGGTCGTCCACGGGCGCCGGGCCCGGGGCGGCGAGCAGGCCGATCGCGGCGGCGGCGAGTACGGCGGCCAGGGTGACGAGCACGACGGCCCGGCGGCGTACGGTGCCCGCGACCATCGCGCCCAGGCCGTCGGGCCGGGCGGCGGGCACGCCCGCCCGGCAGGCCCAGGTCAGCGCGAGCCGCCCGGCCAGGCAGGCGGTCACCAGCGCGGCGTAACGCGCGTAAGGAGCGTCGCCTGGCGGGCTGACGGAGACCAGGGCCGTGACCTGGACGAGCAGCGTGAACACCAGCGTCACGACCCCGAAAGGTCCGATGTCCGACTTTTTCATGATGTCGAGCGCCTGGTCGGCCGGTCTGGCGCTGCCCAGCCCGTCCGCGAGATCGGCCAGCCCGTCGAGGTGCAGCGCGCGGGTGAGCAGCGCCAGCAACGCCAGCGCCAGCGCCGCCGCCAGCAACGGCCGCCCGCCGAACAGCACCAGCGGCAGCCCGCCCGCCAGGCCGAGCACCAGCCCGACGGCCGGGGCGAGCGCCATCGCCCGGCCCGCCACCTGGCGGTCCACCCGCTCCACGCGTACGGGGAAGACGCTCAGCGTGCCCACGGCGAACCGCAGCCCGTCCATCGACCGCATAACGGACGATCCTAGGGCCCACTAGTGTGGCGGGATGCACGTGGTTGAACTGGAAGGCGTGGGCGTCCGGGTCGTCGGCAAAACGCTGCTGGACGGCGTCGACTGGCAGGTGGACTACGGCGATCACTGGGCGGTCCTGGGGCCCAACGGGGCGGGCAAGACGACGTTGCTCTCCCTCGTGGGCGCCGTACGTCACCCGAGCGAGGGCGCGGTCAGCGTGCTCGGCCACCGGCTCGGCCGGGTCGACGTACGTGAGCTGCGCCGCCACATCGGGCTGGTCACCTCCAGCCAGCGGCTCATCGACGAGGAGCTGATGGAGGAGGAGGGGGCGACCGCGCACACGGTGGTGCTCACCGGCCACACCAGCACGAGCGTGCCCCTGTGGGACCGGTACGGCGACGCCGAGCACGACCGCGCCCACCGCCTCCTCGCCGACCTCGGCTGCAAGGAGCTGGCAGAGCGGCCCTTCCGCGTGTGCTCCCAGGGCGAGCGGGCCCGCGTCAGGGTGGCCAGGGCGCTCATGTCCGACCCCGCGGTGCTGCTGCTCGACGAGCCGTTCGCCGGGCTCGACCTGCCCGCCCGCGAAGACCTCATCAGCGCCGTCGAACACCTCGCCGCCATCAGGCCCGTGCTCACCACCGTGACCGTCACGCACCACCTGGAGGAGGTGCCCGCGACGACCACGCACGCCATGCTGATGCGCGACGCCCGGGTGCTCGCCGCCGGGCCGGTCGCCGACGTGCTCACCTCCGATCTGCTCAGCGACTGCTTCGGCCGCCCGCTCCAGGTCGACAGGATCGACGGCCGCTGGTACGCCCGCGCCACCCGCCCCTGACCCCGCACAAGGCCGTCAGAGGGCGAGCACGCGGCCGGCCACCACCAGGGCGACGTACTCCGATTCGGCCGCCAGGCGCTCGTTGAGGCGGCCCAGGGCGTCCCTGAACGCGCGCCCGCTGGCCGTAGCGGGCACCACGCCCATGCCGACCTCGTCCGAGACCGCCACCAGGGGCTGGGGCGTCTGCCGCCACGCGGCCACCAGCTCGTCGCAGCGGGCGATCACCGGGGCCCGGTCACCCTCCCAGGCGCCGTGCTCGTCGAACACGGCCGCCAGCCACGTCCCCAGCCCGTCGATCAGCAGCGGCGTGGTGGCCGCGCGGATCGCCGCCGCCAGAGCGGTCGTCTCCACGGTGGCCCAGTGCGCGGGCCTGCGCTCCCGATGCGCCCGCACCCGCGCCGCCCACTCGCCGTCGCCCGTGCCGTCAGGGCCGGTGGCGACGTACGTGACGTGCGGCTCGGCCGCCAGCCTCGCCTCCGCCTCCGCCGACTTCCCCGACCTGGACCCGCCCAGCAGCAGCGCCCGCAGCGGCGTCAGCGGCGTCAGCGGCGTCAGCGGCGCGGCACCCTGGCCCGGCGTCACCTCCGTGCCGTCGGGGACGGTGATCGCGCCCCACAGCCGCAGGCGCCCGGCCAGCTCCTCCTCCGACCGGATCCGGTGGTCGAGCCCGACGGCCACCACCGTGGTCGCCGCGTCCGCGAGCCCGGCCCGGCGCAGCTCCCCGAGGCGCTCAGGACGGTCGAGGAGGTCGATCAGCACGACGTCGTACCGGGAGGTCTCCTGGACGGGCACGGAGGCGCCCCGAGGGAGGTGGAGGAGGCGGGTGCCGTCGGGGCAGGCCAGCCCCAGGCCGCCGGCGCACGGCCGGTAGCCGTCGGGCAGGTCGCGGAAGGGGTACGTGACCACGCCGTCCACCACGAAGCCGAACGGGCGGCGACGGTCAGGGGGCGGCGTGGCGCAGGAGACGCAGCGGCAGCCGGGCTCCGGCCGGCCCGAGGCGCCCGCCGTACCGGTGAGAAGGACTTTCACCGCGCCGAGCGTACAAAAGGACCAGGGGTGAGGCGGGCGCCGAACCGGGGGAGACAGAGGGAAGGCGGCCGCCGTCCAGGCGACCCCTGCCGCAACACGGGAACGCGCGCGGCATCGATTGACCGGAAAGCTCGGGAGTAGGGTTCCCAGTGCCTGCGGAGGGTGCGCCGGCGAACCCGCGGAAAAGGAGCGTATGGCATGACATGGCGGTGGCGTTATGAAAATGCGCGTGGTGCTGAGGTGACGGATCGCCCTTTGCCGCGAGAGGTTTTTCCCAGCCAGGCGGACGCCGAGTCGTGGATCGGTGAAAACTGGCGTGAGCTGCTCGAATCGGGTGTCGAGCAGGTCGCGTTGCTTGAGGAGGAACGAGTGGAGTACACGGGATTGTCCTTGCGCCCCGAGTCGCCTTAAGCAGGGGCAGGAGAAACGAAAACCCCTTGAGCGGAAAGTCCGGCTCAAGGGGTTTCGTCGTGGAGAACCTACGGGCGGCTGCTCGGGCTCGCCGTCTTCGACGCGTCACGCTCGACCACGTCGCCGAGCACGTCGTCGATCTTCTTCAGCACGTCCGCGTCGAGCTTGACGCCCGCCGCCTTGACGTTGTCGCGCACCTGCTCGGGGCGGGTGGCGCCGACGATGGCGCTGGAGACGTTGGGGTTCTGCAGCACCCAGGCGACGGCCAGCTGCGCCATGCTGAGGCCCAGGTCGGCGGCGATCGGCTTGAGCTCCTGGACGCGGGTCAGCACGTCGTCGCGCATGAACCGGGCGATCATCGCGCCGCCGGTCTTGTCGGTCGCCCGCGAGCCCTCGGGCGCCTGCCGGCCGGGCAGGTACTTACCGGTCAGCACGCCCTGGGCGATCGGCGACCAGACGATCTGGCCCACGCCCTCCTTCTCGCTGAGCGGCACGACCTCGGACTCGATGACCCGCCACAGCATGGAGTACTGCGGCTGGTTGGACACGAGCCGGTCGAAGCCCATCTCGTCGGCGATCTTCAGGGCGCGGCCGATCTGCTCGGCCGTCCACTCGCTGACGCCGATGTAGAGGACCTTGCCCTGGCGGACGAGGTCGTCGAACGTCTTGAGCGTCTCCTCGAGCGGGGTCTCGTAGTCGAAGCGGTGTGCCTGGTAGAGGTCCACGTAGTCGGTCTGCAGGCGACGCAGCGAGCCGTGGATCGACTCGAAGATGTGCTTGCGCGACAATCCGCGGTCGTTCTTGCCGGGCCCGGTCGGCCAGTAGACCTTGGTGAAGATCTCCAGCGACTCCCTGCGAACGCCCTTGAGCGCGCGTCCCAGCACCTCCTCGGCCTTGGTCCCGGCGTAGACGTCGGCGGTGTCGAAGGTGGTGATGCCCTCGTCGAGGGCCGCCTGCACGCACTGCTTGGCGGCGTCCTCCTCGACCTGGGAGCCGTGAGTGATCCAGTTGCCGTAGCTGATCTCGCTGACCATGAGACCGCTGCGACCAAGGTGTCGGAATTCCATGCGTCCGACTCTAATGGTGGAACATCGGATGATCTGATTCGGGATAGGGTGCGCGACGTGCTGAAGCTCGTACGGCTGGCGCTCACGGCCGCGATCCTGGCCGCCGTCGCGGTCCGGCTGCGCCGGCGCGCCCGCATGCCCGCCAGGCCGCCCGCCCCGCGCAAGAGCGCTCAGGGGCCCGCCGCGTGGTGGCCGGGCCGCCCGGTGCGCAACAGGCCGGTGTGGCCGGTCTGGGCGGCCGTCGCGGGGGTCGTGACGGTGGTCCTGGTGGCCGCGCTGCTGCCGTACGAGGACACCTCGGACGCCCGGCTGCAGGCTCAGCGCGAACGGCACAGCGCGCTGGTGGCCGCGGCCCAGCGGACGGTCGCGCCGCCGTCCCCGACCCCCGAGCCGGCCCCGACGCCCGACCTCTACTGCTCGCCGGTCACGGGCCCGGTGACCGTCCGCCCGATCGACCCCGAGGTCAGGCGGGCGGTGAACCGGCAGTGGCGGCGCATCGAGCGGTGGCTGAAGGCGAACGCGCCGCAGACGTACCGCGGGCTCGGACGGCCCGGCAGGGCCCGCACGATCGCGATCGCCGAGGCGCAGATGGGCGTGCACTTCCCCGACGACCTGCGCGCCTCGCTGCTGCGTCACGACGGGGCGGCCGGGTTCGGGTTCGGGGCGTGGTTCGACGGCGCGTCGAATCTCAGCGTCCGCGAGATCAGGGACACCTGGCGCCATGAGTGCAGGCTCGACTCCACGGACCGCGGTGACGACCCCTGGGACGAGCTGTGGAGCGGCCGGTTGATCCCGGTCCTCGTCTTCGCCGACATGGAGGAGTATTCGGCGTACGCGCTGGTCGACTCCGCCGACGGCAGCGTCGGCTGGGACGACACAATCGGCGGCATGGGGCCACGGCGGCCGTCGTACCACGCACTCATGCGGGCCGTCGCCGACGCCCTGGAGGAAGGGAAGGACTTCGACGGCTGGCGGCCCGCGGTCGAGCGAGGCGTGCTGCGCTGGGAGATCGTGGAGCAGGGCGATCCGTGACGGCCGCTGCTACGGCCGTTCCTGAGGCCGCTACTTCTTAGGCGGCACGGGCCGGCCGCCGGGCAGCACCCGCGGCGGCGGGAAGCGCAGCTTGCGGATCTGCAGGGCCCGCATCGCCGCGTAGAAGCCCACGCCCTTGACGCTCTCGTCAGGCAGCTTCTCGGCGACCTCCTTCTTCACCTTGAAGGCCACGAAGACCGAGGTGAACAGCACGCCGAGCATCATGATCGGCCAGCCGATCGTGACGACGTAGCCCAGCACCTGGGCGCGGATCGCCATCGGCCAGGGAATCCACGTGGCCAGCAGGATCACCAGCGAGAACGGCAGGAAATACTGGCTCGGCAGCCGCCGGGCGTCGACCCAGTCGCGCGCGAATTTGCGGGCGGGACCCTTGTCGCGAACGGGAAGATACCGCTCGTCACCGGCGAGCATGCCCTGACGGGCCTTTTCTCGCTCGGTGGCCTGTTTGGCACGCATCTGCCGGTATGCCTCTTTGCGGTCTTTCGGCGCGGAGACGTACTGGCGGCGCCTGCCTTCGGCATCCCGGCGCTTGGGTGTGGGACGACCTTTACCCTGGGGCTTAGGATCGTCATCGGGGACGGGGGTGTCGTCCACGGAGGTTTGGGAACGGCGTCGCAACACGACGTCAACCCTACCTGGACTGCAACTTAGTGACGCCCTCGTGCGTTATGCGTAGGGTAATCCCAAGGCGGCTGCGCTGCATCGGGATTGACACCAGCACGACCTAGAAGGGGACGGCCGACGCGCATGAGCGTGATGAAGAGACTTTCGATGATCTTCAAGTCCAAGGCCAACAAGGCCTTGGACAAGATGGAGGATCCGCGCGAGACCCTTGACTACTCCTACCAGCGGCAACTCGAGCTGCTGCAGAAGGTGCGCAGGGGGGTGGCCGACGTCGCCACCTCGCGCAAGAGGGTGGAGCTGCAGATAACCGGCTTGGAGAACCAGGCCAGGAGGCTGGAGGAGCAGGGCCGCAAGGCGCTGTCCGTCGGCCGCGAGGACCTTGCCCGTGAGGCGCTGCAGCGGCGCTCCAACCTGCAGGCGCAGATGGCCGACCTGAAGGTTCAGCACGACAACCTGCAGGCCGAGGAGGAGAAGCTGACCACGGCCTCCCAGCGGCTGCAGGCCAAGGTCGACTCCTTCCGCACGAAGAAGGAGACCATCAAGGCCACCTACACCGCGGCCGAGGCCCAGACGCGCATCAACGAGGCGTTCTCCGGCATCTCCGAGGAGATGGGCGACGTCGGCCTCGCGATCCAGCGCGCCGAGGACAAGACGGCGCAGATGCAGGCCCGCGCCGGCGCCATCGACGAGCTGCTCGCCAGCGGCGCGCTCGACGACTTCAGCGGCACCCGCGGCGACGACATCCAGGCCGAGCTCGACCGCATGGGCGGCGGCATGGACGTCGAGCTGGAGCTGGCCAGGATGAAGGCCGAGCTGGGCCAGGGCTCCGCGCCGCAGCCGTCCATCGAGCAGGGACAGCCGCAGCAGCAGGCCCAGCCGCAGGCACAGCCTCAGCAGCAGCAGCAGGCCGGCCCCACCCAGCAGTACCGTCAGCCTGGGGAGGGCGCATGATCGTCAGAATCATGGGCGAGGGTCAGATCGAGATCTCCGCCGACGACATCGCCGTACTCAACGAGCTCGACACCGAGCTGGAGGCGGCCATCGACGCGGGCGACGAGAAGGCCTTCCGCGTCAAGCTGCACGCGCTGCTCGACAAGGTGCGCCACGTGGGCAAGGCGCTTCCCGACGACAGCCTTGAGCCGTCAGAGCTGATCCTTCCCCCCGCGGACGCCTCGATCGAGGAGGTCCGGGAGATGCTGGGCGACCAGGGCCTCATCCCGGGCTGACGCCGTGAGCACGCGGTTCGCGTCCGACCCCGGCCTCACCCGCCGGATGGTCGTGACGATGTTCCTGCTCGGGCTGCTCTACGTCGTGTTCGTCGGCGTCCTGATCGCCCTGGGCGCCCAGGCGCTGACCGTGCTGGTGCTGGCGGGCGCCTTCCTGCTGGTGCAGTACTTCCTGTCCGACCGCATCGCCCTGTTCGCGATGCACGGCCGGGAGGTCTCACCGCAGGAGGCGCCAGAGCTGCACGCCCTGATCGACCGGCTCTGCGCGCTGGCCGACATGCCGAAACCGCGGGTGGCGATCGCCGAGTCCGACGTCCCCAACGCGTTCGCCACCGGCCGCGACCAGAAGCACGCCGTCGTCTGCGTGACGACCGGCATCCTGCGCCGCCTTGAGCCGCAGGAGCTGGAGGGCGTGATCGCGCACGAGCTGTCCCACGTCGCCCACCGCGACGTGGCCGTCATGACGATCGCCTCGTTCCTCGGCATCGTGGCGGGGCTGATGACCAGGTTCGCGCTCTACACGGGGCTCGGCGGCCGCCGCAACGGCGGCCAGGGCGGGCTGCCCATCGGCGTGATCATCCTGCTGGTGTCCGTCGTCGTGTACGCGGTCAGCTTCCTGCTCACCCGCGCCCTGTCGCGCTACCGCGAGCTGGCCGCCGACCGGGCCGGCGCCCTGCTCACGCAGCGCCCGTCCGCGCTGGCCAGCGCGCTGACCAAGGTCTCCGGCGACATGGCCAGGATCCCGACCCGCGACCTGCGGGAGGCGGAGCCGTTCAACGCCTTCTACTTCGCGCCCGCGCTGGCCAAGGGCGCGACGCTGGCCGCGCTGTTCTCCACGCACCCGCCGCTCGAGCGCCGCCTTGAGCAGCTGGCCGGCATCTCCCGGCAACTGGGAAGGGGCTGAGGCCCATGGGCTGGCTCGACGCGCTGCTCGGCCGGTCGAAGCCGGTCAAGCCCAACCTCGACGCGCTGTTCGCGCTGCCGTCGGCGGCGGTGACGCTGCAGGCGGCGACCGGGCTCGAGCCGACCGGGCTCGGCTCGGTGGCCTTCCGGGCCGCCGAGGGCGGTGCGTTCGCCACCGTCGAACGCGACGCCAAGGCGCTGCTGGGGGAGCGCGTCGAGGAGTCCGACGACGGCTACGGCTACACCTGGCTGCTCGTCCGCCGCACGTCCGAGGCGCTCAGCGACCTCGTGACCGAGCTGCACGCGGTCAACTCCTCGCTGGAGGGCGCCGGGTTCGGGCCGTCGCTGCTCTGCTCGCTGGTGTCGTTCGCGCGGCCTGACGGCGGCGGCCGGCTGGCCGTCGTCTACCTGTACAAGCGCGGCACCTTCTACCCGTTCGCGCCGCTCGCCGGGCAGAAGCGCGACAACGCGCTCGAACTGCAGGCCAGAGGCGCTCTGGAGGGTGAGCTGCCGCTGGAGAAGGATCTCGGCCGATGGTTCCCGGTGTGGGGGGCTCCGGGGCTCTGACGGGGGCTCTGACGGGGGCACTGACGGGGGAGCCGGCAGGGGCGCTTACCTGCGACTTTCGCGTACGGTGATCTAATTGTCACGTGGAGCGAAGGTTGTACGTGTTCGCCGCGTGCGCGTTCATCATGGCGGCGGTGCTGGGCAGTGCCTGGATCACCGGCCAGTTCACCACGCCCGCAGTGGACAGGACCCACGGGTACGTCAGCGAGCTGGCCGCCCGTGACCAGCCGTGGAGCCCGCTGTTCCGGGCCGGCGACGCGCTGTCGGGGCTCGCGTGCGTCCTGGGGGTGCTGCTGGTGCCCAGGGTGGTCCGCGAGTGGCCGGGCTGGCTGGCGCTGGCCGCGTTCGGGGTGTTCACCTTCCTGGGCGGGCTGTTCCCGCTCGACTGCGCCACGCTCAGCGACCCCGCCTGCGGCGGCTCGGGCACCTCGCTCAGCCACCTGCTGCACGGCCTGACCGGGGCGTCCGGCACGCTCGCCGTCCTCGCCGCCATGGCGCTGCTCGGCGTGCGGTGGCGGTCGTGGCTGTCATGGGCGCTCACCTGGCTGAGCCTGGTGGCCACGCTGCTGCTGGTCATCGCCCTGATCGCGGGGCACGGCGCCGGGCTCGCGCATCGCGCCCAGCTCACGGTGATCGCGTTCTGGCTCGTGTACGTGGCACTCCACCTCCTCGTGGCCGACGACCCCGCGCCGGCGCCCGTCACCGGCGACGACCCGTACGGGGAGGACGGCTGCCTGCGGGTCGCTCCCGGCCGCATGGGCGGGGTGGGCGGCGCCCGCGTGCTCCCCCCGCCTCCGCCGGACGCCGCCGCCCGCGTGCGGGTGTCTCATCACGCGGACACCCATGTCGTCGAGGAGGGGGCAGGGCCCACGGTGCTGATCACGTCGGGACCGGGCGGGGCGTGGTTCCACTGGGACGCCGTGGCGGGGCTGCTCGCCGGGTCGCGCCGGGTCGTGCGCTTCGATCGGCCCGGGCTCGGGCGCAGCGCCAGGCCGGTGGCGCCGCCCACCCTGTACGCCGAGGTCGCCCGCCTGGTCGCGCTCGCCCCCGCGCACCCCGAGCGGGTCACCCTCGTCGCGCACGGCGTGGCCTGCTGGCACGCGGAGGCGTTCGCCCGGCTGCACCCGCTGTGCCTGGCCGGGCTCGTCCTGGTGGACCCCGCCTGCGTCACCGGGCGCAGGCCGCTCGCCGCCGCCAGGACCGCCGGGCGGTGGCTGCCCGTGCTGGGCGGCACATGGGGCGCGGCCGTGGTGGCCCGCCTGGCGGGGCCCGCCGCGCACCGGCTGCTCACCGGCCGGCCCGACCCGTCGGGCGTCTCCACCATGGGCAAGGTGCCCGCCGCGATGGCGGGGGAGTGGCTCGCCCGCCGCGACATGGCCGCCGACCTGCTGCTGCTGCGCGCCGGCAAGCCGTTCCCCGCCGTCCCCGTCACCGTGATCAGCGGCGACGACGCCGACGCCTGCCAGGCCCGGCTGGCCACCGCCCTGGGAGCCGCCCACGTACGCCTGCCGGTGGCCGGCCGCCGCCTCCCCCTCCGCGCCCCGCAGGCGATCGCCGACGCCGTGAACGCGTGACGGCGAGGGCCCCAAGCCAGCAGAATGGCGGGAAAGTCGCCATTTGTGGGGGTTGTGCCGATGCCTGACCTCGCGCCCCTGCGTCCAGGGGACCCGGCGGAGGCGGGCGCGTACCGCCTGACCGGGCGGCTCGGCGAGGGCGGGCAGGGCATCGTGTACCTCGCGACCGGCCCCGACGGGACGCAGGCCGCGGTCAAGCTGCTGCGCGCCGACCTGGCGGGCGACGCCGAGGCGTCCGAGCGGTTCGTCCGCGAGGTGGCGATGGCGCGGCGGGTGGCGCCGTTCTGCACCGCGCAGGTCATCGAGACCGGGCTGGCGGGCGGGCGGCCGTACATCGTGAGCGAGTACATCGACGGCCGCACCCTGTCCGACGTCGTACGCGAGCAGGGCCCCCGCACCGGCGCCGCCCTGCACCGGCTGGCGGTCGGCACCGTCACCGCGCTGGTCGCCATCCACCGGGCCGGCATCGTGCACCGCGACTTCAAGCCGTCGAACGTGGTGCTCGCCCCCGACGGGCCCCGCGTCATCGACTTCGGCATCGCCAAGGCGCTCGACCTGGCCTCGACGCTCACCGGGACGGTGGTGGGCACGCCGTCGTACATGGCGCCCGAGCAGCTCGACGAGGAGGGGCCGGGCCCGAAGTCGGACATGTTCGCCTGGGCAGGCACGCTGCTGTTCGCCGCGTCGGGACGGCCGCCGTTCGGCCAGGACGGCGTGGCGGCCGTGGTGCACCGCATCCTGCACGCCGAGCCCGACGTCACCTGCATCGACGACCCGGCCCTGCGCGCGCTGGTCGCCGACTGCCTGGCCAAGGACCCGGACACCAGGCCGTCGGCCGCCGAGGCCCTCATGCGCCTGCTCGGCCACGCCCGGCCGCGGACCCCTGACCTCCTCCAAGAGGGCAGCACCGCCTCCAGGAACCCCGCCCGGGGCCGGCGGATCGGGTGGGCGGCGGCGGCCGGAGTGCTGGCGCTGGCCGCCACGGGCACGCTGGTCGCCGTACGGCTGAGCGGCCCGCCGCCGCGTACCGTCACCTCCACGCCGTCGGCCGCCGCCGTCACGACCCCGGCGACGCCCGCGACCCGGTCGTACACGCTGCCCGGCACGTCCGTGCGGATCAGCGAGCGCGACGGCGACCCGCTCAGGCTCGCCTCCTACACCCTGGACGGCGGCAAGCGCCTCTACGTCAGGAAGCACGACACCGGCGAGTTCGCCCGCGAGACCCGCTACTTCGAGTACGCCCTGGATCCCAGGACGAACCTCGCTCTGGCCACCGACGTGGACTACAGCACCGACCTGTTCGCCACCGTCTCCATCGTCGACCACGTCACCGGCGCGAGACGCGTGGTCAAGCTCAGCCCGAAGCCGGTCTACCCGGCCACGCCGCGCTGGTCGCCGGACGGCGAGCGGGCCCTGGTCACCCTCTACAAGGACGAGGGCGGCGCCGCGCAGGCGTACGGCTTCGGCGTCATCGACGTCGCCACGGGCAGGGGCGAGGTGCTCAGGACCGGCGAGCAGGGCGCGGGGGAGTGGCGCTTCTTCTGGGACGCCGGCGGCCGCGCGGTGGGTACCTGGACGGGCGGCGCGATGACGTTCTACGGCCTCGACGGCAAGGTCCAGCGCACGCTCAAGGACGTGGGCAGCCCGGTGTGGGTGGAGGGCGACGACGTCTCGCCGTCGGGCGGCCGGTTCCTGGCGCACTGCACGGCCGCCGGCACCGCGCTGTGCGCGCACCCGACGACCGGCACCGGCACCGGCACCGGCACGGTGACGGTCCCGGTCGCCGCGGAACGGCTCATCGGCTGGTGGGACGACGACCACCTCGCGGTGTGGCGGGCCAAGGACGGCGGGTACGAGGCGGTCGTCGTGGACATGAAGGGCCGGGCGGTCCGGGTGCTGGCGACGGCCGGGGGCAAGGCCGAGTTCGACACGATGGGTTTCCGCTTCGCCAGGCCCGCCACGTGAGGCGGGGTCGCGACCTAGGATCGGGGCCTGGACCCAACCGCGAGGGGGCGCCCGTGGACATCACCGTGGTCGGCGAGGGCTCGGTCCTGGCCGCGCCCGACACCCTGCGGCTCTACGCGGGCGTCGAGGTCCGCAGGTCCTCCGCCGCGGACGCGTTCCAAGCCGCCCGCGCCGCCGCGGCCCGGCTCACCGAGGCGCTGGGACGCGCGGGGGTGGCCGCCCGCGACGTGACGACGGTCGAGCTGTCCCTGGGCCCCGAGTACGAGGCCTATCCCCAGGTCGCGGCCTACCGGGCGGCGCAGGGCGTCGAGGTCGTCGTCCGCGACGTCGTCCCAGATGCGGGCCCAGATGCGGGCCCAGATGCGGGCCCAGATGCGGGCCCAGATGCGGGCAGGGCCGACCACGTCATCGACACGGTGGCGGGGGTGGGTGAGGAGGCCAGGCTGAACGGCGTGGCGTTCGAGCTGTCCGACCCGGCCGCGGCGCTGGCCGAGGCCAGGGAGCGGGCGTTCAGGGACGCCGCCGCCAAGGCCGCCCAGTACGCCGCGCTGGCCGGCCGGCCGCTCGGCCGGGTGGTGTCGGTGAGCGAGCTGCGCCAGGCGCCGCCGCAGCCGATGCGCGCGGCGGCGATGGTGGCCGAGGCCGGGGCCTCGGTCAGCCCCGGCATGCGGCCGGTCACGGTCTTCGTGGAAGTGGGCTACGACTTCGCGTAGGCCGGGCGTTACGGCAGCGCCAGCATGCGGTCGAGCGCGACCTTGGCCCAGTGGGTGGTGTCGTCGTCCACGGTGATCTGGTTGACGACCTCGCTGAGCACCAGCGACTCCAGCGCCCACACCAGGTGCGGCAGGTCGATGCGGTTCATCGTGGAGCAGTAGCAGACGGTCCTGTCGAGGAACGAGATGTTCTTGTCGGGGAACATCTGGGCGAGCCGCTTGACCAGGTTCAGCTCGGTGCCGACGGCCCAGCTCGACCCGGCGGGCGCGGCCTGGAGCGTCTTGATGATGTGCTCGGTGGAGCCGATGTGGTCGGCCTTGAGCACGACCTCGTGGCGGCACTCGGGGTGCACGAGCACGTTGACGCCGGGGATGCGGGCGCGTACGTCGTCCACGGACTCGGCGGTGAAGCGGCCGTGCACCGAGCAGTGGCCGCGCCACAGGATCATCTTCGCCCGCTCCAGCTCCTCCTGGGTCAGGCCGCCGTTGGGGCGGTGCGGGTTCCACACCACGCAGTCGTCGAGCGTCATGCCCATCTCCAGCACCGCCGTGTTGCGGCCCAGGTGCTGGTCGGGCAGGAACAGCACCTTCTCGCCCTGCTCGAACGCCCAGTCCAGGGCGCGCCGGGCGTTGGAGGAGGTGCACACCGCGCCGCCGTTGCGCCCGCAGAACGCCTTGATGTCGGCGCTGGAGTTCATGTACGTGACCGGCACCACCGACTCCGCCAGCCCGGCGTCCTCAAGCGCCTCCCAGCACTCCTCGACCTGGTCGTAGGTCGCCATGTCGGCCATGGAGCAGCCCGCCGCGAGGTCCGGCAGGATCACCTTCTGGGCGTCGCCGGTCAAGATGTCGGCCGACTCGGCCATGAAGTGCACGCCGCAGAAGACGATGAACTCCGCCTCCGGACGCGCCGCCGCCTGCTGGGCCAGCTTGAACGAGTCACCCGTCACGTCGGCGAACTGGATGACCTCGTCGCGCTGGTAGTGGTGGCCGAGCACGAACAGGCGGTCGCCGAGCGCCTCCTTGGCCTTGCGGGCGCGCTCCACCAGTCCGGGGTCGGAGGCGGGCGGCAGCTCGCCGGGACAGTCGACCCCCTTCTCGCTGTGCGGATCGGCACCCCTGCCGAGGACGAAGAGCGGCAGTCCGGTCTGGGTGGCCATCGCCTTACCCCCTTATCGTCGGTTTGACGATACTCATGATGACACACCCCCGAAACGGTTTATTCCGGGGCGTCCGACACCCGGGAATGTGTGGACACCCCCAGGTGTTGGTAGCGTCATCAGTAGGACGTCGAAAACAGACAGCCGGGTTAGGGAGTCAGCAGATGACGGTTGAGAGCAGCGAGACCACGGCACAGGGCCTGATCCTGACTGACGCGGCCGCCGCCAAGGTCAAGAGCCTGCTCGAGCAGCAGGGCGAAGAGGGTCTGCAGCTGCGGGTCGCCGTGCAGCCGGGAGGCTGTTCCGGCCTGCGCTACCAGCTCTTCTTCGACGACCGTTCGATGGACGGCGACGTCGTGTCCGACTTCGGCGGTGTCAGTGTGGTCACCGACCGGATGAGCGCCCCCTACCTGATGGGCGCCTCCATCGACTTCGTCGACACCATCGAGAAGCAGGGCTTCACCATCGACAACCCCAACGCCACGGGCTCGTGCGCCTGCGGTGACTCGTTCAACTAAACGGGTCGCGCCATAAAGGCCGCCAGGTCCCGTCCGCCTTTGAGCGGGCGGGACCTTCGCGTATTCTCGTGGGGCTCTTTGGCCTGCTGACAACGAGGAAGAAGAATCCCGTGCGCATCGCCGTAACCGGCTCCATCGCGACAGACCACCTGATGACCTTCCCCGGCAGCTTCGGCGAGCAGCTCATCGCCGAGCAGCTCGACCGGGTGTCGCTCTCCTTCCTGGTCGATGACCTGCAGATCCGTCGCGGCGGTTGCGCGGCGAACATCGCCTTCGGAATGGCCTGTCTCGGCCTGCGGCCGATCCTCGTGGGCGCCGTGGGCAACGACTTCGCCGACTACCGCTCCTGGCTGGAGCGCCACGGCGTCGACTGCGACTCCGTGCACGTCTCCGAGACCCAGCACACCGCGCGCTTCCTGTGCACCACCGACGAGCACCACAACCAGATCGCCTCCTTCTACACGGGGGCCATGGCCGAGGCCAGGCTGATCGAGCTCAAGCCGGTCTCCGACCGCGTGGACGGGCTCGACCTGGTGCTGATCAGCCCCAACGACCCCGACGCGATGCTGCGTCACACCGAGGAGTGCCGCCAGCGCGGCATCCCGTTCGCCGCCGACATCTCCCAGCAGCTCGCCCGCATGGAGGACGAGCAGATCCGCCAGCTCGTCGACGGCGCCGCCTACCTGTTCTCCAACGACTACGAGAAGGGGCTCATCGAGCAGAAGACCGGCTGGTCCGACGCCGAGGTCCTCGACCGCGTGGGCGTGCGCATCACCACGCTCGGCCCCAAGGGCGCCGTCATCGACCGCAAGGGCGAGCCGGCCATCCAGGTCGCCCCCGCTCCCGAGCGCGGCAAGGCCGACCCCACGGGCGTCGGCGACGCCTTCCGCGCGGGCTTCCTGGCCGGCCTGGCCTGGGACCTGTCGCTGGAGCGGTGCGGGCAGATCGGCAACCTCACCGCCACCCACGTGCTGGAGCGCGTGGGTGGTCAGGAGTACGAGCTGGGCCAGCAGGTCTTCCTCGAGCGGTTCGGGGCCGCGTACGGCGCCGACGCGGCCGCCGAGATCGCCCAGCACGTGCGCTGCTACCACCCCTGACCCGCACATCTGCTACCACCCCTGACCCGCACACAGGTGAGCCGGGCCGCTCAGTGGCGGTCCTGCCCCGACCCGGACGCGGGTGAGCCGGGCCGCCCAGCGGCGGTCCGGCTCTTTTCCGTGCGGTTAGTGCGGGGCGTAGACGCGGTGGACGAACTCGGCGAGCTTGTCGTCGCTCAGGTGCGCGGCCAGGTCCGCCTCGCTGATCATGCCCACCAGCCGGCCGTCGTCCATCACCGGCAGCCGCTTGATCTGGTGCTCCTCCATGCGGGCGAGCGCCTCTTCCACCGAGGCGTCCGGCGCCACCCACACCAGCCCGGTGGCGAGCTCGCCCGCCGTGGTCTCGGCCGGGTCGTGGCCGGTCGCGACGCACTTGACCACGATGTCGCGGTCGGTGATGATGCCCGTCACCCGGTCGTCGGGCCCGCATACGGGCAGTGCCCCCACCTCGTACTCGCGCATCATCTGCGCGGCGCGATCGAGGGTCTCTTGCGCGCTGATGCACTCGGCGCCCGTGCTCATGACGTCGCGTGCGCATTCTTGTGGCTTTGCGCTGCTCATGGTTTTCCCCTGGATGTCGGCGGCTTCCTTCGGAAGTCTCCTACCCGACATATCGGGACAAATCGGTCAGGCCCTAGTAATTGCGCCGGACGTGGATCGCCCAGCCCCCGTCCGGCAGCTCGTACGAGCCGACGTGGCGATGCGACTTCAGCCTGCACCACGCCGGCACGTCCGTGTACGCCGCGGGATCGTCGGCCAGCACGGCCACCACCGCGTTGAGCGGGACGTAGTTGATCTGCTCGGCGAGCATGATGATCGGGATCGGGCACTTCTTCCCGAGCGCGTCGATCGTCAAAGCCGGCTGGGTAACCTCGGTCATGCGACTCCTGCGTCCTGGCGGATGCGGCGCACCAGCTCGGGCAGCACGGCGAGGAACTCGTCGACCTCGGCCGCTGATGTGCCCCTGGGCAGCGACACCCGGACATTCCCATGCGTCAGCACGCCCATCGCTTCAAGAACGTGCGATGGACGAAGCGTACTAGCGGTGCACGAACTCCCGGACGATACGGCGAATCCGGCCTTGTCGAGCTCGGTCAGCAGCGCCTCGCCGTCGACGTAGAGGCACGAGAAGGTCACGATGTGCGGCGCCCGCTCGACCGGCTCGCCGATGACCTCGACGTCGGGCACGATCTTCGGGACGGTCTCCCTGATCCGGTCGACCAGCGCCGAAAGCCGCGCCTGCTCACTCTCCGCCTCGTCGAGCGAGGCGCGCAATGCCGCCGCCGCCGCGACCGCCGCGGGCACGTTCTCGAACCCCGGCACCCGCCGCCGCTCGCGCTCGTCGTCGGGCAGGTGGGAGCGGAACCTCGTGCCCTTGCGCACCGCCAGCACGCCCACCCCGGCGGGGCCGCCCCACTTGTGCGCGCTGGCCGTCAGGACCGACCAGCCCTGCGGGACGGGCAGCCGGCCGGCCGTCTGGGCCGCGTCCACCAGCAGCGGCACGCCGTGCTCGCGGCACGCCTCGGCCGCCGCGGCGACCGGCTGCAGCGTGCCGACCTCGTGGTTGGCCGTCTGCAGGCAGGCCAGCGCCATGCCGGGACGCGCCACGGCCGCGGCGAACGCGTCGAGGTCGACCCGGCCGGTCAGGCTCACGCCCACCGTCTCGACCGTGCCGCCCGCGCGTTCGTGCACCTCGCCGGCGTGCAGCACGCTCGAATGCTCGACCGCGCTCGTGACCATGTGGCGCCCGGCCCTGCGCCTGCCGTGTAGGGTGCCGAGGACGCCGAGATGCACGGCCTGCGTGCCGGATGAGGTGAACGACACCTCGTCGGGCCGCGCGCCGAGCAGCTCGGCCACCTCCGTGCGGGCCTGCTCAAGCAGCAGGTGCGCACGGCGGGCAGCGCCGTAGAGTCTCGCGGGGTCGGCCCAGCCGGCGTCGACGGCCGCCAGCAGCGCCTCGCGCGCCTGGGGGTGCAGCGGCTCGGTTGAAGCCGCGTCGAAATACGCCACGAGACTCATCGTCCCACTTCCGGCGCCATGGAGGGGTCGCGCGGTGGGGCAAGGCACCTGCACGCTAATGTGTCTGCAATCAGCTGTGCATCTGGAAATACGAGCGCCCAAGGGAAAGACTCTTGGGCTTCATCTGTGGGGTAGGCGATCCGTGAGTCCGACTCGCCGTACGACGCGGCGTTCGTTGGCCCGGCGCAGGGTGCCGCGCGCCGCCGCTTTGGCGTTGCTGCTGGCCACTGCTACGGCGTGTGCTAATGACGTCCCCGAGGCCTCCTGGTCTCGCGGCCTTCTTCCCGAACACGTCACCGAGCAGGGCGGCGTCGTTCAGAGCCTGTGGAACGGGGCCTGGATCGCCGCACTCGCCACGGGCGCAGTGGTCATCGTCCTGATCTTGTGGGCCTCGATGTTCCACCGCAAGCGCAGGGCCAAGGCCGAGCTTCCGCCGCAGGTGCGCTACAACCTGCCCATCGAGATCCTCTACACCGTGATCCCGCTGGTCATGGTCTCGGTGTTCTTCTTCTTCACCGCGCGCGACAGCGAGACGCTCACCAAGGTGAGCGGCGACGCGCCGGTCAAGGTCAAGGTCGAGGCGTTCCAGTGGAGCTGGCGCTTCACCACGACCTTCAACGGCAAGACGATCGAGCCCGTCGCGGGCGTGCCGGTGAGCGACTACAACCAGGGCCCCCAGCTGGTCCTGCCGACGAAGACGAAGGTCGAGTTCGACCTGTCGACCGACGACGTCATCCACTCGTTCTGGGTGCCGGAGTTCCTCTTCAAGCGTGACGTCATCCCCGGCATCCCCGAGGACAACCCCGGCCGCAAGTTCGAGATCACCACGCTCGACAGGACCGGCACCTTCGCCGGCCGCTGCGCCGAGCTCTGCGGTGTCGACCACAGCCGGATGCTCTTCTCGGTGAAGCTCGTGCCGCAGGCTGAGTTCGACCAGTACATCGCGACCCACCAGGCTGGGAGTGCCCAGTGACCGCCATCCAAGAACCACCCCTGACGACGACGCCGCGGGTCCGGCCCACCACCAAGGGCCAGATCATCGCCAAGTGGATGTCCTCGACCGATCACAAGATCATCGGGCACATGTACTTGATCACGTCGTTCGCCTTCTTCCTCATCGGCGGCGTGATGGCCCTGGTCATGCGGGCCGAGCTGGCGCAGCCCGGCCTGCAGTTCACCAGCAACGAGCAGTTCAACCAGCTGTTCACCATGCACGGCACGATCATGCTGCTGATGTTCGCGACGCCGCTGTTCGCCGGCTTCGCCAACGAGCTGATGCCGCTGCAGATCGGCGCCCCCGACGTGGCGTTCCCGCGCCTCAACATGGTGAGCTACTGGCTCTACCTCTTCGGCAGCCTCATCGCCGTCTCCGGCTTCTTCACCCCGGGCGGCGCCGCCTCGTTCGGCTGGTTCGCCTACACGCCGCTGTCCAACGCGATCAACTCGCCGGGCATCGGCGGTGACCTGTGGATCATGGGCCTGGCCCTGTCGGGTCTGGGCACCATCCTCGGCGCGGTCAACTTCATCACCACGATCATCTGCATGCGCGCGCCCGGCATGACCATGTTCCGTATGCCGATCTTCACCTGGAACGTCCTGCTGACCAGCATGCTCGTGCTGATGGCGTTCCCGGTGCTGGCCGCCGCGCTGCTGGCGCTGGAGTCCGACCGCAAGCTCGGCACCCACATCTTCGACTCCGAGAACGGCGGCGCGCTGCTCTGGCAGCACCTGTTCTGGTTCTTCGGGCACCCCGAGGTCTACATCATCGCGCTGCCGTTCTTCGGCATCGTGACCGAGGTCCTGCCGGTCTTCAGCCGCAAGCCGATCTTCGGTTACATCAGCCTCGTGGCCGCGACGATCTCGATCGCCGGTCTGTCCATCACGGTCTGGGCGCACCACATGTTCCCGACCGGGCAGGTGTTGCTGCCGTTCTTCTCGTTCATGACGTTCCTCATCGCGGTACCGACCGGTGTGAAGTTCTTCAACTGGATCGGCACGATGTGGCGCGGGCACCTGACGTTCGAGTCGCCGATGCTGTTCTCGGTCGGCTTCCTCATCACGTTCCTGCTCGGCGGCCTGACCGGCGTCATCCTGGCCTCGCCGCCGCTCGACTTCCACATCAGCGACACCTACTTCGTCGTCGCCCACTTCCACTACGTGGTCTTCGGCACCGTCGTGTTCGCGATGTTCGCCGGGTTCTACTTCTGGTGGCCCAAGTTCACCGGCAAGATGCTCGACGACAAGCTCGGCAAGCTGCACTTCTGGCTGCTGTTCATCGGCTTCCACGCGACGTTCCTCGTCCAGCACTGGCTCGGCATGCTCGGCTTCCCGCGCCGCTACGCCGACTACAGCGCGGCCGACGGCTTCACCGACCTCAACATGCTGTCGTCGGTGGGCGCGTTCGTGCTCGGCGCCTCGACGCTGCCGTTCTTCTACAACGTCTGGAAGACCTGGCGCAGCGCGCCCAAGGTCACCGTCGACGACCCCTGGGGCTACGGCGGCTCGCTCGAATGGGCGACCTCCTGCCCGCCGCCGCGGCACAACTTCACCTCGCTGCCGCGCATCCGGTCCGAGCGTCCCGCGTTCGACCTGCACTACCCGCACGCGTCCAGCAAGTCCGCCGGGGAGGTTGAGGCCTGATGAAGGTCCAGGGTTGGCTGTTCCTGCTGTGCGGGATCTTCTTCGCCGGCGTCGACATCGCGTATTGGTTCTGGACCAAGGCGGCCACCGGGCAGGGTGAGCCGGTCGGCACCACCGCGATGGCCATCTCGGTCGGGTTCGCCTTCATGGTGGGCTACTACCTGATGTTCACCTCGCGCCGCATCGGCGCGCAGCCGGAGGACGACAAGCAGGCCGACATCAGCGAGGGCGCCGGCGAGATCGGCTTCTTCAGCCCGAGCAGCTGGTGGCCGTTGTTCCTGTGCCTGGCGGCGGCGTTCGCCTTCGCCGGGTTCGTGATCGGCTTCTGGATGTTCCTGATCGGGGTCTTCCTGGTCATCATGGCCATGATCGGGTTCGTGTTCCAGTACTACCGGGGCCACTTCTCGCACTAGGTCGTACGTCTGGGAACGGGCGTCCTCCCTTGGGGGAGGACGCCCGTTTTTTGGTGTTCTTTACCGGTGTACGGATGTGGTGATTCGATCACTCAGGGTAATAAAGGAGGCAGAAGCGGTTCGATAGTGGGCGAGGGAGTACTCGTGGGGCGCAGTACGTATGGATGCGGCCTGCTGGCCATGGCCCTGCTGGCGGCGTGCTCGGCCGGGTGCTCGGCGAGCGAGCCGGCCGGCGCCCCCAAGGAGGGCGTCGCGATGGCGGGCGGCGCGCGGAGCGCCCCCGTGGGGGTCTCTCCGGCGGACAAGGCCGCGAACGTCCCCACCGACCGGCCCGTGGTCGTCGCCGCCAACGGCGGCACGCTGAAGAGCGTCAAGGTGGACGGGGGCAAGGCGGGGCCGCTCAAG
Organism: Nonomuraea sp. NPDC049421; assembly: GCF_040677005.1. Lineage (NCBI taxonomy): Bacteria > Bacillati > Actinomycetota > Actinomycetes > Streptosporangiales > Streptosporangiaceae > Nonomuraea > Nonomuraea sp. NPDC049421. The sequence continues at coordinate 409,808 of NZ_JBFAQA010000001.1, forward strand.
GGCGTGCTGAGCGGCGACCGTACGCGCTGGCGCAGCCTCGGCACCGCCAAGCCGAGCGCGTCGTACACGGTGACCGCGGTCTCCCTGGACGCCACGGGCAAGGAGACCAGGACCACCAGCGCCTTCTCCACGGTCAAGGGCACCAAGACGTTCGACATCGAGCGGATCACCCCGAACAAGGACGACACAGGACTGACCGTCGGGGTCGGCATGCCCGTCATGATCGCCTTCGACCAGCCCGTCACCGACCGGGTCGCCGTCGAGCGCAACCTCACCGTGCGCAGCTCCAAGCCGGTGGAGGGGGCCTGGCACTGGTTCGACGACCAGCACGTGGACTTCCGGCCGAAGAAGTACTGGCCGGCCAGGACCAAGGTGCGGGTGGAGGCCAAGCTGGCGGGGGTGCGCGGCGGGCCCGGCATGTACGGCAAGCGCGACGTACGGCTCGACTTCAAGATCGGCCGCCAGCAGATCACCAAGGGCAGCGTCAACGAGCACGTGCTGGTGGTCAGGCGGGACGGCAAGAAGGTCAGGACGATGCCCATGAGCGCCGGCCAGGGCGGCCAGTGGAAGTACCACACGACCTCCGGCATCCACCTGGCGATGTCGCGCGAGCCCGTCACGATCATGACCTCGCCTGGCATCGGGCCCGGCTCGGCCGGCTACTACCGGCTGACCGTCTACAACACCGTCCGCATCTCCAACAGCGGCGAGTACGTGCACAGCGCGCCCTGGTCGGTCGGCTCGCAGGGCCGCGCCAACGTCAGCCACGGCTGCGTGAACGTCAGCCCGGCCAACGCGATCTGGTTCCTCAAGAACACCCTGATCGGCGACCCGATCATCATCACCGGCTCGCCCCGCAAGCTGGAGCCCACGAACGGCTGGGGGCACTGGCAGGAGGACTGGAAGCAGTGGCTCAAGTGGAGCTCGCTCAAGGCGGGCCCCACCGTCACGCTGCCCTGAGAGCGCCGCTCAGAGCACGGGAACGGCGCCGCCACTCCGAGTGAGGGCGGCGCCGTCACTCGTGCTCAGGGCCTGCTCAGGGGCGCGGGAGGGCTTGGTGCGGGCGGCGCTGTCGCTCGCGCTCAGGGGCTGCTCAGGAGCGCGGGAAGGCGCTGCTGGCCTCGATCCAGCGGTCGAGGGTGCCCGCGGCGGCGCCGGAGTCGATCGCCTGGACCGCGCGGGCGTAGCCGTCGATCATGGCGGAGTCGAGGTCGTCGCCCGGCCCGTCGAGCGCCACCAGCGCGGCCGCCGCGTTGAGCAGCACCGCGTCGCGCACCGGCCCGGTCTTGCCCTGCACGAGGTCGTGCACGGCCTGGGCGTTGAAGGCGACGTCGCCGCCGCGCAGCGCGCCCACGTCGGCGCGCGGGATGCCGAGCACCGCCGGGTCGAACGTGGTCTGCGTGGCCGTGCCGTCCTTGACCATCCAGACGGTGGAGGTGGCCGCGATGGTCAGCTCGTCGAGGCCGTCGTCGCCGCGGAAGACCAGGGCGGACACGCCCCGCTCGGCGAACACGCCGGCCAGAACCGGCAGCATGCCGGCGTCGTAGACGCCGATGGCCTGCGCAGAGGGGCGGGCCGGGTTGGTCAGCGGGCCGAGGAAGTTGAAGATCGTCGGAACGCCGATCTCCTTGCGCGTCGGCCCGGCGAAGCGCAGCGCGGGGTGGTAGACGGGCGCGAAGCAGAACGCGATGCCCGCCTCGCTCGCCACCCGCGCCGTCTGCTCGGGCGTGAGGTCGAGCCTGATGCCGAGGTGCTCCAGGACGTCGGCGGCGCCGCACGAGGACGACGCGGCGCGGTTGCCGTGCTTGACCACCCTGGCGCCCGCGGCGGCGGCCACGATGGCGGCCATCGTCGAGACGTTGACGGTGTGGGCGCGGTCGCCGCCGGTGCCCACGATGTCGACCACCGGGCCCTCGACGCGGAGCGGCGTGGCGAGGTCGAGCATCGTGCGGGCCAGGCCCACGACCTCGGCCACGGTCTCGCCCTTGGCACGCAGCGCGATCACGAAGCCGGCGATCTGGGACGGCGTCGCGGCGCCGGACATGATCTCCCGCATCGCCCAGGCCGACTCGTCAGAGGTGAGGTGCTCTCCTGACAGGAGGGCGTTGAGCAGGGTGGGCCAGGTCGTCCGGGAGTCCATGGGCACCTACTTAGCGTTGAGACGGGTGGCGGAGCGGCGGCGCATGAGGTCGGCCACGGTGTCGGCGAGCACCAGGGGCTCGAGAGGCTGGGCCACCACGGCGTCGGCCTTCGACCAGTCGGCCAGCCACCTGTCGTCGCGCCTGGCGATGATCAGGCAGATGGGCGGGCAGTCGTAGACCTCGTCCTTGGCCTGACGCGAGACGCCCATGCCGCCGGCCGGCTGGGTCTCGCCGTCGAGGACGGCGACGTCGATCTCACCGGAGCCGAGCCACTGGTGCACCTTGGGCTCGGTGGCGCACTCCACGATCTCCACGAGGGGTAGGTCGGCCGCGGGGCGCCTGCCGATGGCCTGGATCACCTCGGCCCTGGTGGCGGCGTCGTCGCTGTAGACGAGGACTTTCATCTTCTCGTCGGTGCTCCCACTGGACATCGGTCGCGCTCACTATCAGTCGAAGAGGTATGGTCACCTGGGATCGTACCGGTGCGTGGGCATGCGTACCCAGGCCACCATGCCTGGTGGGCGTTTTATGGCAATTATCCCAGGTTGGTCGGTGGTTCGTACCTGCTAACGGGGGGTCGTGCGCCGGACCGACCACCGGAGCCGCAATAATGCTGCCCGTGGCGACAGCATCCGCAATAACTTCGACGACGACAGCACAGTCGTACCGCAGACCCAACTTGGTCAGCGTGGGCACGATCGTGTGGCTGTCCTCTGAGCTCATGTTCTTCGCGGCGCTGTTCGCGATGTACTTCACCATCCGGTCGGTGAGCGTCGGCAAGGGCCTCGAGTGGGGCCCGGCGCTGCTTCCTGCTGGCGCGCACGCAGCAGAGGCCGCTCACCTGAACATCCCGTTCGCGACGGTCAACACGATCATCCTGGTTCTGTCGAGTGTGACGTGCCAGCTGGGCGTGTGGGCCGCAGAGAAGGGGCAGGTCGGAAAGCTCCGCTTCTGGTACTTCGTCAGTTTCCTCATGGGCGCGATCTTCGTGGCCGGGCAGCTGTACGAGTACGGTGAGCTGGCGTCAGAGGGCGCGACCCTGTCCGCTAACGCTTACACCTCGGTGTTCTACCTGACGACGGGCTTCCACGGCCTGCACGTGACCGGTGGACTGATCGCGTTCCTGTTCATGCTGGGACGCACGTACGCCGCGAAGCGCTTCACGCATGAGCAGGCCACCAGCGCGATCGTCGTGTCCTACTACTGGCACTTCGTAGACGTCGTCTGGATCGGTCTTTTCGCGACCATCTACATCATTCGTTAAGGAACGGGATCTCTGTGACTAGGATCACCGCTTGGCGGCGGCATCCCCTCGCGAGATACGCCGTCCTGATTTTGGCGTTGGCGCTGGTCGGGATGGTATACGCCGCCTTTGTCCAGGCGGGTAAGCCTGCCGACGCGGCATTGGCGGCAGGCAAGGTCGATGACGTGGCCGAGGGCAAGAGCCTGTTCGTCCAGCACTGCTCCAGCTGCCACGGCATGAACGCGCAGGGCACCGGCACGGCGCCCACGCTCATCGGCGTCGGCGCCGCGGCCGTCGACTTCCAGATGAGCACCGGGCGCATGCCGGCGGGCGCTCCTGGCCCGCAGGCGCCGCGCAAGCCGCTGGCGCCCTGGGTCAACGAGACCACGACCCGCCAGATCGCCGCCTACGTGCAGTCGCTCGGCGGCGGCCCGCAGGTGCCGGGGCACGAGCAGGTCGACCCCAAGCTCGGTGACGCCGGCAAGGGCGGCGAGCTGTTCCGCGCCAACTGCATCCAGTGCCACAACTGGGCAGGTGCGGGCGGCGCGCTGACGCAGGGCAAGTACGCGCCCAACTTGAACGAGGCGACGCCCACGCAGATCTACGAGGCGATGGTCACCGGCCCGCAGGCGATGCCGGTCTTCAACGACACGACGATCACGCCCGAGGAGAAGCGGAGCATGATCGCGTACATCACCCAGGTCCGCGAGCAGAAGGACCCGGGCGGCTTCGGCCTCGGCCGCATCGGCCCGGTCACCGAAGGTCTCGTGGCGTGGATCGTGGGCCTGAGCGCCCTCGCACTCGCCGCCATCTGGATCACCGCGAAGAAGCGACAGAAGTCATGACAGACAACGAGCACGAGATCGAGCAGCCGGACGAGCGCGTCCCCAAGCGCGTCATCGGCACCCCCGCACCGGGCACCTCGATGCTCGGCACGGCGGAGACCGAAGAGGTCGAGCGCGACGTCCCCGGCGTGACGCTGCAGGACGAGGCCAAGGCCCGCAAGGCCGAGAAGATCGTGGCGCTCTGCTTCACGATCACCTTCCTGGCCGCCATCGCGTTCATCATCTCCTACGTGGTGTTCCAGGTCGGCAGTCCCGAGGCCACGGGCACCTCCACCTTCGCGCTGGGCACCTCGCTCACCGTCGCGATCCTCGGCCTGGCGGTCGGCATCGTGATCTGGGTCCGCCAGATCATGCCGAAATACTCGCTGGTCCAGGAGCGCCACACGATGGCCTCCGACGAGGACGACCGCGAGGTCGTGAGCGACACCTTCGTGCAGGGCGCCAACGAGAGCGGCTTCGTCAAGCGCAAGCTGCTGCGCCGCACCCTGCTGCTGGCCGCCGCGCCGCTGGGCCTGGTCCCCCTGGTCCTGCTGCGCGACCTCGACAACAGCAAGATGCCTGGCGCCAAGTTCAACAAGACGCTGCGGCACACCGTCTGGGGCGAGACCACCAAGGAGGGCAAGCCGCTCAGGCTCGTCGTCGAGGGCACCGGTCAGCCCATCAGGGCGGCCGACTTCAACTCGCCCGGCGGCATCCTGTCGGTCGTGCCCGAAGGTTACGAGCACGACCTCAACGCCCTGGCCAAGGCCACGCTGATCCTGATCAAGTTCCGTCCTGAGGAGATCAAGGGCGGCACCAACAGAAACTGGACGCACGACGGCATCGTCGCGTACTCCAAGATCTGCACCCACGTGGGCTGCCCCGCGGCCCTGTACGAGCAGAACACCCACCACATCCTCTGCCCGTGCCACCAGTCGACGTTCGACGCCGCCGACGGCGCGAAGGTCATCTTCGGCCCGGCCGCCCGGCCGCTGCCGCAGCTGCCCATCACCGTCGACGCCGAGGGCTACCTCATCGCCAAGGGCGATTTCCCGGTGCCCCCCGGGCCCAGCTACTGGGAACGCGGTGACGCGGAGGCCGAGGCCAGGTCGAAGGGAGGCCAGGCATGAGCACCGAGCTGAAGGCCGCGCCCAAGGCCATCGCCGGCCCGTCGAACTGGCTCGACGAGCGCCTTGGCGGTGCCAGCTTCCTTAAGCGCAACATGCGCAAGATCTTCCCGGACCACTGGTCGTTCCTCCTGGGTGAGATCGCGCTCTACTCCTTCGTCGTGCTGCTGCTGACCGGGACGTTCCTGACGCTCTGGTTCAAGCCCAGCATGATGGAGATCGCCTACGACGGCTCGTACGCGCCGCTCAAGGGCGTCATGATGTCCGAGGCCTACGCGTCGTCGCTGGAGATCAGCTTCGACGTCCGCGGTGGTCTGCTCATGCGGCAGATGCACCACTGGGCGGCCCTGCTCTTCGTGGCCGGCATGATGGTCCACGCGCTGCGCGTGTTCTTCACCGGCGCCTACCGCAAGCCGCGCGAGATCAACTGGATCATCGGCGTGCTGCTGCTGACGCTGGCGCTGGCCGAGGGTCTGACCGGCTACTCCCTCCCCGACGACCTGCTCTCCGGCGCCGGTCTGCGGATCACCGAGGGTGTGGCGATCTCGCTGCCGCTGGTCGGCACGTACATCACGTTCTTCCTGTTCGGCGGCGAATATCCGGGTGAGGATGTCATCTCCCGGTTCTACTCGCTGCACATCCTGCTCATCCCGGGCATCATCCTGGCGCTGGTCTCCGCCCACATGGTCCTCATGTGGGTGCAGAAGCACACCCAGATGCCGGGCAAGGGCCGGACGAACAAGAACGTCGTCGGCGCGCCGTTCTACCCGGCCTTCATGGCGAAGGCGGGCGCGTACTTCCTGTTCACGCTGGGCGTCATCACCGGCCTGGCGACCTTCACCCAGATCAACCCGATCTGGCTGTTCGGTCCGTACACGCCGGCCGACGTCTCGGCGGGTTCGCAGCCCGACTTCTACATGGGCTTCCTCGAAGGCGCGCTGCGCATCATGCCGCCGTGGGAGATCAACCTCTTCGGCACCTCGCACGCCGGCACGTTGCCGCTGAGCGTCATCATCCCGGCGCTGGTGCCGATGGGCATCATCATGACCGGCCTGGCGCTCTACCCGTTCCTCGAACGCTGGGTCACCGGCGACAACCGTGAGCACCACGTCGTCGACCGTCCGCGCAACAACCCCCACCGCACCTCGATCGGCATCTCGGCGATCACCTTCTACGGGGTGCTGTGGCTGCTCGGCGCCAACGACGAGATCGCGGCGAACTTCCACATCAGCCTCAACGTGACGACCTACGCCGGTCGAGTGCTGATCTTCGTCGCCCCCGCGCTCGCCTACCTGATCACGTACCGCATGTGCCTCGGCCTGCAGCGCGCCGACCAGGCGATCATCTCGCACGGTGTGGAGTCCGGCGTGATCAAGCGGCTGCCGCACGGTGAGTTCATCGAGATCCACACGCCGCCGTCCGAGGACATGGAAGCGCACATGCGCGGCAAGGCGACCGTGCCGATGCTTCCGGTGGACGAGGACACCTCGGGCATCCCGCCGAAGGGGATGCGCGGGCCGCTCGGCAAGCTCCGCGGCCGGATGTCGCGTGCCTACGGCGGGGAGAAGATCCCGCTGGAGGACCCGCACGGGCACCACGGCCACGGCGAGCACGACGAGCACGGCGAGCACGAGGAAGAACACGCCGCCGTCGGCTCCGGTGCGAGCGACGAGCAGCACAGCATCACCCGCTGATATCTGACGCCACACAACCGACGGGCCCGGCCGAGCACCCGCTCGACCGGGCCCGTCGGCGTCCCCGGACATCCGCGATCCTGAGCACCGGGCCTCATCGGGGCAGCGTGAGGCGGCCCGGCGGCGTCAGGTGTGAGCGGTGAGGGCGCGGGATGCCCGGCGAATGGCTCAGGGAGCCACGGAAGTGTGGTCGGCAGCCCGGGGGTGGCCGTTCTGAGGCGCGCGGCCGGGGCGCGGTGCCTGGGCATGGATGCTCAAACCCCGTTCGCCGGGGTGCTGAGCCTTGGGCGTGGGGCCGGGGGTGGGGCCGGGGTGGATCAGTCGGCTTCGGGGAAGCCGATGGAGAAGGCGGCGTCGAGGTCGTGGCGGGAGTAGGCGCGGAAGGCGATGTGGGTCTCCGTGTGGAGCACGCCCGCCACCTTGTTGATCCGCCCCGGGACGACCTCGGCGATCTCCTCGTAGGCGGCGACCCTGACCATGGCCAGCAGGTCGTATTCGCCGGTGATGGAGTAGACCTCGCTGACTCCTTGAATCTCGGCGATCGTCTGGGCGACCTCCGGGATCCGGTCTACCTCTGCATTGATGTGGACGATAGCCGTGACCATGCATCAACTCTATCGTTTCACCTCAAAGGTCGCCCCTCCCGAGGACGACGCTGATCGAGATGCCGGTACGCGAGCTCGATGCGCGCCTTGTGCCGGGCCGCACCCCGCGCCGGCAGGCTCCACTCGCCGTCGACCTCCACCAGCCGCACCCCGGGCGACTCCAGCCAGCGCAGAATGCACTCGGTCTCCTCGGCGCTGGCCGCGGGGACCGGCCCGGGACCGGGCAGCACCGCCTCGGCGGCGGCCTTGAGCGAGGCCACGAAAGGGGTGGGGTGGGCGCCCTTGGGCATGACCCCGGCGGCGGCCAGGCGGCCGTGGCGGACGACGTGGATGTCCCAGCCGCCCCCGAAGGCGGGGCTGGCGGCCACCAGCTCGGGGATGCGGGTGATGGCGCTCAGCCGCTGCATGCGGGCCGCCGTACGGACGAAGGAGGCCAGCCGGTCGCGGTCGACCGAGGCCTCCTCGTAGCGCTGCTCGACCGACAGCCGCTCCATGCGGGCGGCCACGGCGCTGAAGACGGTGCCGGCGTCGAGCGTCATGGCGCGGCGCGCGGTCTCGACGTGGACGGCGTATTCCTCCGGGCTCTCACGCCCCTCGCACGGCGCCCCGCAGCGGCCCATCTCGTGCAGCACGCACGCCGGGCGCCGGGTGCGCAGCGTCACCGGCTGCGTGCACTGGCGCAGCGGGACGGCCTCGTGCAGCGCGATGCGGGCGTCGTCGGCCAGCCGGGCGCTGGTGAAGGGGCCGAGGTAGGTGGCGTCGTCGTCCTTGACCTCGCGCACGATCGACAGCCGGGGGAACACCTCGCGCGTCAGCTTCAGCCACACCATCTTCTCGGGGAAGCGGGAGCGGCGGTTGTAGCGCGGCTTGGCGCCGCCGATCAGGCGCAGCTCCCTGACCTCGGCCTCCAGCGCGGTGGCGCAGACGATGTGGCGCACCCGCTCGGCGATGCCGATCATCTCGCGGATGCGCGGCCGGGTCTCGCCGGCGGTGAAGTAGGAGCGTACGCGGTTGCGCAGGTTGGTGCTCTTGCCGATGTAGAGGACCTCGCCGCGCTCGTCCTCGAACATGTAGACGCCGGGCGCGTGGGGCACGGAGTCGGCGAGATGGCGTTTGCGCTGCTGCTCGGGCGTGGGGGCGCGGACGAACGACTTGAGCTCTTCGAGCGTGTGGACCTGGAACGACCCGGCCCGCTCGATCAGGCCGTGGAGCACGTCGACGGTGGCCCTGGCGTCCTGCAGCGCGCGGTGGCACGGCTCGACGGGGCTGCGGAAGAACCTGGCCAGCGTGGCCAGCTTGGCGTTGGGCGTCTCGTCGCGGGTCAGCACCCGCCTGGCCAGGTCGACGGTGTCGACCACCGGGTTGGCGGGCGGCGGATAGCCGAGCGCGGCGCAGGCCGCCTTGACGAAGCGGGTGTCGAACCCGGCGTTGTGCGCCACCAGCGTGGCGCCGCGGATGAACTCGAGGAAGCTCGGCAGCACCGACTCGATCTTGGGCGCGGCCATGACCATGGCGTCGGTGATGCCCGTCAGCACGGAGATGAACGGCGGGATCGGCCCCCCGGGATCGACCAAGGTGGAGAACTCGCCGAGCACCTCACCGGCCCGCACCTTGACCGCGCCGATCTCGGTGATCGCGTCCTCGGCGGGCGCGCCGCCGGTCGTCTCGAGGTCGAACACGACGAACGTGACGTCGCTCAGCGGCGTGCCGAGCTCGTCGAGAGTGCCTTGAACCGGGTCCACGAACCAAGACCATAGAAGGACGGACCGACAGGAACGAGTAAGCACCCCCCATGATCCTTAGTTACCCTTCCCTTTATGTCCGCGGGAAGACTTGCCGGCCGCTACTCCCTGCTGCGCCCGCTGGGCGCTGGTGGCATGGGGAAGGTGTGGCTGGCCAGGGACGAGATGCTTGAGCGCGACGTCGCGGTCAAGGAGCTCACGCTGCCCGAGGGCATGCCGGACAAAGAGCGCTCCGAGGCGGTGACGCGGGCGGTGCGCGAGGCGCAGGCCACCGCGCGGCTGCGCCACCCCGGCATCGTGGCCCTGCACGACGTGGTGGTCGAGCAGGACAGGCCGTGGCTGGTCATGGAGCTGCTGCGGGGCCGCACGCTGGGCGACACCGTACGCGACTTCGGCCCCATGCCCCCCGACTACGCGGCCAGGGTGGGCGCCGACGTGCTCGAGGCGCTGATGGTCGCCCACGCCCAGGGCCTGCAGCACCGCGACGTCAAGCCGGGCAACGTGTTCCTGACCGAGAGCGGCCGGGTGGTGCTGACCGACTTCGGCATCGCCAGGCAGGAGGGCCAGGCCACGCTCACCGAGCAGGGCCTGATGATCGGCTCGCCCGGGTTCATCGCGCCGGAGCGGCTCGAAGGCCACCCCGGCGGCCCCGCCAGTGACCTGTGGTCGCTCGGCGCCACCCTCTACGTCGCGCTGACCGGCGCGCCGGCCTACTCGGGGTCGATGGCCGACCGCGTACGCGCCACGCTCACCCAGCCGGTCCCGGTCGCGCCGGGCCCGCTCGGGCCCGTGGTGGCCGCCATGATGACCCAGCATCCCGGCGCCCGCCCCGACCCGCGGCTGGTCGTGGACGCGCTCAGGCAGGTCGCCGCCGGCCTGCCCGCACCCAAGCTGCCGGTCGGCGAGGTGGCGACCGCGCCCAGCGGCTCCGGGGGGCGCGGCAAGCTCGGCGTGCTGGCCGCCGCGGTCGTCGTGGTGGCGCTGGCCGCCGCGGCCACGACCGGGTTCCTGCTGCTGCGCGACCGCGACGGCGCCGCCGCCTCGGCGTTCACCACCCCCATGGACGTCTGCACGCTGATCGGCGCGCAGGACCTCGGCGGCATCCTGAAGACCGCCAACCCGCCCAAGGCGCAGCCCGACTCCGACGACGCGGGCCCGGAGTGCGGCTACCCGCTGTCGGCCGCGAAGACCGGCGTGAGCCTGCAGGTGCAGAAGGACTCCGACACCGTCGATCCGTGGTCGATGACCGAGGTGTCGGCGCGCAAGCTGTTCCAGAGCCAGAAGCGCACCTGGGGCAGGAACGACACGATCAGCTGGACCTGGCCCGAGATCGGCGTGGCGGGCAACCAGCGGGCCACCCGCACCCCGGTGCACGACGTCCAGGGAGTCGGAGAGGAGGCGTTCGGCTTCGAGCTGCAGGGCCCCGACGGCCGGACGCACTCCGCCTACGTCTTCTACCGGCTGGCCAACCTCGTCGTGAGCGTCTCGTACACCACGCTCAGCGACCGGCCGACCGACGACCAGATCATGCAGTCGGCGCTGAGAGCCGCGCAGGCGAGCGAGCGGACGTTGCGCGATGGTGGGTGACCTCTACCTCCTGGCGAGCCGCTACCGGCTGATCGAGCGGCTCGGGCAGGGCGGCGCGGGCACGGTGTGGCGGGCCATCGACGAGGTGCTCGACCGGCAGGTCGCCGTCAAGCAGGTACGCGTGCCCGAACGGCTGAGCCCGCAGGAGCACGCCGAGTTCATCGACCGCGCCATCCACGAGGCGCGGTCGGCGGGACGCCTGCGCGACCCGGCCATCGTGCTGGTCCACGACGTCGTCATCGAGGGCGCCCAGCCGTGGATCATCATGGACCTGGTCACCGGCCGCTCGCTCGACAAGGTGATCAAGCAGAGCGGGCCGCTGCCCCCCGAGTACGTCGCCGCGATCGGGCTGCGCGTGCTGTCGGCGCTGGAGGTCGCGCACGCCCACGGCATGCTGCACCAGGACGTCAAACCGGCCAACATCCTGCTCGACGGCGACGGCTCGGCGATGCTCACCGACTTCGGCATCGCGGCGCCCATCAGCGGGGTGGGCGACCGGTTCGGCAGCGCGGGCTCGCCCGGCTACATGGCTCCCGAGCGGCTCAACCAGCAGCCCTCGGGGCCCGCGTCCGACCTGTGGTCGCTGGGCGCCAGCCTGTACACCGCGGTCGAGGGGCGCGCGCCGTTCGAGCGCGGGCTGCCCGCCGCGATCGCCGCGGCGGTGCTGCTGCACGAGCCGCCCTACCCCGCACGTGCCGGCCGCCACCTGGGCGACCTGCTGATGGCCATGCTCGCCAAGGACCCCGCGGTACGCCCCACGGCGGCCCAGGTACGTCATGCGCTGCACAAGGTGGTCGGCATCTCCACGGGCACCTTCACCGGCACCGGCAATCTCCCCGGCACGGGCACGGGCACGGGCAGGGGCACCGGCACTGGGCCAGGGCCCGCCAAGGCGCGCCGCCGGTGGCTGCCGCCCGTCGTGCTCGCCGCCGTCGTGGTGCTGGGCGCGGGCGGCTGGGTCGCCGTCAACGCGCTCGGCACGTCCACCGCCCCGCCCGGCCGTTACGCCACCGCGCCCGAGCCCTGCCGGTTGCTCACCGACGACCAGGCCGCCGAGCTCGTGAAGGGCACGCCCCGGCGTTCGTCTCCCAAGTCAGGCGAGTGCGAGTGGCTGAACGACTCCACCCGCGGCAGGCTCATCGTGCGGGTCTGGGCCGAGCTGCCCACCGAGGACCTCAGCGGGCCCCAGGTGGCCGAGCGCCGCATGGCCAGCGAGGAGCGTACGCGGGCCGCCGCCAAGGGCACCAGCCAGCGCCAGTCGTGGGGAGGAGTCAACGAGGTCGCCGGCGTGGGGGAGCGGGCGATCGTCCAGAACGGCTTTCGGATCTATATCGACTCCAATGAATCGGGCATCGCGGACAGCCGGTTGCTTTTCCGTACCAGTAACCTGCTGGGCGAAGTCATCTGGCATCGTGAGGACGTCCCGTCCGACAAGCCCAACGATCAGAAGACCGCGATCGCCGCCGCCCGCCTAGTCGTCGCGGCACTGCCGGAGTGAGAGGCCTGCCGCGCCGCAAGCACCCCGCAAGGGGTGTGACTAGCATGTTCCCCCGCAAGCCAGGGCAACCTCAGGAGTCGCAGTGAATCCCGGTAGTGAGTACGGGCCGCCGAACCCCTATCAGGACCCCGGCAGGCAATCCCAGCCTCCACACCAGCCCCCGGACGGCCCCCCACCCCAGGACCCCCAGGCCGGCCCTCCAGGCGCGAACCCAAGCCCGCCTGCGAACACCGGATACGGCGGCCCTCCACCTGGCCCGCAGGCCGGCCCCCTGAACGGCCCCCTGAACAGCCCGCAGGGCGGCCCTCCGAACTGGCCACCGCACGGTCCCCAAGGCGGCCCTCATAACGCGCCGCAGGGCCGGCCGCAGGGCGGGCCTTACGGTGGTTTCCCGAGCGGCCCTCAAAGCGGGCCACCCAGCGATCCCCAGGGCGGACCCCAGCACGGCCCTCAAGGCGGCTCTCCGAGCTGGCCGCCCCACGGCCCCCAAAGCGGGCCTCCAGGTTGGTCTCCGAACGATCCTCAAGGCGGGCCTCCAGGCGGGCCTCCAGGCTGGCCCCCGCACGGCCCTCAGGGCGGCTCTCCGAGCTGGCCCCCGCACGGTCCCCAAGGCGGGCCCCCGAGCGGCCCTCAGGGTGGGCCGCCGAGCCGTCCTCAGGGTGGGCCGCCGAGCGGCCCTCAGGGTGGGCCGCCGAGCGGTCCTGAGAGCGGGCCGCAGGGGTGGCCTCAGGGTGGGGCGCAAGGTGGGGTGCCGTATCTGCCGCCCACCTTGCCGCCCACCTTGCCGCCCGCCATGCCGCCCGCCATGCCGTCGTCGATGCCGCCGCACATGCCGGACCAGGCGTTGCCGCCGACGTTGCCTCCCACCCTTCCCCCGATGCCCTCGCCGCAGGGCCCCCAGCGGCCGTCGTGGCTGATGCCCACGCTCGCCGCCGCGCTCGTGGTGCTGGTGGCCGCGACCGGGGTGGGGCTGTTCCTCCTGTACGGCAACAAGGACGACGAGGGCGGCGGTGGCACGCCCCCGGTGGCCGGTACGTCGTCCGCCTCCGGCAGCCCGTCCGCGGCGGGCGTGGGCGTGGACGTGTGCTCGATGCTGCCCAAGGACGAGGCCGACCGGCTGGTGCCCGACGCGACCGTGGACAAGCGGTCCCGCGACAGCGACTACACGGTCAACTTCTCCTGCAACTGGACGAACCGCCGCATCTCGTTCGGTGAGTTCTGGCGCAACAGGGAGATCGACGTCAAGGTCGACCAGCACAAGCCCGACGGCGTGAAGACGGGCCGCGCGATGGCGCAGAACTCGTACGAGGCCGACTACCGCAGCGGCAAGTACCGCGAGACCGCGAAGCCGACCCTCGACGAGGACGAGAAGGAGTACATCTCCCCGGTCAAGGACATCCCGAACGTCGGCGACAGCGCCTTCGCCCAGTACACGTGGCGCCGCTCGGGCAAGATGCTCTGGTACGCGTACGGCACCGCGTACGCGCGGGTCGGCGACATGACGATCGAGGTCAAGTACCAGGCGGGCCAGCAGCGTAAGGACGCCCGGATCCTGACGAACGAGTCCGCCCAGGCCGTCACGGAGGAGAACGCGATCCGCGAGGTGAGCGGCCTGGTCGTGCACTTCGCCAAGGGCGTCGCCGAGTGGCAGCGCAAGCACCCCGACGTGCTGGCCCAGGCCGAGCCGTCGGCCACGCCCACCGCGCCGCCCTCCCGCTCGCCGAGCTCCACGCCGACGCCGTCGCCGACCGTGCTGGCCTCGTTTCCCGCCGACTGCGGGGCCGTCGGCGGCACCGCCGTCAAGCTGGTGCCCGACGCCACCACCCGGGCGCGCGGCAACAAGATCGGCGACGACGACCGTACCGAGTGCCGCTGGCTCAACCTGGACCTGCCGGACGGCGAGGGCAGGAAGAAGGTCCGCAGCGCGCTCATCACCGTGCACCGGTTCACCAACCGGGCGGGGGCCGTGGACGAGCCGGCCGCCAAGGAGTTCTACGCGACGGACAGGGGCCGGTCCGCGGGCAGCGCCGAGTCCTCGCTCGGCGGCATCACCTGGGGCAAGCTGACCGACGTGAAGGGGCTGGGCGACCAGGCCCACCGGCAGTACGTCCAGTCGCGGGTCGGCGATGTGTCGGCCGGCAGCGGGTCGTACGTCATCCGCAAGGGCGCCGTGGTGATCGAGGTCGACTACACCGGCCATCAGCGGCCCGAGAACGCGGAGAAGAACGCGCCCAATGTCGTGCTGATGCCGGAGGAGGAGGCGTTCGAGGGCGCCCTCACCCTGGCCAAGGCCTACCTGAACGTCCTGGACGGCGGCTGAGGCCACCGGCCCGGTCGAGCGCGCCGGCCGCCCGTCCGGCCGCCCGTCCGGCCGCCCGTCCGGCCGCCCGTTCAGCCGTCCGTTCAGCCGTCCGTTCAGCCGCCCGGTCAGGCGGGGGCGTCGCGGAGGCGTTCGACGCGGATGCCGCGTAGCAGCAGCTCCGACACCGTCGCCGCGGCCAGCAGCGTCACGAGCAGGGCGGCGCCCACGACGAGCGCGACGGGCGCCGCCGCGATCTCGTGCGGCAGCGGCGGCGTGACCGGCGGCTCGGTGAACTGCGGGATGCGCCGCAGCGCGGCCTGCGCCGCGACGAGCCCGGCCAGCACCCCCGACAGCGTCCCCGCCATGACCGTGATGAGCTGTTCGAGCAGCAGCGACACCCGCAGCGCCCCCACCTTGGCGCCGGACGCCTCCAGCGCGGCCAGCTCGTAGCCGCGCCGCCGGGCCGCCGTGCGCAGCGCCAGCACCGTGCGTCCCAGCGCGAGCGCCGCCGCGGCCAGCGCCGACACCAGCAGCAGCAACAGCGCGAGCCCGGGACCGCGCGCCGCGAACGAGGCGGCCAGCTCGCTCGCGTGCCGCCGGCTCACCACCGACAGCCCCTGCTCGGCCAGCGCCCGCTCCAGCGCGGCCACGTCGGACGTCCGCGTCCACACCTGGAACTGGGCCTGCTCGTGCACGCCGTACGCCATCCTGTCGGCCTGCTCCAGGTCCACCACCGCGCCCGCCTCCGTCAGCCCCGGCGCGGCGGCGGAGGTGGCGACGGCGTGCGCGGGGGAGGCGTAGGCGTTGTCCAGCCCTGGCAGCGCCCGCCGGCCCAGGTCCGCGACCGCGAGGGCGGCCGGCTCGGCCCGGTAGGTGTCGGGGCGCAGTGTCTGGTTGCCGACCGGGGTGATGCCGAACGTGCCGCCGCGCTCGCGGGGGTTCTCGTCCACCCGCCAGGGCGGCAGGTCGAGCGCGGTCCAGCGGCCGTCGTCGCGTACGGACATGGCGGTGACCCGCACCCGCACGAACGCCGACTCGGTGTACTGGGCGGGCGGCACCGGCTCGCCCTGGAAGGCGCGCAGCTCGCAGGGGGTGTTCCGGCAGCTCGGCGGCAGGTTCCAGGCGTGCACGCCGGAGCGCCCGCGCAGCTCGCCGAGCGGGATCAGCGTGGGGCTCAGCCGGTCGGGTACGCGCAGCAGCGCCGTCAGCCGGATCGTCCAGCCCTCCGGCGGCAGGTCGTGGGTGACCGCGACGCGGAAGCGCTCGCCCTTCAGCCACACGCGCGGCGTGCCGGGCCCGGTCAGCCCCGACACCGCGGACGCCAGCGACCTGCCCCCCGCCAGCTCGGGACGCCAGTGGCCGACGGCGGCCAGCCTGGCCGGGTCGGTCGCGATGAGCTGCGGCGGACCCGGCATCCTGACCACCGGCGCGGCCAGGGTGCCCGACGGGTCGGCGGCGTCCACGGCGGCCAGCAGGCGGCTGGGCTCGACCGGGCGTACCGTGATGGCGGTGGGCGCGCCGTTGTGGAACCTCGCCGTCTCCGCGTAGTCGCCCGACGTGGCGCTCCACGCCGACACCGCGAACGTCGCCAGCCCGAACGCCGTACCCAGCACGATCACGCTGCCCGCCGTCACCGGGCCGCGCGCGACCTGCCGCAGCGCGAGGAACGGCCCCAGACCGCCGCGCCGCCTGGTCACCCCGAACAGCCGCCCGGCCAGCACCGGCACCGCCCGGCTCGCCAGCAGCGCCGTGCCGAGCGCGATCAGGCCGGGCACCGCCAGCGCGCCCGAGCTCTGCCCCGTCACGTCCGTGATCACGCCGGTGGCCAGCAGCTCGACCAGGCCGACCGCGGTCACCGCGAGCACCACCGCGTCCAGCACCCAGCCCCGTGCCGACCTGCGCGGCGTGCGCCGCCACTCCTCGGTGACCGGGCGGGTCGCCGTACGCCAGGCCGCCAGGGCCGCCGCCAGCACCCCGCCCAGCATGGCCGCCACCCCGGCCGCCACCGCCTCCACCGGGAACGTGACCGGGATGCCGGGGGGCAGCAGCACCTTCGCCATCGCGTCGGCCGCCACCCTGCCCAGCAGCAGGCCCAGCGGCACGGCGGCGGTCAGCAGCAGGACCGGCTCGCTCAGCGCGTAGCGCCACACCCGCGCCCGGCCGTGGCCGCGCAGCCGGGCCAGCGCCAATTCCGCGCTCCTCGCCCGTACCAGGTCGCCCACGGTCTGGAAGAGCAGCATCCAGCCGAGACCGACGAGCTGGGCCACCACCAGCAGCGTCGGGACGCCCAGCGAGCCGGTGTCGGCGGTCAGGCGCCTGAGCGTGTCGGCGACGCGCGAGTACACGATCGCCTCGCTCTGCCTGCCCGCCCGCTCCGCGCTCGCCTGGATCGCGGCCAGCTTCGGGACGTCGGCGCCCTCCACGCGCGACGGGTCCACGTAGACGATGCCGTAGTCGGTCCAGCCGTTCGGGCGGCCGGAGGCGTCGGTGCCGCCGCCGATCGCGTACGTGCCGAGCCGCGTCTCAGGCACCGTGAACAGCGCGTCCGTCTTGCCCTCGCCCGGCGCGCCCGAGGGGGAGAACAGCGTGCGGCCGAACCAGAACGGGTCCGACGGCGAGCCCGGACGGTAGATCCCCACGACGGTCAGCGGCGCGGGCACCCGCCGGGCCACCGCGCCGGGCTCCATCTCGACGATCGAGGTGAGCCGCAGCCGCTGCCCCACCTTGAACCCCGACGCCGCGCTCGCCATCACCTCCCTGGCCGCGCCCGGGCAGCGGCCCTTCGCCAGGGTCAGGTGCTCGCACTGGCCGTCCTGCCAGAGCAGCGTGTAGACGCTGTCGTCGTTCACCCTGCCGCTGGACGTCTCCATGCCCAGGATCGGCGGGGTGGTGAAGCGGGCGCCCGCCGTGAACGCCGCCAGCTTCTCCTCGACGCCGCCGAACCTCGTCGTGTACCGCCAGCCGCGGCCCTCCACCGGGGCCGTCTCCAGCGCGTTCCTGGCGATGGCGGTGCGGGCGGCGGCCGAGTAGACGGGACCGACGGCGGCCGACGCGATCGGGACGAGCGCGATGAGCAGCACGACGAGCGAGAGCGTACGGCGTTCCCAGAGGCCACGCAGGATCACGGCTCCGCCCTCCTGAGCGCGATGCCGTCCGGCAGTTCCTCGATCCTCGCCATCGAGCCAGGAGGCAGCAGGTGATGGTACTCGGGCGGCACCTGCACGCCGCCCTCCCTGCCCACCACCACGAAGTCCTCGCCGCGCCTGCCCTCGGCGCCGACCCGGCCGTCCCTGATCGTCACCGTACGGCTCAGCGCCGCGCTCACCGCCGTGTCGTGCGTGACCACCACCGCCGTCGTGCCGTCGCCCGCGGCCGCCCGCTTGATCAGCTCGACCACCCGCGTCCCGGACTCCTCGTCGAGCTGGCTCGTCGGCTCGTCGGCGAGCAGCAGCCTGGGCCGGTTCGCCAGCGCGACCGCCACCGCCAGGCGCTGCTGCTCGCCGCCCGACATCCGGCCCGCCGGCCGGTCGCCCGCCTCGCCGAGCCCCACTCTGCGCAGCAGCTCGGCGGCCCTGCGCCGGTCCCGCCGCACCGCCCGCTGGGCGAAGGCGACGTTCTGGGCGGCGCTGAGGTAGCCGATGAGGTTACGCGCCGGGTTCTGCAGCACCATGCCGATCCTGGACGCCCGCAACCGGTCCAGTCTGCGCTGGTCGAGCCGCCCCATGTCCGTGCCGTTGAACCACAACCGCCCCGCACTCGGCCGCACCAACCCCGCGAGCAACCACAACAACGTCGACTTCCCCGCCCCAGACGGCCCCAGCAACGCGACCGTCTCCCCCTCATCGATCACCAGATCCACATCCCGCAAGGCGACGACCTCGACATCGCGCGCCTTGTAGATCTGCACGATCCCGTCACACCTGACGAGACTCATGCCTGGCCCTCTCCGTAGCGGGTGTGGCGCGGGTGCGAGGTGACGGTGCGACACCGATGTGCGGCGGTGGCGGGTGGCGGGGGCGCGGCGGTCTCCCGTGCGGGCTTGGCGGTGTGCGTTGGGGGGTCGGGGGAGGTCACGGGGTGGTCCTGGCGGGGTGGGTGGGGGTGCGGAGGTCGATGATGCGGTCGCAGCGGTCGGCGACCTCCGTGTCATGGGTGGCGATCACCAGTGTGGTGCCCTCGTCCGCCGCTGCCAGGAGCTCGTCCAGGACGATCGCGCGGTGGTCGGCGTCCTGTTCGGCCGTCGGTTCGTCGGCCAGCAGGACCCGGGGGCGCAGGGCCAGTGCCCTGGCCACCGCCACTCGCTGCTGCTGCCCGCCGGACAGCTCCTCCACCAGGTGGTCGGCGAACTTGGCGACTTTCACGCGCTCCAGCGCCCGCGCCGCCAGCCGCACCGCCTCCGCCGGCGGGCGGCCCGCGGCGCGCAGCGCGACCTCGACGTTCTCGGCCGCCGTGAGCAGGCTCAGCAGCCCGTACGACTGGAACACCAGCGCCAGCTCGGCCCGCAGCGCCGGCTGCTCGTCCAGCGGCACCCCACGCACCAGGACCCGGCCCGCCACCGGCGGGAGCAGCCCGGCCAGCGTGGTCAGCAGCGTCGTCTTGCCCGATCCGGAAGGGCCCATGAGCGCGACACGCTCGGCGGGGAACAGCTCGAGCGTGAGGTCGGCGATGATCGTACGGCCGCCGGCACGGCAGGTGAGGGCGCGACACGCGAGCGCCGGTCCGCCAGTCGTCACGGGCGGATCATCACCTGACAGGACATCTCCGTCAACAGTTAATGCGGCTGCAACCCGGTTGCAAGTCGGACAAATAGCGTTATCAACGTAGGCGCTTGAGCCGCGCGATGGGGGTTGTCCAGTACAGGGGCATGGGCAAACCCCGGGGGATCGCGCGGCTCGCCTGCTTTCCCGGGCCTCCTGGGTCACCTCCGTGAGTGGGCGAGGAACGGGTCGAGCAGACCGGGGACGGTGGCGGCGGCCAGGTCGAGGCCGTCGGAGCGGCCGACGTCCACGACCTCGTAGTGGCCGCGCCCGGCCGCCGTCGTGGCCGAGACCGTCACCAGGCCGGAGCGGCGCTGGAAGAACGTCTCGGTGAACGTCCAGCCCGCGACGCCCCGGCGATCGAGCGCCACCGTACGCCGCACCAACGCGCCTCTCCTCGTGATCAGGTGCCGGGGGCTGAGCGCGTGCCCGAGGTTCGCGGCCCCCGCCGCGGCCATCCACAGCCCGTACGCCGGCACCACCAGCGTCCCCACGACCGCCACCACGGTCCAGCCCGCGCCCTCGGCCCACGGCACGGCTCCCGCCGCCACGGCCACCGGCAGTCCGGCCGCGACCCCGGTCGTCGCCAGCGCGCGCATCACCCGCCTGCGCCGGGCGGCGGGCGGGTGCCGCGTCAAGGTCACCATGGCCTCTCCCAAGGAAGACCCCGCCGGGGTGACCGCGGTGGCGATGCGGAGGGCGTCGGGGCGGGGGAGCGGCGGGGTGAGGGCGGCCGCGTCCTCGGTGTCCTTGGAGCCGGACTTGCTCAGCCCCGTGGCGACCGTCCTGACGCGGGCGGCCCCGGCCAGGCGGAGCAGGAGCGGCTCGCTGAGCTCGACGCCGCGCAGCCGGCGTTCCTCCATCGTCAGGGAGCGGGTGGTGAGCAGGCCGCGGCGCAGCCGGAGCCGGCCCGGCTCGCGGTCGAGCCGGTAACGCCCCCACGACTCGGCGAACAGCAGCATCGCCCCCGCCACCCCCACCGCCACGTTGACCGCCAGCAGCAGCGGGACGGCGAGCAGCGGCTGCGCCGCGATCCACGCCCACAGCTCGGACGCCAGCCGCGTGGTGAACCTCTTCATCCCCAACGAGTCGAACACCTTGTAGAGCGCGCCCAGCACCACCGCCGCGCCGGTGAACGTCCACACCGACAACGGCGCGTACCTGATCCACGACCACCGCAGCTCCGCCAGCGGCCCTTCGCCGGCCGGGTCGCCCCGGCGCAGCAGCGTGCGGCGCAGCGCCTCGGCGTCGTGCCTGGTCAGCGGGTCGAGTGTCAGCTGGGGCGCGTCGCCCGCGTGCTCGCCGGTGCCGACCTTGACCACGGCCAGCCCGAACATCCGGTGCACGGGGTCGGCGCGCAGGTCCACGCTGCGTACGCGGTCGCGCGGGATCGAGCGGTGCTGCCGGGTGGTGATGCCGGAGCGCAGCTCCAGCCGTTCGGGCGTCAGGCGCCAGCGGATGGCACGCACCCTGACCCCGTCGTACGCGACCGCGCCCGCCACGACGAGCACCACGGCCCCGGCGCACGCCGCCACGATGCCCCCGACCGGCCAGTCACGGCCGGCGAGGAACCGGACGAGCCCCAGCACGGCCCCCGCCGCGACCGCCAGCGACTTGACCCCGGTCACCCCCGAACTCCGCCGCGCCACCCCTCGCCACGCCACCCCCACTTCCACCCGCCCTTCCTGCCGCACCTCCGGTTGTGCCTCCGCCCCCATCTCCGGCCCCATCACCGCGCCCGGCTCCGGCCCCATCACCGCGCCCGGCTCCGGCCCCATCACCGCGCCCGGCTCCGGCCCCATCACCGCGCCCGGCTCCGGCCCCATCACCGCGCCCGGCTCCGGCCCGGGGGCGGGCCGGGGGGCGTCCGCGTTCGCCTCGCGTGTGTTCATGTGGCGTCCCCCGGGGTGGCCTGGGTGCGGGCGGTCAGGTGGGCGGCGAGGTCGGCGGCAAGCTCGTGGCCGAGCCCGCCGATGGTGATCGCGCCCGCCGAAGACGCCGTGGTCACCGTGACGTCGGCCAGCCCGAACAGCCGCTGCACCGGCCCCCGCGCGGTGTCGACCCGCTGGATCCGCGACATCGGCGCCACCTTCCACGTGTGCGTGAGCAGCCCCCGGCGGGTGTAGACGGCGTCGTCGGTGACCTCCCACCGCTCGACCCGGTAGGACATCCGCGGCGCCACCACGGCGAGCACCAGGCACCCCGCCGCGAACACCGCCACCAGCACCCCCAGCCAGCCGGGCCGCGCGGTGAACAGCAGGTAGGCGACGACGGCGGCCCCGGCCAGTGGGATCATGAGCATGAGCCACTGCGCCGTCCACCACGCCACCGCCCGGGGATCGGCCCGGTGGCGCGGCGGACGGAGCCCGGTCGCGCTCATGCCTCCCCCTCCCGCCGCAGCGACCCGGCCACGGACAGCAGCGCGAAGCCGAGCACGCCGATCACGATGGACCCGAACACCTCGTATCCCTTCAGCGCGGGCACCACGTTGACCACGAGCAGCCCGCGCGCCCATCCCCACCAGTTCCACAGGGCGTCGCCCAGGCCGGCCACTCCTTGCAGGAGCAGCAGCCAGCCCGACACCCTCAGCACCGCTTGCATGCCGCCAAGCCTCGCCGGGCCGGGGCGCCGGGCGCATCGGACCTAGGTCTCGCGCGGCATCGACTTTGGTCGCTGTCGCCGTACCTCCCGCAGGGCCTAACCTCGATGGACGTGACGGAACTGCGGGGAGACGGCGTGCCCGCCCACGAATACCGGTGGGCGCTGCCGTCGGTGCTGCTGGGCGACGCCCGTGAGGGCGGGCGCGTGCGCCGCTCCACCCGCGACTGGATCGTCGACACGCTGATGTTCCTGGCCGCCTGTCTCATCACCTATCTGTCGCTCGTCGAGCTGGACAAGAAGCCCGAGCCGGACCCGCTGATGGCGCTGGAGCAGGTGACGGGGGCGCTGGCGTGCGTGGCGGTGTGGCTGCGGCGCCGGTGGCCGGTGGCGCTGTCGGTGACCACCGCGCTGCTGTCGTCCTACCTGGAGCTGGTCGGCGGGGCGTGCGTGGTGGCGCTGTTCACGGTGGCGGTGCACCGGCCGCTGAAGATCTCGGGGCCGGTCGCGCTGCTCAACTTCCTCACCCTCGTCCCCTTCGTGGCCCTGCGCCCGGAGGACGACGACGAGCGGGCCTGGGCGGTGGCGCTGGGCGTGACGGTCGTGCTCATGGTGTTCGCGTGGGGCATCGTGGTCAGGGCGCGGCGGCAGCTCGTCTGGTCGCTCAGGCAGCGCGCCGACAGCGCCGCCGAGCAGGCCAAGCAGCTCGAACGCGAGCGCATCGCCAGGGAGATGCACGACGTGCTGGCCCACCGCATCTCGATTCTCAGCCTGCACGCGGGCGCGCTGGAGTTCCGTCCCGACGCGCCGCCCGCGGAGATCGCCAGGGCGGCGGGTGCCATCAGGACCAGCGCCCACCAGACGCTGCAGGACCTGCGCGAGGTGATCGGCGTGCTGCGGCACGCGGGCCCCGAGGCCGATGTCGTGCCCGACCGGCCGCAGCCCACGCTGGCCGACCTGCCCGCGCTGGTGGAGGAGTGCCGGCAGGCGGGCATGGACGTCCGGCTCGACCTGCGGGCCGGCGACGTGCCCGACGGGCAGGGCCGTAACCTCTACCGCATCGTCCAGGAGGCGCTGACCAACGCGCGCAAGCACGCGGGCGGCGTCCCGGTGAGCGTCGTGGTCGAGGGCGAGCGCGGCGAGGAGTTGTCGGTCGAGGTGCGCAACCCGCTCGGAGCACGCCCGGTGCGTCCGTCCGGAGCCCGTCTGCCCGGCGCGGGCGCCGGGCTCATCGGGCTGACCGAGCGGGCCGAGCTGGCAGGCGGCCGGCTGGAGCACGGCGCGACGCCGGAGGGGGAGTTCGTGGTACGCGCCTGGCTGCCGTGGCCGGTGGAGACGACGCGGGAGGACGTTTCATGACCGCAGCCGGCCAGGGCGGCCCGATCAGGGTGCTCATCGTCGACGACGACCCGATGGTGCGGGCCGGGCTGTCGATGATCCTCGGTGGCGCCGGCGACATCGAGATCGTCGGTGAGGCCGCCGACGGCGCCGAGGTGCCGCCGCTGGTCGCCGAGCACCGGCCGCGGGTGGTGCTGATGGACATCCGCATGCCGGGGGTCGACGGGCTGACCGCCACCGAGGCGCTGCGCCGCACGTCCGCGCCGCCTGAAGTGGTGGTGCTGACCACGTTCCACGCTGACGCGCAGGTGCTGCGGGCGCTGCGGGCGGGGGCGGCCGGGTTCCTGCTGAAGGACATCGCGCCGGTCGACCTCGTGGCGGCCATCAGGAAGGTCGCGGCGGGCGAGCCGATCCTGTCGCCCGCGGTGACGCGCCAGCTCATCAGCCATGTGGCCGACGGCGGGGCCGACGACCGCACCCAGCGGGCGAGGAAGCTGCTCGCCCGGCTCAGCGAGCGCGAGCGCGAGGTGGCGATGGCCGTCGGGCAGGGCAAGTCCAACGCGGAGATCGGGCGCGAGCTGTTCATGAGCGTGCCCACGGTCAAGGCACACGTCTCGCGCATCCTCACCAAGCTCGGCCTCAACAACCGGGTGCAGGTGGCGCTGCTGGTCTACGACGCCGCCTCGTAGCTCGCCAGCAACCGCTCGATGGTGGCGCGGTGCAGCACCAGGTCGTCCGGGTCGTCCGGCATGGCCTGCTCGCCGAAGTGGATGCGCCGCCGCCACACCCTGGCCATCACGATGCCGTGCCGCAGGGCGGCGTACAGCTCGTAGAAGTCCAGGTCGCGGGGCTCGTAGCCGGTCAGCTCGCGGTAGGTGCGGCAGACGTCGGCGCTGCGCATGAAGTCCGGCATGCCGGGCAGGCCGCCGCCCACGGTGAGGTCCTGGAAGAAGCGGTGCAAAAAGATCATCCAGGACACGTCCAGCTCGGGCGGCCCCACGGCGGCCATCTCCCAGTCGAGCACCGCGACGGGCGCGAAGTCCCGGTAGATGATGTTGCCGATCCTGGCGTCGCCCCAGCTCAGCACGTCGGGGCCGGGCTCTTTCGGCCAGTGCGCCTCCAGGCAGTCGAACGCGCGCTCCAGCAGCGGGACGCGGTACGTGCCGTGTGCCCACTCGTAGTAGGCCCGCTGCGCCTCGACGTGCGCGCGCAGCCCGGCGGGCCCGAGCGGGGCCAGCTCGGCCGGCGTGAACACCGTACGGTGCAGGGCCGCGAGGATCCCGACGCTCGCGGCCTGCAGCCGCCGCCGGTCGGTGGGGGAGGCGTCGTACAGCCAGCCCCCGAACGTGTACGGCATCACGTCCGGCGGCACCTCACCGTCCACCCGCTCCATGACCAGGAACGGCGTGCCCAGCGGCGCCGGGTCGGGCTCGAACCAGAGGGCCCTGGGCGCTGGGATCCCAGCTTTTTCCCTGGCCAGGCGCATCAGCTCGAACTGCGTGCGCAGATCGTAGGAGGGGAAGACGGGAACGGCCTCCTGCGCAGGTGCCAGGCGGGCCACGCAGCGGGTGGAGCGGCCGTCCCAGGTGGCGGTGAAGAACAGGGTCTCGCTGGACAGCCCGTTCTCCGCGGGCCTGGACATCTCCGACACCGACGCGCTCGCGCCGACCTGGGCACGGAGCCAGGCGGTGGCGCGTTCCCGCAGTTCGGCCAGGTCGCGGGTGGACGTACGAAGCTGCTCGGCCACGGTGGACCTCCCGGGGGGAGACGGGTCCTGCGACAGTCGTATACCGCCTAGCAAGCGCTTGTCCACAGATGGGTGGCCGTTACGGTCAGGTACGCAACAGCCGTACCCTTGTCTGAAAGGGCATGTCACGAAGGGACAAGTGGGATGAGTTCAGCGGGTGAAGGCCTGTCTCGCCCGCTTCCCGAGCAGGTGCGGCTCAACGTCGTCGATCTGGCGTCGCAGGTCCTCGGCACGATGCCGGCTGCGACGATCCCGCCACCCCTGCGCGGCATCGCCAAATTCGACCCCCGCAAACGCGCCAAACTCGGCAGCGCGCCCATCGCGGCGCAGCTCGAGAACGACAAGAAGTTCCGCGAGCTGGTCGCCGAGTCCGTCGCCGCGGGCTGGCCCGAGCTGGTCTCCGCGCTGGCCGAGGGCAACGTGCCACCGGCGGCCGATCCCGTGCTGGTGGCGGCGGCAGCCTATCTGACCCGGCCGCCGGGTTGGGCGGAAATGATCGAAACCGCCCGAGCCGACCTCGAACGTTCGGCCGTGGCGGCGGAGGGCTCCGAGCGCGAGGAGGTGGTCGCCCGCCTGCGCGAGCAGCTCGCCGCCCAGAAGACCGCCGCCAAGGAGGAGGCCGACCGGCTGCGCGAGCAGCTCAAGGCCGCCCGCGCGGAGAACTCCGACCTGCGCCGCAAGCTCCACGACGCCCGTGAGCGGGCCAAGGCGGCGGTGCGGCGGGCCGAGGAGATGGAGCACGCCGCCGAGGAGGCCAGGACCGCCGCCTCCCACGCGGGCAGCGGCGCCGAGGCCGAGCTGCGGCGGCTGCGCGAGCGCCTCGCCGACGTCGAGAAGCAGCTCGAAGCCTCGCGCCGGGCCGCCCGCGAGGGCAGGAGCATCGAGGACGCCCGCATCCGCGTGCTGCTCGACGCCCTCCAGGACGCCTCCGCCGGGCTGCGCCGCGAGCTGGCGCTGCCGACCACGATCAGCCGGCCCGCCGACTCGGTCGCGGCGGTCACCGGAGAGCGCCCCAACGTCCGCGGCGTGCCCGCCCGCGCGCTGGCCGACGACGACCCGCAGCTGCTCGACCAGCTCCTCGCGCTGCCGCAGGTGCACCTCATCATCGACGGCTACAACGTCACCAAGACCGGCTACGGCACGCTCACCCTCGCCGACCAGCGCACCCGGCTCATGAACGGGCTCGGCGGCCTCGTCGCCCAGACCCGCGTCGAGGTGACGGTGGTCTTCGACGGGGCGGAGCTCAACGCGCCGGTGCAGGTGGTGGCGCCGCGGGGGGTGCGGGTGCTGTTCAGCGCGCCGGGGGAGATCGCCGACGACCTGATCCGCCAGCTCGTCCGCGCCGAGCCGCCGGGCCGGGCCATCGCCGTCGTCTCGTCCGACCGCGAGGTGGCCGAGTCCGTACGCCGGATGGGAGCCAGACCCGTTCCGTCTGGTTTGCTGCTGCGCCGACTGAGTCGCGCCTAAGTTACGAATTGGTAGGTTTAGCACTAGCTCACCCGCCACTTCTGTACTATTTCGCCCCAGATGTAAATCCTGGGGAGGGCGATACAGTGAGGTTTGGCCGGGTGCCGATGGCCGCGGGTCTCGCGTTCGGACTGATGCTGACTCCGATGGGAGAGGCCCTCGCTGATCCCCAGCCCACGCTGGCCCAGGCGAAGGCCAAGCTGGAGAAGCTCAACGACAAGGCGGACAAGGTCGTCGACCGGTACAACACCGCCACCGAGCGCTACAAGAAGGCCAAGAGCACCTACTCCTCGCTCGACACGAGCTACAAGCGCAAGCTGGCCACCGTCGCCGACCTGCGCGCCCAGGTGGCCGGCATGGCCGTCGACAGCTACAAGCTGGGCGAGGACATCACCTCATGGCCCGGCATCTTCGGCTCGAACGATCCTCAGGGCCGCCTGTCCGGGCTCGCCGTGGCCGGGCAGCTCTCCCAGGAACGCCTGCAGAAGCTCGCCGCCTTCGACCGGGAGAACCGGGGGCTGAAGATCGAGCGGGACAAGGCGCAGAAGGCGCTCAAGTCCGCTGACAAGGAACGCGACGCCGTCCAGAAGGAACGCTCGGAGATCCTCAAGCTGATCGCGCAGCAGAAGAAGCTGCTGAAGAAGCTGGGGGCGTACAACCCGGGCAACCCCAACAGCACGGGCATCAAGTACACCGGGCCGGCGTCGGGGAGCGGGGCGGCGGTGCTGCGGTTCGCGTACGCGCAGGTCGGCAAGCCGTACGTGTTCGGCGGCACCGGGCCGGGCGGGTACGACTGCTCGGGTCTCACGCAGGCGGCCTGGCGGGCCGCCGGGGTCTCGCTGCCCCGGACGACGTGGCAGCAGTGGGCCTGGGGCCAGAGCCGGCGGGTCTCCCTGGACGCCCTGCAGCCCGGCGACCTCATCTTCTCCGAGGGCCTGGGACACGTCAGCATTTATGCGGGCAACGGGCAGATCGTCCACGCGCCGCAGACCGGCGACGTCGTCAAGGTCGTCAAACTCTCCGCCTACGGCCGCAACCTCGTCGGCGCCATCCGCCCGTAACCCGGCTCCCGGCTCCCGGCTCCCGGCATCCGGCATCCGGCTCCCGGTATCCGGGTGATTCGGCCGCTTAAGCCCGGCCGCGAAGGTTTTGGTCTGGCTGCGTAAGCCCCGGCGGTTCGGCCGCCGGGGCTTACTGCGTGACAGCGGGGGTTTCGGCCTGGCGTCGGCTCTTGGCGATCGCGTCTGGCACGCCCCTCATCGCAGTCGCGTTCAGCATCAGCGCTCTGCGCACGCGGTGGCCGCTCGGCTGTGATCCGTGTCGCAGCTCTTCTACGAAGATCTATAGTTGGCGGGCTCCTTGATCAACCTGGGCGCGATGGGCTTGACCTCCTGATCGGTCACTACTAGGGAGAGTCGTACAAAGGGTGGATTTTTCGGGGCGACGTCCCTCGCGTCCGGTCGGCAAGCGGGGCGAGAAGGGTGTTCGCGTTTGTGACTGGTGTGACTCCTGTGACTACTGGGACCTGACAAAAGCCCGCGAAAGCAAGTGTGAGTGAGGTCACATTTTGGTCACAAGACCTGGGGTTCCAGCAGGGGTTTCAAGTCTGACAAATCCTGCTATCTGATCTTTACAGGGCCATTCACGCTTTGCCGATCCTTGACCCTTCGGCGTAGCTTCTGGCGTCGTCGCGGTGAACAAGCCATGTCGCCGCGAACCGGCATCGGTCCCTCCCGATGTGAGACAGATAAAAATCCGCCGGTCGGCCCTGATATCCCCATCGCACTTCTGATCGGGGTGCCGACCTGCCGAATCCGTGCAGCCAGGAGGCACGGAGCCGGGGACCCAGCGATCCCACGTTCCCCGAGGGATCAGGGGTGAATCGGCGCGCCCATCGCGCCGTAGGGCGACTTCCACGCCCGAATCCGTCAGCTAACCCGGTAGGCGTTCGTGGAAGACACAAGGAGAAATCCTGTCTAACTCCCTGCAGAACCCCCGCCTGTCCCGCCTTGCCCTGAGTGGTGTTGCACTCACGATGACCGTGACGGCCGGAGGTATGGTCCTCCATGCCCCGGCGGCTCAGGCGGCGACGACCCGCGAGACCAGTGCGGCGGCCGGCACGACGGTGAAGGCGGCGACCACCGCCCGCACCACGGCGTCGGCGAAGGCCCGTAAGAGGGCCGCCAAAGCCGCCCGGCAGAAGGCGAGGGCCGGCAAGGCCGTCGCCGTGGCCAAGAAGCAGATCGGTGACCCGTACCGTTACGGGGGCACAGGACCTGGTGCGTTTGACTGCTCAGGCCTCGTCCAGTTCGCCTGGAAGAAGGCCGGCGTCAAACTCCCGCGCGTGGCGAGCAGCCAGTTCGTCCGCACGAGGAAGAAGGTCTCCTGGCGCCATCTCAAGCCAGGTGACCTGATGTTCTTCAACGGGCTCGGCCATGTGGGCATGTACGTCGGCAAGGGCAAGATGATCCATTCACCGCGGACAGGTGAACGGGTACGCATCGACAAGCTGAGCGGATGGCGAAGGTCGTCCTTCGTCGGCGCCGTCCGTCCCGGCGTGTGAAGAAGCCCCGTCCGGATCCTCCCCGATCCGGACGGGGCTCTCGCGTTCCCGAGCTTCACCTCGCGGGGTGCGTACGGGTGCTCTCGCGTTCCCGGCCCTTGACCCGCAAGGCAGCGCATACGATCGGGCACTGTGTCCGAGCAGGTGAGCCGACGAGCCGCGGTGACCGGGCTGGTGCTCCTCGCCGTCTCGGCCGCCGCCCCGCTGCCTGACGCGCCCGTCCTGCCCGCGCAGGCGCGCGACCTGTGGCCGGGGCCCCACGTCGTACGCCGCGGCAGGTGGTCCACCGTCGTGGGCCACGACGCCGGGTTCGACGCCGGGTTCGACGCCGCGGGGCTCGACGAGCTGGCGCGCGCGGCCGACACGGCGGGCCGGCGGGTGTCGGCGGTGCTCGCCCGCCCCGTACGTCCCCTGATCGTCGTCCCGGCCGACGCCCGCGAGGCCGCACGCCTGGCCCGGGTGGGCGGGGTGGACGGGCTCGCGGCGGTGGCCGACGGCGCACGGGTGATCGTCGTCCCCGAGGCGTTCGCCACCCTCAACCCCGTCGGCAGGGACGTCGTCCTCGCCCACGAGCTCACCCACGTCGTCGCCGGCACCGACGGACTGCCCGTCTGGCTGTACGAGGGTTTCGCCGACTACGTCGCCTACCGAGACGCCGGACTGCCCGTGGCGACGGCCGCCGCCGAGCTGGCCGCCGAAGTGCGCGCCGGGCGGCTCCCGACCGTTCTGCCCGGACCTGCGGCTTTCGCGGCGGACGGGGGTGACCCGGCCGGGCTCGCGCGGGCGTACCAGGAGGCGTGGCTGGCGTGTCGCTTCCTCGCTGACCGGTTCGGTGAGGGGACCCTGGTGAGGCTCTACCGTGCGGCCCGCGTGGACGGGGCCGATCGGGCACTCGCCGCGCTCGGGCTCTCCGTCGCGACGCTGACCGCGCGGTGGCGCGCGTACGTGCGGGATCAGCTCGTGTGAAGGGGAGGCAGATGAGCGAACGACAAGACCCGGACGACCGGGAGACGAACCACGCCCCGGAGGAGGAGGCCCGAGAAGCGGAGGGCGCCCTGACAGCGGTGGGCGCCTCAGGCGCACCGGCCACGGAACCCGCCGCGAGTGATCCGCCGATCAGCGGGCCGAACCAGGGGAAGGCCCGCAGCGGCGGGCCGGACAGCGGAGCGGCCGGCGGGCCGGACGGCGCGGGCGCCGGGGGCGGGGGGAAGGGTGCGGGGATGGACGAGCGGGGGGTGACCACGCCGGCGCTGCGCCGTCAGGCGGGCGTGGCGCTGGCGCTGCTGGGCATCGTGATCATCGCCGTGGCCGCGTTCACCACACCGTGGCACGTCCTGACGGGCGGCCCGCCCGACCCGGCGCGCGACTTCACCGCCGCCCAGATCGCCAGGGGAGAGGCGTTCGACGCGGCGACGAGCCTGCCGAGCTACCTCTCGCTCGCGCTCACCCTCATCTTCGCCGGCCTGCTGGTGGCGACCCCGTTCGGGGCGAAGGTGCTGGGCGTGCTGAAGGGCCCGTGGTGGCTGCGGGTGATCATCGGCACCGTGGTGATCACCGCGATCGTCGAGGCACTCAGGTGGCCGCTCGGCATGTGGTTCGAGACGATCATGCGCGAGTACGGCCTGTCCACCCAGGACTGGGCGGGCTGGACGGCGGACCGGCTGAAGAACCTGGGCGTGGAGACGGTCCTGCTCAGCCTCATGCTGCTGGTCCTGGTCGCGCTGGCCCGCCACGTGCGGCGCTGGTGGATCCCGGCGGCGCTGGGGGCGTTCGCGTTCACGGTGGCGGCCTCGTTCGTCTACCCGGTGGTGTTCGAGCCGCTGTTCAACGAGTTCACCCCCATGCAGCAGGGCACGCTGCGGACGAACCTGCTCGACCTGGCCGCGCGCGACGGCGTGCCGGTGGAGGACGTGCTGGTGGCCGACGCCTCACGCAGGACGACGGCGCTCAACGCGTACGTGTCGGGCTTCGGCGCCACGCGCCGCATCGTCGTCTACGACACGCTGCTCAAGGCCCCGCAGCGCGAGGTGGAGCTGGTCGTGGCGCACGAGCTGGGCCACGCCAAGTACGACGACGTCCTGCACGGCACGCTCATCGGCGCGCTCGGCTCGGCGTTCGGCGCGATCCTGCTCTACCTGGTGTTCGACCCGCTGCGGCGGCGGACGAAGGTCACCTCGATCACCGATCCGCGGGCGGTCGGCGCGCTGCTGGGGCTGATGACGATCGGCGGGTTCCTGCTGGGCCCGGCCCAGAACCTCATCAGCCGGCACATCGAGGCCAGGGCCGACGTGCACGCGCTGGACCTGACGCGGGACCCGGCCACGTTCATCGCCATGCAAAAACGCCTGGCAACGACCAACATTTCCGACTTGACGCCAAATGCGGTGGAATATGTGCTCTATGCCTCCCATCCGTCGAGTCCCGAGCGCATCGCCATGGCCCGCGTATGGGCCCGGCTGAACGGCGTGCCCATCCCGTGACGCCTTCCGCCGTGCTCTTCGTCACGAACGACTTCCCGCCCCGCACGGGCGGGATCCAGTCGTTCGTGCACGGGCTCGCGCTGCGCACGCCGGGCGTGACGGTCTACGCCCCCGCCTGGCCGGGCAGCGCCGAGTTCGACCGGCGCCAGCCGTTCCGCGTCGTGCGGCACCCCACGCGGCTCATGCTGCCCGTCCCGGCCGTCGCGCGCACGGCGGCCGGGCTGGTGGCCGCGCACGGCGTGCGGACCGTGGTGTTCGGGGCGGCGGCGCCGCTCGGCCTGCTCGCCCCGCGGCTGCGCGGGGCGGGCGCCGAGCGGGTGGTGATGCTCACCCACGGCCACGAGGCGTCGTGGGCGAGCGCGCCGGGCTTCCGCTCGGTGCTGCGCAGGATCGGCGGGCACGCGGACGTGGTGACGTACCTGGGGGAGTACACCCGCGCCAGGCTGGCTCCCGTCATCCCGCCGGGCAAGCTCGTCAGGCTCGCGCCCGGCGTGGACGCCGAGCAGTTCCAGCCCGCGGCGGGCGCGCCGGTCAGGGCCCGGCTGGGCCTCGGGGAGCGGCCCGTGGTGGTGTGCGTGTCGCGGCTGGTGCCGCGCAAGGGCCAGGACCGGCTCATCGCCGCCTGGCCGCGGGTGCTGCGCTCGGTGCCGGACGCGGTGCTGCTGCTGGTGGGCGGCGGCCCGTACCGGCGGCGGCTGGAACGGCTGGCGGGCGGGCACGAGTCGATCAGGTTCACCGGCACGGTCCCCGCCGCCGACCTGCCCGGCTACTACGCGGCGGCGGACGTCTTCGCGATGCCGTGCCGCACCCGGCTACGAGGCGTGGACGTGGAGGGCCTCGGCATCGTGTTCCTGGAGGCGTCCGCGACCGGCCTGCCGGTGGTGGCGGGCCGGTCGGGCGGGGCCCCCGACGCCGTACGCCCCGGCGAGACCGGCCTGGTCGTCAACGGCGAGAACCCCCGCGAGATCGCGCAGACCGTCGTCGAGCTGCTCACCGACCCCCAGAAGGCCCGCAAGATGGGCGCGGCCGGCCGCGACTGGATCACCGGCGAGTGGACCTGGGACGAGGTCGCCGCCCGCTTCCGCGCCCTGCTCTAGCTCTCACCCCTTCGTCGAGCCCAGCGTGAGCCCGGCCACGAACTGCTTGTGCAGGAGCTGGAAGACGATCAGCGTCGGCAGCGCCACCAGCATCGACCCGGCGGCCAGCAGGTTGTAGTCGGTGAAGAACTGGCCCCGCAGGTTGTTCAGCGCCGAGGTGACCGGCAGCTTGTCGCCCGACGACATCAGCACCAGCGCCCACAGGAAGTCGTTGTACATCCAGGTGAACTGCAGCGTGCCGAGCGCCGCCAGCGCGGGCCGGCACAGCGGCAGCGTCAGCGTCCAGTAGCGCCGCCACACCCCGGCGCCGTCCACCAGCGCCGCCTCGGAGATCTCCTCGGGGATCGTGCGCATGAAGTTGGCCAGCACGAAGACGCAGAAGCCGAACTGGAACGCCACGTGGATGAGGATCAGCCCCAGGTAGGAGTCGTAGAGCGACTGCGAGTCCGACAGCCACACGGGCAGCGGGACCAGCGTGTAGAGGGTGTAGAGCGGGGTGATGAGCACCTGCGGGGGCAGCAGGTTGCCCGCGGTGAACACGATCAGCAGCGTCCTGCGCCCCGGGATGCGCAGCCGGGCGATCGCGAACGCCGTGAACGAGGCCGTCAGCAGCGTCACCAGCACGCCGGGCACCACGATGTACAGCGTGTTGAGGTAGTAGCGGGGCAGCTCGGCCTGTGTCCACGCCTCCGCGTAGTAGGTGAGCGTCAGGCTCTCCGGCAGCGAGAAGTAGCCGAGGCGGGCGGTCTCCTCGTACGGCCGCAGCGAGGCGTACACGGCGAGCACCAGCGGCAGCAGCCACCCCAGGGCCACCAGCGCGAGGAAGGCGTGCAGCAGCACCCGCAGCGGCCGCCACCTCATCGCTCCTCCCTGAACAGCTGCGACAGGTACGTGACGATGAACCCCAGCGAGATCACCAGCAGGATCACCGCGATCGCCGAGCCGAACCCGATCCTGCTGGCCTCGCCCACGATGTTCTCGGTGACCAGCACCGACAGCAGCTCCAGCCCGTTCCTGCCCTTGTTGATGGCGTAGACGATGTCGAAGGCCCGCAGCGCCTCGATGACCGTGATCACCAGCACGATCACGTTGACCGGGCGCAACGTCGGGAACACCACCCGGAAGAACGCCTGCCGCTCGTTCGCCCCGTCGATGGCCGCGGCCTCCTTCAGCGCGGGATCGACCGCCTTGAGCCCGGCCAGATAGATGATCATGACGTACCCGACGTGCCGCCACGCCGCCGCCACCATGACGACCCAGATGTTGACCGCGCGGTCGCCCAGCCAGTCCACGCTCAGCCCGGTCACCGCGTTCAGCACGCCGTAGTCGGAGGAGTAGACGAGCTGCGCGATGAAGCCCACCACCGCCAGCGAGAGCACGACCGGCATGTAGAGGGCGCTCTGGTAGAAGCGCGACAGCCGCAGCCGCCGGTCCAGCAGCACCGCGCAGAACAGCCCGAACGGCGTCGCCACCAGCCCCAGGAAACCCAGCCACAGCACGTTGTTGCGGACCGCCGACCAGAACGGCGGATACTCCGCCGCCAGGTCGTGATAGTTCTCCCCGCCCACCCACTCGATGGGCCCGATGCCGTTCCAGCTCGTGCCGGAGAGCCAGACGGAGGCCAGCGTGGGCCCCCAGACGAGGCCCACGTTGACGACGATGGCCACCCCCAGCCCGATGACCAGGATGGTCACGTCGCGGGCGGAGTAGCGACGGGTCTTGGCGGCCATCAGCGGAAGATGTTCGCCTTCTGCTTCTCGATGCTCGCCAGCAAGGGGTCGATCTCGTCGGGTTTGCCGACGAACGTCTGCAAAGACGGGATCATCACGGTCGAGGCGAAGTCGGGCCTGGTGTCGCGGTCGAGGAACTGCGCGATGTGCGTGGCCTTCGACACCAGCTCGGCGCCGCGCTTCTGCAGCGCGCTGTAGCCGGAGGTGTCGGCCTTGGAGCTGGCGGCCAGCGTGCCGGGATCCAGCTTCGTGGCGATGTCCTGGGAGGACGCCTGCGCGAAGTGCTTGATCAGGGCCTTCGCGCCCTCGACGTTCTTGGCCTTGGCGGAGATCATGTAGCCGTCGATGGGGGCGTCGATCGAGTCGGTGCCGTACGCCGGGTTGATCGCGGGGAAGGTGAAGAAGTCCAGGTCGTCCCGGTCGGCCTCGGGGAACTGCTGGGCGACGAACATCCCGAGCAGGTACATCCCGGTCTTCTTCTGCGCCAGCGACTGCCCGGCCTCCTGCCACGTACGGCCCAGCGCGGCCGGCTGGTGGAACTCCATCAGCCCCCGCCAGGTGTCGAACACCTGCCTGACCCGGGGGTCGGTCCACGACTCCTTGCCGGCCATGAGGGAGATGTGGAAGTCGTAGCCGTTGATCCGCATGTTGAGGATGTCGAACGTGCCCATCGCCGGCCAGCCGTCCTTGTCGGCGAACGCGATCGGCACGATGCCGTCCGCCTTCATCTTCCTGGCCAGCGCGGTGAACTCGTCCAGCGTCGCGGGCGGCTCGTAGCCCCGCTCCCGCCACAGGCTCTTGCGGTAGAACACCGCCCACGGATAGTAGGTGAACGGGACGAAGTACTGCTTGCCGTCCACGCCCGTCGACTGGTCCTTGAACGCCTGCGTGTAGTCGCCGCCGATCTCCTGCCACACGTCGGAGATGTCCACCGCGAGGCCCTGCTCGGCGAAGAACTGCATCCGGTACCCGGCGAACCAGGTGAACACGTCCTCGGGGGTGCCGCGCAGGTAGCGGTTGATGTTCTCCTGGAACGTGTTGTGGTCGACGGTGTTGATCCTGGTCGTGGCCTGGGTGAAGCCCTTGACCACGGTGTCCAGCGTCTTCTTGGGGATCTCGTCGGAGGCGTTCGAGCCGATGGTGACCGTGCCCAGTCCGCCGCCGCCCTGACCGGCGGGCGACGGGGCGTCCGAGCCGCAGCCGGCCAGGACGGCGGGGACGCCGAAGGCGGCGGCTCCTAAGATGAGGTTGCGGCGGGAGATCGGCGATGGTCGGTCCATGTGGGTGCCTCCTTGCCGGAATTCCCCCGACTTCGCGCACTTTCCTTCATCGAAAAGGCCCCTTTTCGGACTGTCAACGCCCGTTTTCACGACAACCTGCGCCTCAGCAGGTCGTGTCCGGAATAATCCGCCTATGTTCTGGCGACCTGTGCCCGTGGTTCTGACGGCTGTGACGGTGCTCGCGGGCGCGGTCGGATGCGCGTCAGGAGGGC
Organism: Nonomuraea sp. NPDC049421; assembly: GCF_040677005.1. Taxonomy (NCBI): domain Bacteria; kingdom Bacillati; phylum Actinomycetota; class Actinomycetes; order Streptosporangiales; family Streptosporangiaceae; genus Nonomuraea; species Nonomuraea sp. NPDC049421. Next base: position 445,840 of record NZ_JBFAQA010000001.1, read on the forward strand.
CGGAGCCGGCGGCCACGCCCGGGACGCCGGAGCGCGCGGCCACCTCCGGGCCGTCGCAGCGCGCGGCCGCCCCCGACTGCACGAAGGCCGGGCCGCGCGACTTCGACGGCGACGGCCGGGACGACGTCGCCGTGGGGAACAGGATGCTGTCGGGCGGCCAGGTCTCCCTGCTGACCGCCGGCAGGCTCGTCCGCCTGACCATCCAGGACGAGGCCGCCGACGCCGTCGGGTCGTCGGTGGCCCTGGCACGGGTGGACGCCGACGGCTGCGCCGACCTCGTCGTCGGAGCGCCGTACACGAAGGTGGACGGGAAGGGCGGCGCCGGCGCGGTCTACGTCCTGTACGGCGGCGGCACCCGCCCCCACCGCAAGCTCGTCGCCCCCGAGCCCCAGGAGAACGCCAGGTTCGGCAGCTCGGTCGCCGCGTACGGCGGCACCATCGCCGTCGGAGCGCCCCTGGAGAAGGAGCGGGGCGCCCGCGCGGCGGGAGCCGTGTACGTCTTCCCCGAGGGGGCCACCGGCGCCCGCCGCATCAGCCAGGAGACCGAGGGCGTCCCGGGCAACAGCGAGGTCGGCGACCGTTTCGGCCACGCCCTGGCGCTCGGCCCTCTGCCGGACGGGCGGCTGCGCCTGCTCGTCGGCGCCCCCGACGAGCGCAAGGACGGCACGGGCCGGCAGCTCGGACACGGGGGAGCGGGCCACACGGGCTCCGTCACCCTGATCGACGAGGTACGGGCGGAGCGCTACCAGGCACTCAAGTTCGACGGAGCATCGGAGGAGTGCGCCTACGGGGCGGCCGTGGCGCACCTGCCCGGCGACCGATGGGCGGTCACCGCGCCCCGCTGCGGCACCTTGCAGGTCAACGGCACGTCCGGCCCGGTCAGGACCGTCTCCTGCCAGGCCTGCGCGGGCTCCCAGGCCCTGTCGGCGCTGGCGGTCTCACCGGACGGCCGCCTGGCGGTGGCGTGGGGTGACTCGGCGGTGGTGCTGGTGCCGGACGACGAGGAGGGCGTACGCGACCAGGTCGTCCCGACGCTGCCCGGCGGCAACTGGCCGGTCGCCTTCTACGGCTCCAAGCTGGTCTTCGGCCGCCCCAGGGACACCCCGCCGCTGACCGTGACCGTCCACGACCCCGCCACCGGCACGTCGGAGGAGGTCGCCATCGAGGGCGGCCCCGGCGACGTGGAAGGCGTCGGCGAGGCACTCGGCTGACGTATCTACGATCGGGAGTCGTAGAGCGCTTCGATCTCGCCGGCGAAGTCGCGCATCACCAGGTTCCGCTTGACCTTGAGGGTCGGTGTGAGGTGGCCGCTCTCCTCGGTGATGTCCGCGTCGAGGATGACGAACTTCTTGATCTGCTCGGCCCTCGACACCATCGCGTTGGCCCGGTCGACCGCCCCCTGGATCTGCGCCAGCACCTCGGGGTCGGACTTGAGGCCAGCCACGGTGGCGCCTTCCGGCAGGGCCTCGGGGTCGAGGGTGATCAGGGCGGCCACGAACGGCCGCCCGTCGCCGATGATCATGGCCTGGGAGACCAGCGGGTGGGCGCGCAGCGCGTCCTCAAGGGGGCCGGGCGCGACGTTCTTGCCCGCCGCCGTCACCAGGATCTCCTTCATCCGCCCGGTGATGCGCAGGTAGCCGTCGGCGTCGAGCTCGCCCACGTCGCCGGTGTGGAACCAGCCGTCGGCGTCGATCACCTCGGCGGTGGCGTCCTCGTTCTTCCAGTAGCCGTGGAAGACGTTGCGGCCCTTGGCGAGGATCTCGCCGTTGTCGTCGATGCGCAGCGTGACGCCGGGCAGCGGCTTGCCGACCGTGCCGATCTTGTTGCCGCCCGGCATGTTGACCGAGACGGGCGCGGAGGTCTCGGTGAGGCCGTACCCTTCGAAGACCTCGATGCCGACGCCGCGGAAGAAGTGGCCGAGCCGGTCGCCGAGCGCGGAGCCGCCGCTGACCGCGGCGGACAGCCGCCCGCCGGTGGCCGCGCGCAGCTTCGCGTAGACCAGCTTGTCGAACACCGCCCGCTGCAGCCGCAGCCCGAGCGGGGCGCCGCCCGAGCTCTCCGCCTTGCTCCAGGCCACCGCGACGTCGGCCGCGCGGGCGAAGATCTTGCCCTTGCCGCCGGAGATCGCCTTCTGCTCGGCGGCGTTGTAGACCTTCTCGAACACGCGCGGCACGCCCAGCAGGAACGTCGGCTGGAAGTCCTGCAGGTCGGGGGCGACGTTCTTCATGTTGGGCGTGTGCGCCATGATCGCGCCCGCCTCGATGAGCACCACCTGGATCATCCGGGCGAAGATGTGCGCCAGCGGCAGGAACAGCAGCGCGGCCGGCTCCTTGCGGGCGAACATCGGCTCGAGCGGCCCGCGCAGCACGTTGAGCGCGGTGAACAGCAGGTTGTCGTGCGTGATGCGGCAGCCCTTGGGCCGCCCGGTGGTGCCCGAGGTGTAGACGACGGTGGCGAGGTCGGCGGAGGTGACCTGCTCCCTGCGCGCCTCGACGTCGGCGTCGGTGACGCCGCCGGTCTCCAGCGTGCCGTCCACCCGCCACAGCCCCTTGAGCTCGGGCGCGGCCTCCTTGACGGCCTGCTCGTGCGCGTCGAGCTCGACGAACGCCGCCTTGGCCGCGCTGTCGGCGAGGATCCACCTGATCTGCTCGACGGAGGAGGTCTCGTAGACCGGCACGGTGACCGCGCCGATCGTCCAGATGGCGTAGTCGACGAGCGTCCACTCGTAGCGGGTACGCGACATGAGCGCGACCCGGTCGCCGTGCTCGACGCCGGCCGCGATCAGGCCCTTGGCCACCTCGGCCACCTGGTCGCGGAACTCCGCCGCGGTCACCACCGGCCAGCCCGACCCGGCCTTGCGCCGCATCACCACGGCGCCCGGCTCCTGCTCCGCGCGCCGGAAGACGGTGTCGGCCAGGCCGGCGGAGGCAGGCACATCGACCAGGACGGGGACGCTGTACTCGCGCACGAACTCAACTCCTCTTCGGACTCCGCCTGGACGTTACCGCCTGAAGTTACGCGCCGGTAGCTCCGTCATTGAGGCGTTATGAAGGGCGTTTCACACGCTAGCAAGCCGAAGGGCGTCCTGCGGTGCGGCGCGGGCCCCGAGGAGACACCGCATAGGATCTGCCGCATGAGGGTCCACGTCGTCAGCGACGTCCACGGCAGGGCAGACGCGCTCGCCAGGGCGGGTGACGGCGCCGACGCGCTGATCTGCCTCGGCGACCTCATCCTGTTCGTCGACTACGACGACCACGCCCAGGGCATCTTCGCCGACCTGTTCGGCGCCGCCAACGCCGCCCAGTTCATCGCGTTGCGCACGGCCAAGCGCTTCGACGAGGCCAGGGCCATGTCGGCGCGGCTGTGGGCGACGCTCGACGGCGACCCGCGCGAGCACATCGAGCGCAACGTCCGCGCCCAGTACGCCGCCCTGTTCGCCGCCATGCCCACCCCCGCCTACCTCACCTACGGCAACGTCGACCTGCCGCGCCTGTGGTCCGACTACGTCAGGCCGGGCCACCAGGTGCTCGACGGGCAGGTGACGGAGATCGGCGGGCTGCGGTTCGGGTTCGTCGGCGGCGGGCTGAAGACCCCGTACCGCACGCCGCACGAGATCAGCGACGAGGAGTACGCCGCCAAGGTCGAGGCCGTCGGCGAGGTCGACGTCCTGTGCTGCCACATCCCGCCCGCCCTGCCCGAGCTGCTCTACGACGTGGTGGCCAGGCGGTTCGAACGCGGCAGCGAGGCCACGCTGGAGGCGATCAGGCGCACCCAGCCCCGCTACGCCCTCTTCGGCCACGTGCACAATCCCCTCCACGCGCGCGCCCGCGTGGGCCGCACCGAGTGCCTGAACGTGGGCCACTTCCGCAGCAGGGGCGTCCCGTACGTCCTCGAATGGTGATCTGGGCCCTTACGCCGTCACCGGCGGTTTGTGCACTAACGTGGTCGCCATGGCTGATCGGACCACTTCGAGCACCACGATCGGCGCCGGGCGCGCCGACGTCATGGCGGTCATCGCCGACTTCCCCAGCTACCCCCAATGGGCCGGCCAGGTCAAGAGCGCCGAGGTCCTGACCAGCGACGACGCCGGCCGGCCGAGCACCGTGCGGTTCACCCTCGACGCCGGGCCGATCAGCGACACCTACACGCTCGGCTACACCTGGCAGGGCGACGAGGGCGTGAGCTGGCAGGTCGTCGAGCCCGGCAAGATGGTCTCCGACCTGCGCGGAAGTTACCGGCTCTCCGAGTCGGGCAGTGGCACCGACGTGACGTACGAGCTGACGGTCGACCTCAGCGTCCCCATGATCGGCATGATCAGGCGCAAGGCCGAGAAGGTCATCGTGGACACCGCGCTCAAGGGCCTCAAGAAGCGCGTCGAAGGCCGCTGAGGTGCACCCGCGGGTTCTGCTCTTCACCGGCAAGGGCGGGGTGGGCAAGACGACGGCCGCTGCCGCGACGGCCACGCTGGCCGCCCGCCGCGGGCTGAAGACGCTGATCGTGTCCACCGACACGGCCCACTCGCTGGCCGACGCGCTCGCCGCCGAGCCCGGCGAGATCGCGCCCGGCCTGCACCTGCACCAGGTGGACACACAGAAGTCGATGGAACGCCACTGGGGCGAGCTGCGCGACTACGCGCGGGGCGTGCTGGCCGAGCTGGGCCTCGACGAGATCACCTCCGAGGAGATCACCGTCCTGCCGGGCGCGGAGGAGCTGATCGCCCTGCTGGAGCTGCGCCGCCACGCCCGCGACGGCTGCTGGGACGTCATCGTCGTCGACTGCGCGCCCACCGCCGAGACGCTGCGGCTGCTGGCGCTGCCCGAGGCGCTCGACTGGCACGTCAACCGGCTCATGCCGGTCGGGCGCCGGGTGCTGAAGCTGGTCTCGCCGTTCGTCCGCGGCGTGGCCCGCGTCAGCGCGCCGGGCGACGACGTCATGAACGCGGGCGAGCGCTTCCACCGCGGGCTGATGGAGGTGCGCGAGCTGCTCACCGGCGACCACGCCTCCGTGCGGCTCGTGCTCACGCCCGAGTCGGTCGTGCTGGCCGAGGCCAGGCGCACCCTCACCTCGCTCAGCCTGTACGGCTACCGCGTCGACGCCGTCATCGCCAACCGCGTCTTCCCGGGCGGCGACGGCTCCGACGCGTGGCGCGACGGATGGGTGAAGGCGCAGTCGAGGCTGCTGGCCGAGGCCGAGCAGTCCTTCGCGCCGCTGCCCGTCCACGTCGTGCCCTACCTGCCCGCCGAGCCCGTCGGCAAGGACGCGCTGGCCGAGGTGGGCGCCGCCATGTACGGCGACGCCGACCCGTTCGCCGCCCACTCCGTACGCCCGCCGCTGCGGATGAGCGCCGACGAGCTGGAGCTGGCCCTGCCCGGCGCCGACCGGGAGAACGTCGACCTGGCCCGCAAGGGTGACGAGCTGATCGTCACGGCGGGCCCGTACCGCAGGATCCTGGCCCTTCCCGCGGCGCTGGCCCGCAGGGAGATCAGCGGAGCGGCGCTGCGCGACGGTGTGCTTCGCGTCACGTGGTCCGCCGAGGGAGCGAATCCGCGACCTGATGAGTTGAATGGATGAGCGACCCCACGAGCTTGGAGGACCAGGATGAGCGACACCAGTGACAGGAACGGCAGAGACAACCATAGGGACACCGCGCGGGACACCGGACGGGAGACTGGGCGGGACACCGGGCGCGACACCGGGCGCGACACCTCAGGCCAGGCCGACAGGGACCCGATCGGCACGGTGGCCGACGAGGCGCGCAAGCTGTTCGAGTCGCTTCAGGGGCGGGCGACCCGCCAGGTCGGCAAGAGCGTGTTCGACTCCTTCACCGGCTCGCTGTCCGGAGCGGTCGGCGGTGGCCGTTCCCGCAGGGAGCGCGACGTGTGGGAGGAGGCCGTCTCCGAGCCCCACGACGAGTACATCTGCCGGGCCTGCCCGGTGTGCCGGGCGATCGCGGCGCAGCGCGAGTCGGGCGGCGACGTGACCGGCCACCTGGTGGCCGCCGGCGGTGAGCTGTTCGCCGCCTTCCGCGGCGCGCTCGACGCACTGAGCAAGCCCGCCTCCCGCGGACCCCGTGACCGGCGCGACACGCAGCGCGAGGACCGTGACAATCGCGACAATCGCGACAACGTTCAACACATAGATCTGGGATAGGGAGACACGCGGCAATGCTCACGATCGGTGTCGACATCGGCGGGACGAAGGTGGCCGCCGGTGTGGTCGACGACAACGGCGAGATCGTCGAACACACGCTGAGGCCCACCGCCGCAGACCGCCCCGACAAGGTGGCGGAGACGGTGGCCGACGTCGTTCGCGAGCTGTCCGAGGGCCGGGACGTCGAGGCGGTCGGGGTCGGCGCGGCCGGCTTCGTGGACGAGAGCCGTTCCGTCATCCGCTTCGCGCCCAACCTCGCCTGGCGCGAGGAGCCGCTGCAGAAGAAGATCAGCGGCCTCGTCGGCCTGCCGGTCGTCGTCGAGAACGACGCCAACGCCATGGCCTGGGGCGAGACCAGGTTCGGCGCGGGCAGGGGGCAGTCCCACGTCGTCTGCCTGACCCTCGGCACCGGCATCGGCGGCGGGCTCGTCTTCGACGGCGCCCTCTACCGCGGCCGCTGGGGCATGGGCGCCGAGCTGGGCCACATGCAGGTGCAGCCGGGCGGGCGCGAGTGCGGCTGCGGCAACATCGGCTGCTGGGAGCAGTACGCCAGCGGCCAGGCCCTGGTCAAGGAGGCCAGAGAGCTGGCCGACGCGCAGCCGGAGCGGGCCGCCACGCTGCTCGGGCTGGCCGGCGGCAAGATCGAGGGCGAAGAGGTCACCGAGGCCGCCAGGCTCGGCGACGAGGTCTCCCTGGCCGCCTTCGCCAACCTGGCCGACTGGCTCGGGCAGGGCATGGCCGACCTCGCCTCCATCCTCGACCCCGGCTGCTTCATCGTCGGCGGCGGCGTGTCCCGCGCCGCCGACCTGTTCATCGACCGCGCCAGGGAGGCGTTCGCCGAACGGCTCACCGGCCGCGGCCACCGGCCTCTGGCCGAGATCCGCCTGGCCGAGCTGGGCGCCTCGGCCGGCGTCGTGGGCGCCGCCGACCTCGCCCGCCGCCGCTAGGCCCCTGCCGCCGGTGGCGACCTCCCCAGCCGGTGCCGGGGCCTGGCGGCTCGTGGCCGCCTGGCCGGCCGGCCGGGCCCGGCCATCCGTGATGCCAGAACCCGGCGGCGCCGAAGGCGGCGACTTGTGACGCTTCCTGTGCACGTCCGGGTCGGGACGTACAACCTGCATGGGATGCGGGCCGGGCTCGCCGCGCTCGCGCCGGTCGTCGTCGCGCTGCGCGCCGACGTGCTGTGCGTGCAGGAGGTGCCGAGGTTCGTGCGGTGGCGGGCCAGAAGGGGCGCGCTGGCCGCCTCGGCGGGGCTCGCCGTCGCCACCCATGGCAGGGTGGGCGGCGTCGCCGTGCTCACCGGGCCGCGCATGCGCGTGCTGCACGCCGAGCACCACGCGCTGCGCCCCTTCCGTGGCCTGGAGCGCCGCGCCCTCGCCCTGGCCGTCGTGGAGCCGGTCGGGGACGGGGGCCGGCTGGTGGTGGGGTCGTTCCACCTCGACCTGGACGAGGCGGCGCGGGCGTACCACGTCGAGGAGATCATCGCCCTCATGGAGGACGCCGCCGCACGGCACGACGCCTCCATCGTGCTCGGCGGCGATCTCAACGAGCAGGACCACCAGCCGGCCTGGCGCCACATGGCGGCGCGGCTGGCCGACTGCCACGCCGAGGCGCCGGCGGGCGGCGGCCCGACGTTCAGGTCACCGCGCCCGCGCCGGCGCATCGACGCGGTGTTCGCCGCCCGCGAGATCGCCGTCGTGTCGTGCGGAGTGCCGCTCACCGGCACCGATCAGGCGGGCGCGAGTGACCATTTCCCGGTCGTGGCGGAGTTGAGAGTTGGGCACTAACGGGCAAGACAGGCGCGTGAGCCCGTAGCATTTCCCTCATGACCCGTCGCTCTCAGCGGCGTGCGCTCTCTCTGATCTTGGCGACGTCCGTGGCCTTGACGCAGGTCACGCCCGCCGCGCATGCCGATCCCCGGCCCGCCGCCGAAGCGTGGCAGCAGTCGACCAGCGTGCGCCTCCAGGCCGACGGCTCGCTCTCCGACGTGCTCGCGATCACCGCCGACAACGTCTGGGCGGTGGGCCAGCAGGAGATCTGGGACGTCTGGAAGAACCGCGGCACGATCCGCCACTGGAACGGCAGCAGATGGGCCGAGATCGGCATCCGCGACGCCACGGCCGCGGGCAGCCTGCGCAGCCTGGCCGCCGCGTCGGCCTCCGACGTCTGGGCGGTCGGCGACGGGCACGACGGCCTGCCCTACCTCGCCCACGGCGACACGGCCGGGTTCGACCGGGTCAGGCCCCAGGGGCTGCGCGCCGGCGACTGGCTCGGCGGCATCGACGCCAAGCCGGGCCGCGTCGTGGCCGTCGGCAGCCGTGAGAAGAACGGGCTCATCCTCACCGGCCAGGGCAACACCTGGACGGTGCAGCAGACCAAGGAGAAGGGCGCCCTCTACGCGGTCTCCGGCGGCTTCGCGGTCGGCGACACCGGCACCAGGCCGCTGGTCGTCCACTACTCGGGCGGATCGTGGAAGTCGATGACGCTGCCCTCCGTCCCCGGCGGCTATCTGCGCGACATCCAGGTCGACAGCTCCAAGCGGGCGGTGGCCGTGGGCGGCGTCTACCGCGGCCCCGGCGACATCTCGCCGCTCGCGCTGGTCTGGAACGGCAAGCGCTGGAGCCGCCTGCGGCTGCCCGGCTCGTCCGAGGCCAGGCTCTACGGCGTCACCGGCGACGGCAAGGGCCGCTACTGGATGACCGGCTACGACCCGGCCCACGCCGCCGTGCCGTTCATGCTGCGCTGTGAGAAGGGCTCCTGCACGATCATCCGCGGCGCCACCCAGAAAGACCGCGACAGCGTACGCCTGCAGGCCGTCACCTACCTCGCGGGCAAGGGCACGGTGTGGGCGGTCGGCCACGCGGTCGACCCCGACGACCAGTACACCGACGTGGTGGAGTCGTTCGTGCCCAGGACCAGCACCCAGAAGTCCTAGCCCCGGGCCCGCACCCCTTCAGCGCTCAGAGGACGGCGCCGTCGTCCCAGCCCGAGTCGTTGGGCGGGCCGTCGCCCATGCGCACGACCAGCGCCACGAACCCGCCGATGAACGCCGCCACCGCCGTGAACAGCGCCCACCCCTCCATGTGCCAGCTCGCCATGGCCGCCACCAGGAGGTAGGCGGGACCGCCGAACAGCGCGACCCACGCCAGCTTGGTCGCCAGGTCGAGCTTGGGCAGCGGAGGCGGCGGCGGAGGCACGAAGTGGCCCTCCTCCTCCTCGTCCTCGGAGCCCTCGCCCGTGCTGTCGTCGGCGTCGCGCGGCGGGTCGTCGTCCTCGCCCGGCTCGCCCTCGGGCGGCTTGACCACCCGGCGGGTCGGCTCGGCGGGGAGGTTTTCGCTGTCCGGCCACGGCTGGTCGGCCGAATCGCGCTCGGCTGTGTCGTTGAAGGACGCGACGATCTGCCGCCAGACCTCGTCCTCGTCACTCTGGGGCGTCACCTAGATGGGCCTCTCCGCAGCGATCGCGACTTCCCCCTGGGTGCGATCAGTCCCTCTGCAAGGGTACCGAGGCATGTGTCCGGATGAAGTCGAGGCTCCCGGCAAAGATCCTGTCGGCATCGTTGTCCAGCGTCGCAACATGGTAGCTATCGGTAAGCTCCTCGATCGTGGCCTGCGGGACCTTCGCGCGGATGATCGCGACACTCGTCGGCTTCACCACGTGGTCCTCCGTGCTGTGGAAGACCAGCAGCGGTTGTGTCACCTTCGCCAGGTCGGCCTGCACCAGCGACCACAGGCCCGGCAGCGAGGCCGCCGCCTTGACCGGGGTGCGCGTGTAGGCCAGCTCCGTCACGCCGGGCTTCTTGACGTCGTTGGCGACGCCAGGCACGGACGCGACGAACCACTTGAGCAGCGGAGCCAGCCTCAGCAGCGGCACGTCGAGCGCGATCGAGGGGTTGACGACCATCACGCCCCTGATCGCCGCGCCGTGCACCTCGGCCAGTCGCAGCGCGAGGCAGCCGCCCAGCGACAGCCCCGCCACGAACACCTCCGCGCAACGGCCCTGGAGATCGGCGAACGCCTTCTCCACCTCGGCGTACCAGTCCTCCCAGCGGGTGCGGTTCATCTCCTGCCACCTGGTGCCGTGACCGGGCTGGCGGGGCAGCGAAACGCTGAGCCCGTGCCCGGCCAGGTGTTCGGCCCACGGCCGCAGCGACTGCGGCGTGCCGGTGAACCCGTGGCACAACAGCACGCCCACCGGGCCTGCATCATGGTGGTAGGGCTCCGCGCCTGGCATGAGCGGCATAACAGCTCCTCCGTGCTGTTTCATTCCGGCAATTTCTGCCGGAACGGCCCGATCGTCGCACGTTCTGGGGTAATTGTGCGAGAGGTGAGGTAGGAGCATGGCCCGCGAGGTGGGAAGATGACTCTGCCGATCTCGACGACGTGATCAGGGAAGAGGTGCCAGGTGTTCTACTGGGTGGTCAAGGCCATCTTGGGGCCGTTCCTCCACCTCGTGTTCCGGCCCTGGACCGAGGGCGCGGAAAACGTGCCCAAGCAGGGGGCCGCGATCCTCGCCGGCAACCACCTGTCCTTCGCCGACCACTTCTTCGGCCCGCTGCAGATCCGCCGCAAGGTCATCTCGCTCGGCAAGGCCGACTACTTCACCGGCCGCGGCGTCAAGGGCTTCTTCACCAGGCTGTTCTTCAGCGGCGTCGGCACCGTGCCCATCGACCGCTCGGGCGGCAAGGCCAGTGAGGCCGCGCTGCGCACCGGGCTGCGCATCCTGCGCGAGGGCAACATCCTCGGCATCTACCCCGAGGGCACCCGCTCGCCCGACGGCCGCCTCTACAAGGGCAAGACCGGCGTGGCGCGGCTCGCGCTGGAGTCGCGGGTGCCGGTGATCCCGTGGGCGATGATCAACACGTACGAGATGATGCCGCCCGGGCGCCCGCTGCCCAAGCTGGGCATCCGTCCGGGCGTGAAGTTCGGCAAGCCGCTCGACTTCTCCCGCTACTACGGGATGGAGGACGACCGGCTGGTGCTGCGCGCGGTGACCGACGAGATCATGTACGCGCTCATGGAGCTGTCGGGCCAGGAATACGTCGACAAATACGCCGCGAGCGCCCGCGTCGAGATGGAGCGCGCGGCCCGCGCGGCGGCCGCCAAGAGCTGAGGGCCAGAGCTGAAGGCCAGAGCCTTGAGGGCCGGAGCTGAGGGCCGGAGCTGAGGGGGCCGTTCACGCGGAGGAGCGTAAGGCCTCCTCCGCCCTGCGCATGGCGCTCGTCATCGCCTGCAGCTCCTCCCTGCTGAGCCGGTCGATGAGGTACGCCCGCACCACCTCCAGGTGACCGGGCGCCACCCGCTCCAGGCAGCGCACGCCCGCCTCGGTGAGCACGGCCAGCACGCCCCTGTCGTCCGACGGGCAGGTCTCCCGCCCGACCAGCCCCGCCTTCTCCAGCTGGGTCACCTGGTACGTCAGCGCGCTCTTCGACACCACCACCCCCCTGGCCAGCTCGGTCATGCGCAGCCTGCGGCCGGGGGCGGCGGAGAGCCGCACGAGGATCTCGTACTGCGGGTGGGTGAGCCCGGCAGAGGCTTTGAGCTGCTCTTCGATGCGCCGCTCAAGCAGGTGGGAGGTGGCCAGGAAGGCACGCCATGCGGCCATCTCCGTCGAGTCCAGCCATCGGGGGTCCGTCACCGACTCAGTGTACTGTCGTTCGAATTTGAACCATCACTGCTAGAGTTGTCGTTCAAATCCGAACATCAAGAAGGAGCACGCATGGTGGATCAGGGGCGCCCCGTCGTCCTGCTGCTCGCCAGGGTCGCCGTCGGGGTGATCTTCCTGGTGCACGGCTATCAGAAGTTCGCGACCATGGGCATCGAGGGCACGACCAAGTTCTTCGAGTCGGTGGGCATCCCGCTGGCCGGCCTCGCCGCGCCCGCCGTGGCCGCGCTGGAGGTGCTCGGCGGGCTCGCGCTGATCCTCGGCGTCGCGCTGCCCGTCGCCGGGTCGCTGCTGGCCCTCGACATGCTCGGCGCCATCGTCTTCGTGCACGGCGCCAACGGGCTGGCCGGCGAGGGCGGCTACGAGTTCGTGCTGGCCCTGGCCGCGGCCAGCCTGGCGGTCGGCTTCACCGGCGGGGGAGCCTTCGCCCTCGACAACGTGCTCCTGCGCCGCCGCCGCACCGCCCCCGCGGTCGCCTGACCGGCTGAAGAACCCGGCGCCGCGTCACCCGAGACCGGGGAACGCGGCGCCGACGGAGTCCCTCACCTGTGTCCTCACCTGGGCCCGCAGCCAGGCGTGCGCTGGTGGCTCAGGACAGGTGGGCGCGGATCTGCCTGACGTAGTCCGGCGTCGTGCGGCAGCAGCCGCCGATCAGGGACGCGCCCGCCTGCTGCCACTCCTTGGCCGCCTGGCCGAACTCCACCGGGTCGGCCAGGCCCGCCCAGCGGCGGAGCCCGGCGTCCCACGTCTCGCCCGAGTTCGGGTAGACGACCACGGGCAGCCCGCCCGACAGGCAGCCGATCAGGCCGGGGATGTGGCGCGGCGCCGTGCAGTTCGCGCCCACGGCCACCACCTGCGGGTTGCCGCCGAACACGGCCGCCGCCCGCGCGATGGGCGTGCCGTCGTTGAGCCGCTCGCCGTCGCGGCACGAGAAGGCCACCCACGCCTTCACCTCGGGCGTGCCGGCCAGCAGCCGGGCCAGCGCCCGCGCCTCCGGATAGGACGGAATGGTCTCGCAGGCCAGCAGGTCGGCCCCGGCCGCCGCGAGGATCTCCCAGCGGGGGCGGTGCCAGGCGTACAGGCCGTCCTCGTCGAGGTCGTAGTCGCCGGTGTACTCGGCGCCGTTGGCCAGATAGGCGCCGTACGGGCCCACCGAGGCCGCCACGAGCCCGCGCCCGTGCTCGTCGCGGGCCTGCGCCGCCAGCTTCACCGACAGCCGCAGCAGCCGCTCCGCCTCGCCGGCGCCGAGCCCGCGCCGCTCGAACCCCGGCAGCGTCGCCTGGTAGCTGGCCGTGGTCGCCACGTCGGCGCCCGCCGCGAAGTAGCACGCGTGCGCGTGCCTGATCAGCTCGGGCTCCTCCAGCAGCAGCCGAGCCGACCACAACTCGTCGCGCAGGTCGGCGCCGAGGCTCTCGAGCTGGGTCGCCAGCCCTCCGTCCAGGACAAGTGTCGTCACCCGTTCAGCGTACGCAGCCGTGGCCCATGCCCGTCGCGACGGGCATAGGCCACGGCGTCCGTCAGGTGCGCTTCCAGAAGGGGCCGCGCCGGCCTCCGTCGCCGGGGACGCCCGGGGTGCCCGGAGTCCCGGGGTCGCCCGCCGGCCTCGGGTCGATCGCCGAGCGTGGGTCTCCCGCCGGAGGCGGGGGAGTGGGGCCGGTCAGGGCCGTGAGGACCTCGACGGCGCGGGCGTGCAGGGCGTGGGTGTCCGCGCCGGGACGCTCGGCCGCCGCCAGCTCGGCCGCCAGGCGTTCCAGTTGCTCGTTCCCCCCGAGGTACGCCGCCAGCGCCGCCAGCCGGGTGCCCAGGTCGGCCAGGTAGAGCAGGTCGGGCGCGGGCAGGGCCCTCAGGCGGTCGAGTTCGGCCGCGAGCTGGGGACGTACCGACTCCAGACGCCCGCCGGCCGCCCGGCCGCGACCCCGGCGCGGCCCGCCGGGAGCCATCGGCATGGGCGCCGGCGAGGGAGGCAGGGCGCCGCCGTCCTGCGGCCCTCCGGCGAGGAAGCCCCGCTCCATCTCCATTCCGCCCGCGCTGCTCAGCCCGGGCTGCGGCGTCCGCATCCTGGCCGGGCTCGCCGGCGCGGCGGCGAGCATGACGTTCGCCCCGAAGGCGCCCATCCCGGGCGACTGTGGCGGCTCCCACCCGCTCGGCGGCTCGACCGGCTGGATGACGCGGTGCCGCGGCCCTTCGCCGGCGACCTGCCGGGTGTCCACCGCCACGTACGCGGTGAACCGGCAGAGCACGCCGTACTCCAGCGAGGTGCGCACGATGCGCTCCTCCAGGTCGTGCTCGCCCATGGCGTACCGGTCCTCCAGCTCGCGCAGGTGAGCGCGGGCCCACACGGCCCTGATGGCCGGATTGTCCACCGCGACGCCGTCCACGCGCTCCTCCCACTGCCCCTGCGCGGTCAGCCCCCGCACGGTCACCGACGAGCCCTCGCGACAGCGCCCGTACGCGCGCAGCGGCACCCCCGGGAAGATCGACCCCAGGTGGGTGACGGTCTCCGGCTCGACCTCCAGGCCCTTGAGCGCCAGGTCGGTGACCAGGGGAGCGCCGATCCTGCGGTGGATGTGCTCCATGGCCGTGTCCAGCCGGTCCTCTGACTCGACCAGCTCGCACCGGCCCGCGCCGAGCCCCGCGAGACGGCCGAGGAACCCGGCGTTCACCGCCCTGTCGATGCCCACCGCGTGCACCCGCATGGCCGACAGCGCGCCGCCCGCCTGCTCCAGGATCTGGTCCTCGTTGCCGACCTGCCCGTCGGTGACGAGCACGACGACCCGCTCGCGGCCCTCCGTACGGCCGTCGAGCAGCGCGACGGCCCGCCGCAGCGGCTCCAGCAGCTCGGTGCCGCCCCGGGCGTCCACCCTCGCGAGGTGCTCGACCGCGCGGTAACGGTTGCGGTCGGACGCTTCTGCCAGCCCCTCGAACGCCTCCTCCACCACTGAATCGAACGTCAGCACCGCGAACCTGTCGTGCGAGGTCAGCGTGTCGACGATGCGCGCGGCGGCCCGGCGGGCGCAGACCATCTTCCAGCCGCCCATGCTGCCCGAGCGGTCGAGCAGCAGCACCAGGTCGCGCGGCGTGCGGGCGCCCTCCAGCGGCGGCGGCAGCACGGTCAGCGCGAACGTGCCCCGCCCGTCCAGTTGCAGGGCGGTGGACGCCGCGAACGTCAGCCGCAGCACGAAGTCGCGGTCCAGCCGCTCGCCTGGGCGCAGGCGTACCGTGCCGCCCTCCTCCTCGACCACGTGCAGGCTGGAGGCGAGCTCGCGCAGCTCCAGCCCGGCCGCGTCCACCGTGGCCGTCAGCGACAGGCGTACGGGGTGGGGGAAGCCGGGCAGCAGCACCGGCGGGCTGATCCTGGAGGCGTCGGGCACGGCGTCGGTGTCGGGCGCCACGCCGTCACCGGCCGGCGGGCCGTCGATCGGGCGGCCGGGGATGTAGCGCGGCGCCACGACCAGCGGGAACCTGAACGTGGCGGCGCCGTCCTCGTACGGCAGCGGCTGGCTCATGCTCAGGCGTACCGAGACGCGCTCCCCGGGCAGGATGTTGCCCACCCTGATCGTGAACACGTCGGGCCGGTCCTCCTCGGCGATCGCCGCCCGCCTGCCCTCGCGCAGCGCCTGGTCGTAGTCGGCCCTGGCCTGGCCGCGCTCCTTGAGCACGCCCTCCACGACCCGGTCGTCGGCCTCCATGCGGAAGCCGGTCACCGCCGCCCTGTCGGGCAGCGGGAAGACGTACGTGGCCTCCAGCGTCACGTCGTACGGGTTCGTGAACCCCTGCGTGACCTCGACCCCGGCGATCAGGCCCGAGATGGCGGCGGTCACGTCCACGCTCTCCAGCGGCAGGTTGCCGCGCTCGGTCAGCAGCGCGCCGAACCCGGCGTCCGGCACCGGCAGGCACCGCGCGGGCTCCAGCGAAGTGATCTTCATGTCAGCTTCCTCTCTTCGAGCACCGCGAGCAGCGGCCCGGCCGCCGCCAGCACCGCCTGAACGTCCTCATCCGACAGCGCCCGCCTCCCGTCGAGCACCAACCGCACCCCATCGCCCAGCCTGACCCCCGTGACGGCCCCGGCCGCCTCTTGGGCACGGGCGGCGACGTGACGCAACGGCTCCTCCGGTGGGCTACCCGGCCGCTCAGCCCAGAAGCGCGCCCGCTCCCCGCCCCCTGCGGCGGCCGGGGCGGGGCCGGGGCGGGGGAGTGCCCCGTTCAGGCCGGACGCCTGCTCCAGGGTGTGGTCGGTGGCGCCGGTCAGGGTGGTCTGGATCTCGGCGATCGAGTGGCCGGCGGCCTGCATGCGTTTGACGGCCACGAGCTGCAGGAGGTGGCGGCGGCCGTAGCGGGCGATCCTGCCGCGCCGGGTGAGCGGCGGGTCGAGCAGCCCGATCGTCGTGTACCACCTGATCAGCCGCTCCCCGGGCACGTCACGGACCCGTCCGTTCGCGGAGTGTCCGGCGGCCGCCGCGCCGTCGCGCAGCGCGCGGGCCGCGTGCTCGGCCAGCTCGCCGATCGTCCAGGTCTCGCTCATATCTCCACAATGACACTGTCATTGTTACAGTGTCAACGTGCTCGTGTGGCGGAAGAACGGCAGGCCGAAAACCGTTCTAAATGTGTAAAAGCCGACCGACGGGGAGGAAAGTACGCATGGCTACAATCACCGGACCACTCACGGGCGACGCCAAGAACACCGTCGTCGAGGCCCTGCAGGGCGCCCTGGTCGATCTCATCGATCTGTCCCTGGTCGCCAAGCAGTCGCACTGGAACCTCATCGGCTCCCACTTCCGCCCCATCCATCTGCAGCTCGACGAGGTCACCGACCTCGCCAGGACCCACATGGACACCATCGCCGAGCGCATGGTGGCCCTGGGCGCCAACCCGGACGGCCGCGCCGCGACCGTCTCCCGCGAGACCAAGCTCCAGCAGCCGGACGGCGGCTGGCTGGAGGACGGCAAGGTCGTGGCGACCATGACCGACATCCTGGGCGGCATCAGCAAGCGCATGTACGAGCGCATCGCCGCCACCGAGGAGGCCGACCCGGTCAGCCAGGACCTGCTCATCGCCGTGGCGCAGGAAGTCGACAAGCAGCACTGGATGTTCCAGGCACAGCGCTGATCCGAAGGCGCGCGCGACGAAGGAGAGCCCGGGCGTACGGCCCGGGCTTTCGTGTGCCCGGGCCGTTGCCCGGTCCGCCGCCCGAGCCGTTGCCCGGTCCGCCGCCCGAGCCGTTGCCCGGGCCGCCGCCCGGGCCGTTGTCCGGGCCGTCCCACGCGCACCGGTGGCGAGGTTTGCGCAGAGTTTGGTTTCGCGAGTCCTTGTCATTCATGTCGGTGCGGTCGACTAGCGTGGCACCTAGAGGGAGGCCCCACGATGTCGCACAAGACTCTCCTCCGCACGGGCCCGCTCTTGCCGGGCGGCATCAGCCCGTACGGTCCGCTCGGACTTCCGGGCCCCGACGGCCTGGCGCTGCCCCCTGGGTTCACCGGCCGGGCGGTGGCCCGCAGCGGTCACAAGGTCGCCGGCCTGACCTGGCACGCGGCCCCCGACGGCGGCGCCTGTTTCCCCGACGGCGCCGGCTGGATCTACGTCTCCAACTCCGAGCTGCCCCTGCTCGGCGGCGCGTCGGCGCTGCGGTTCAGGGCCGACGGCAGCATCGGCGACGCCTACCGCATCCTGTCGGGCACCGACCTCAACTGCGCGGGCGGCGCCACGCCGTGGCACACGTGGCTGTCGTGCGAGCTCGGCCACCGCGGCCGCGTCTTCGAATGCGACCCCTACGGCGCCCGCGCCGCGCGTCCCCGGCTGGCGATGGGCCGCTTCAAGCACGAGGCCGCCGCCTGCGACCCGGAGCGGCGGGTCATCTACATGACCGAGGACGAGCCCGACGGCTGCTTCTACCGGTTCAGGCCGGGCGACTGGGGCGACCTGACGGAGGGCACGCTCGAGGTGCTGTGCTCGTCGGGCCGCTGGCAGGCGGTGCCGTCGCCGGCCGCCCTGCTCAAGGAGGCCCGCCACCAGGTCGAGGACGCCCGCCACTTCGACGGCGGCGACGGTTGCCACTACGCCGGCGGGGTGTGTTATTTCACGACGAAGGGCGACACCGGGCTGTGGGCGTACGACGCGCAGACCGCCACGCTCGACCGGCTGTGCGAGGGCGTGCGGGCCATCACCGCCGCGCCCTCCGGTGACCTCTACGTCGCCAGAGAGCGCGCCGAGATCGACGTGATCGCGCCCGACCGGGCGGTCACCCCGTTCCTGCGCCTGGAGGGCCACCACGGGGCCGAGCTGACCGGGCTCGCGTTCTCGCCCAGCGGAGAGCGCCTCTACTTCTCGGCCAGGCGCGGCCGCACCGAGGGCCACACCTTCGAGGTGACGGGCCCCTTCCGTCCCTGAGCGCTCAGGCGGGGCGGCCGTCCAGGTCGAGGGTCCACATCTCCTCGACCAGTTCGACCCCGTTCTCCGAGCCCTTCTCCGCCGACTCCAGCTCGAACCCGGCCGCCCGGTAGATGCGCCGCGCGCTGGTCAGGCAGTCGCGGGTCCACAGCGTGACGCGCCGGTAGCCCTCGTTGCGGGCGTGCCGTACGCACTCCTCCACCAGCCGCCGCCCGATGCCGAGACCACGCGCGGACGGCTCGACCAGCAGCAGCCGCAGCTTCGCCGTCTCGTCGTCCTGCCGCATGCAGAAGACGCAGCCGGCCCGCTCGCCGTTCACCTCGGCGATCCACCCGGCGTCGCGGGCGGGGTCGAAGCCGGCCACGATGCCGGCGACGAGCTGCTCGAACGCCGTGCCCCAGCCGTACTCGGCGCTGTAGAGCACGCCGTGCCGGTAGGCGACCCAGCCGAGGTCGCCGGTGCGCGGGGGCCTGATCACGTACGAGCGGGGCTCGCGCGCCCCGTCGAGCACCTGCCTGATCGCCGCCATGCCGCCGACCAGCCGGGCCTGGTCCTCCTCGGCCAGCTCGCCGAGCAGCTGCGCGATCTCCTCGCCCGAACGCCGGTCGAGTGCCGTGAAGACCTCGGCCCCGCCGGGGGTGAGCCGGACGAGCTGCTTGCGCGCGTCGAAGGCCGAGCGCTCGCGCTCCACGAGCCCGTCGTTCTCGAAGCGGGTCAGGATGCGGCTGAGATAGCCGGCGTCGAGGCCGAGCAGGCCGCGCAGCTCCCCGGTCTCGACCCGGTCGGTCTGCGCCAGCTCGAACAGCACGCGTGCCTCGGTCAGCGAGTACGGCGAGTCGTGCATACCCGCCTGGAGCACGCCGATCACTTTCGTATAGAACCGGTTGAAGGCCCTGATCTCAGCAACCCTTGCTTCTGTCAACGAACTCATTGCTTCAGTCAACCATAGGAGGATCCCCGCTGTGAAGCACCTGCGCATAGGCGGATACGGCCCGGGCGTCGTCACGATCGATGACGGAAAGGAGCACGGCCTCGCGCGGGTGACGGCGCCGTCCTTCCTCGCCGCCCACCCCACGCTCCCGGTGCTGTACGCCGTGGGCGAGCTCGAACGCGGCTGGCTCACCGCCTTCGAGGCCACCAGCGAGCTGACCCCCTTCGACGAGCGCCCGAGCGAGGGCCACAGCCCCTGCCACGTCGCCGTCGACCCGACCGGCACGCTGCTCGCGGCGGCCAACTACGGCGACGGCACGGCGGTCGTGTACCACCTGGACGAGCGCGGCGCGTTCACGGGCGAGCCGCTCGTGCTGCGCAACGAGGGCTCGGGGCCCGACGCGGAGCGCCAGGAGGGCCCGCACGCCCACCAGTGCGTCTTCCACGACGGCCTGCTGCACGTCTCCGACCTCGGCACCGACGAGATCCGCCGCTACCGTCCCGACGGCACCCGGCTGGAGTCGATCACGCTGAGCCCCGGCACGGGCCCGCGTCACTTCGCGTTCGCCGGCGACCGCCTCTACGTCGCCGGCGAGCTCGACGGCACCGTCACGCTCATCGACGGCGAGCGCCGCACCAGCGTGCCCGCCTCCCGGCAGGAGGGGGCCAACTCGCCCTCCCACCTCCAGCTCGACGGCGACTTCGTCTACGTCGCCAACCGCGGCCCCAACACCGTCTCCGTGCTGCGCGCCGGCGACCTGTCGCACGTGGCCGAGGTGCCGACCGGCGGCGACTGGCCCCGGCACTTCGCCATCGACGGCGAGCACATGTACGTGGCCAACCAGTACGCGAACACGGTCACCCGCTTCACCCTGCGCGACGGGGTGCCCGCGCCGGACGGGGAGGCGTACGAGGTGGACAGCCCGGCCTGCGTCCTGGTCATGTAAGGACTTCACCAAGTCACGGCCGGAGGAGGCGCGCCACGCCGACCATGGGCGCGTGCGCAAGGTGCTGCTCGTCGTCCTCCTGCTCGTCGCCGGTTGCGGCGAGCCTCCTCCCGCCGCGCCGCGACCCGTCGCGCCGCCCGCTCCCGTCGTGGGGGCGGACGTGCAGGAGTCCTGGCGGATCCACAAGCTCGGCGCCGAGCACGAGATCGAGGGGTACGCCGACCGGGTGAGCGTGCTGCCGGGCGAGCGGCTGCGGCTGCACGTCTCCACGACCGCGCCGCGCTTCACCGCCCGCGCCTTCCGCATGGGCGCCAACCCGGCGAAGGTGTGGGAGTCCGACCCGGTCGAGGGGGTGCGCCAGACGCCCGCCGAGGTCGTGGACGGCACCGTCACCGCCGCCCACTGGACGCCGTCGCTGACCGTGGACACCGACGGCTGGCCAGAAGGCTCGTACCTCATCAGGCTCGACGCCTCCACCGGCGCCCAGCGCTACGTGCCCGTCACCGTGCGCTCGGCCTCCACCGCGGGGCGCGTCGTCCTGGTGAACGCGGTCACCACCTGGCAGGCGTACAACCTGTGGGGCGGGCGCAGCCTCTACCAGGGCCCCGGCGGGTACGCCGACCGCTCGCGCGCCGTCACCTTCGACCGGCCGTACGACCGCGGCGGCGCCCGCCTCTTCCTCGACTTCGAGAGTGAGGCGCTGGCGGTGGCCGAGCAGAGCGGCGTGCCGCTGGCGTACCTGACGAACCTCGACCTCGTCCCCGGCGCGCTCGACGGCGCCCGCGCGGTGATCTCGCTCGGCCACGACGAGTACTGGTCGCCCGGCATGCGCCAGGTCGTCACCCGGGCCAGGGACGGCGGCACCAACCTCGCCTTCCTCGGCGCGAACGCCGTCTACTGGCGCATCGCCGTGCACGGCAGGACGGTCGCCTGCGACAAGGAGCGCGACTGCCGGCTCTGGCGCGACACTCGGCCGGAGAGCGCGCTGGTGGGGCAGATGTACGACTGCTTCCCCGCCGAGGGCGTCTACCGGGTCAGCAGGCCCGACCACTGGATCTTCGCCGGGACCAAGGGGCGCAGCTTCCCCGGGCTCGTCGGCGTGGAGACCGACCGGGTCTCGCGCGGCTCGCCCGACGGGGTGCAGGTGCTGGCCGAGTCGCCGTTCTCGTGCGGCGGGCGGCGCAGCGTCACGCACAGCACGTACTACACGGCGCCCAGCGGGGCAGGGGTGTTCGCGTCGGGCACGATGCGGTGGGTGTGCGGGCTGCGCGGCAAGCGCTGCGGTCACGGCGTCACCGACTCCGCCGCCGCCTTCACCCGCCGCGCCACCCTGAACCTCCTCACCCGCTTCGCCCAGGGCCCCGCCGGCAAACCCTGACCCCACGACCCCACCCCCGCACCGGACGCTCGGAGGGGGCGGGTCAGGTGGGGCGGGCGGCGGTGCGGGTCAGGTTCACCGCGGCCTGCCAGCGGGCGTAGGCGGCCTCGTCACGCTCGCCGGGCTCGAAGCGGCGGTCGAGGCGCCAGGTTTCGCGTAGCTCCGTCTGGGAGCCCCATACGCCCGCCCCCAGGCCGGCCAGGAAGGCCGCGCCCAGCGCCGTGGTCTCCTGGACGGCGGGCCGCTCCACGGCGGTGCCGAGCTGGTCGGCCTGGACCTGCATGAGCAGGTCGTTGGCGCTGGCCCCGCCGTCGGCCTTGAGCACCTGCACCGACCCGGCCGTCATCGACTCCACCACGTCGCGCACCTCGAACGCGATGGCCTCCAGCGTCGCCCTGACCAGGTGCGCCCGGGTCGTGCCGCGCGTGAGCCCGGTGATCAGCCCGCGCGCCTCGGGCTCCCAGTGCGGCGCGCCGAGCCCGGTCAGCGCGGGCACGAACACCACCCCGCCGCTGTCGGCCACCGTACGCGCCAGCGCCTCCGACTCCGGCGCCGAGCCGATCAGCCCCAGTCCGTCGCGCAGCCACTGCACCGCCGCCCCGGTGACGAAGATCGACCCCTCCAGCGCGAACGTGCGCTCACCGGCGGGCGTCTGCCAGGCCACCGTGGTCAGCAGCCCGTTCTCCGGCCGGGCGATCTTCTCGCCGAGGTTCGCCAGCACGAACGAGCCGGTGCCGTAGGTGCACTTCACGTCGCCCACGTCGAAGCACGTCTGCCCGAACAACGCCGCCTGCTGGTCACCGGCGACCCCGCTGATCGGCAGGTCGAGCCCGAGGAAGGAGGACGGGTCGGTCCGGCCGAGCGGCCCGAAGTTGGGCACGATCTCCGGCAGCGCCGATTCAGGCACCCCGAACAGCTCGCACAGCTCCGGCTCCCAGCCGCCGGACGCGAGCCCGTACAGCAGGGTGCGCGAGGCGTTGGACGGGTCGGTGACGTGCCGCGCGCCCGCCGTCAGCCGGGCGATGAGGTACGAGTCCACCGTCCCCACGGCGACGGCCCCCGACGTGACGCCCGCCCACACCCCGGGGTCGTGCTCGGCCAGCCAGGTGAGCTTGGTGGCGGTGAAGTAGGGGTCGAGCCGCAACCCGGTCATCTCGCTCACCCGCGGCTCGTGCCCGGCGTCGCGCAGCCGCCCGCACAGGCTCGCGGTGCGGCGGTCCTGCCAGACGATGGCGCGGCGCGGCGCGGCCAGCGTGCGGCGGTCCCACAGCACGGCGGTCTCGCGCTGGTTGGTGATGCCGACGCAGGACGGCCGCAGCGAGGTGCCGCGCAGCGCTGCGGCGCAGGCCGACAGCGTGGCCTGCCAGATGTCCTCGGGGTTGTGCTCGACCTGGCCCGGCTCGGGGAAGTGCTGGGCGAACTCCTCGTACCCCTTGCTCGCGACGCTTCCGTCCTCCGTGACGACGAGCGCCGTCACTCCCGTCGTCCCGGCGTCGATGGCCAACACGGTCACGGACATTCCTCCTCTAACGATCACGACACGACCGGGCGCCCAGGTTTAATTCCGCAGCCTCGCGTTTGGTCTAGACCACTGCGTGTGATGCCGGGCACAATGCGAGTCTGACATCAGGTCTGGTTCGTGACCCCAATCGGGAGGAACCCGCCATGCGTATTGGAGTGCTCACCGGAGGCGGCGACTGCCCCGGGCTCAACGCCGTCATCAGGGCAGTGGTGCGTAAGGGGGTGAGCGTCTACGGGCACGAGTTCGTCGGCTTCCGTGACGGCTGGCGCGGCCCCCTGGAAGGCGACACGATGCCGCTCGACATACAAGCCGTACGCGGCATCCTGCCGCGCGGCGGCACCATCCTGGGCTCTTCCCGCACCAACCCGATCAAGATCGAGGGCGGTGTCGACCGGATCAAGGAGAATCTCGCCGCGACCGGCGTCGACGCGCTGATCGCCATCGGCGGCGAGGACACCCTGGGCGTCGCCAAGCAGCTCTACGACCGTGACGTCCACGTGGTGGGCGTGCCCAAGACCATCGACAACGACCTGTCCGGCACCGACTACACCTTCGGCTTCGACACCGCCGTCAACATCGCGACGGAGGCCATCGACCGGCTGCACA
This sequence comes from Nonomuraea sp. NPDC049421, assembly GCF_040677005.1. Lineage (NCBI taxonomy): Bacteria > Bacillati > Actinomycetota > Actinomycetes > Streptosporangiales > Streptosporangiaceae > Nonomuraea > Nonomuraea sp. NPDC049421. The sequence goes on from NZ_JBFAQA010000001.1 coordinate 469,418, forward strand.
CCACCGCCGAGTCCCACCACAGGGCGCTCATCTGCGAGGTCATGGGCCGCCACGCCGGCTGGATCGCGCTGCACGCGGGCATGGCGGGCGGCGCCAACGTCATCCTCATCCCGGAGAAGCCGTTCGACATCGACCGGGTCTGCGAATACGTCGAGTCCCGCTTCCGCACCCGCTACTCGCCGATCATCGTGGTCGCCGAGGGCGCCCACCCCGTCGAGGGGCAGATGGAGCTGCAGACGGGCACGCTCGACGCGTTCGGGCACGTCCGGCTGGGCGGCATCGGCGAGGTGCTGGCCAAGGAGATCGAGAAGCGCACCGGCAAGGAGGCCCGCACCACCGTGCTCGGCCACATCCAGCGCGGCGGCACCCCGACGGCCTACGACCGGGTGCTGGCCACCAGGTTCGGGCTGCAGGCCATCGACGCGGCCCACGAGGGCGACTTCGGCAAGATGGTCGCGCTGCGCGGCACCGACATCATCCGCGTCGGGCTCGACGAGGCCACGGCCGAGCTGAAGACCGTGCCGGTCGAGCGCTACTCCGAGGCCGAGGTGTTCTTCGGCTGACTGTAAGCCGGTTGCAAGCGGGCGGCCGTACCGTCGAGGGCAGCGGGGTTATCCGCTACAACCCCCTCGGGGTACGGCTTGCGCCGCGCCACGTCGGCGGCCCACCTGTGCGCCGCAAGCCGTACCCATGACATAGCTCAACCGCGGGGCGTGCCGAAGAGATCCACCTCCGGCGCGCCCTCAGCGTTTCCGCGGCGCAACCGCTCCTTGAACTCCGCCTCGCTGCGCAGCTCCTTCTCTGACGGCGACAGGACGACGGCGAGCAGCAGCCCCACCGTGACCAGGCTGATGCCGACGATGAGCGGCAGCAGGAAGTCGATGCCCTGAGCGCCGGCCACCGGCACCATGTCCGAGTGCGTCTGCACCGACATCGACGCCATGCCGGTGTAGTGCATGCCGGCCACCGCGATGCCCATGACGAGCGCGGCGCCGCCGATCTTCAGCGCGCCGGTCACCCGCAGCGCGAACCACAGCGCCGCCGTCGCCGCCGCCACCGCGATGAGCACCGACAGCGCGACGACGGGCGGGTCGTAGGAGACGTGGCCTGACATGTTCATCGCGGCCATGCCCAGGTAGTGCATGCCGGCCACGCCCGCGCCGGTCAGCACGCCGCCCGCGATCAGCCGGCTCGGCCGCTCGCCGCCGTGCGAGGCGAGGAACAGACCGGCGCCCACGACGACGATCGCGAGCAGCGCCGACGCCACGGTGAGCGGCACGTCGTAGCGGATCACCATGCCGGGCGCGGAGAAGCCCAGCATGGCGATGAAGTGCATGGTCCAGATGCCGGTGCCGCCGATCGCGACGGCCGCGCCGGCCAGCCAGTACTTGGCCTCACGGCCGCCGGTGAGCCGGGCCCGCGCGGTCAGCAGCAACCCCAGCATCGAGCCCACGCTGGAGACGGCGTACGCGAGTACGGGCGTCAGCAGCCCGTGCGAGAAATGATCGATCGGCGACATGCCCCACCCATCCCCTTACCGCATCGATGAGGGGAGTATGAGTGGGGCTCAGCTCTTCGCGCAAGTATCAGCAGGCACGGCCTTCCGCCGCGCCTGCTCACGCCTCCTGCGTTCTTCCTAGCGGCGCCTGCCTCTTGATCGCGCGGGCTGCTGGCGGGGCGCCGGGGCCGGCTGCGGCTGGGCCGGCTGCGTCGGCGGCATCGGCTGCATCGGCTGCCGGCGGTCCTGCATCGGCTGCATGGCCTGCTGGCGGCCCTGCATCGGCTGCGGCCGGCCGGGCACGGGAGCGGCCAGCGGCGCCGGGTAGGCGGCCAGTTGCTGCTGTTGCTCGGCGTTGCGCCGGCGCAGCTCCAGCTTGGCGAGCAGCTCGGCGTCCTCGCTGAGCTCCTCCTCCGACGGGGACAGGATCACCATGAGGAGCATGGTCAGGGTGATCAGGCTGATGACGGTCATGAGCGGGACGAGGAAGTCCAGCGCGTCGGCGCCAGGGACCTCGCCGGTCACCGGGTCGACCGTGACGTGCATGGCGTACATGCCGGTGTAGTGCATGCCGGCCACCGCGACGCCCATGACGAGCGCGGCGCCGGTGATCCAGATGGGCTTCCTGACCCGGGTGGTGAACCAGAGCGCGACCGTGGCCGCCACCACCGCGATCGCGACGGAGACGCCGACGAGCACGCGGTCGTAGGAGACGTGGGCGGACATGTTCATCGCGTACATGCCGAGGTAGTGCATGGAGGCCACGCCGAGCCCCGTGAGCAGGCCGCCGCCCAGCAGCGCCGGCCACCGGCCGCCGCCGTAGGAGACGAGGAACAGGCCGGTGCCGACGACCACGATGGCGACCAGGGCGGAGGCCGCGGTCAGCCAGACGTCGTACTTGATCTGGGTGCCCTCCACCTGGAAGCCCATCATGGCGATGAAGTGCATGACCCAGATCCCCGTGCCGCCGATGGAGACGGCCGCGCCCAGCAGCCAGCGCACGCGTGCTCCGCCGCGTGAAGCGTGCGCCTGCGCGGTCAGCCGCAGCCCGAGCATCGAGCCCATGCAGGACATGACGTAGGCGAGCAGCGGTGTGAGCAGTCCGTAGGTGAAGTGATCCACAGCGGAGGTCATCTATCGGTCCTTGCGATTTAGGGATTCCCGGAGTTTGCCATCCCGGATGTCCTATTCGCATGGATATTGCAACTATCTGTCAAATCGCGCTGTCGGAAACATGAGAACTGCTCATAACTCTCCGGGGTGCAGGTTCCGCGCAGAGTGAGGGCAGAGTGAGGGCAGAGCGATGGCAGAGCGATGGCAGGGCGAGGGCAGGGCGAGGGCAGGGCGAGGGCAGGGCGAGGGCAGGGCGAGGGCAGGGCGAGGACGGTGAGGAGGGCGCGGCGCGGACTAAACTCGATGGGTCGCGACGTTGCCATCAACGGCCGCGTTCCCCATCTTCCCCGGAGGTTTCACCATGACGATGTCCGCCCTGGGCGAGCCGTGCGTTCTGCTCAAGCTGGGCGAGATCGTCCTCAAGGGCAAGAATCGCGAGCTGTTCGAACGCCGCCTCATCGGCAACATCCGTGACGCGCTCCAGAGCGTCGGCATCCAGGTCGACGTCCGCAGGCGGCACGGCGTGGTCGCGATCTTCCTGCCCAAGGGCGCCACCGCCGAGCAGGCCGACGCCGTCGCGGAGCGGGTCGCCGACGTGCCAGGACTGGTCTGGATCCACCGCGCCTGGCGGGTCGCCAAAGACCCCGACACCGTGCTCAAGGCCGGTCTTGAGCTGGCCGGCGAGAGCGAGGCGGCCAAGCGCGGCGCCCCCTTCGCGGTCCGCTCCCGCCGCCGCGACAAGCGCTTCCCGCTCAGCTCCAACGAGCTCGACCGGTTCGTCGGCGGCGCCATCAACGACGAGTACAACCTGCCCGTCGATCTCAAGAACCCCGAGCTGACCATCTTCATCGAGGTCGACAGGGACGAGGTGTTCGTCTTCACCGGCGGCATCCCCGGTCAGGGCGGCCTGCCGGTCGGCAGCAGCGGGCGGGCGCTCGTGCTCATGTCGGGCGGCATCGACTCGCCGGTGGCCGCCTACCGCATGATGCGGCGCGGGCTCCACGTCGACTTCCTGCACTTCTCCGGCATCCCGTTCACCACTTCCGAGTCGATCTACAAGGCGTACGCGCTGGTCAAGAAGCTCGACCGGTTCCAGGGCAAGTCGCGCCTGTGGGTGGTGCCGTTCGGCAAGGCGCAGCAGTCGATCCGCACCTCCGGCCAGGACCGCCTGGCCGTGATCGCGCAGCGGCGGCTCATGCTCAAGACCGCCGAAGAGGTCGCCCACCGCATCCGCGCCGCCGCGCTGATCACCGGCGACGCGCTCGGTCAGGTGTCGTCCCAGACGCTGGCCAACATCACCGCCCAGGACAACGCCGTCGACCTGCCGATCCTGCGGCCCCTCGTCGGGTGGGACAAGACGGAGATCATGGCCGAGGCCCGGCGCATCGGCACGCTCGAGATCTCCGAGCTGCCCGACGAGGACTGCTGCTCGCTGCTCGCGCCCAAGCGGGCCGAGACCCGGGCCAAGATCGAGGACCTCAAGCAGATCGAGAAGCGGCTCGACGCCGAGGAGCTGTGCGTCCAGCTCGCCGACTCCATCCAGGAGTACACGCTCTAAGGTCCAGGAGTACGCGCTCCGAGCCGCTCCCCGGGTCCCGCGGTGGCGGGGCCCGGGATCGCTCGGCGGGGCGTCAGGCGGTGGCCGTTGCCCGGCCTGGCGTCAGGCGATGGCTGCGGCGGAGATAGCGCCGGTGACCGTCAGGCGGTGACTTCAGGCGGTGACCGTCAGGCGGTCGCTGTCAGGCGGTCGCTGTCAGGCGGTGGCCGGGGTGGCGGTGGCGGCGGCCGTCCTGCCGAGCAGCGGCGGGAAGTCCGTCATGATCTGGGCGAGCTCGCCCAGGTCGGTGTCCACGAGCGCCTGCGGGCCGTCGCAGAGGGCCTGCTCGGGCTGCGGATGCACGTCGATGATCACGCCGTCCGCGCCCACGGCGACGGCCGCCCTGGTCAGCGGCAGCACCAGGTCGCGCCGCCCGCCCGAGTGCGACGGGTCGACGATGACCGGCAGGTGCGACAGCCGCTGCGCCACCGGCACCGCCGACACGTCGAGCGTGTTGCGGGTGGCCGTCTCGAACGTCCTGACGCCCCGCTCGCACAGCACGATGTCGAGGTTGCCGCGCTGCGCGATGTACTCGGCGGCCATCAGCCACTCCTCGATGGTGGCCGTCATGCCGCGCTTGAGCATCACCGGCCGCCCGGCCGCACCGACCGCCTGCAACAGCGCGAAGTTCTGCATGTTGCGGGTGCCGACCTGCAGCATGTCGGCGTAGGAGGCCACCAGCTCGACGTCGCGGGCGTCCACGACCTCCGTGACGATCGGCAGCCCCGTCTCCTCGCGCACGTCCGCCAGGATGCGCAGCCCCTTCTCACCGAGGCCCTGGAAGGCGTACGGGGAGGTGCGCGGCTTGAACGCACCGCCGCGCAGCAGCACCGCGCCGGCCGCCTGCGCCATCCGCGCCGCGTCGAGCGTCTGCCGGTGCGTCTCCACCGCGCACGGTCCCGCGATCAGCGTCACGGTGTCGGGACCGATGGGCACGCCGCCCACGTGCACGGTGGAACGTTCCGGATGATTCTCCCTGCTCACCAGCTTGTACGGCGTCGAGACCCGCATGACGTCCCGCACCCCGCCCATGCCGCGCAGGGCGGCGGCGTCGAGCTGCGTCACGTCGCCGACCAGGCCGACGATCGTCCTGCGCACGCCCTTGCTGACGAACGCCTCCACCCCGGCCGCCTCGACGACCGACACGATCGCCGCGAGATCGTCCGCGGTGGCCTCAGGGCCCATCACGATCACCATGTTGCCGCTCTCCTTCTCCGGAAAACACGAAAGGCCCCGGGTCCTTGAGGACCCGGGGCCTTTCGTTCGCCTGTCTGCTAGTGCAGCGTCAGATGGCGAACGGACTCGGGTCCGTCGCCATACCAAAACAGGAACGCTGCACGCATAGCCCTAAACGATAGCGCACCGCACCCGCTGCCGAGGCACGCGACGGCCGATGGCAGGATGGCCACGAGACGCGAGAGCGGTGAAGGGAGTGTTCGTGGAGGAGTCGCGCCTGCCTCCAGGCCAGTACGTCCCACGCGGCAGGCCCGTGATCCACTACGGCCGCGTGCCCGCGTTCAAGCCGGAGAGCTGGGACTTCCGGGTGTTCGGCGCGACCGCGTCGGGCGAGGAGCACTGCTTCACCTGGCCGGAGTTCGAGCGGCTGCCCCGTGACACGCGGGTCGAGGACTTCCACTGCGTCACCAAGTTCTCGCTCATGGCCAACGAATGGCGCGGCGTCACCCCGGCCACGGTCATGGCGGCCGCCCCGCCCGACCCCGGCGTGCGCCACGTCATGATCTGGGCCGAGTACGGCTACAGCGCCAACCTGCGCATGTCCGACTTCACCGCGCCAGGCACGCTGTTCGCCATGGAGTACGACGAGAAGCCGCTCAGCGCCGACCGCGGCTTCCCCGTGCGCATCGTGGTACCCCACCTGTACGCGTGGAAGAGCGTCAAGTGGGTGCGCGGCATCGAATACCTGCTGGAGGACCGCCGCGGATTCTGGGAGGAGCGCGGCTACCACAACGTCGCCGACCCGTGGCGCGAGCAGCGCTACTCCTACCAGGAAGAACCCGGCGAAGGTCCCGACTGACTTCACGCTCCGTTCGTCCCCGTACACCCTGCGTTTGCGGCTACGGTTTCCCGCATGCTGACCACCGCGTGCGTGGGGCTGGCCTGCCTGTCCTTCCTCCTGGGCCACGCGCTCGCCCGCCGCCGCCAGGCGCCGCCGCGCAGGACGGATGCGGCGACGTTCGCCACGCTGCACGTCGCCGCGATGGCCGCCCCCGCCCTGCGCGCGGGGCTCGACCGCGACTCCGCCGGCAAGGCCGTACGCCACCTGCACACTCTCCTCGGCACCAGAGCCGTCGCCCTCACCTCGGCGGACGCCGTGCTGGCCGTCGAAGGGCCGGGCGCCGATCGCGTGCTCGGCCACGCCACCGCCGCGCTGGCCGCCGGGCGGGCCCAGGTCTTCCCCGACGAGCCGTACGCGGCGGTCGTGGTGCCGCTGACCGTGGACGGCACGGTCGTCGGCACGCTGGCCGCCTTCGACGACGAGGTGAGCGCGGCGCTCGTGCGTACCGTCACCGAGGTCGCCGGCTGGGTGTCCGGCCAGCTGGAGCTCGCCGAGCTGGCCGCGTCGCGGCAGCGCGCGATGGAGGCCGAGATGCGTGCCCTGCGCGCCCAGATCTCGCCGCACTTCGTCTACAACGCGCTCACCACGATCGCCTCGTTCGTGCGGACGAACCCGCGGCGGGCCCGCGAGCTGCTGCTCGACTTCGCCGACTTCTCCCGTTACGCGCTGCGCCGCGCCCACGACTTCACCACCCTGGCCGACGAGCTGACCTGCGTCGACCGCTACCTGTTGCTGGAGCGCGCCCGCTTCGGTGACAAGCTGCGCTTCAGCATGCAGGTGGCGCCCGAGGTGCTGCCGGTGCCGGTGCCGTTCCTGTGCCTGCAGCCGCTCGTCGAGAACGCCATCAAGCACGGCATGCGCGGCCGCGGCGGCCCCGGCGAGGTGCGGGTGGTGGTGCGCGACGCCGGACCCGAGGCGCACATCACGGTCGAGGACGACGGCGCCGGCATGGACCCCGAGTGTGCCCGCCGCATGCTGGACGAGGACCCGGCCCGCGAGGGCAGCGGCATCGGCCTGGCCAACGTGGACCTGCGCATGCGGCAGATCTACGGCGACGGCTACGGGCTGGTCGTCGAGACCGCGCTGGGAGCGGGCACGAAGGTGCGGCTGCGGGTCCCCAAGTCTCTTTCTGTGGTCGAATGATTACGCTATGCTGACGTGTCTCTTGTGACCTCTGCTTTCATACGACAGCGTGGTGGACATGCTGAGAGTGCTGGCCGTCGACGACGAAGTGCCTGCTCTGGAGGAGCTCGCCTACCTGTTGCGCCAGGACGACCGCATCGAGCACGTCACGACCGCGGCCGACGGCGTCACGGCGCTGCAGGACATGGTGCAGATGATCGGCGGCGGCGAGCGGCTCGACGGGGTGTTCCTCGACATCCGGATGCCCGGCCTCGACGGGCTCGACCTCGCCCGGCTGGTCGGCGGTTTCCCCAGCCCGCCCCGGCTGGTCTTCGTCACCGCCCACGAGGAGTGCGCGGTGCAGGCGTTCGAGCTTGAGGCCGTCGACTACCTCCTCAAACCGGTCAGGGCCGAGCGTCTGTCGGAGGCCGTGCGGCGGCTTGAGGCGGCCACCTGTCCCGCGCCCGAGCCGGGGCAGGACGACGTGATCCCGGTCGAGCTGGGCGGGCGCACCCGGTTCGTGCCGCAGCAGGCGGTCTGGTTCGCCGAGGCCAAAGGTGACTACGTACGCCTGCACACCGTCGACGGCAGCTACCTCGTCCGCATGTCGCTGGCCGCTCTGGAGCGGCGCTGGTCGGACGCCGGGTTCATCCGCATCCACCGCAGCACGCTCGTCTCGGGGCGGCACGTCAGCGAGTTGCGCTTCGAGGGCGGCCGGGTGACGCTCACCGTGGGCACCGAGACCCTCCAGGTCAGCAGACGCCACAGCCGCCAGGTCCGCGACCAGCTCGTCCGCCACCACCGCGGCGCGCTCCAGTAAGGGCCCTTCGGCTCAGGCGGGCGGAGCGGTCGCGGTGGGCGTGATCGCCGGTGGGGGTGTGATGGGGGCGGTCGGGTCGGGGGAGCGGGCGGGCGTGAAGCCGGGGGTGTCAGCATCGTGTCCCGTGGGCGTTGCGGCGTGCGGCGCCGGCGCGGTGATGGTAATGATTTCCCTGGTCACCATGGGTCGGCCGGCGCGGGGGCTGGGTTGGGTGATTGTCAGGATGCATCTCCCCGGGTGACTTGCGGGCCCCCCTTGCTACCGTTCGTCGCGCCTGGATGACCGCTGGTCGTGTGACCACTCTCCGTATGGCGATGACTACAGACCGCTCAACGAGCTGTACGTGAACAGGGTTTCCCCCACAAGATCGCAACCGTAGTGTTTCGGCATCGGAAGCCATCCCGGCGCATCGGGAGGGACGAGCCGGGGGGCTCACGACAGGCTCGATGCGCCGGCTTCACCGGCGACGCGCAGGTCGCCACGGCGGCCGGGCCCTTGACCGGGGGGTAGGGCCCGACACGCCGGATCCGTGAAGGGGCGCCCGCGTGGCCGCGATTCTGGGCCCCGCGATCCGGCACGCGGGGGCGGCCGCATCGCGCGAACGGGCGCCCCTGTCACGGCCACCCCCTCCCGGGCGCGCCTATCGCGGCTACCACTCGCCCGGGCGCCTTATCCCGTTACACCCACCCCACGCCCTCAGACGGCCTCTCAGGGGTCAGCCGTCGCGGAGTTTCTTCAGCAGGGCGATGTCCTCGGCGTGTTTCGGGGCCTTGCCCGGAGTCTCGATGCAGATCGGGACGCCGGCGACCGCCGGGTGGCGCATCAGGTCGGCGAAGGGCTGGATGCCGATGTGGCCGGCGCCGATGTTCTCGTGGCGGTCCTTCTTCGAGCCGCACACGTCCTTCGAGTCGTTGGCGTGGACGAGCTTGAGCCGGCCGGGCGCGATCGCGTGGAGCGCGTCGAACGTCTCCTGCACCCCGCCCTCGGCGGCGAGGTCGTGGCCGGCGGCGAAGGCGTGGCAGGTGTCGAGGCAGACCCCGGCCCTGGGATGCCAGTCGAGGGTGGCGAGATAGGGCTCGAGGTCCTGGACGGTGGCGCACAACATGGCGCCCTGACCGGCCATCGGCTCGAGCAGCAGGTCGGGCCCGCCCTCGGGGATCTCGTCGAGCAGCGGCAGCAGATGCTCATGGAGCTGGCGCATCGCGTCGTCGCGCGGCTGCGTGACCGCCGAGCCGGTGTGCACGACCACGCCGCGCGCGCCGGTCTCGGCCCCGCGCCGCAACGTGTGGCGCACGATCGCGACGGAGTTGGCCAGCGTCTCGGGGCTGGGCGAGCCGAAGTTGACGAGATAGGGCAGGTGGATGAACGTGGGCACGCCGGAGGCGGCGAGCGCCGCGTCCTGGTCGGGCTTGCCTTCGGTGAGCGCCCAGCCACGCGGGTTGGTGACGAACACCTGGATCATCTCGGCGCCGATCTCGGCCATGTAGGACAGCCCGCCTTTGGCCAGGCCGCCCGTGACGGACACGTGCCCGCCGATCAGGGATGTTGGGGTCATGATGGCACCCAGTTTAGGGCCGCCGGCCGACACTTCCGCAGATCAGCGCCACCGCGCACGACCAGGCCCCGGCGATTGGAGCATGACACGAAAAGTGCCCGGGTTCGTGGCCGTGAGTTGGGAGTTCTGGCGGATGGACCGGGCACGGAACCGCTGTGTGTACTTCTGCTATGGCCGACCGACTCGCGAGCTTCAACGCCCGGCCCAGGGCCGAGGCCGTGGCCGACCTGCTCACCTGCTGCGCCTCCCCGGTCTTCGCCGGTGAGGTGGCGGGGCGCAGGCCGTACGGGGACCTCGACGAGCTGCTGGACGCCGCGAGCACGGCCGTGCGGGACCTCGGCTGGGACGAGGTGCTGCGGGCGCTGAGCGCCCACCCCCGCATCGGCGAGCGGCCGAAGGGGGAGGGGAGGGAGGCGTCCTGGTCGCGGCAGGAGCAGTCGGGCGTGCCCGACGCCATGCGCGCCGCGCTGGCCGGCGCCAACAGCGCCTACGAGCGCCGCTTCGGCCACGTCTACCTGGTCTGCGCCACCGGCCTAACCGGCGCGCAGCTGCTGGCCAGGCTGGAGGAGCGGCTGGCCAACGACGAGGAACGCGAGCGCGAGGTCGTCCGCGCCGAGCTGGCCGCGATCGCCCGGCTGCGGCTGGCCAAGCTGATGAAGGAGGGGGCATGAGCCTGTCCACCCACGTGCTCGACGCGGTCACCGGCCGGCCCGCCGCGGGCCTGCGCGTACGTCTCGAACAGGACGGCCGGGTGCTGGCCGAGGGCCGCACCGACGACGACGGCCGCATCAAGGGCTGGAACCCGGGCGCCGGCGTGCACCGGATCGTCTTCGACACCGGGTCGTACCTGGCGGACACGTTCTACCCCGAGGTCGTCGTCACCTTCACCGTCAGGGACCCGGCCGCGCACCACCATGTGCCGCTGCTGCTCAGCCCGTATGCCTACAGCACGTACAGAGGGAGCTAGATGGCCGTCAAGCTCGGCGTCAACCGCTACGGAAAGGCGGAGACGAGGCTCGTCCACGTGGTCAGGGACGGCCCCGTCCACCACCTCAAGGACGTCAACGTCAGCATGTCCCTGTCGGGCGACATGGAGGCCGTGCACCTGACCGGTGACAACGCCGCCGTGCTGCCCACCGACACGCAGAAGAACACCGTCTACGCCTTCGCCAGGAAGCACGGGGTGGGCCAGATCGAGGCGTTCGCGCAGCGGCTGGCCAGGCACTTCGTGGCGTCCCAGCCGGCCGTCAGGCATGCCAGGGTGGAGATCGAGGAGTACGCCTGGCGGCGGCAGGGCCCCCACTCGTTCGTCCGCGACGGCACCGAGGTGCGCACCTGCCTGGTCCACCACGACGAGGACGGCCGCACCACGGTCGTGTCGGGCCTGAAGGACCTGGTGCTGCTCAACACGACCGGCTCGGAGTTCCACGGCTTCGCGGTCGACGAGTACACCACGCTGCCGCCGACCACCGACCGCGTCCTCGCCACCGCCGTCACCGCCCGGTGGCGGCACGACGGCGACACCCCTTCGTACGCGACGTCGTACGGCGAGGTCAGGCAGGCCCTGCTGGACGCCTTCGCGCACACCCACAGCCGCTCGCTGCAGCAGACCCTGTACGCCATGGGCGAGCGCGCGATCACCACCTGCCAGTTGATCTGCGAGGTCCGCCTGGCCCTGCCCAACAAGCATCACTTCGCGGTGGACCTGTCGCCGTTCGGCCTGGACAACGACAACGAGGTCTTCCACGCCGCCGACCGTCCTTACGGGCTCATCGAGGGCAGTGTGCTGCGTGCGGACGCACCCGACGCCGGATTCGCCTGGGAGTAGACACCGATGGACTTCTTGCGCCCCACGACGTGGGAGGAGGCGCTGGCCGCCAAGGCGGACCGGCCCGACACGGTGCCCATCCAGGGCGGCACCGACGTGATGGTGGAGATCAACTTCGGCGTGCGCAGGCCGCCCGCGCTGCTCGATCTCACCGGGGTGGCCGAGCTGCGGGACTGGTCGATGACCGGGGGCATGTGCCGGCTGGGGGCCGGGGTGCCGTACGCGGTGGTCGTCGACCGGCTCGGCGACGTGCTGCCGGGGCTCGCGCAGGCCGCGCGCACGGTCGGCTCGCCGCAGATCCGCAACCGCGGCTCGGTCGGCGGGAACCTGGGCGCGGCCTCGCCGGCGGGCGACAGCCATCCGCCGCTGCTGGCCGCGGGCGCGGTGGTCGAGGTGGAGTCGCGCGAGCGCGGCGTGCGGATGATCCCGGCCACCGAGTTCTACCTGGGCGTCAAGCGCAGCGCGCTGGAGCAGGACGAGCTGATCAGGGCCGTGCACGTGCCGCCCGCCACGGGACCCCAGTACTTCTCCAAGGTCGGCACCCGCAACGCCATGGTGATCGCGGTGTGCTCGTTCGCGATCGCGCTGCACCCGGGGGAGCGGCGGGTCGGCACCGGGCTCGGCTCGGCCGCGCCCACCCCGCGCCGCGCGCTGGAGGCCGAGGAGCTGCTGGCCGCCGAGCTGGACTGGGAGTCGCCGCTCGATCCGGCGCTGGCCAGGCGGTTCGGCGAGCTGTGCGCGCGGGCCGCCGCCCCGATCGACGACGTCCGCGGCAGCGCCGCCTACCGGGTGCACGCCATCGGCGTGCTGGCCCGCCGCACGCTCGCCTGGGCGTGGACCGACCATCTGGGAAAGAGGGCCGCCTGATGCGCGTCACGTTCACCGTCAACGGCCGCGAGGAGATCGCCGAGGACGTCTGGGAGGGCGAGAGCCTGCTGTACGTGCTGCGCGAGCGCCTCGGCCTGCCCGGCTCCAAGAACGCCTGCGAGCAGGGCGAGTGCGGCTCCTGCACGGTCTACCTCGACGACGTGCCGGTCTGCTCCTGCCTGGTCGCGGCCGGGCAGGCGGAGGGGCGGCAGGTCCGTACGGTGGAGGGCCTGGCCGACGGCGACCGGCTCGACCCGGTGCAGGAGGCGTTCGCGGAGAGCGGGGCCGTGCAGTGCGGCTTCTGCACGCCCGGGCTCATCGTCCAGGCCCACGACCTGCTCGAACGCGTGCCGCGCCCGTCCGACGCGGAGATCAGGGAGGCGCTGGCGGGCAACCTGTGCCGGTGCACGGGCTACGAGAAGATCCTCGACGCGGTACGCCTGGCAGCCGGGCGCAAGGCGGCGCCGTGACGCTGATCATCGAGAACGTCCACATCGCCCCCGTCTCCGGCCCCGAGATCCCGTCCGGCTTCCTCAGGATCGACGGCGACACGATCACCGAGCTGGGCCCCGGTCAGGCACCCGACGTGCCCGGCGCCGAGCGCGTCGACGGCGCGGGCTGCCTGGCCACCCCAGGACTGGTCAACACCCACCACCACCTCTACCAGTGGGCCTCGCAGGGCCTGGCGCAGGACGCCACCTTGTTCGAGTGGCTCGGGGCGCTCTATGAGGTGTGGGCCGCGATGGACGCCGAGGTCGTCGAGGGCGCCGCCACCGCCGCGCTCGGCTGGCTGGCGCTGTCGGGCTGCACCACCTCCAGCGACCACCACTACATCTTCCCCAAGGGCAGGGGCGACCTGCTCGCCGCCGAGATCGAGGCCGCCCGCGCGATCGGGCTGCGCTTCCACCCGGCGCGCGGCTCCATGGACCGGGGACGCTCGCAGGGCGGGCTGCCGCCGGACGTCGTGGTCGAGGAGCTGGACGACATCCTGGCCGCCACCGCCGAGGCCGTGGACGCCTACCACGACCCGTCGCGCTCCTCCATGCTGCGGGTGGCGGTCGCGCCGTGCTCGCCGTTCTCCGCCAGCGGCGCGCTGATGACCGAGTCCGCCGCGCTGGCCAGGGACAAGGGCGTACGCCTGCACACCCACCTCGCCGAGACCCTCGACGAGGACGAGCACTGCCTGGAGCAGTTCGGGCTGCGGCCCGTCGACTACATGGAGAAGCTGGGCTGGCTCGGGCCCGACGTGTGGCTCGCCCACGCCGTGCACCTGAGCGACACCGACATCGCCAAGCTCGCCGCCACCCGTACCGGGACCGCCCACTGCCCCTCGTCCAACGGGCGGCTCGGCGCGGGCGTCGCGCGCGTCTCCGAGATGCTCCGGCAGGGCGCGAACGTCGGGCTCGGCGTGGACGGCAGCGCCTCGTCCGAGCTGACCCCGATGGCCGGGGAGATGCGCCAGGCGCTGCTGTTCCAGCGGGCCCGCTACGGGCCGCAGGCCCTGACCGCGCGGCAGGCGCTGGGGCTCGCCACGCTGGGCGGCGCGCGCAACCTCGGCAGGCAGGACGAGCTGGGCACGCTGGAGCCGGGCAAGCTGGCCGACGTGGTGCTGTGGCGGGCCGGCGGGCCGTTCCACGCCGCCGTCACCGACCCGGTCTGCGCGCTCGTCTTCGGGCCTCCGCCGCCGGTGGAGCTGGTGCTGGTGGGCGGCCGTACGGTGGTCGCCGGCGGCGAGCTGCGCACGGTCGCGCAGGACGCGGCAGGACGGGCGGGCGCCGATGCGCACCGGCGGCTGCTGCGGCTGGCCGGGGAGCGCGGTGTCAACGCCGCCCGGCAGGTGCACGGGGACTAGTGTGGAGATATCCGGACGAACAGGAAAGGCGGTCCCGTGTCGGCGGAATCCCCAGACGAGCGGCTGGCGCAGCTCAAGAGCACCTTCGCGGCCATCGACACCGACGGCGACGGCTACATCACCGAGGCCGAGCTGAAGCGGCACTTCCCCGACCTGCCCGCGGAGGCGCTCGGGGCGATGAGCCAGGAGGCCGACTACGACCAGGACGGCCGCTACTCCCTGGAGGAGTTCATCCGCACGCTCTCCTGACAGACAGGCTCCCGCCCGCCCGGTGTGTCAGGGCAGGGGCGGCAGGCCCTGATGGAACCGGCTTCCCCCGGCGCGTGAGGTGGGCAGGGCGGGATGTGATGATGAGTCACGCCTTCCTGCCCGCTCGCACCGGGCAGGAAGGCGTGTTCAGCACATTGTTCATCATCAGGCGGGAGTTCGTAGTGGTTCAGCACGTTCTAGTAGCCCCCGACAAATTCAAGGGGTCACTGACGGCCGCCGAGGTCGCCTCTCACGTCTCGGCGGGGCTGGGCGTGCCGACGGTCGAGCTGCCGGTCGCCGACGGCGGCGACGGCACCGTGGACGCCGCCGTGGCCGCCGGCTACAGCCGGATCACGATCGAGGTCACCGGCCCGACGGGGCAGCGGGTGCCCGCCTCGTACGCCTGGCAGCCCACCGGCACCGCCGTGGTCGAGCTGGCCGAGGCGTCCGGGTTGCGCCGCCTGCCGGGCGGCCTCGAACCGCTGACCGCCACCAGCCGCGGCACCGGCGAGCTGATCGCCGACGCCGTACGCCGCGGCGCCAAGCGCGTCGTGCTCGGCCTCGGCGGCAGCGCCTGCACCGACGGCGGCGCCGGACTGGCCCAGGCGCTCGGCGCCCGCCTCATCGACGCTGAGGGCGATGACCTGCCCCCCGGCGGCGCCGCGCTCAAGCGGCTCGACCGCATCGACATGTCCGGCTTCCTCGACGTCTCCGGTGTGGAGTTCGTGGTCGCGAGCGACGTGGACAACCCGCTGCTCGGCCCGCACGGCGCCGCCGCCGTCTACGGCCCCCAGAAGGGCGCCACGCCCGGCGACGTCGCGACCCTGGAGGCGGGACTGGCCCGCCTGGCCGCCGTCGCCACCGCCACCCACGGCCTGGTGGGCGCGGTCGAGCACGACGACGTCCCGCGCGCGATGGGCGTCGCGGGGGCGCCGGGGGCGGGTGCGGCCGGCGGGGTCGGGTTCGCGGCGCTCGCCTTCCTGCACGCCGAGCTGCGGCCGGGCATCGACTACCTGCTCGACCTGCTCGGGTTCGCCGGACACGTCGAAGGGGCCCGGCTGGTGATCACGGGGGAGGGCTCGCTGGACGAGCAGACCCTGCGCGGCAAGGCCCCGGCGGGCGTCGCGCGGGCGGCCGCGCGGGCGGGCGTGCCGGTGGTGGCCGTCTGCGGGCGCACCACGCTCTCCGAGGCCGACCTGAAGAGCGCGGGCATCGAGGCCGCGTACGCGCTGACCGACCTCGAGCCCGACACCGGCCGCTGCATGGCCGAGGCGGGCCCGCTGCTCGAACGCCTCGCGGCCAGGATCGCCGCCGAGCGGCTCCCGGAGGGCGAATGACACCGTACGACCTGGTCGTCCGATCCCGCAGGACCGTCACGCCCGAGGGCGAGCGGGCCGCGGCCGTCGCCGTACGCGGGGAGCGGATCGCCGCCCTGCACGACTACACCGCGCCGCTGGAGGCCGCCGAGGACGTCGACCTGCGCGACCTGGCGCTGCTGCCCGGCCTGGTCGACAGCCACGTCCACGTCAACGAGCCGGGCCGCACCCACTGGGAGGGCTTCGACTCCGCCACCAGGGCCGCCGCCGCGGGAGGCGTCACGACGATCGTGGACATGCCGCTCAACAGCCTGCCGCCCACGGTCAGCGCCGAGGCGCTGGAGGTCAAGCTGCGGGCCGCCGAAGGGCAGTGCCACGTGGACACCGCGTTCTGGGGCGGCGCCGTGCCAGGCAACCTCAAGGACCTGCGGCCGCTGCACGAGCGCGGGGTGCGCGGGTTCAAGTGCTTCCTGTCGCCGTCGGGGGTCGACGAGTTCCCGCCGCTGGGCGCGGGCGAGCTGCGCGCGGCGCTGACGGAGGTCGCCGGGTTCGGCGGGCTGATGGTGGTGCACGCCGAGGACCCCGCGCTGCTGGGCGAGCCCGGCGGGCCCGGCTACCGGGCGTTCCTCGACTCCCGCCCCGGCGCCGCCGAGCGCAGCGCCGTCGAGCGCGTCGTGCGGCTGGCCGCCGAGACCGGCTGCCGGGTGCACGTCCTGCACGTCTCCAGCGCCGAATGCCTCGACGTGCTGGAGGCGGCCAGGGCCGAGGGGGTCCCGGTCTCGGCGGAGACCTGCCCCCACTACCTGACGCTGGCGGCCGAGCAGGTGCCCGAGGGGGAGACGGCGTACAAGTGCTGCCCGCCCATCCGCTCCGGGCACAACCGCGACCTGCTCTGGGACGGCCTGGCCAGGGGCGTGCTGAGCTGCGTGGTGTCCGACCACTCGCCGTCCACCGCCGACCTCAAGGTGCCCGACTTCGCCGCCGCGTGGGGCGGCATCGCCTCCCTGCAGCTCGGGCTGGCCGCCGTCTGGACCGAGGCCGCGCGCAGGGGCCACCCGCTTTCTGACGTGGCCCGCTGGATGTCGGCGGCCCCCGCCGAGCTGGCCGCGCTGCCCGGCAAGGGCGCGATCGCGGCCGGGAACGACGCCGACCTCGTGGCGTTCGACCCCGAGGCCGACACCCTGATCGACGCCGCCCGCCTGCACCACAAGAACCCCGTCACCCCCTACCACGGCCGCACACTCAAGGGCGCCGTCCTGACCACCTGGCTGCGCGGCCGGCCGGTGGACGGCGCGCCGCACGGACGATTCCTGCTGGGAGCGCGATAGATGGACGACATCACCCGCCTGCCCGACCTGGCCCTGCGCACGTACGGCGGCTCGGTGGTGGCCGCGAGCGACGAGTCGTTCGCCGAGAAGGAGAGCCTGATCAGGCCGGGACGCCCCGGCTTCCTGCCGGAGACGTTCGGGAACAAGGGGCAGGTGTACGACGGCTGGGAGACCCGCCGCCGCCGCGAGCCCGGCCACGACTGGGCGCTGGTACGCCTCGGGCTGCCCGGCGTGATCCGCGGCGTGGTGATCGACACGGCCTGGTTCAAGGGCAACTATCCGCCCCGGGCGTCCGTCGAGGCCACGTCGGTGGCGGGGCATCCGTCGCCGGCCGAGGTACGCGCCGCGCCCTGGACCGAGATCGTGCCGCTGTCCGACCTCAAGGGCGACGCCGAGCACCTCTTCCCGGTGACCGACGACGCCCGCTACACCCACGTACGGCTGAACATCCACCCTGACGGCGGCGTCGCCCGGCTGCGCGTGCACGGCGAGGTACGTCCAGACCTGTCCCTCCACGACGGCCTCGGCATCGACCTCGCCGCGCTGGCCAACGGCGGCCTGGTCACCGCCTGCTCCGACGAGTTCTACTCCGCGCCCAACAACGTCATCGCCCCCGGCCTGGCCCGCCACCAGGCGGAGGGCTGGGAGACCGCGCGGCGGCGCGACGGAGGCAACGACTGGATCGTCATCAGGCTGGCCGGGCGCGGCGTCGTCAGGCTCGCCGAGATCGACACCACCAACCTGCTGTTCAACGCGCCGGGCGCGGTCGCGCTCACCGGGCTCGACGGCGACCGCGAGGTGGAGCTGCTGCCGAGGACGCGCCTGCAGCCCGACACGCCGCACCGCTTCCGCCTCGGCGCCGACACGCCGGTCACGCACGTGCGCGTGGACATCTACCCGGACGGCGGCCTGGCCCGCGTCCGCCTGCACGGCCACCTGGCCTGATGCCCAGGGCTCTGCGGGGCCCGCTTATGAGCGCCGATCCTCGCCGGGGGGAACGGTGGTCACTGCCAGAGGATGACCGTGCTGCCCGGCGGGCGCTCGCTGTTGGGCAGCGGCCGCTGGAACTGCACCACGCCGCCGTTGCCCAGCCGCTGCACCCGCACCCGGAACCCCAGCGCCTCCAGCTCCGACTTGGCGTCGTTGACGTTCTTGCCGATCACCCCGGGCACCATCGCGAACTGCTGGTCGTCGCGCGCCTCGTTGTCGCCCCTGAACCAGTCGAGGAACGGCGTCTGGCAGCGCGCCACCGTGATCATCACGGGCGCGCCCTTGTCGACCTCGGACTTGGCCTTCGGGGTCTGGGCGATGACCGTGCACGGCTCGGCGTCGTCGTCGACCTCGTTGACCTGCACCTGGAAGCCCTGCGAGCTGAGGAAGCCGGCCGCCTCGTCCTTCGGCATGCCGTTGACGTCGGGCATGGTGAGCCCGGCGCTGACGAAGATGTTGACCTTCGCGCTCTTCTTGATCTTCTCGCCGACCTGCGGCGAGGTGCGGATCACCTTGTCGCGCTCGACCTGCTGGTTGGCCTGCCGCTTGACGCTGCCGACGGTCAGCCCGGCCTTGGCGATGGCGGCGCGGGCGTCGTTGCCGTTCATGCCCGTGACGTTGGGCACCACGATGCGCTCGGGGCCGAGCGAGAGCGTCAGCGTGACCGTCGAGCCCTTGTCGAGCTCGGTGTCGGCCACCGGGTCGCTGCTCAGCACCAGGCCCTCGGCCATCTTCTCGTCGTACTGGCTCTCGCCCTTGCGCACCTTCAGCCCGGCGCCGACGAGGTCCTTCTCGGCCAGCGCCAGGTCCTTGCCGACCAGGTCGGGCACCTTCACCTGCTCGGGCAGCGAGAAGTACCACCCGGTCAGGCCCACCGCGACGACCATCACCACGGCCAGGACCGCCAGGAACCAGCTCGGCCGGAACCGGCGCTTCTCCGGCAGCTCGGCCCGCGGCTGGATCATCGTGTGGGCCGGCGCCGCCTGCGGCACCGACGGGGCCGAGGCGGCGAACGGGATGGGCCCCGACGCCGGCTGCGCGTGATAGGCCGCCGTGCTTGGGCCCGTGCCGGGCGGGTTTGTCATACGCGGCAGCACGCGGTGGGCCTCCACCGCCGCCACCAGCATCGCGGTCGCGTCGGCGGGACGGTCGTGCGGCTCGCGGGCGGTCGCGCTCGCCACCAGCGTGTCGATCAGCGGCGGCACGTCGGGATAGACCGAGGACGGCGCGGGCACGGTGTCGTGGACGTGGCGGTAGGCCACCGACATCGGGGTCTCGCCGTCGTAGGGCTGCTGCCCGGTCACCAGCTCGAACAGCATGATGCCGGCGGCGTAGACGTCGCTGCGCACGTCGGCGGCGCCGGTCATCACCTGCTCGGGCGCCATGTAGCCGATCGTGCCGATCAGCACGCCGGTGCGGGTCTGGTTGGTCGCCTCGATCGCCCTGGCCAGGCCGAAGTCGACGACCTTGACCCGGCCGTCGTCGGTCATCAGGACGTTCTCGGGCTTGACGTCGCGGTGCACCATGCCGGCCTGGTGGGCCGCGCCCAGGGCGGCCAGCACCGGGATGAGGATCTCCAGCGCCTCGCGGGCCGGCAGCCGGCCGCGCTCGCGCAGGATGTCGCGCAGGGTGCGGCCAGGGACGTATTCCATCGACAGGTAGACGACGTCGTTGTCGGTGCCCTGGTCGAAGACGTGCACCACGTTGGGGTGTGACAGGCTGGCGACCGACTTCGCCTCGCCGATGAACCTTCTGACGAACGCCGGGTCCTCGGCGAGCGAGCGGTGCATGACCTTCAGCGCGACGGTCCGGTCGAGCCGGACGTCCAGCGCGAGGTAGACGGTCGCCATACCGCCCCGGGCGATCCGGCCCTCGATGCGGTAACGCCCATCGAGGAGCCGCCCGACCAGGGGGTCCGCAGTCGTCGTGTCCACCCCGCTGAGTTTACGGGCGTTTTGCCACCGGCATGGCCCTAGCGCCCGAAACCGATGCGGAGACGTTCCCGTCCCGTGTGTAACGGCGATGCGGCAGTGGCCCCGGCGTGTCGCCGGGGCGCATGGTGACGCCGATGCCGCCGCCCGCCTGTATCGCTCCGGATCCGGGCGGGCGGCTCAGGGGGTCATCGGTGAGGAGGCCTCGGCGTAGCGGCGGCGCGGGATGCGGCCCGCCTGGGCCGCCTGCCGCCCGGCCACCACCGCGCCCTTCATGGCCGCCGCCATCAGGTCGGGCCGCTGCGCCCGCGTCACGGCCGTGGCCAGCAGCACGGCGTCACAGCCCAGCTCCATCGCCAGCGCGGCGTCGCTCGCCGTACCGATGCCGGCGTCGAGGATCACCGGGACGGACGCCGCCTCCACGATCAGCTCGATGTTGTGCGGGTTGCGGATGCCGAGCCCCGAGCCGATCGGCGCGCCGAGCGGCATCACGGCCGCGCATCCGGCCTGCTCCAGCCGCCGGGCCAGCGCCGGGTCGTCCCCGATGTACGGCAGCACCACGAACCCGTCGGCCACCAGCCGCTCCGCCGCGTCGAACGTCTCGATCGGGTCGGGCAGCAGCGTGCGCTCGTCGGCGATCACTTCGAGCTTGACCCAGTTCGTGCCCAGGGCCTCCCTGGCCAGCCGGGCCGTCAGCACGGCGTCGCCCGCGGTGAAGCAGCCCGCCGTGTTGGGCAGCACCTTGATGCCGCGCGCACGCAGCACGTCGAGCACCGAACCCCGGGCCGCGGGGTCGAGCCGCCGCATCGCCACCGTGGTCAGCTCGGTGCCGGACGCCGCCAGCGCCTGGTCCAGCACCTCCAGCGAAGGGGCGCCGCCGGTGCCCATGATGAGCCGGGAGGAGAACTTCTCGCCGGCGATGATCAGCTCATCCACCTTGCACCGCCGTCAGCACCTCCACGCGGTCACGGTCGCTGAGCGCCGTCGTCTCCCAGGCGCCGCGGGTGACCACCTCGTCGTTCACGGCCACGGCCACTCCGGTGGTGGCCGTCGTCAGCGTACGTACGGCCTGCGCCACGGTGGTGCCGTCGGCCAGCTCGTGCGCGGATCCGTTGATGGTAATAATCATGAAATTTCCCGAAATCTCCCCGGCGAGCACAGGGCCGCCAGCTCGCTCTCCTCGCCCATCAGGATGGCCGCCGTCAGCGGGGCCATCAGCACCCCGCCCCGGTGATGTCCCGTCGCGTACGTCAGCCCCGGCGTCCTCCCGGGACCGATCAACGGCAGGTTGTCGGGCGTGCCGGGACGCAGCCCCGCCACCACGTCGGCGACCTCCAGCTCGGTGACGCCGGGCACCAGCTCCCTGGCGTCGCGCAGCAGCTCGTACAGGCCGCCCGCGGTCACCCTCGTGTCGTAGCCCAGTTCCTCCTGGGTGGCGCCGACCACCAGCTCGCCGTCGCCCCGGGGGACGAGGTAGACCGGCGAGCCGTGGACGGTGCCGCGTACGCAGCGGGTGAGCAGCGGCTGCGGCGAGCGCAGGCGCATGATCTGACCCTTGACCGGCCGCACCGGCACCTCCGCCAGCTCACCGCTCCACGCCCCGGCCGCCAGCACCACCCGCTCGGCCGCCAGCACCTCACCTCCGGCTCGTCCTTCCGTGGCGGCGAGAGGTGCGGAACCGCGGCCTTCGGCAGGCACGGCGGGCGGCCCGGCGAGGCGGACACCGGTGACGGCGCCGTCCGTGCGGACCAGCTCGCTCACGCGGGCCCGCACGATGGGGACGCCGCGCCGCTCCAGGGCGGTCAGCAGCGCCGCCGTCACCCGGCGCGGGTTCACCCACGCGTCGCCCGGTGCCAGCAGCCCGCCGCGCACCGACGGGGCCAGCATCGGCTCAAGCCGCCGGCACTCGCGCCCGGTCAGCCGCTCGACCGGCAGATCCAGCTTCTCCATGAACGCGGCCAGCTCATCGAGCGCCGCCATGTCATCGGCCCCGAACGCCACATCCAGCGTCCCCTCGGCCCGCAGATCCAGCCCGCTCACCCCTTCGGGCCCAGCGGGTGGAAGGCCGGCGTCCTCGGCCAGGGCGGTGGCGAAGGCGGGCCAGCGGCGCAGGGCCGCGACGCCCAGCCGCAGCAGCGGCGCCTCGGTGTAGGTGACCTCGCTGACCGGCGCCAGCATCCCGGCGGCCGCGTGGGAGGCCCCGGAGGCGGGTGACGGGTCGACGACGGTGACCGGCCGCCCCTCGCGCGCCAGCCGCCAGGCCACGGACAGGCCGACGACCCCGCCGCCCACGATCACATCCATGATCCGCTCCCTTCGCCGGCATGATCCGGATCAGGTGTCTTGCGGTCGAAGGCCCGCTGCAGCCTTCCTCTCAGCCCGGTCACGGCCGGACTCCCGCGCGTCTTTCCGTCCACAGCCTACGGCCTCGGTGCCGGGTCCACGCACCGCCCCCGTTAAGGTCATGACCGTGGAGCATGTCGTGGTGGTGGGAGCGGGACTGTCGGGAGTGCGCACGGTGGAGGCCCTGCGCGGGCGCGGCTACGCCGGTCGCCTGACGCTGCTGGGCCAGGAGCGCCATCGCCCCTACGACCGCCCGCCGCTGTCGAAGGCGGTGCTCAAGGGCGACGCCGACACCAGCTTCATCGACACCGACCTCGAGCGGCTCCAGGTCGACTTCCGTCCAGGCGTCGCGGCGAAGTCGCTGCGCGCGGGGGTCGTGGAGACCACCGAGGGCGAGCTCGACTACGACGGCCTGGTCATCGCGACCGGCGCCGACCCCATCAGGCTGCCCGGCGACGGCCCTCAGCACGTCCTGCGCACCCTCGACGACGCCCACGAGCTGCGCGTCATGCTCGTCCCCGGCGCGCGGGTCACGGTCATCGGCGCGGGCTGGATCGGCGCCGAGGTGGCGACGGCGGCCCGCCGCGCGGGCTGCGCGGTGACGGTCATCGAGGCCGCCCGGGCCCCGCTCGCCAGCGCGATGGGCACCGAGCTGGGCGCCCGCACGATCCCCTGGTACGACGGCATCGACCTGCGCCTCGGCACCATGGTCGAGTCGGTCGACGAGGGCGGCGTCCGCCTGGTGGGCGGCGAGTTCGTCGAGTCCCACGTCGTCGTCACCGGCATCGGCGTGCGCCCGGCCGTCGAGTGGCTGGCCGACGCCGACATCGACCTGCACAACGGCGTCGTCACCGACGAGCACCTGCGCACCTCGCTGCCCGGGGTGGTCGCCGTGGGCGACTGCGCCGCCTGGTGGTCGCGCCGCTGGGGCGCCCGCCTCAGGGTCGAGCACTGGGACACCGCCATCAACGCCCCCGAGGTCGCCGCCGCGACGCTGATGGGGGAGGAGGCGGTCTACGACCCGGTGCCGTACTTCTGGTCGGAGCAGTTCGGCCACATGCTCCAATACGCCGGCCACCACGCGTCGGGCGAGCGGATCGTGCACCGGGGCGAGCCCGAGGGCAAGTGGTCGGCCGTCTGGCTCACGGCGGACGATACGCTTGCCGCGGTGCTGGCCGTGGACCGGCCGCGCGATCTCGTCCAGGGCCGGCGCATCATCGATGCGGGTCACCGGCTGGACACGGAACGCCTGGTAGATCCACAAGTGCCCCTACGAGATTGTGTTGTTTGAGCAAGGACGGCATGTGGTAGTTGTGGTTTCGTGACGCTTTCTGTTGCACAGATCGACCGGGAGACCGACCAGCTCGTCGACGAGTGGCTCACCCTCCCCGAAGTGGCCTCACGCCTCGATCTCCCGATCGGGCGGGCCAAGCAACTCCTGAAGGACCACAAGCTGCTCGGCGTACGCCGCGGCAGCGGCGGGCCACAGGTGCCCGCGGTGTTCCTCGACGGAAAGGACGTGATGAAGGGCCTGCCAGGCACGCTCACCGTGCTCCAGGACGCCGGCTACGACGACGTCGAGGCGCTGCGCTGGCTCTTCACCCCCGACGAGTCACTGCCAGGCTCGCCCATCGAGGCGATCAGGGCGGGCCGTCACACAGAGGTCAAGCGGCGTGCCCAAGCCCTCGCTTTCTGAGGCCCGCCTCTATCTCTGCACAGACGGCCGCCGCGACCGCGGCGATCTGGCGGAGTTCCTCGACGCGGTGCTGGCCGGCGGTGTGGACATCATCCAGCTGCGGGAGAAGGGCCTGGAGGCACGCGAAGAACTCGCGCTCCTCGACGTCTTCCGCGACGCCTGTGACCGGCACGGAAAACTGCTCGCCGTCAACGACCGGGCGGACATCGCCTACGCCGCCCGGCCCGACGTGCTCCACCTGGGGCAGGACGACCTTCCCGTGACTGTCGCGCGAGAGATACTCGGCGACGACGTCGTCATCGGACGGTCCACCCACTCCGCAGCCGAGGCGTCCGCCGCGGCCGTGGAGGAGGGCGTCGACTACTTCTGCTGCGGCCCGATCTGGCCGACGCCGACCAAGCCGGGCCGCCCGGCGCCTGGGCCGCCGCTGCTGCGGCACGCGGCGGCGCTCGGCACCTCGCGGCCGTGGTTCGGCATCGGCGGCATCGACCTGGGCACCCTCGACGAGGTGATGGCGTACGGCGTGAGCCGCGTGGTGGTCGTCCGCGCGATCACCGACGCCGACGACCCGGGCGCGGCCGCCGCGGAGTTCGCCAAGCGGCTGGCCGCGGGGCCGGCCCGCTGAGCCTGCGAGGCGCCCGCGCTTCCCCGCGCGGGCGCCTCCTTACCTGCGGACTCGGCTTGTCTGCGGACCTGTCTGCGGACCGGCTTTGTCTGCGGACCGGCTTTGTCCGCGGACTCGGCCTGTCCGCGGGCTCGGCGGGGTCAGGTCTTGCGGGACGTCGCCGCGATCGCCAGCTCGGTCAGCGCCTCGCGCGCCTCAGGAGTGACCGGCGCCGCGTCGAGCGTGGCCAGCGCCTGGCCGAGATAGCCGGCGATCAGGTCCTCGCACTCCTGCAGCGCGCCGGTGTCCTCGATGATGCCGCGCAGCTCCGCCACACCCTGCTCGTCCAGCCCGGGGTCGCCGAGCAGCCGGCGTACGGTGGCCGCGGCGGCGGGGGAGGCGGCGGCGAGGGTGCGGGCCACGAGCATCGTGCGCTTGCCCTCCCGCAGGTCGTCACCGGCCGGCTTGCCCGTCTGCGCCGGGTCGCCGAAGACGCCCAGGATGTCGTCGCGCAGCTGGAAGGCGATGCCGACGCGCTGGCCGTAGCCGGTGCACAGCTCGTCCATCCACGGCGCCTCCTCCCGGGCGGCGAGCACCAGGCCGAGCCGCAGCGGCTGCTCCACCGAGTATCTGCCGCTCTTGAACAGCGCCACCCGCAGCGCCGAGTCGAACGTGTTCTCCCCGGTGGCCTGCTCCAGCAGGTCGAGGTACTGGCCGCACATCAGCTCGCTGCGCATGTGGTCGTGGACGGGCCTGGCCGCCTCCAGCGCCTCGCGCGGCAGCCCGGACGTCCGCCACATCTCGCCCGACCAGAGCAGCAGCAGGTTGCCCAGCAGGATCGCCGCGCCCTCGCCGAACTGCCCGGACGAGCCGTGCCAGCCCGCCTCCTCGTGCATCGCCTGGAAGCGGCGGTGCGCCGACGGCATGCCCCTGCGCAGGTCGCTCTTGTCCATCACGTCGTCGTGCACCAGCGCGCTGGCCTGCAGCAGCTCAAGGGAGGCGGCGGCGGTGAAGACGGCGGGCACGTCGGTGCCCCCCGCACCCCGCCACCCCCAGTAGCAGAACGCGGGCCGCAGCCGCTTGCCTCCCGACAGCAACGCGTCGGCGGCCGTGCGCAGCGGCGCGAACTCGGTCTCGCCCCCGGCGGGGAGCTTCCGTTCGACGAACTCGGCGAGCGCGCGCTCCACCTGGGCGCGCAGGATCTCCATGCCGGCGGCGTCAGTGGTCATGCCTTGAGACTAGTGGCCGGGGGAGCGGGCTTCGATCTCGGCTGCGATCTCCAGGTACCGCTCTGGCCGGTGCGCGCGGAGGTTGTCGGGGTAGCCTTGTCGGCATGGCTCTTGGTCGACCCTCCATCCGGCCCGATCGCGTCCCCACGGTCCGCGACATGCTGGCCTCCGGTGCCCGGTCGTTCTCGTTCGAGTTCTTCCCGCCGAAGACCGACGAGGGCGAGCGGCAGCTGTGGCGCGCGATCAGGGAGCTCGAGTCGCTGCGGCCCACATTCGTCTCGGTGACCTACGGCGCGGGCGGCTCCACCCGCGACCGCACGGTCGACATCGTCGAGCGCATCGCCCACGACACCACCCTCACCCCCGTCGCCCACTTCACGGCCGTCAACCACTCCGTGCGCGAGCTGCGCCACCTCGTCGGCCGCTTCGCCGACGCGGGCGTGCGCAACATCCTCGCCGTACGCGGTGACCCGCCCGGCGACCCCACCGCCGACTGGGTGCCCCACCCCGACGGCGTTCTCTACGCCGAGGACCTCGTGCGGCTGATCCGGCAGTCCGGCGACTTCTGCGTGGGCGTGGCGGCCTTCCCCTACAAGCATCCGCGCTCGCCGTCCATCGAGTCCGACACCGAATACTTCGTCCGCAAGTGCCAGGCGGGCGCCGACTACGCGATCACGCAGATGTTCTTCCAGGCCGACGACTACCTGCGGCTGCGCGACCGGGTGGCGGCCAGGGGCTGTGACACGCCGATCATCCCGTGCATCATGCCGGTCACCCAGATGAGCACGATCGCCCGCTCCGAGCAGCTGTCGGGGGCGCCGTTCCCGCCCGAGGTCGCGGCCCGTTTCGAGGCGGTCAAGGACGATCCGGCGGCGGTGCGGCGGCTGGGCATCGACCACGGGGTGGAGCTGTGCCAGCGGCTGCTCGACGAGGGCGCGCCCGGCATCCACTTCATCACGTTCAACCGGTCGAGTGCGTCACGCGAGGTGTTCCAGCGCTTGGAGCCGGCGAGCCTGCCCGCGTAGAACCTGCCCGCGTAGAAATGGCCCGCCACCCGCCCGCAGGGGGACCGGGCGGGTGACGGGCAGGGGACACTAGACGGTGGGTAAAGGGTCGGCTACTTTCTGTCATGAATGGTGCCCGTGCGTCATCGCCGGTAAACCTGGGGTCACGCCGTCTTCAGCTCGCCGGGTTGCTCAGGTCAGGGGGAGGCGGCGGCCCGCGATCGCGTACTCCTCGTGGCCGCCGGGGAAGACGAACTTGGTGAGCAGGTCCATGAAGCCCATGCCGGCGTAAAGGTGGCGGGCCGCCGTGGGCTGGTCGTGGGTCGACAGGATGGCCGTACGCTCGCGACGCCCGGCGCACAGCGTCCTGATCATCTGGCGGCCGATGCCCTTGCTCTGGTAGTCGGGGTGCACGTGGATCTCGGCCAGCTCGAAGGCGTGGCCCATCCAGGCGTGTGCGGCCTCCTGGCCGATGCGGTCGGCCAGGCCGCGGACGACGACGTCGTGCCACCACTGGCCCGGCGCGCCCCTGAAGCCGTAGGCGAAGCCCACGATCCGGGGTTCCGGAGCTGCCAAATCTGGGGATGAATCACGCAATTCCGCGAAATAACACTGAAAATGGGGATATGTCGCGTGATTGCGCATGATGGTCTGGCGGCCGGTGATCTGGTCGAGAGGCGGGTTCATGGCCGCCGTGTAGATGTCGATCACCGTGTCCAGCCGTTCGGTGAACTGGGCCGGACCGGCTCCGCGAAACTCGATCACCCGTCGCACACTACTCGACGTCCACCGGCGTACCCCCGGTGATCCGCACCAGCTCGTCGAACGTCGTCGGAAAGACCGTGTGCGGGTGGCCGCCGGCCGCCCACACCACCTCGTGCTTGCTCAGCCAGTTGTCCACCAGCGTCCGCACCGGGGCGGGATGCCCGACCGGGGCCACTCCGCCGATGGGCTGGCCGGTCGCCGCCCTGACGAACTCCGGCGTGGCCCGGCGTACCCGCTCGGCGCCCGCCGTACGGGCGATCAGCTCGACGTCCACGCGGTGGGCGCCGCTGGTCAGGACGAGCAGCGGCGTGCCGTCGGCGTCGAAGATCAGGCTGTTGGCGATGGCGCCCACGTCGCAACCCAGCTGGGCCGCGGCCGCCGCGGCGGTGGGGGCCTTCTCCGGCAGGACCACGATCTCGCCGTGTGCTCCGCGTTCGCGCAGCGCGGACTCGACGACGACGGCGTTCGACGGCAACTTCTCAGGCATGGGGACACTCTAAACAGATTGGCCGCCCGATTACTCCCACAAGGGTCCTGGTGTAGGGTCCCGTGATCAGTTATGTACGGAATGTGAGAGGTGGTACCTGTGGGGTTTCCACGGCTGCCCGGGGTGGCTGCCCTCCTGACGGCCGGCGCCGTCGTCGTCTCGGGGTGCGGAACGCAGATCGCGTCACGTACGGCCGCCCCGCCCCCGAGCGGCTCCGCCGCCTCCGTCGCGCCTCCCGCGGCGGCGAAGAGCGCCCCTTCCGCCGAGCCCGAGCCCGCGGTCGAGGCGCCCCGCAAGACGTTACGGCTGGGCGCCAAGGGATCGGCGGTCAAGTGGCTGCAGAAGCGGCTGACCGAGCTCGGCTACCGGCCGGGCAAGGCCGACGGCCGCTACGGCGGCACCACGCTGGCCGCCGTGTGGGCGTTCCAGAAGGTCAACGGCATCAAGCCGACCAGCACCATCGCCCGCCGCACCTGGCAGGCGCTGGAGACGCCGAAGGCGCCCCGGGTGCTGGCCCGCAACGGCCGGCCCACCCGCGCGGAGGTCGACCTCACCAAGCAGGTCATGGTCCTGTACGTGCGCGGCAAGGTGAAGCTGATCACCCATGTGTCGTCGGGCAGCAACATCCCCTATTGCGAGACCACCACCTGGCAGGGCAGGAAGCAGCGCTTCTGCGGCTCGGCCAGCACCCCCACCGGCAACTACCGGACGACGTGGCGGGTGAGCGGGTGGCACAAGTCCTACCTCGGCCAGCTCTACAACCCCATCTTCTTCAACGGCGGCATCGCCTTCCACGGCGCGCTGTCGGTGCCCCTCCATCCCGCCTCGCACGGCTGCGTCCGCATGCCGATGAACGTCGCGGAGGAGCTGCCCGGCCTGCTCGGCAAGGGCGTGCCGGTGCACGTCAGGGGCAGGTTCCGCGGCTAGCTCCGCGCCTGGGCCGCTGAGCTCTGCGGGCTCTCCTTGCTCTCCTGGCTCTTCTTGGCCGCCGCCGCGCGCCTGCCGTCGGCGGCGGCCATCACCATGCCGGCGGCCTGCGCCAGCCCGCCGGCCAGGATGAGGTACGCCGCGTACGCCTGCCAGCCGGGCAGGCCCGCCACGAACCCGGACTGCCCGGTCAGGCCCGCCAGCGCCCTGGCCGGGTTGATCAGCGCGACGGCGAAGGCCAGCGTGTACGGCAGGACCAGCACGCCCGAGACCACCAGCAGCGCCGGGCGGCCCCTGCGCGGGCGGCGCAGCAGCAGGCCGATGACCAGGTAGGCGAGCGCCACCAGCCCGGCGAGCAGCGCCGTCAGCAGGATCATCTGCCAGGCGTCCGTGCCCGTGGACGTCATGCCCGAGTCGTCGATCGTGCCGCCCTCCCACTTGGGGTCGGCGATCTGCGCCCGCACCGCCGCGCGGACGCCCAGGTGGCCGGCACCCGCGTACGCCGCCGCCAGCACGGGGCCCAGGGCCAGCAGCACGAGCCCGGCCGGTCGCCCGATTCGCGCCATGCGCGCTCCTCTCCGCTCGTTCGGGGTTCTTGGAGACAGCCTCTCACCGGATGCCGGTGCTAGCCGAGCGCGCGCAACCCGGCCAGCGCGACCTCGCCCGCCCGCCGTACGGTGGCCATGATCTCCTCCACGGACCGGTTCTCGTCGACGTCCGTCATCACCGCCACCATGATCGCGCCGATCAGCGCGCCGACCGTCGCGCCCGCCTCGGAGAGGGTGAGCCGGTCGCGGAACGCCTCGTGCACGGCCTTGGCCAGCGTGAGCTGGCTGTCCAGCAGCACGTGCAGCGCCCGCGCCTGAAGGGACGGCACGGTCAGCACGAGCCGCGCGCGCACCGCGGCGGCGTCGAACGTGCCGGCGCCCGCGATGGCCTGCCCGATGCTGTCGTCGATGAGCTGCAGCAGCAGGTCGGCCACCGTGTCGCCGGGCCGCCTGGCGGAAAGCCGGGCCAGCGCCCTTTCGAGGCGGGCGCCGGCGTCGTAGAAGAGCACGTCCTCCTTGCTGGCGAAGTAGCTGAAGAACGTGCGCGTGGACACGTCGGCCTGTGCGGCGATCTCCGCGAGCGTCGTCTCCTCGAAGCCCTTCTCCTCGAACAGCCGCATCGCCGCCTGAATCAGCGCCTGGCGGGTGCGCTGCTTCTTGCGCTCTCGCAGTCCCTCAGCCATGGCGGCACTATAGTGCACCCGGTTATTTTTTACACTCGTTGCAAATTTTCATCCCGTGAGGTTTTCTGGAGAGGTAGCGAGGAAAGGAGCCGAACATGTCCGAAGTCACCCTGGTCACCGCTCGCCAGCGCCCGCTCGACCCCCCGGACGAGGTCACCGGCCTTCGACGGGACGGGGCGATCCACCGCATGAGATACGCCGACGGGCACCTGGGGTGGCTCGTCACCGGGTACGCAGCCGCCCGCGCGGTGCTCGCCCACCCCCACCTCAGCAACCACCCCGAGGGGCACCACCCGCCCATCGCCTCCACCCGGGCCGAACTCGCCGAACGCGGCTTCAAGCTGCCGCCCGGGTTCTTCCTGCGCATGGACGCCCCCGAGCACACCCGCTACCGCAAGCTGCTGACCGGGCAGTTCACCGTGCGGCGGATGAAGACCCTCGAACCGCGCATCGCCGAGATCACCCGCGACTGCATCGACGCCATGGAGGCCAAGGGCGGGCCGGTGGACCTGGTCGAGGAGTTCGCGCTGCCGATCCCCTCGCTGGTCATCTGCGAGCTGCTCGGGGTGCCGTACGACGACAGGGAGATGTTCCAGACGGAGTCGAAGAAGCTCTTCGACATCGAGGCGTCGGCGGACGACGCGATGGCGGCGCTGGGGCGGATCTGGGCGTACCTGCACGGGCTCATCCAGCAGAAGCGCGAGCGGCCGGCCGACGACCTGCTCAGCGGGCTCCTGGAGGGCGGTGAGCTGAACGACGACGAGCTCACCGGGGTCGGGGTGCTGCTGCTGATCGCCGGGCACGAGACGACCGCCAACATGCTGGGGCTTGGCACGTACGCGCTGCTGACCGACCCCGACCAGCTCGCCGCGCTGCGCGACGACCCCTCCCTGGTGGACAACGCCGTCGAGGAGCTGCTGCGGCACCTCACGATCATCCACCTCGGGCCCACCCGAGTGGCCAGGCAGGACGTCGAGATCGACGGCGTCACGATCAAGGCGGGCGAGACCGTCACGCTCCACCTGCCCGCCGCCAACCGCGACCCCGAGCGCTTCCCCGGCGGCGACCATCTCGACATCACCCGTCCCGCCGGCGGGCACCTCACCTTCGGCCACGGCATCCACCAGTGCCTCGGCCAGCAGCTCGCCCGCGCCGAGATGCGCATCGCGTACCCGGCACTGCTGCAGCGCCTGCCTGGCCTACGCTTGGCGGTAACACCCGAGGAGGTGCCGATGCGCTCGAAAATGTCGATATACGGGGTGCACCGCCTCCCTGTCACTTGGTAGGTCACCATGAAAATCAAGGCAGACGAATCGGTGTGCATCGGGGCGGGCATGTGCGCGCTGACGGTGCCCAAGATCTTCGACCAGAGCGAGGACGAAGGCACGGTGGTGCTGTTGCAGGACGTGCCGCCCCAGGAGCTGGAGGACGCCGTGCGCCGCGCTGTGACCCTCTGCCCGTCGGGGGCGATCTCAGTCGAGTGAGGACCACTCTCCGGACTGCCTGACAGCACCCTGGGGCGGTCTCCCGGCGGTCTCCGGGCCGTCTGACAGCATCCTGGGAGCGGCTTGCGGGCTGACACCGTCATGGGAGTGGCCTTCGGGCAGCCTGATCCCGTCATAAGGGCCGTCCACAGCGGCCCGTCACACCGTTATGCCGCCGCCGCCGCGACCTGGGTCGCGGCGGCGGTTCGCTGTGTCGCACGCCCTGCTCCCTGCGCCTTCCTGCGGCTTCTTGTGCTGTACGCCCTTCGCTTCAAGGTCATCGAACCTTTGTTCGCGAACCGGTTGACAACTGGGCGTGATCGAAATTATGTTCGATCTAGTGACGGTGAGGCTCGCGGCTCAACGTCACCAGGACCTGGTCGCGGGCCATCGCTTCCCCAAGCGAGCCCCGCGGCCAGGCTCCTCGGGCGAAGGGCACGTCCTCGTCGTCGGCGGAGACGAGTGGGCGTGTCCTGGCCGGACGGGGAGAGGGGAAGCTCCTCGTCCGGCCGGCCCGGCGGAAATGTCGGTGGCGTCTGCGATTGTTGTCACCACTGGCGGAGACGCCGGCGTCGCCCACGACTCCAAAGGAGGCGCGCAAGATGGCACCACGGCCTAGTGAAACGCCCGGGCCCCGGCTGTCGCCTGCGGTTCGGGCACACCTGACCGACTCTCGTTCCTGCCTGGCGGAGGCGAGCGCCGCTCGCACTCCCGCATCCCGCTACGTCGCCGCCCACCTGGCGGCCCTGCGCGCGGCCGCGGCCCTGCTGGCCGCCCGCCCCAGGCCCACGGAGGGCCGCAGGCGACGCCTGCGCAGCGCGTGGGAGCAGCTGCCCGAGGCCGAGCCCGCGCTGGCCGAGTGGGCCGCCTACTTCTCGATGACCGCCGCCAAGCGCGCAGCCGCCGAGGCGGGCATGGTGCGGCGGGTCAGCCAGGCCGACGCCGACGAGATCCTCGCCGAGGCCGAGACCTTCGTCTCCACCATCGAAGACCTCCTCGGCGTCCCGGGCCAGCCACAACTGCCAGTGGACGTCCCACTGGCAGGCTGACCCCCAGCCACAGGCCCTCGGGCAACCGACGCGAGTCCCCGCCTGCCCACCGCGGGGACTGACACCACGGTCACGGGCGAACACGTCCTCACCCGCCCCCAGCCACCCCCGCACCCCTCACCGGGGTATTCACGCGAGGTTCCACTTCCCCGCCGCAAGGACCGACGCCACGATCGCGGGCGAACGGCTGCGGCGAACGCGCTATGTCCCGCTCCCAGCCGCCCTCACCCCGCAACGGCGGGCAAGCCGCCACAGCATCCTGACGCCACTTCGTCGCTGCCGCCGCGTCCCGTCTCGCCGATGGCGGGCCGCGGCGTCGCGGCAGGCTGACGCCCTATCGTCGCAGGGCTCGTGTCGGGGTGCTTCCCTCCCATGTCGCCGCGCCCGCTCGCCCCGCTTGCCCCGCTTGCCCGGCTGGCGCCGCTGGCGCCCGCCCCCCCTGTCTCCCGCTTGCCCGCGCCCCGCTCGCGCCGCTTGCGCGCCCCCTGTGCCCCGCTTACCCCGCGCCCCCGCTTGCTCCGCCGAGCTTGGCCCCGCTCGGCGGGCCTCGTGTCGGCGCGTCAGTTGTGGGGCTGGGCGGTGCTTGGTTGCGTTCTGCGGGGGTTTGGGCGTGGGGAGTGGGTGACCGGTCACTTCGGGGTCTGCGTGGCTCGCATGACCGTTCTGGGGGCGTCCGGGTGGGGACCTGAGTCAGGTGAACGTGCTGAAGGCTCGCCGGGCGTCCGGCGAGCCTTCAGATGAGCGGGTGACCTCGCAAATGTGCCACCGTGGTTCCGGGCCGGTGGGGGCCGGGGTGGCCGGTCTCCTCCTGCGCAGGGTCGGAGAGGGCCTGGTCCGGCGTCGGCCTGGAACGACGGGTGGTTAGAACGATTCCACGGCCCGGCGGGCCTCGGCGTCGAGGACGCCCCAGCTGATGAGCTCCTCGGTCAGCTCGCTCGGCGACTTGTCGTAGATGACCGCCAGGGAGCGCAGGTCCTCCTGGCGGATCGACAGCACCTTGCCGTTGTAGTCACCGCGCTGGCTCTGGATGGTGGCGGCGTACCGGGCGAGTGCGCCCGCCTTCTCCTTCGGCAGCGTGGCGAGGCGCTCCAGGTCGATCACAAGCTTGGGCGTCGGCCCGAGCGGGCTGGGGGCGGCTCCGCCCGGCAGCAGCTCGGAGACGGGCACCCCGTAGAAGTCGGCAAGCTCGGCAAGCTTCTGCACGGTCACGGCGCGGTCGCCACGCTCGTACGACCCCACGACGACGGCTTTCCACCGGCCACGCGACTTCTCTTCGACTCCATGCAGGGACAGGCCCTGCTGGGTGCGGATGGCGCGGAGTCGTGCACCCAGCGACTTTGCGTACTCAGACGGCATGGTGTGGCCCCCCGGCTCTCGTATGTATCGCTCTCAGTAGATTGTGCTCCCTTGCGGCGTATGCCCGGGCCACCGGGGGGTCTGGTGCCAGGCTCGGCACCATCGGTAGCCATGGCCCTGGGTTTACCCCAGAACGCCGCGCGGTGTGGTTACGCACAGTGACGGTAAAGGGGTGGACGCCTGAGGTCAAGCTGATTGGAAAAAAGATGCCGAATCCGGTCCGGTAGGGATCGCCACATTCGCCCCTCTTGTCGCGCTGGTAACACTACTTCGTCAGAGTTTGACGAGGAATCGTCGCCTGCTCAGGGCTGCCTGGTCAGGATCATGACGGGGCAGGTCGCGGCCTTGATGATCTTGATGGAGGTGTCCCCGAGGAAGACCCTCCTGAGTGGCCCGGTGTCGCTGGAAGCGCATATGATCATCTCGCCGGGCAGCCAGGAGGTCGCGCCGAGCGCCTGCGCCACGTTGCGGCCCTCCAGCACCTCGACCTCCACGGGTGCCTGCGAGCGCCGGTGCCCGCGTGCCGCCGTGCGCAGGTCCGCCGCGGCCTGGTCGCGCAGACGTACGAGCATCTCCTCCTCGATCCGCGCCCGCCTGCCGCTGCTGAGCACCAGCGTGACCAGGCGCAGCGGCACGCCCAGCGTGGCCGCCGTCGCGGCGGCGACCTTGACGGCCTGGTCGCAGCCAGGGCCGCGCCGGTAGGCGAGCGTGATGCGGTCGAAGGCGGCGTGCGGAGTCTCGCCGAAGCCGCGCGGCGCGAGCAGGACGGGAACGGAGGAGGAGTGCAACAGCTGGTCGGCGGTGCTGCCCAAGGCGATGCGGCCCCTGCCGCCGCCCGGCGCGGGGCCGATCACCACCACGTCGGCGCCCCGCTTGCGGGCCAGCTCCACCAGGCCGCGCCCGCTGCCGCGATGGGCGGTGACGACGTAATCGGCCTCGTCGCCGGCCAGCTCGCGGGCCTGGGCGAGCGCGGTGTCGGCCTGCTCGCGCAGATACGCCAGCCAGGCGCTCTCCTCGGCCCGCGCGGGTCCCGGGGTGGAGACGGCGGGCGGCCGCACGTACGCGACCGACAGCCGGGCCCCGGCCTGGGAGGCGAGCAGGACGGCCAGCGTCAGCCCGTCGTGTCCCCGCGGCCCCGGCATGTATCCGGCCAGCACGTCGTCGAGCTTCATCAACACTCCTTGAGCGTGGATATCCCGGGCTTCAGTCCTGCGGAGGAGACGCGGCACGGTATCGCGCTGTCTCGAACATGCTCTCGGCACTTGACTGATCGCCTGGTGGAAGGTGGACCGTGGCGCAGGTCGTGAAGCGGGCCTACAAGTACCGCTTCTGTCCGGCTCCCGAGCAAGCCTCTGAGCTTGCCCGGACGTTCGGCTGCGTCCGTCTCGTCTACAACAAGGCACTCGAAGAGCGCACCCGCGCCTACGGGTTGGAGGATGGTGGTGTGCCGCTTCGAGCCCTGGTTCGACTCGCGTGAGAACAGACCATGGTGTCTTGGCTTGGATCTGTCGGCCTGGGTTTCGAAGTGGTGCTCGCTGTCGCCGGGGCGTCGTGTCAATCAGCGCACCTCGGCATTCAGCCGCGAATGGCCATAGCCGTACAGGAAGTAGCAGACCAGGCCGGCGAGCATCCACAGCCCGAAGGCCAGCCACGTCACCCCGGCGAGACCGGCCATGACCACGACGCACAGGATCGCGCCGAGCACCGGCGTGGCGGGAAAGAGCGGCGTGCGGAAGCTGCGCGGCAGCTCGGGGCTGCGGTAGCGGAGCACGAGCACGCCGACGTTGACGATGGCGAACGCGAACAGCGTGCCGATGCTGGTCGCCTCGGCGAGCTGCCCGAGCGGCACCAGCCCGGCCAGCACGGAGATGAACGCGGCCACGATCAGCGTGTTGAGCACCGGCACCTGGCGGCGCGGGTTCACCCGCTGGAAGACGCGCGGGACGAGGCCGTCGCGCGACATCGCGAACAGGATGCGGGTCTGGCCGTAGATGACGGTCAGCACGACGCTGGCGATCGCGATGACCGCGCCGAACGAGACGATCAGCCCCGGCCAGGTGGCGCCGATCGCCAGGTCGGCGATGTACGACAGGCTCGCCTCTGTGCTGTCGGGGTCGAAGTCCTGCCACGGCATCGCCCCGATCGCGGCCAGGGCCACCGCGACGTACACGACGGTGACGATGAGCAGCGACAGCAGGATCGCCAGCGGCAGGTCGCGCTTGGGGTTCCTGGCCTCCTCACCGGCGGTGGAGGCGGCGTCGAAGCCGATGTAGGAGAAGAACACCTGCGAGGCCGCCGCCGTGATGCCGGCCACGCCCATGGGCGCGAACGGCGCGAGGTTGCCGGATTCGAAGGCGGTGAACGCCACCACGCAGAAGAAGACCAGCACCGCGACCTTGACGAGCACGAAGACGGCGTTGGCCGTGGCGCTCTCGGACGCGCCGTACAGCAGCAGCCAGGTGGCCAGCAGCACGATGACGATGGCGGTGACGTTGACCACGCCGCCGTCCTGGCCGGGGGAGCGGGTGATCGCGTCGGGCAGCGTGAAGCCGAACAGCGAGCGCAGGAACGCGTTGACGTACTCGCCCCAGCCGACGGCCACGGCCGCCACCGAGACGGCGTACTCCAGCATCAGGCACCAGCCGCAGACCCAGGCCACCAGCTCGCCGAGCGTCGCGTACGCGTAGGAGTAGGACGAGCCGGACACCGGGATCGTCCCGGCGAGCTCGGCGTACGACAGTGCCGAGAACAGCGCCGTGACCGCCGCGAGCACGAACGCCAGCACCACCGCGGGCCCCGCCTTGGGCACCGCCTGCCCGAGGATCACGAAGATCCCCGTGCCCAGCGTGGCGCCCACGCTGAACAGCGTGAGCTGCCACAGCGACATCGTGCGGCGCAGCTCGCCGCCCTCACCGTGCCCGCCCTCGGCCACGATGCGGCCGGTCGGCTTGGTACGGAAGAGCCGTCGGGCCAGTGTCACGGACACCCCCCTACAGCGTGCTCGTCAGCGGCCACCTGCCGTTGGGCGTCACGATCGTTCCCGCCGTGCCGCCGAGTATGCCTTCGGCCTGGTCAAGACGGCCGATGGCGGCCATGTCACCGGTCGTCTCGACGAACCGGCAGACCGCCTCCACCTTCGGCCCCATCGACCCGGCGGGGAAGTCGAGCGCGCGCAGCTCGTGCGGCGTGGTGTGGCCGATCGGGCGCTCCTCAGGCGTGCCGAAGCCGCGCATGACGTGCGGCACGTCGGTCAGGCTGAGGAAGGCGTCGCAGTCGAGCGCCTCGGCCAGCAGCGCGGTCGTCAGGTCCTTGTCGACGACCGCCTCGACGCCGGTCAGCCGGCCGCGCTCGTCGCGGACGACGGGGATGCCGCCGCCGCCCGCGCACACCACGATCACGCCCTCGCCCATCATCCGGCGGATCAGCCGGGTCTCGACGACGCGTTGCGGGGCGGGGGAGGGCACGACGCGGCGCCAGTGGGAGCCGTCCTGCTTGACGGTCCAGCCGTGCTCGGCGGCCAGCTTCTCGGCCTCCTCCCGGTCGTAGACCTGCCCGACGAACTTGGCGGGCGCCGCGAACGCCGGATCGACGGCCGACACCAGCGTCTGCGTCACCATGGCCAGCACCTGGCGGCCGGGCAGCGCGTTCTGCAGCGCCTGCTGCATCCAGTAGCCGAGCAGGCCCTGCGTCTGCGCGCCGAGCGCGTCGAACGGGTAGGGGCCGCTCAGGCCGGGGTCGGCGGCGCTCTGCATGGCCAGCATCCCGACCTGGGGCCCGTTGCCGTGGGTGATGACCAGCTCGTGCCGTCCTGCCAGGCCCGCCAGCGTCCTGACCGCATCGCGCACGTTGGCCACCTGCGTGGCGGCGTCGGGGCGCTCGCCGCGCCGCAGCACCGCGTTGCCGCCGAGCGCCACGATGACCCGCACCTCAGCAGCCTCCCAGCGTCGCGACCATGACGGCCTTGGCCGCGTGCAGCCGGTTCTCGGCCTGGTCGAAGACGATCGAGCGGGGCGAGTCGAAGACGGCGCCGGTCACCTCCAGCGCGTCGAGCCCGGTGCGGTCGAAGATCTCGGCGCCGACCTTCGTCCGCCGGTCGTGGAAGGCCGGCAGGCAGTGCATGAACCGCACCTCCGGGTTGCCCGTCGCCCGCACCACGGCGTCGTTCACCTGGTACGGCAGCAGCAGCTTGATCCGCTCGTCCCACACCTCGGCGGGCTCGCCCAGCGACACCCACACGTCGGTGTAGAGGAAGTCCGCGCCCCTGACGCCCTCGTTCACGTCGTCGGTGACGGTGATCCTGGCCCCCGTGGCGGCGGCCACCTCCTCGGCGGGGCCCACCGCGAGCCCGGCGTCGGGCCAGAGCGCCTTGGGCGCGACCACGCGGACGTCCATGCCCGCCATCGCGCCCGTCACCAGCAGCGAGTGGCCCATGTTGTTGCGCCCGTCGCCCAGGTAGGCGAGGGCCACCTCGTTCAGCGGCCGGCCGGCGTGCTCGCTCATCGTCAGCACGTCGGCCAGCGTCTGCGTCGGGTGCCAGGAGTCGCTCAGCCCGTTCCACACCGGCACTCCGGCCAGCGCCGCCAGCTCCTCGACGTCGGCGTGGTCGCCGCCGCGGTAGAGGACGCCGTCGTACATGCGGCCCAGCACCCGCGCGGTGTCGGCGACCGACTCCTTGTGCCCGAGCTGCGAGTCCCCCGGACCGAGGTACGTCGTGTGCGCCCCCTGCTCGTGCGCCGCCACCTCGAACGCGCAGCGCGTCCGCGTCGAGGTCTTGCCGAAGACCAGCGCGACGGCGCGGCCGGTGAGCCGCGGCCGCTCGGCGCCGGCGCGTCCGGCGGCCTTGAGCCCGGCCGCCAGCTCCGCCAGCCGGCCGAACTCGCCGGGCGTGAAGTCCAGCTCCTTGAGGAAGCTGCGGTTGCGCAGATCGTCGCCCATCGGTCGGTGTTCCCCCCTAGACGGCGTCACGTTCGAGCGGGCAGCTCATGCACCGCGGCCCCCCGCGCCCCCTGCCGAGCTCGCTGCCCCTGATCGTGATCACCTCGATGCCGTTGTCGCGCAGGTAGTTGTTGGTGGTGGCGTTGCGCTCGTAGGCCACGACCACGCCGGGCTCCAGCGCCAGCCCGTTGCAGCCGTCGTCCCACTGCTCCCGCTCGGCGGCGTAGACGTCCTGGGTGGCCGTCAGGACCGTGATGTCCGGCAGGTCGAGCGCGTGCGCGATCGCCTTGTGCATGTCCTCAGGGGGGTGGTCGGTGACCTTGAGCTCCTTGGACGTCTCCCCGGGCTCGATCGTGTACGCCGGCAGCATGCCGAGGCCCGCGTACTTGGTGAACACCCCCACGTCCAGCATCGTCATCACGGTGTCGAGATGCATGAACGCCCGCGCCTTCGGCATGTCGAGCGCCACGATGCGGCTCGCCGAGCCGGCCCTGAACAGCCGCTGCGCCAGCATCTCGACCGCCTGCGGCTGGGTGCGCTCGCTCATCCCTACCAGCACCGCGCCCCGCCCGATGACCAGCACGTCGCCGCCCTCGATGGTGGCGGGCGCGGCGGCCCTGCCCGGCATCCAGCAGTGGTAGCCGCCCTGCCCCGGCCGGTTGAAGCCGTCCGCGAACGTCGGGTGGTACATGTAGACGGCCTCCATGTTGACCGTCTCCCGCATGCGGGCCTTCTT
Organism: Nonomuraea sp. NPDC049421; assembly: GCF_040677005.1. NCBI lineage: Bacteria > Bacillati > Actinomycetota > Actinomycetes > Streptosporangiales > Streptosporangiaceae > Nonomuraea > Nonomuraea sp. NPDC049421. Next base: position 509,407 of record NZ_JBFAQA010000001.1, read on the forward strand.
CTTCATCGCGTTGATCGACACGCCGTCGTAGATCCAGCAGGAGGTGTCGCGGGTGAACAGATGGTTGGGCAGCGGCGGCAGCACGAACCCGTCGTCGGCCGTGGTGTGGAAGGTCAGCGCCTTCGGGTCGCACCCCAGCTCGACCAGCTCCCGCTTGGTGATGCCGCCGGTCAGATACATCTGCAGGGTCGCCGAGTCCATGCCGTCGAGGGTGTTGCGCACGTCGTCGATCGCGACCGGGCCGAGCCAGCGCTCGTCCACGACGGCGTCGAGGATGTGCTTGCGCGCCTCGGGGATCTCGACGGTCTCCTGGAGCAGGTCGGACAGCAGGTGGACGCGGATGCCGCGGCTGGTGAGCACCTGCTGGAACTCCTCGTGCTCCTCTATGGCCCGCTGCACCCACAGCACGTCGTCGAAGAGGAAGGCGTCCTTGCTCGTGGGGGTCAGCCGTTTCAGTGCCAGGTCGGGCTTGTGCAGCAGGACCTGCCGCAGGTGTCCGACCTCGCTGTCCACATGAAAGGTCATCTCTGCTCTATCCCCCTCCCGGCGGCGGTACTCACGCCCGCCGGCCCGCCGCCGCGCCCGGGTCACGTGCCCCGCGCGGGCCGCTCCGACACGGGCGCGGGCCGGGAAATTACCTGATCAGGGAGATCGCGCCGCAGGGAGGGGCCTCGTGTTGTGGCTGGTAGCCCCTGGTACTGTGTGTCCCGACCAACACCCTTTTAAGACCCGTCCCGTGAGGCGGGAAAGGTGGTGAGCTTCGCCATGTCCGCAGAACCCGATACCAGGGAGCCTGCCCAGAAGGACTCCCGGGCGGTTCTCGAAGCCCCCGACATCCACCGGGCGCTGACCCGGATCGCCCACGAGATCCTCGAACGCACCAAAGGCGGCGGCGACGTCGTCCTGCTCGGCATCCCCACCCGCGGCGCCACGCTGGCGCGCCGGCTCGGCGAGCGCATCGAGCAGTTCGAGGGACTGAAGATCCCCGTCGGCTCGATCGACATCACGATGTACCGCGACGACCTGCGCCGCGGCCCCGTGCGCCCGCTCGGCCACACCGAGGTCCCCGCCGACGGCATCGACGGCAAGGTCGTCGTGCTCGTGGACGACGTCCTCTACTCCGGCCGCACCGTGCGTGCCGCGCTCGACGCGCTCAACGACATCGGCCGCCCCACGGCCGTGCAGCTCGCCACGCTGGTCGACCGCGGCCACCGCGAGCTGCCCATCCGCGCCGACTACGTCGGCAAGAACCTGCCCACCGCCAAGAGCGAGAAGGTGAAGGTCTACCTGCAGGAGACCGACGGCCGCGACGCCGTCCTGCTCATGAAGGAGGGCGCCCGGTGAAGCGGCACCTCATCTCCGCAGGCGACCTGGCCAAGGACGACGCGCTGCTCATCCTCGACACCGCCGAGGAGCTGGCGAGCGTCTCGGAACGTTCCATCAAGAAGCTGCCCACGCTGCGCGGGCGCACGGTCGTCAACCTGTTCTTCGAGGACTCCACCCGCACCAGGATCTCCTTCGAGGCGGCCGCCAAGCGGCTGTCGGCCGACGTGATCAACTTCTCGGCCAAGGGCTCCAGCGTGTCCAAGGGCGAGTCGCTCAAGGACACCGCGCTCACCCTGGAGGCCATGGGCGCCGACGCGGTCGTCATCCGCCACAGCGCCTCCGGCGCGCCGCACCGCCTGGCCAACTGGGTGCACGGCAGCGTCGTCAACGCCGGCGACGGCACCCACGAGCACCCCACCCAGGCGCTGCTCGACGCCTTCTCCATGCGCCGCCGCCTCGGCAACCTCGAGGGCCGCAAGGTCACCATCGTCGGCGACGTGCTGCACAGCAGGGTCGCCCGCTCCAACGTGCTGCTGCTCGACACCCTCGGCGCCGAGGTCACCCTCGTCGCCCCGCCCACGCTGCTGCCCGTCTCGGTCGGCAGCTGGCCGTGCGAGGTCTCCTACGACCTCGACGCGGTGCTGCCCAAGTCCGACGTGGTGATGATGCTGCGGGTGCAGAAGGAGCGGATGAACGCCGCGTACTTCCCGAGCGAGCGCGAATACTCCCGCCGCTACGGCCTCGACCGCGACCGCTTCGCCAAGATGCCGGACGACGCGATCGTCATGCACCCGGGCCCGATGAACCGGGGCATGGAGATCGCCGCCGAGGTGGCCGACTCGGCGCGCTCCACGATCGTCGAACAGGTCGCCAACGGCGTGACCATCCGCATGGCCGTCCTGTACCTGCTGCTCGGGGGAGAGACCGCATGATCATCAGAAACGTCAGGATCCTGGGCGGCGAGCCCGTGGACCTCCGCGTCGCCGACGGCGTGATCGCGGAGATCGGCACCGGGCTCCAAGGTGACGAGGCCGTCGACGGCGCCGGCGCCGTCGCGCTGCCCGGGCTCGTCGACCTGCACACCCACCTGCGCGAGCCGGGCCGCGAGGACGCCGAGACCGTCCAGACCGGCACCCAGTCGGCCGCCCGCGGCGGCTACACCGCCGTGCACGCCATGGCCAACACCTCGCCGGTCGCCGACACCGCGGGCGTGGTCGAGCAGGTGTGGCGGCTCGGCCGCGAGTTCGGCCACTGCGACGTGCACCCCGTCGGCGCCGTCACCGTCGGCCTGGAGGGCAGGCAGCTCGCCGAGCTGGGCGCGATGGCCGACTCCGCCGCCCGTGTGCGCGTCTTCTCCGACGACGGCCGCTGCGTGGACGACGCCGTGCTCATGCGCCGTGCCCTCGAATACGTCAAGGCGTTCGACGGCGTCGTCGCCCAGCACGCTCAGGAGCCCAGGCTGACCGCCGGCGCCCAGATGAACGAGGGCGTCGTCTCCGGCCGGCTCGGCCTGACCGGCTGGCCCGCCGTGGCGGAAGAGGCGATCATCGCCCGCGACTGCCTGCTGGCCGCCCACGTCGGCTCCCGGCTGCACGTCTGCCACGTCTCCACCGCCGGCTCCGTCGAGATCCTGCGCTGGGCCAAGTCCAAGGGCTGGAACGTCACCGCCGAGGTCACCCCCCACCACCTGCTGCTCACCGACGACCTCGTGGAGGAGTCGCCGGTCGGCGCCTACAACCCCATCTACAAGGTCAACCCGCCGCTGCGCACCCGCGCCGACGTCGAGGCGCTGCGCGCCGCGCTGGCCGACGGCACGATCGACATCGTGGCCACCGACCACGCGCCGCACCCGGTCGAGGACAAGGAGACCGAGTGGAGCGCGGCGGCCATGGGCATGGTCGGCCTGGAGACCGCGCTCAGCGTCGTGCAGGCCGCCATGGTGGACACGGGGCTGCTCGACTGGGCGGCCGTCGCCGAGCGCATGTCCGTCGTGCCCGCCCGCATCGGCCGCCTCGCCGGTCAGGGCAGGCCGCTCGCCGTGGGCGAGCCGGCCAACATCACGCTGTACGACCCGTCCGTACGCACCGAGGTCGACCCGTCCGCCTTCGCGTCCAAGAGCCGGAACACCCCCTACGAGGGGATGACGCTGCCCGGCCGGGTAGTGGCCACGTTCCTGCGCGGCAGGCCGACCGTACTCGAAGGGAAGCTGGTTTGAACACAGCGGTGCTCGTCCTGGAAGACGGCCGCGTCTTCCACGGATCTCCGTACGGCGCCGAAGGCGAGACGTTCGGTGAGATGGTCTTCAACACCGGCATGACCGGCTACCAGGAGACCCTGACCGACCCGTCCTACCATCGGCAGATCGTCGCCATGACGGCGCCCCACATCGGCAACACCGGCATCAACGACGAGGACCCCGAGTCGGGCCGCGTCTGGGTGGCCGGCTACGTCGTGCGCGAGCCGTCCAGGGTCGTCTCCAGCTGGCGGGCCACCCGCTCGCTCGACGACTACCTCAAGGAACAGGGCGTGGTCGGGATCGCGATCTCCGGCACCCGCGCGCTCACCCGCCACCTGCGCGAGCGCGGCGCCATGCGGGCCGGCATCTTCAGCGCGCCCGGCGCGCCGGTCGAGGAGCTGGTCGAGCGGGTCAGGCAGTCGCCCGGCATGGAGGGCGCCGACCTGGCGCGCGAGGTCGCCACCGGTGAGACGTACGTCGTGCCGGCCTTCGGCGCCAAGCGCTTCACGGTCGCGGCCGTCGACCTCGGCATCAAGGGCATGACCCCGCAGCGCATGGCCGAGCGCGGCTGCGAGGTGCACGTGCTGCCGGCCGACGCCACGTTCGAGCAGATCATGGCGGTGCGCCCCGACGGCGTGTTCTTCTCCAACGGCCCAGGCGACCCCGCAACGGCCGACGTCACCGCGCTGCGCGAGGTGCTGGAGGCCAGGGTGCCGTTCTTCGGCATCTGCTTCGGCAACCAGCTGTTCGGGCGGGCGCTCGGGCTCCCGACGTACAAGCTGCGTTACGGACACCGCGGTGTCAACCAGCCGGTCCAGGACGTGCGCACCGGCAAGGTGGAGATCTCCGCCCACAACCACGGGTTCGCGGTCGAGGCGCCGCTCGACGGGCCGTTCGAGACCCCGTTCGGGCCGGCCGAGGTCACCCACGTCAACCTCAACGACCGCTGCGTGGAGGGGCTGCGCCTCATCGACGGGCGCGCCTTCAGCGTCCAATACCACCCCGAGGCCGCCGCGGGCCCGCACGACGCTGCCTATCTTTTCGACGAATTCTGCGAGGTCATGAGCCGTGCCCAAGCGTGAGGACATCAGGTCGGTCCTGGTGATCGGCTCTGGGCCGATCGTGATCGGCCAGGCGTGCGAGTTCGACTACTCAGGCACCCAGGCGTGCCGGGTACTGCGGGCCGAGGGGTTCCGCGTCATCCTGGTCAACAGCAACCCGGCGACGATCATGACGGACCCGGAGTTCGCCGACGCCACGTACGTCGAGCCGATCACCCCCGAGTTCGTCGAGAAGATCATCGCCAAGGAGCGGCCCGACGCGCTGCTGCCCACGCTGGGCGGCCAGACCGCGCTCAACACGGCCGTGGCGCTGCACGAGTCGGGCGTGCTGGAGAAGTACGAGGTCGAGCTGATCGGCGCCGACTTCGACGCCATCCAGGCCGGCGAGAACCGCGAGCGGTTCAAGGAGATCGTCGCCAAGGTCGCCCGCGAGTACGGCCTCAACGCCGAGTCGGCCAGGTCGGCCATCTGCCACACCATGGACGAGTGCCTGGCCGCGGCCGGCGAGCTGGGCTACCCCGTCGTCGTGCGGCCCTCGTTCACGATGGGCGGCGCCGGCTCCGGCTTCGCCTACGACGAGGACGACCTGCGGCGCATCGCCGGCGCCGGGCTCGACGCGTCCCCGACCACCGAGGTGCTCCTGGAGGAGTCGATCCTCGGCTGGAAGGAGTACGAGCTGGAGGTCATGCGCGACAAGGCCGACAACGTCGTCATCGTCTGCTCCATCGAGAACATCGACCCGATGGGCGTCCACACCGGCGACAGCGTCACGGTCGCGCCCGCGCTGACCCTGACCGACCGCGAATACCAGAACATGCGCGACGTCGCCATCGCGGTCATCCGCGAGGTCGGCGTCGACACCGGCGGCTGCAACATCCAGTTCGCGGTCGATCCGCGCACAGGCCGCATGATCGTCATCGAGATGAACCCGCGGGTGTCGCGCTCGTCGGCGCTGGCCTCCAAGGCCACCGGCTTCCCGATCGCCAAGATCGCCGCCAAGCTGGCCATCGGCTACACGCTCGACGAGATCCCCAACGACATCACCAAGGAGACCCCGGCCTCCTTCGAGCCGACGCTCGACTACATCGTGGTGAAGGTGCCGCGCTTCGCGTTCGAGAAGTTCCGCGGCGCCGACCCGACGCTCACCACGCACATGAAGTCGGTCGGCGAGGCCATGGCCATCGGCCGCTCCTTCCCCGAGGCGCTGCAGAAGGCGCTGCGCTCGCTGGAGAAGAAGGACTCCTCCTTCACCTGGGCCGGCGACGTGGCGGCCAAGGACGAGCTGCTGGCCGCCTGCCGCACGCCCCACGACGGCCGCCTGCGCACGATGCAGCAGGCCATCAGGGCCGGCGCCACGCCCGATGAGCTGTACGAGGCCACCAGCGTCGACCCCTGGTTCATCGACCAGCTCTTCCTGCTGCACGAGGAGTCGGAGGCCGTCGCCCAGGCGCCCGAGCTGACCGCCGAGGTGCTCGAGCGGGCCAAGCGCCACGGGTTCAGCGACCTGCAGATCGGCGAGATCCGCGGCATCGACGAGGCCAGGGTCCGCGACCTGCGCCACGCGCTCGGGCTGCGGCCGGTCTACAACACCGTCGACACCTGCGCCGCCGAGTTCGCCGCCAAGACGCCCTACCTCTACTCGACCTACGACGAGGAGAACGAGGTCCCCTACGGCGAGCGCCGCAAGGTGATCATCCTCGGCTCCGGGCCGAACCGCATCGGCCAGGGCATCGAGTTCGACTACGCGTGCGTGCACGCCTCGTTCGAGCTGTCCAAGGCCGGGTTCGAGACCGTCATGGTCAACTGCAACCCCGAGACCGTCTCGACCGACTACGACACCTCCGACCGGCTCTACTTCGAGCCGCTCACCCTGGAGGACGTCCTGGAGGTCGTCCACGCCGAGCAGCAGACCGGCCCGGTCGCGGGTGTCATCGTGCAGCTCGGCGGGCAGACGCCGCTCGGCCTGGCCCAGGCGCTCAAGGACGCCGGCGTGCCGGTCGTCGGCACCTCACCCGAGTCGATCCACCTGGCGGAGGAGCGCGGCGCGTTCGGGCGGGTGCTGGCCGAGGCCGGGCTGCCCGCGCCGAAGCACGGCACCGCGCTGACCGTCGCCGAGGCGCGCGAGATCGCCGGCGAGATCGGCTACCCCGTGCTCGTGCGGCCCTCCTACGTGCTCGGCGGGGCCGGCATGGCCATCGTGTACGACGAGGAGACGCTCACCGGCTACATGGCGGCCCAGGAGCAGCCCGAGGGGGCCGGTCACCCGGTGCTCATCGACAAGTTCCTGGACGAGGCCATCGAGATCGACGTGGACGCGCTCTACGACGGCGAGGAGCTGTTCCTCGGCGGCGTCATGGAGCACATCGAGGAGGCCGGCATCCACTCCGGCGACTCGGCGTGCGCGCTGCCGCCCATCACGCTGGGCAGCGCCGACATCATCGCCATCAGGGAGGCCACCAGGGCCATCGCCCAGGGGGTCGGCGTGCGCGGGCTGCTCAACGTCCAGTACGCCATGTCGGCCGGCGTCCTGTACGTCCTGGAGGCCAACCCGCGCGCCAGCCGTACGGTGCCGTTCGTGTCCAAGGCCACCGCCACGCCGCTGGCCAAGGCGGCGGCCCGGGTGATGCTCGGCGCGTCGATCGCCGAGCTGCGCGCCGAGGGCATGCTGCCCGCCACGGGCGACGGCGGCACGCTGCCGCTCGACTCCTCGATCGCGGTCAAGGAGGCGGTGCTGCCGTTCAACCGGTTCAGGGGCGTGGACATCGTCCTCGGTCCCGAGATGCGCTCGACCGGCGAGGTCATGGGCATCGACGAGTTCTTCGGCATCGCCTTCGCCAAGTCGCAGGCCGGGGCCTACGGGCAGCTTCCGACCAAGGGACGCGCGTTCGTATCCGTGGCCAACAGGGACAAGCGTGCGATGATCTTCCCTGTGAAGGCGCTGGCGGATCTCGGATTCGAGATCCTCGCCACCGAGGGGACCGCCGAGGTGCTGCGCCGCAACGGCGTCCATGCCAAGATCGTGCGAAAGCACAGCGAGGGAGCGGGTCCCGGAGGTGAGCCCACGAGTGTGCAGGCCATTCTCGACGGCGAGGTCGATCTGATCGTCAACACGCCCTTCGGCAGCCCGGGGCAGTCGGGGCCGCGGCTCGACGGCTATGAGATCCGCACGGCCGCCGTGCTGCGCGGCATCCCGTGCATCACCACGGTGTCGGGGCTGGCCGCCGCGGCGGCGGGCATCCAGGCGATCGTACGCGGCGATGTGGGCGTACGGTCCCTGCAGGAGCACGCGCAGGCAATCAGGGGCTGACCCCGCCACGGGAGGTGAAGACGGCTGGCCGGTACACCGGTGCAGGTGACGGGCACGGTGCTGACGACGCGCCGGGTCGACGCCTACCATGCGCTGACGGTGGTGGCGCCCGGCATCGCCGAGCGTTACCGCCCCGGCCACTTCGTCTCCGTGGCGGTCGGCGGGGCGTACACCTCGATGGTGACGCGCCGCGCGCTGTCCATCCACGACGTGAAGTCCGACTACGGCGGCACGGTCGAGCTGGTCTTCACCACGCGCGGTCCCGGCACGGCCTGGCTCGCGGAGCGGCGCGCCCGTGACACGCTCGACCTGGTCGGGCCGCTCGGGCGGCCGTTCCCGCTGCCCCGCGACCCGGTCCACTGCGTGCTGGTCGGCGCCGAATACGGCTCGGCCGTGCTGTTCCCGCTGGCCGACGCGCTGCTGGCGCGCGGCTGCCGGGTCGACTTCGTGCTGGGGGGAGCGGGGGCCGAGCGGGTGTTCGGGGCGATGCGGGCCCGCAGGATGGCCGAGACGACCACGCTGACCACCGAGGACGGCTCGCTCGGGCTGCGCGGCAAGGTGACCGACGCGCTGCCGTCGGTGATCGCCGACACGCGGGCCGACGTCGTCTACGCCTGCGCGCCCATGGAGACGCTGCGGGCGGTGACGGCGGTGGCGATGGAGTTCGACATCCCGGTGCAGGTGGCCGTCGAGGAGGCGATGGCCTGCGGCATCGGGGTGTGCATGACGTGCGTGCTGCCCGTCATCGGCGACGACGGCTCGACCAGGATGGTCAGGGCGTGCGCCGAGGGGCCGGTGTTCCGGGGGGAGCGGGTGCGCTTCGAGGACGTGGGAACGATCCCGTTCGACGCGCTGGGCGCCCCCGGGGGCGGTGCACGACATGTCAGTTGATATGCGGACTTTTCTGGCGCACGTCGAGCTGGCGAACCCCATCACCACGGCCGCCGGCTGCGCCTCCTCCGGACGCGAGCTGGCGCAGTTCTTCGACCTGCACCGGCTCGGCGCCCTGACCACCCGCTCCATCACCATGGCGCCCCGCGCGGGCCGTCCCACGCCGCGCATGGCCGAGACGCCCTCCGGCATGCTCAACGCCGTCGGGCTGCAGGGCCCCGGCATCGACGCGTTCCTCGAACGCGAGCTGCCCTGGCTGGCCCAGCGCGGCATCAAGACCATCGTCTCCATCGGCGGCGGCACCGTCGCCGAATACTCCGAGCTGGCCCGCAGGCTCGCCGACGCGCCCGGGGTGACCGCGCTGGAGGTCAACCTCTCCTGCCCCAACATGGAGGACCGCGGGCGCGTCTTCGCCCGCGAGGGCAGCGCCGCCGCCGAGGTCATCGCCTCCGTACGCTCGATCATGCGCTACGACGTGCCCGTCGTCGCCAAGCTCGCCCCCGACGTGGCCGACATCGTCTCCGTCGCCCGCGCCTGCGTGGACGCAGGGGCCGACGCGCTGTCCATGATCAACAACCCGCTGGGCATGGCCATCGACACCGAGGCCCTGCGTCCCTCGCTCGCCGCCGTCACCGGCGGGCTGTCCGGCCCGGCCATCCTGCCGCTGGCCGTACGGTGCGTCTGGCAGGTCCACGCGGCGCTGCCCGGCGTGCCGCTGATCGGCATCGGCGGCGTGATGACCGGCAGGGACGCCTTCCAGCTGGTCCTGGCGGGCGCCTGCGTCGTCGGAGTGGGCACGGCGCTCTTCCACGACCCCTACGCCTGCCTGCGCATCGAACGCGAGCTTGAGGACCTCCTGAGGGCTCGCGGCTTCCAGCGGCTGGCCGACGCCGTCGGCCTGGCCCACCGCCCGCCGGGGAGCGCACCCCGGCACCTGTTGGTAGACACCGAGGAGAGCACGCCTTGACTCCCGAGCGCCTGGAGAGCACGTCTTGACGCCCTTGACCCCCGCACCCATCGCCGTCGCTCTCGACGCACCCGACCTGGAGACCGCCGCGCGGTGGGCCGCCCTGGTCACCCCCCACGTCAGCACCGTCAAGGTGGGCCTCGAGCTCTACCTGCGCTACGGGCCCGACGTCATCGCCTCCGTGCGCGGCGCCAGCGGCGTACGCGTCTTCCTCGACCTCAAGCTGCACGACATCCCCAACACCGTCGCCGGTGCCGCCAAGGCCGTGGGGCGGCTGCGGCCCTCGATCCTCACCGTGCACGCCGCCGGCGGGCCCGCGATGATCAGGGCGGCCGTCGAGTGCGCGCCGCACACCCAGATCGCCGCCGTCACCGTGCTCACCTCGCTGACCGAGGCCGATCTCGAGCGCATCGGGATCGCCGGTCCGGCCGACGACGCCGTACGCCGGTTGGCAGCGCTGTCGGTCGAGGCGGGCGCCACCGCGCTGGTGTGCTCGCCCAACGAGGTCGCGAGCGTACGCGCCGAGGTCGGCGACGGCATCACGCTCATCACGCCCGGCGTGCGGCCCACGGGCGCCGACACCCAGGACCAGAAGCGCGTGGCCACCCCGGAGCAGGCGCTCGCCGACGGCGCGGACCTGCTCGTGATCGGCCGGCCCATCACGGGCTCGCCCGACCCGGGAGCGGCGGCCGCCGCGATCGCCGCCTCGCTGCGCCGCGCGTCCTGACGCCGCGCGTCCTGACGCGCGTCGTCAGGCCGGGCGCCGCTCGCTGACGCGGCGTCGCCGCACAGGGGGCATGGTGACGGCCTGTGAGCACAGGGCGCCGAGGGCGCGGGAGTGCCCCGCTGACAAGATCATAAGGCATCCGTGCGAGCCGCGCGCAAGATCGCCGGAATGGTTTCGGCCCAGGTGTGGCAGGGGTTTCGGACATCGGAGGGTGGCTCGGACTTGATCACCGTTGCGTTTCGCGACACCGGCGCGAGCCGACGCGTGTAGGCGGATGTGAGGGCGATTTGATCAGCGCAAGGTGATTTTACGATCACGGACAGTGATGAAGTGGATTTTGTCGCGAGAGAAACCGCTCTTGACGTTGCTTAGGGGGCGATGACCAGCTAGTTTCCCTTCCCGTCCGAGTACATCGACAGAAATTCGAGGTGACCCGGCGTGGCTCTTCCTCCCCTGACCCCTGAGCAGCGCGCCGCAGCCCTGGAGAAGGCTGCCAAGGCCCGTAAAGAGCGTGCCGAGGTCAAGAACCGGCTCAAGCATGGCGCGGTTTCTCTGGCTGAGGTGCTCAAGGATGGGCAGACCGACGACGTCATCGGCAAGATGAAGGTCTCGGCTTTGTTGGAATCGCTCCCCGGCGTGGGCAAGGTCCGCGCCAAGCAGCTCATGGAGCGGCTTGCCATCGCCGAGTCCCGCCGCGTGCGGGGTCTCGGCGCGAACCAGAGGGCCTCCCTCGAGCGCGAGTTCGGTGGCAACGAGAGCTAATCTCTGTTCCACACGGAAACGCGGGTTCAACGGGGGGTAGGAAGTGACCGAGAGGTCCTGGTCCGGCGATGTCAGTGCCCACGAGGCGGTCGGGCCAGGAGCGGAGGTCGGTTTCCTGCCCTTGAGCGAGCGGCGGCTGACGGTCCTTTCAGGGCCGTCGGGCGTCGGCAAGTCCACGGTAGTCGCCGAGCTCCGGCGGGCACACCCCAAGGTGTGGCTGTCGGTCTCGGTGACCACCAGGAGGCCCCGGCCCGGCGAGGTGCACGGGGTCCACTACTTCTTCGTCGACGGCGCCGAGTTCGACCGGCTGGTCGAGGCGGGCGAGCTGCTGGAGTGGGCGGAGTTCGCCGGCAACCGCTACGGCACCCCACGCGAGCCGGTGCTGAAGAAGCTCGCCGAGGGCGTGCCCACCCTGCTCGAGATCGACCTCGAAGGCGCCAGGCAGGTGCGCAGGAGCATGCCGGAGGCGCTGCTGGTCTTCCTGGCCCCGCCCTCGTGGGAGGAGCTGGAGAAGCGGCTGCGCGGGCGCGGCACCGAGCCTGAAGAGGTCATCGCCCGGCGGCTGGAGGCCGGGCGCATCGAGATGGCCGCCGAGGACGAGTTCGACCTCACGCTCGTCAACACGAACGTCCAAGACGTGTGCCATCGGCTGATAGCCTTGATGACTGACCCTCAGGGGGTCACGACAACCACCAACCGAGAGGTCTGACAATCGTGGCAGGCACCACCCCGGCCGCGGAGGGCATCACCAACCCGCCGATCGACGCGCTGCTCGACATCGTCGACAGCAAATACTCCCTGGTGATCATGGGCGCCAAGCGCGCTCGCCAGATCAACGCCTACTACTCCCAGCTCGGCGAGGGCCTGCTGGAATACGTGGGCCCCCTGGTCGAGACGCACGCCCAGGAAAAGCCGCTGTCCATCGCGCTGCGTGAGGTCTCCGAGGGCCTGCTCAACGCCGAGCCCATCGAAGGCGCGGTCTGACCCCTTCGATGAAGGTCGTCCTGGGCGTCAGCGGCGGCATCGCCGCTTACAAGGCGTGTGAGCTGCTGCGCCTGTTCACCGAGTCGGGGCACGAGGTGCGGGTCGTGCCGACCCGCGAGGCGCTGAAGTTCGTGGGCGCGCCCACCTGGGCCGCCCTGTCGGGCAACCCGGTCTCGGCCGAGGTGTGGGACGACGTCCACGAGGTGCCCCACGTACGCATCGGCAAGGGCGCCGACCTCGTCGTGGTCGCGCCCGCCACCGCCGACGTGCTCGCCAAGGCCGCCCACGGGCTGGCCGGCGACCTCCTCACCAACACGCTGCTGACGGCCACCTGCCCGGTCGTGTTCGCGCCCGCGATGCACACCGAGATGTGGCAGCACCCCGCCACCCGCGCCAACGTCGCCACGTTGCGCTCGCGGGGCGCCGTCGTGATCGACCCTGCCTCCGGGCGGCTCACCGGTGCCGACACCGGTCCCGGGCGGTTGCCCGACCCCGGCGAGATCTTCCAGGTCTGCCTGCGGGTCGCCAAGGGGCGGCCGCTCGACCTCGCAGGGCGCAAGGTCGTCGTCTCCGCCGGCGGCACCCGCGAGGCCATCGACCCGGTCCGCTACATCGGCAACCGCTCGTCGGGGCTGCAGGGCTACGCGCTGGCCCGCACCGCCGTCGCTCGGGGGGCCGAGGTGACGCTCGTGGCGGCCAACGTCTCGCTGCCCGACCCCGCGGGGGCCGTCGTCGTACGCGTGGAGTCGGCGGCCGAGCTGCGCGACGCGGTGCTTTCCGCGTCCGCCGACGCCGACGTGGTCGTGATGGCCGCCGCGGTCGCCGACTTCCGGCCCGCCGCGCGCCACGACACCAAGATCAAGAAAACGGACGGCGAACCCGAGGCCATCCACCTCGTCAAGAACCCCGACATCCTCGCGGAGCTGGGCGACCGCCGCCGCCATACCAGGTCAGGCCCGCCCACCGCATCCGGGACGCCCGCTGAGGGCGGCTCGTCTGTCGCGTCCGGGACGCCTGCTGAGGGCGGTTCTTCTGCCGCGTCCTGGGCGCCCTCTGAAGGCGGGTCGCCTGTTGAGGCGACGGCTGGGGGTGGCTCTTCTGCCGCGGCCAGGACGTCTGCCGTGGCCGGGACGTCGGCCGGGGGCGAGTCGCCTCATGCGGCCGGGGTGTCGGCTGACAGCGGCTCGACCGCTTCCGCAGGGTCACCTGCTTCTGGCGGGTCGCCTTCTTCGTCCGCTTCGGCTGAGGTGGCGGCTCCGGGGGCGGAGGCCGTGGTCGGCTCACGTGGCGGGGCTTCCTCGGGGACCGATGGAGCTGATGGCGGGGCGGCCGGTGGGGGTGCGGCGCGTGAAGCGGTGCGGCCCTCGGATGGCGCGCCCTCTGAGCTGGCTGAGCTGGTCAGGGGCGACACGCCCGGGATCGGCGCGGGCCAGGAAAAAGCGGCAGGTCATGGTGCCGGGCCGCAGGTGATCGTCGGATTCGCCGCCGAGACGCACGACGTGCTCGCCAACGGGCAGGCCAAACTGGCCCGCAAGGGCTGCGATCTGCTGGTCGTCAACCAGGTCGGCGAGGGGCTGGCCTTCGGCACGGCCGACAACGCGGCCACGGTGCTGGTGGCCGGCGGAGAGCCGGTCGAAGTGCCGTTCGGCCCCAAGGAAGACCTCGCCGACACCGTCTGGGACCTGGTCGCCACCCGCCTCTCCTGACGCCTGCGGGCTGGCGGTCGCCTCCGGCCTCTCCTGCCCTTTACGGGTCGGCGGTCGCCCCGGCCCCTCCTGAACCCACCGGCCCTCGCCCTTCCGGGGCCGGTGATCGCCCTCTTGCCTCTGCTGCACCGCCCGCGGCCGCTGGGCCGGGTGTGGGCCTGGCCTGCTCTCGCTGACTTGACTGCCCGCCGCCCGCCCTCGCTGACTTGACTGCCCGCCGCCCGCCCTCGCTGACTTGACTGCCCGCCGCCCGCCCTCGCTGACTTGACTGCCCGCCGCCCGCCCTCGCTTCTGTGGCGGTGGGTGGTCGCCTTCCGCCTTTCCCCGACCACTCTGGCGCGCCCTCGGCCTCCTGGGTCTGGGGGGACCGGCGAGGCTATGGAGACGGGGAATGGGATGTCGGGGTTGTAGGGCGTACAAAGTGTGCAGATCCCACTACTCGATCACCTGTTGCAACACCCCCGCACGCCTGCGGATACTTGGGGCGAAGGGGGATGGAATGCCGGTGGGTTCCGCTGTTAGAGATCGTTGTAGGACGCTGCTGGGTGACCAAGGGGAGATTCATTACCTCTTTCCCGCCTTCTCCTCGGGGCCGGCGGGGACGGGGAACTTTCTGATCGTGGTCACGCGTGCGGCCATCTCCGTGCTGGCGACGAGGACGCTGAGGACCGACCGTCCCGTGTCGGTGTTCGCGGAGTTTCCGCGGCACACGAGGCTCGGCCCCATCCTGCCGGGCAACGCTCTCGAGCTTGGCTCGATGGTGTTCGAGTTTGATGAGGAGTACGCGGCGGTGATCTCGGCTGCGGACGCGGAGATCTTCGCGCCGGAGACGCTGCCGCCCGACCCTTTACCCGAACTGTGATGGGAGACAGATCGTGGACGGTTTCGCCGCAGGGCACCAGGTAGGGCTAGACTTCGGCGAGGCCCGGCCATGCCCATTGGTCCCGGGCCTCAAATCCGTCAGCAGCCGCTGCATGAGGAGCCACTGAGTTGTCACGTCGCCTGTTCACCTCCGAGTCGGTCACCGAGGGCCACCCGGACAAGATCGCCGACCAGATCAGTGACGCGATTCTCGACGCCATGCTCAAAGACGACCCCAAGAGCCGGGTCGCGGTCGAGACGATGATCACTACCGGCCAGGTCCACGTCGCAGGCGAGGTCACGACTGAGACCTACGTCGACATCCCCGGCGTCATCCGGGAGAAGATCCTGGAGATCGGCTACGACGCCTCCCACAAGGGCTTCGACGGCGCCTCGTGCGGCGTGTCGGTGTCCATCGGCGCGCAGTCGCCCGACATCGCCCAGGGTGTCGACGACGCCTACGAGCACCGGGTGGTCGGTGACGGCGACGAGCTGGACCGCCAGGGCGCCGGTGACCAGGGCCTCATGTTCGGTTTCGCCTGCCGCGAGACGCCCGAGCTGATGCCGCTGCCGATCACGCTGGCCCACCGGCTGGCCCAGCGCCTGTCCGAGGTGCGCAAGTCGGGCACGGTGCCCTACCTGCGCCCCGACGGCAAGACGCAGGTCACGATCGAGTACGACGGCGACACGCCGGTCCGCCTCGACACCGTGGTCGTCTCCACGCAGCACGCGGCCGAGATCGACCTCAAGGAGATGCTGACCCCCGACATCAAGGAGCACGTGGTCGACCCCGTGCTCGCCGACCTCGAGCTCGACACCGAGGGCTACCGCCTGCTGGTCAACCCGACCGGCCGCTTCGAGATCGGCGGCCCGATGGGCGACGCCGGGCTCACCGGCCGGAAGATCATCATCGACACCTACGGCGGCATGGCCCGTCACGGTGGCGGTGCGTTCTCCGGCAAGGACCCGTCCAAGGTCGACCGTTCCGCCGCCTACGCCATGCGGTGGGTGGCCAAGAACGTCGTGGCCGCCGGCCTGGCCGACCGGTGCGAGGTGCAGGTGGCGTACGCGATCGGCAAGGCTCAGCCGGTCGGTCTGTTCGTCGAGTGCTTCGGCACCGAGAAGCTGGCGGTGGAGAAGATCCAGGAGGCCGTGCTGCAGGTCTTCGACCTGCGTCCTGCCGCGATCATCCGCGACCTCGACCTGCTGCGCCCGATCTACTCCGAGACCGCCGCCTACGGGCACTTCGGCCGCGAGGGCTTCTCCTGGGAGTCCACCGACCGCGCCGAGGCCCTGAGGACCGCCGCCGGTCTCTGACCCCTCACCGGCCGGCCGTCACGCCGCCGGCCGTTCGCTGCGAGCCGATCGGTGCCGCCCGCCTCTCTCAGGGACGCGGGCGGCACCGCTCGGTGTTTTTCGTGCCGCCGGACAGCGAGGCGGCCCGCGCACGCCCGGCACACGTCGTCATGGCGAAGTCCCCGCGTGCGTCTCGGGTGTGCCGGACGGGCCGGCGTTCCGGTGGGGTGGTCATGGCCGGGGGTCTGGTAGACGTTGTTCGTGACCGACTCCTCCGACGACGCCCTCCTGCCGCTCGAAGCCGTGCGGCCCCCGGCGTCCGAGAAGGACACCAGGGGAGCGGTGCTCCCCGCCCCCGACAACCCCGTGGCCAGGGTGGTCGTCGACAGCCCGCTGCCGCACCTCGACCGGCCCTTCGACTACCTTGTCCCGGCCAAGCTGCACGAGACGGCCGAGCCCGGCGTGCGCGTGCGGGTGCGCTTCGCGGGCAAGCTCATCGACGGTTTCCTCCTCGACCGTGTCCCCAAAAGCGACCACGAGGGCCGGCTCACCCCCCTCGAACGCGTCGTGTCACCCGAGCGCGTCCTCACCCCCGAGATCGCCGGCCTGGCCAGGGCCGTGGCCGACCGTTACGCGGGCACCCTGACCGACGTGCTGCGCCTGGCCGTCCCGCCCCGGCACGCCAGGGCGGAAGGCGAGGAGCCCAAGACCGTCCCGCCGCAGGAGCGCCCGCAGGCGCCCGCCCCGAGCGCCTGGGACGCGTACCCGGCAGGTCCCTCCTTCCTCGCCGCCCTGCGTGACGGCCGCGCACCGCGGGCCGTGTGGTCGGCGCTGCCCGGCGCCACCGGCTGGGCGGACCCGATCGCCGAAGCCGTGCGGGCCACCCTCGACGGCGGCAGGGGAGCGGTCGTCGTGGTCCCCGACGGCAAGGACGTCGCGCTGGCCGACGCCGCGTTCCTGCGCCTGCTCGGCCCCGGCGCCCACGTGGCGCTCACCGCGGACCTCGGCCCCGCCGAGCGTTACCGGCGGTGGCTGCGGCTGCTCAGAGGCGAGGTACGCGCGGTGGTGGGCACCAGGGCCGCCATGTTCGCGCCGGTCGCCGAGCTGGGCCTGGTGGCCGTCTGGGACGACGGCGACGACCTGCACGCCGAGCGGCTTGCCCCCTACCCGCACGCCCGCGAGGTGCTCGGGCTGCGCGCCCACCGGGCGAGCGCGGGCATGCTGATCGGCGGCTACGCGCGTACCGCCGAGGCCACCCAGCTCGTCGCGAGCGGCTGGGCCAGGCCGATCGTGGCGGCCCGTACGACGATCAGGAGCCTCGCCCCGCGCGTACGCCCGGCGGGCGAGGACGCCGAGCTGGCCAAAGACCAGGCCGCCCGGCAGGCCCGGCTGCCCAGCATCGCCTGGCGGGCCCTGCGCCACGGCCTGGACAGCGGCCCCGTGCTGGTTCAGGTGCCGAGGCGCGGCTACCTGCCCGCGCTGGCCTGCCGCCACTGCCGTGCCCCGGCCCGCTGCGTCCTGCCGCCTACCAGGAGCACCCAGGACGTCCCGCCGCACGGGCAGGGCACGTTCCCGGCGCAGCAGGCCGCGCCGCCGCTCGGCACCACCATGCAGGAGACCGCTCGGCAGGCGGGTGAGGCGGTCGCGGGGCCGCGGTGCCACGGGCCGCTCGCGCTGCGCGGCGGGCACGCGGCGCCCTACTGCCGCTGGTGCGGCCGGGTCGACGCCGACTGGCGCTGCCCGTCCTGCGGCAGCCCCAGGCTGCGCGCGGTGGTCACCGGCGCCAGGCGGACCGCGGAGGAGCTGGGCAGGGCGTTCCCCTCCGTGCAGGTGCGCACGTCGGGCAGGGACGGCGTGCTGGCCACGGTGCCCGCCGCCCGCGCCCTGGTCGTCGCCACCCCCGGGGCGGAACCGGTGGCGGAGGGCGGCTACACGGCCGCGGTGCTGCTGGACGGCTGGGCCCTGCTCGGGCGGGCCGACCTGCGGGCGGGGGAGGAGACCGTACGCCGCTGGATGAACGCCGCCGCGCTGCTGCGTCCCGGGGCCGAGCTGGTGGTGCTGGGCGACGCGGCGCTGCCGGCCGTACAGGCGCTGCTGCGCTGGGACCCGGTCACCCACGCCGAGCGCGAACTGGCCGACCGGGCCGAGCTGGGGTTCCCGCCGGCGGTACGGATGGCCACGCTCACCGGCCCGGCCAGCGCGGTCAGGCAGATGATCGACGAGGCCCGCCTGCCGTCCGACGCCCAGGTGCTCGGCCCCGTACCGGTCGATGACGACGGACAGGAACGCGCCATGATCAGGGTGCCCAGGGCGGGCGGCGCGGCGCTGTCGGCGGCGCTCAAGGGCGCCAGCGGCGTACGCGCGGCGCGCAAGACGCCGGATGTCGTGAGGGTGAGTGTCGACCCCCTCGACCTGATTTAGCCCGTTTCCCCGATTCGCTCATCCGTTGGCCAGCCGTTAGCGTGCCCCTGTGTCGATCGAATGGGTGAACCAGGTCATCGACGACCTGCGTGCTTGGGGGCGCACGCGGGACGTCGAAGTGGACGCGGACGAGGTCCGCCTGCTCTGCGACTACGCCAGCGACTACCTCAACGTCAACGAACTTCGCGACTTCACTCCCGAGACCTTCGACGAGCTGCTGCTGTCCATCTATCCCCGCAAGGTCATCGCTCCGCCCGAGAGCGCGCCCGAGACCGTCGCCGCCGCCCGCACGCTCGTCGACTACCTCAGCGAGGCCGGCCAGGTGAGCGCCGAGACGGCGGCGGCCATGCGTTCCAGGCTCGACGACATCGAGCCCCGCATGCCGGAGGCGCTCGCCGACCCGGCGAACTTCGGCATGGCCAAGAGCCTGTTCAGCTCCATCGGCCCAGAGTCGCTCGAACAGTCGATCGCCATCCCGTCCGGCGAGCTGCCCGACCTCGGCGAGGCGCCCTGCGACTGCCCGGCCTGCACGCCGCTGCCCGCCGTCCGCCTCGCCGAGCCCGAGGAGCTGCGGGCCGCGCTGCCCGCCGTCCCCATGCTGGCCGAGCAGCCGCTGACCGGCGACGGCGACCCGCTGGCCGTGTGGGCCCGGCGCGTCGCCGACCTGCTCGACCACGACACCGGCGGCGCCGTCACCGGCTCTCCCGAGCTCGACGAGGGCCTCTACGATCTGTTCGACATGCTCTACCGGCTGCAGACCCGGGT
Organism: Nonomuraea sp. NPDC049421; assembly: GCF_040677005.1. NCBI lineage: Bacteria > Bacillati > Actinomycetota > Actinomycetes > Streptosporangiales > Streptosporangiaceae > Nonomuraea > Nonomuraea sp. NPDC049421. Next base: position 528,717 of record NZ_JBFAQA010000001.1, read on the forward strand.
GCCCGTCACGGTGATCGGCGACTACCTCGACGAGATCGCCGGCGACCGCGCGATCGACCTGCCCGCCGTGCTCGGCCGGCTGGAGTGGACGGGCCTGCTGCGCGTCACCGGCGACACCGCCGAGCTGACCCCGGTGGCCGTCTGGGCGCTGCGCGAGCACTACCTGTCGGTCGGCGTCGAGGCGCCCGAGGCTCCCGACCTGGCCGAGGCCGACGCGCTCGGGCTCATCGAAGGGCTGCTCGAAGGCGTGCCCACCGAGCTGGCCGAGGCCGACATCGACCGCTGGCTGGCGGGGCGGGTGCCGGTCGAGGCCGCCGGCGAGCTGCTGGCCGCCGCTTCCGGAGCGCCCGCCGTGGCGCGCGGCATCGCCATCACCATCGTCGACCGGCTCGGCCCCGAGGCCGAGCCCGCCGTCCGCGGCTACCTGGAGGACCAGGAGCTGCGCCCGCACGCCATCCATTGGCTGGCGGCCCGTAAGCTGTCCGCGCCGCCCCTCACCCAGGACGAGCTGCTGTGGGTCAGCATCGACATGCTGGCCCTCGCCATGCCCGCCGCCGAGGCCGATCCGGAGATCTTCGCCGAGAACATGGCCGCCTCGGGCCCGCCCGCCCATCTGATCGAGGAGATGTGGCGGGTCGACCACCCCGACGTGGTCGAAGTGCTGGAGCTGCTCGGACGCTCCATCCCCGACGGCACGGTCGCCAAGGCCGCGCGCAAGGCGGCGTTCAAGGCCCGGTCCCGAGCCATCCGTTGAGTACGCTCATGTGACCGGTGTGCAGTAAGTTTCGTGGGTGGCAAACAACGTCTTCGACCTCGCCGAGCTGCGCAAGCTGATCGATGAGCAGGCCGCCGTGCCTCCACGGCCCCTTGAGGAGACCCCGGAGGATCGCGAGGCCCTGACGTTCCCGCCGGTCCTGCCGGCGCCGGACGCCGAGCTGGCCGCGGCGGTGCCCACGGTGCCGCTGGTGGCCGACGCCATCCGGCTGACCACCTGGACGGGCACCCGCAAGGTCGGCGCCGACGGCCACCTGAGCGCGGCCGACGCCGCCGCGGCCGCCGCCCACCTCGGTGTCTCCCTCACGCGCCTGCGCCTCATCTGGGTCGTCGCCGTCAACACCGGCCTGCTGCAGATCCTCGGCGGCCAGGCCACCCGCGGCCCGCTGTCGATGCAGCTGACGGTCGAGGCCACGCTGGAGTTCTGGGACGGCGTCGTCATGGACGTCCTCGACCGCGCCGACGACGGCCTGACCGGTTCTGCCGTGGTCGACGGCCACCTGGCCGAGATGCTCGCCACCATCTACTCCGTACGCTCGGGCGTCGCCACCGCCAACCTGGCCCGCGGCATCCTGCAGTCGCACGAGGTCGCCTGCGCGCCCGGCCCCGCCGAGATGCGCAAGATCGCCGCCGCGCTGCCGGCCGAGCTGCTGGAGGCGCTTTCGCTGCTGGCGTACTGCGGGCTGGTCGAGCAGACGCTTGCGGGGCGCACCGCGCTGACCCCGCTCGGGGTGTGGGCCATCCGCCGTGACCTGCTGCGCGAGGGCCACGACGCGCCGACCACCGCCGAGGTCGAGGTGTTCGCCGACCTGTCGGCCGCCGAGCTCGTGGAGGCGCTGGTCAAGGGCAGCGCCACCCAGAGCGCGGTGGCCGGGTGGCTGGAGCGCCGCTCGCCCGAGTCCGCCGCCCGCGACCTCATCGAGATCGCCGCGTCCGGCACCGCAGGGCAGCGCGGCGCCGTCGGGGCCATCATGGAGGAGCTGGGGCCCGAGGCCGAGGCCCCCGTCAGGCAGGCGCTCGACCACCCGCTCACGCGCCGCTACGCCGCCTCCTGGCTGCACATCCGCGACCTGCCCGCGCCCGCGCTCAGCCCCGAGGACCACACCTGGATCGCCGTCGACTCCCTGGCGGCCCTCATGCACCTGTCCGGCCCCGCCGCCGGCCGCCTCGACCCGCCCGAGCCAGGCGAAGACCTCATCAAGCTGATCGGCGAGATGCCCGCCGTCGGCCACCCCGACACCGTCGCCGTGCTCGACATGCTCGCCGCCGCCCACGACGACCCCGCCGTGGTCAAGGCGGCGCGCAAGGCCGCGCTGAAGGCCAGGACGCTGGAGCACGCCAGGACGCACGGCCCCCGGTGACGCCCGCACCTGCACTAAACTGGGCTGATCCACGCATGAGAACGGAGTGACCCCCTTGGCGATCCAGCCCATCCGGCTGTTCGGAGATCCGGTGCTGCGCACCCCGGCGGCCCCGGTCGTCGACTTCGACAAGGAGCTGCGCAAGCTGGTCAAAGACCTGACCGACACGATGATGGACGCCCCGGGCGCCGGGCTCGCCGCCCCTCAGATCGGCGTGGGCCTGCGGGTGTTCACCTACTACGTGGACGAGCAGCTCGGCCACCTCATCAACCCCGACCTCGACCTGTCGTCCGACCTCGACGAGGAGGGCGAGGAGGGCTGCCTGTCCTTCCCCGGCCTGTCGTTCCCCACCCCGCGCGCGGTGCGCGCCGTGGCCAAGGGGGTCAACATGCACGGCGAGCCCGTCACGCTCGAAGGCACCGACATGATGGCGCGCTGCTTCCAGCACGAGACCGACCACCTCGACGGCATCCTGTTCATCGACCGCATGGACCCCAAGCAGCGCAAGCTCGCGATGAAGGCCGTGCGCGAGGCCGAGTGGAGCGGGCTGGCCGCGCCGGTGGTCAAGTTCTCGCCCCACGCCACCGGCGGAAAGGCACTCTGACAGCATGCGCCTGGTCTTCGCGGGCACACCCGAGACGGCACTGCCGTCCCTGCGCACCCTGATCGACTCGCCACGGCACGACGTCGTCGCGGTCGTCACCCGTCCCGACGCGCAGTCGGGCCGGGGACGCAAGGTCCACCCCTCCCCGGTCGCCGAGCTCGCCGAGGAGGCCGGCATCGAGGTGCTGCGCCCGCAGAAGGCCGGCGATCCCGCCTTCCTCGACCAGCTGCGCTCGTACGAGCCCGACTGCTGTCCCGTCGTCGCCTACGGCGCGCTGCTGCCGCAGAGCGCCCTCGACGTGCCCAAGCACGGCTGGGTCAACCTGCACTTCTCGATCCTGCCCGCCTGGCGCGGCGCGGCGCCCGTGCAGCACGCGATCCTGCACGGCGACGAGATCGGCGGGGCAAGCACGTTCCAGATCGTCAAGGAGCTCGACGCCGGGCCCGTCTACGGCGTCGTCACCGAGGAGATCCGCACCTCCGACACCAGCGGCGCGCTGCTGGAGCGGCTGTCGGTCTCCGGGGCTGGGCTGCTCGCCGCCACCCTCGACGGCATCGAGGACGGCACGCTCGAGCCGCGCCCCCAGCCCGCCGACGGCGTCACCATCGCCCCCAAGATCACCGTCTCCGACGCCCGCGTCGACTGGGCCAAGCCCGCCATGCACGTCGACCGGCTGATCCGCGCCTGCACGCCCAACCCGGGCGCGTGGACCGAGTTCCGCGGCCAGCGGATCAAGCTCGGCCCCGTGCGCCCGGCGCCCGGCGAGAAGCTCGCCCCCGGTGAGCTGGCCGCCACCAAGGCGCGCGTGCTCGTCGGCACCGCCACCGGCGCGGTCGAGCTGAGCGAGGTGCAGCCGCAGGGCAAGCGGCTGATGGGGGCGGGGGAGTGGGCCCGCGGGGTGCGCCTCGAGGGCAAGGAGACCTTTCAGTGACAGCAGCCGGGGCCGACGGTTCCCGCGGTCCTTCGGTCTGGGTCGGCGGGTCTTGCGGTCCTTCGGCTTGGGTCGGCGGGTCTCGCGGTTATTCGGCTTGGGCCGGCAATTCCCGCGGCCCTTCGGCCGGCCGTGTGGGCGGCGGTCGTTCCGGTGCGCGGGCGGTGGTCGGACGTGTCGTCTCCGACGGGGTTCTCGACAGGGTTTCTACGGGGTGCGGTGCCGGGCGTGAGTGAGGGTTCGTGGGCATGAAGACCAGGGGGCATCAGGGGTCCGGCGGCGGTGACCGGGCGCGCGGGCCGCGCCGGCCGACGCGTGATCCCGCCCGTAACGCCGCCTACGACGTCGTACGCGCGGTGGACGAGCGCGACGCGTACGCCAACCTGCTGCTGCCACGCCTGCTGCGCGACCGGGGCATCAAGGGGCGCGACGCCGCACTCGCCACCGAGCTGGCCTACGGCACGCTGCGCGGGCTCGGCACCTACGACGCGATCATCGAGGTCTGCAGCGACCGGGCGCCCGACCCCGACGTACGCGACGCCCTGCGCATCGGCGCCCACCAGCTCCTGCGCATGCGCGTGCCGCCGCACGCCGCCGTCGGCACCACCGTCGACCTCGTACGCCTGCGTATAGGCGCCGGTGCGGCCAAGTTCGTCAACGCGGTGCTGCGCAAGATCGGGTCCAGGACGCTCGACGAATGGCTGCCCATCGTCGCGCCCGACCCGGCCGACGACCCGGTGGGCCATCTCGCCATCGCCTACGGCCACCCCCGGTGGATCGTCTCCGCCTTCCGCGACGCCCTCGGCGCGCCCGACGAGATGCCCGACCTGCTCGACGCCGACAACGCCCGGCCCCTGGTGACCCTGGTCGCCCGGCCTGGACGCTCGTCGGCCGAGGAGCTCGAAGACGTCGGCGCCCTGCCGGGCCGCTACTCGCCGTACGCGGCCTACCTGCGCGAAGGCGACCCCGGCGGCATCGACGCGGTCGCCGAGACGCGCGCCGCCGTCCAGGACGAAGCCAGCCAGCTCGTCGCCCTGGCCCTGACCCGGGTGCCCGTCGAGGGCGACGGGGACGAGCTGTGGCTCGACATGTGCGCCGGCCCCGGCGGCAAGGCGGGCCTCCTCGACGCCATCGCCACCCACGGTGACCTGGCCGGCCTCGCCGAGGAAGCGCGCGCACCGGGCGCGTCCTCGTCCGGAGAGTCGCTCGCCCCGCCACGGGAAGGGGTGGCCTTTCCCGGTGGGGCTCGGGTGCTGGCCGCCGACGTACAGCAGCACCGGGCGCGGCTGGTCTGGGAGACCACCAAGGACGCCTCGGTGATCACCGCCGACGGCACCGAACCCGCGTGGCGGCCCGGCGTGTTCGACCGGGTGATGCTCGACGCGCCGTGCACCGGGCTCGGGGCGTTGCGGCGGCGCCCTGAGGCGCGGTGGCGGCGCGACCCCGCCGGCATCGCCGAGCTGGGCAAGCTCCAGCGGCGCCTGCTCGGCACCGCGCTCGACGCCGTGCGTCCCGGTGGTGTGGTGGCGTACGTGACGTGCTCGCCGCACCTCGCCGAGACCCGCGTCGTGGTCGGCGACCTGCTGGCGCGCCGCGACGACGTCGAGCAACTCGACGCCCGCGACTACCTGCCCGAGGTCGAGGACCTCGGCGACGGCCCGCACGCCCAGTTCTGGCCCCACAGACACGGCACCGACGCCATGTTCCTGGCTCTACTGCGCAAAAAGCCCCAGCCTTCCTGAACGCCCGCCCGGGCGAGAACGCAAGGGCGAGAACGCCCGCTCGGGCGAGCGCGCTCGCCTGGGTCTGGGAGTCCGCTCGTTTTGAACGCCCGCTCGGGCGTGTGCGCATGCCCGGGTTTGATGTCTGCTCGGGGCGTGTGCGTTCGTCTGACCCTGGGCGGCCGCCTGGCCTGGACGCGCGCTCCCGACCTGCGCGTTCGTCCGCGTTTGAGCATGTGCGACGTGTTGCCGGGTGGGGGCGGGGCAGGGGATGGGGCGGGCGGATTCGGGGGGTGTGGGGGAGTTGTGTGGCGGTGGGGGGTGGAGGTGTGGTCCGATCGGCGGCGTGGACTTTCTGGACGATCTTCATAGGGCGGAGCTCGGGCCGATCGCCTGGCTTCAGGGCTGGCCGGATGTCGCCAGGCCGGTGATGGAGCTGGTGTCGGTGTTCGGCACCAACACGTTCTTCCTGCTCGTCCTGCCGGTTCTGTACTGGTGTGTCAATCCGGCGTTGGCGTTGCGGCTCGGGTTCACGGTGATGGTGGCTGCGGGGACCAACGCCATCGGGAAGCTGGCGTTGCATCAGCCGCGGCCTTACTGGATCGACCCCGGGATCCGGGCGTTCTCCGTTGAGGAGAGTTTCGGGTTGCCCTCTGGGCATGCGCAGGTCGGCACTGCGGGGATGGGGCGGTTCGCGGTGGCGGTCGGGCGGCCGTGGGCGTGGTGGGCGGCGGTGGTGACCATGGCGCTCGTGTGCTTGAGCCGAGTCTATCTGGGGGTGCACTTCATCTCCGACGTCGTGGTGGGGGTGGCGCTCGGGGTCGTGGTGCTGGTGGTCGTGCTGCGGGTCGAGCGGCCTGCGACGCTCTGGTGGCGGCGGCAGGCACTGTGGGTGCAGCTGTGCGCCTCCGTGGCGGCGTCGGGGGTGCTGCTGGCGGTGGCGGCGCTGGCCAGTGCGCCGTACGGGGACTGGGCCGTGCCCGCGGGCTGGAGCGCGGCCGGGATGGTCGATCCCGAGAGCCTGGACACCGTCGTCGTGATGGCAGGGGTGCTGCTGGGGACGCTGGCGGGGACGTCGGTGATGTACCGGATCGGGTGGTTCGATGCGGGCGGGCCGCTCGGGCTGCGCGCCGCCCGCTGGGTGCTGGGCACGGTGGTGGCGGTCGCCATCTGGTACGCCGAGCGCGAAGTGCTGCCCGAGAGCGGGCTGTCCACCTTCGTGGCGTTCGCGGTGCTGGCGCTGTGGGTGCAGCTCGGGGCGCCGGTGCTGTTCATCCGGCTGGGGCTGATGGAGCCGGCGGCCACCGCCGGGCCCGCCGTGAGCGCGGGGGCCCGGAGCGGCGGGGGCGGTGGGCACGGGCGGGGTCACTAGACTTGGGGCATCATGGCCGTACAGATCTCGCCCAGCATCCTCGCCGCAGACTTCGCCAGGCTCGCCGATGAGGCCGCCGCCGTCCCCAATGCCGACTGGCTGCACGTCGACGTGATGGACTACCACTTCGTGCCGAACCTGACCCTGGGGCTGCCCGTGGTCGAGGCGCTGCGCAAGGCGACCGACACACCGCTCGACTGCCACCTCATGATCGCCGACCCCGACCGCTGGGCGCCGCAGTACGCCGAGGCCGGGGCGGGCAGCGTGACCATCCACGCCGAGGCGGCCAAGGCGCCCATCCGGACGTTCAGGGAGATCCGGTCCCTGGGGGCCCGCGCCGGGCTGGCGCTCAACCCGGCGACGCCCGTCGAGCCGTACGAAGACCTGCTCGCCGAGATCGACATGCTGCTGCTGATGACCGTCGAGCCGGGGTTCGGCGGGCAGAAGTTCCTCGACGTGGTGCTGCCGAAGGTGCGGCGGGCCCGTGAACTGGTCACGCGGCACGGCGGCCGGGTCTGGCTGCAGGTCGACGGCGGCGTCGACGCCGACACCATCGGCCGGTGCGCCGAGGCGGGCGCCGACGTGTTCGTGGCGGGCAGCGCCGTCTACGGCGCCTCCGACCCGGTGGTCGCCATCGACGAGCTCCGCGCCGCCGCCGACCGCGCCACCTCCTGACTCCCACCCTCTTTGCGCCGGTCGTCCGGTCGCCGGGGAGCGTGGCTGACCCCGCTGACTGCGCGGGCTTCTGAGGCGAGCGATTCCCGCCGCCTTCCGCCGTGGCTCCCGCCTCGGCCGTGCGGCGGGATCGGGCCATGGCTGTTCCGCGTGAAGTGACATGAAATGGCTGTCACCTGGGTAATTCTTCACTTATGAGCGACTATGGGATCTTTGGGCCCCGCTCGGTGACGTGGCGGGTGATGGGGGAGCCGATCCTGCTCGTGGGCGGGATCCGGGCGCTGCTCATGCAGGGGCTGCACCCCAGGGCGATGCGCGGGGTGCTGCAGAACTCCGCGCTCATGGACCCGAACGAGGCCTGGTCCCGGTTCGTACGGACGACCGAGTTCGTCCGCGTGCGCACCTACGGGACGCACGCGGAGGTCGAGCGGGCCGGGCGCCGGGTGCGGAAGATCCACGCCAGCCTGACCGCCCACGACCCGGACACCGGCGAGACCTACCGCCTCGACGAGCCCGACGCGCTGCGCTGGGTGCACGTGGGCGAGGTCGACTCGTACCTGTCGGTCGCGCGCCGGGCCGGGGTGGGGCTGTCGGATGCCGACGCGGACGCGTTCGTGGCGGAGTGGCGGCGCGCCGCCGAGGTCGTGGGGCTGGCGGCGGACGAGGTGCCGGGGTCGGTGGCGGAACTGCGCGACTACATCGAGGCCGAGCGCCCGCGTCTGCGGTTCGTGCCCGAGGCGTCCCATCCGCTGCGCATGTCGCTGAACGCCCCGCTCCCGCTGCTGCTCACGCCGCTCAAACCGGCGCTGCCCGCGCTGACCCTGCTGTCGTTCGCCACCCTGCCGCGCTGGGCCAGGCGCCTGTACGGGCTGCCCGCCACGCCGGTCGGCGACCTGTGGGCGACGGCGACGCTGCGTACCCTGCACACCGGGATCGGCCTGGTCCCCGGGCACGTCCTGCACAGCCCGGCGGCGCGCAGGGCCCGCCGCCTGATGGCTGCTTGAACGAACGCTTGCTCAAAAGATGAGGGGCGGTCGCGTGCTTTGCGAAGGACGTGGCAGACTGGTGGCGAAAGAGAGCTAGCGTGCTCCGGGGTCGGTGAAAGTCCGAACCGGCGGTGACAGTCCGCGACCCGGCCGATGCCATCGGCCGGTTGACCCGGTGAAATTCCGGGACCGACGGTTAAAGTCCGGATGGGAGGAAGCGCGCGAGGTGTCCGGTGTCCCAGCCGGGCGCCTGCCGTGACGTATGGCATGCGTCTCGGCGACAGATCCCCCGGGGCCCGCCGTGGCTTGGAGCTACTGGCGAGTAGGAGACCCGGGTGGAGATACCCGAGCAAGACGCCGCGCACATGGCGCGCGCCGTCGAACTGGCCGGTCGTGGACACGGCAGCACCACCCCCAACCCCGTCGTCGGCTGCGTCGTGCTCGACGCCGCAGGGCAGGTCGCCGGCGAGGGCTTCCATGCGTACGCGGGCGGCCCGCACGCCGAGGTCGTCGCCCTGGCGCAGGCGGGAGAGCGAGCGCGGGGCGGCACCGCGTACGTGACGCTGGAGCCCTGCGACCACACCGGCCGCACCGGGCCGTGCAGCCTGGCGCTGCTGGAGGCGGGCGTGGCCCGCGTCGTGATCGCGGTCCGCGACCCCAACCCCAAGGCCGCGGGCGGCGCCGCGCGGCTGCGCGCCCACGGCGTGGCCGTCACCTCAGGGGTGCTGGCCGAGGCCGCCGAGCGGGGCAACGAGGAGTGGCTGACCTTCGTACGGCTCGGGCGTTCCCACGTCACGTGGAAGTTCGCCGCCACGCTGGACGGCAGGTCGGCCGCCGAGGACGGCACCAGCCAATGGATCACCTCGCCCGAGGCGCGCGCCGACGTGCACCGCCTGCGGGCCGCCTCCGACGCGATCATGGCCGGCATCGGCACGGTGCTGGCCGACGACCCCCAGCTGACGGCCCGCCCGGCCGGTGCCGCAGCTCCGAGCGGCGCGGCAGGTCCTAGCGGTGCGGCAGGTCCGAGCGGTGCGGCAGGTCCTAGCGGGGTCCAGAAGGAGCTGCTTCGGGTGGTCGTGGATCCGGACGCGCGGACGCCCGCGTCGGCGCGGGTCCTCGACGACCGGGCCCCCACGCTGATCGCGGTGGCCGACGACGTGGACACCGACCTCAAGGCCGACCTGCTGCGCCTGCCCCGCCACGACGCGGGGCTCGACCTGCGGGCCCTGCTCGAGGAGCTGGCCGCGCGGCAGGTGGTGAGCGTGTTCCTGGAGGGCGGTCCCGCGCTGGCCGGGTCGTTCGTCCGCGAGGGCCTCGTGGACCGCGTGGTGGCGTACGTGGCGCCCGCGCTGCTCGGCTCGGGAAGGGCCGCGCTGGGCGCGGCGGGGGTGGGCACGATCGGCGAGCTCCACCGCCTGACATTTGACGAAATATCCGTAATCGGGCCGGACGTGCGGCTGATCGCCAGGCCCGTCCCCACCCACCGGCAACCAGGCGAGGAGCGCTAGATGTTCACCGGAATCATTGAGGAAAAGGGCGAAGTGACGGCCATCGACCAGGCGGGCGGCGGCGCGCTGCTGTCGGTGCGCGGCCCGCTGGTCACCTCCGACGCGGGGCACGGCGACTCCATCGCCGTCAACGGCGTCTGCCTGACCGTGGTCGAGGTCAAGGATGACGTGTTCACCGTGGACGTGATCAGGGAGTCGCTCGACCGCAGCTCCCTGGGCGGCCTGAAAGAGGGCTCGGCGGTGAACCTCGAACGCGCCGTACGCGCCGACCAGCGCCTCGGCGGCCACATCGTGCAGGGCCACGTGGACGGCACCGCCGTGCTGCTGTCCCGCGAGCCCGGCGAGAGCTGGGACGACCTGCGCTTCACGCTGCCGCCCGCGCTCAGCCCGTACGTCGCCGAGAAGGGCTCGATCGCGATCGACGGAATCAGCCTGACGGTCACCACGGTTGACGACGACAGCTTCGGCGTGAGCCTGATCCCGACCACGCTCAAGCTGACGACCATGGGCGAGCGCCAGGTGGGTGACGTGGTGAACATCGAGGTCGACGTGATCGCGAAGTATGTGGAGAGGCTGGTGGGCCGCAAGTGAGCTGGGCCGAGGCCGGATTCGAGATATTCGGCACGCATGTGTTGTGGACCGACCTGGTGGGCAACATCGCCGCCCTGGCCACGGTCGTGCTGGCGATGCGCAAGTCGATGTGGACGTGGCCGGTGCAGTTCGCCGGGGCGGTGCTGCTGCTGATCGCCTCGATCAGCGCGCACGTCACCGGCAACGCGCTGAAGCAGGTGCTGTTCGCCGGCCTGGCGATCTACGGGTGGTACGCCTGGCGGCGCGGCACCCAGGACGGCAGGCGGCTGGCGATCAGGCAGGGCGCATGGTGGGAGCGGCTGCTGCTGGTCGTCGTCGCGGTGGTGGGCACCATCGCGGTCGCGGTGGTGTTCTGGGTGACGGGCCTGTCGTGGGGCGCGCACGTGCCGCTGCCGGAGGGCGCGGTCCTGGTGGCCGCCGACGCCTACATCTTCGTCGGCAGCGCGCTCGCGACCTGGGCGCAGGGCCGGGCTCTGGTGGACTTCTGGATCGTGTGGCTGGCGGTCGACCTGGTCGGGGTGCCGCTGGCGTTCAGCTCGGGGCTGGTGGTCTCGGGCGCCGTCTACGGCGTGTTCTTCGTCCTGGTGGTGGTCGGGTTCGTCAAGTGGCTGCGGGAGTCTCGATCCGCGCCGCTGAGCGTGCCGGTGAGCGGGGGAGCGGCCCCCGAGGGAGTGGCCCGATGAGTGACATCAAGCTCGACCCGATCGAGCGCGCGATCGACGACATCCGCAACGGCAAGCCGGTGGTCGTCGTGGACGACGAGAGCCGCGAGAACGAGGGCGACCTCATCTTCGCCGCCTCGAAGGCCACGCCCGAGCTGTGCACGTTCACGATCAGGCACACCAGCGGCATGATCTGCGTGGCCATGGAGGGCAAGGAGCTCGACAGGCTGGGCCTGCCGCTCATGGTCTTCCACAACAAGGAGCGCATGCGCACGGCGTACACGATCACCGTGGACGCCCGCGACGGCGTCACCACCGGCATCTCGGCGGCCGACCGGGCCAGGACCATCCGCACGCTCGCCGACTCGGCCACCGAGCCGAACGAGCTCGTGCGGCCCGGCCACGTCTTCCCGCTGCGCTACCACGAGGGCGGGGTGCTGGCCAGGCGCGGCCACACCGAGGCGGCGGTCGACCTCGCCAGGCTGGCCGGGCTGTCGCCGGCCGGCGCGCTGGCCGAGGTGGTCAACGACGACGGCACCATGGCCAGGCTGCCCGAGCTGCGCCGCTTCGCCGACGAGCACGACCTCGCGCTGGTCTCCATCGAGCAGCTCGTCGATCACCGGCGGCGGGCCGAGAGCATGGTCACCAGGGTCGCCGAGACGCGGCTGCCCAACGCGTACGGGATGTGGCGGGCCTACGGCTACGCCAGCGCCCTCGACGGCGGCGAGCACGTCGCGCTCGTCTTCGGCGACCTGACCGGCGGCGAGAACATCCTGGTCAGGGCCCACTCCGAGTGCCTGACCGGCGACGTGTTCGGCTCGCTGCGCTGCGACTGCGGCGTGCAGCTCGACAACGCCATGGCGGCCATCGCCCGCGAGGGCCGCGGTGTGGTCGTCTACCTGCGCGGGCACGAAGGCAGGGGGATCGGGCTGCTGGCCAAGCTCAAGGCGTACAGCCTGCAGGACAACGGCAGCGACACCGTCGACGCCAACGTCGAGCTGGGGCTGCCGGTCGACGCGCGGGAGTTCTCCAACGCCGGCCAGATCCTGGCCGACCTCGGGGTCAAGTCAGTCCGGCTGCTCACCAACAACCCGGCCAAGCTCAAGGGCATGGACGGCTACGGCATCAAGGTCGTCGGCAGGGAGCCGATGCCGGTGGCGATGAACCTGTACAACGAGCGTTATCTCACGGCCAAGCGCGAACGGCTCGGCCACGACATCTCGGAGGCGTCATGAGCGGGGAAGGACGGCCGGTCGCGAGCGCGCCGGACGCGGCGGGGCTGACGGTCGGCGTGGTGGCGGCGAGCTGGCACGCCGCGATCACCGACCAGCTCGTGGCGCGGGCGCTGCGGGCGTGCGACGACAGCGGCGCAGGCGCGACCGTGGTGCGGGTGCCGGGGTCGCTGGAGATCCCGGTGGTCGCCCAGGCACTGGCGCGGCAGTGCGACGCGGTGGTGGCCCTCGGCGCGGTCATCCGCGGGGAGACCGCCCATTTCGACTACGTCTGCGACTCGGTGACGTCCGGACTGACGCGGATCTCGCTGGATGAGGGGACGCCGATCGGCAACGGCGTGCTCACCTGCGAGTCGATGGAACAGGCGATCGACCGCTCCGGCCTGCCCGGCAGCAAGGAGGACAAGGGGTACGAGTCGGCCGTCGCCGCCCTCGAGACCGCCCTGCTGCTGCGCCGGCTCCGCGTCACCGAGGCCGGGCTGCGATAGGTTTCCCTTCGTGCCAGAGCCCGTATCCCCTCCGCCCCTGCCCGTCACCTGGCGTCCGCGCCGGGCCCGCGTCGTCGCCTACGGCTTCGCCGCGCTGATCGTGGTGGGGGCGGTGGTGATGGCGGTGCTCATCGCGCCGCCGTTCCAGATCGCCGACCGGGTGGCCATCGTGGCGTTCGGGTGTGCGGTGGCGTACGTGCTGCACCTGCTCGGCCGGGTCAGGGTCGAGGCCGACGACGAGGGCGTCACGATCGTCAACGCCGTCCGCACCCACCGCTACACCTGGCCGGAGGTCCTGGAGGTGACGCTGCTGGTGGGCGACCCCTGGCCGCGCATCGACTTCTCCGACGGGCGCACGATCGGGGCCATGGGCATCCAGGGCTCCGAGAAGGCGCGCGCCCGCCAGGCCACCGCCGAGCTGGAGGCCCTGATCAGAGAGCGTGGCGAGGCGCGCGAGTCGCAATGATCCGCGCCGGCCATCGCCTGGAGCGCGGTGGCGACGTAGCCTGAAGGCGTGCTGCGGCGGACAATCAGGGCAACGGACATCGAGTCGCCCGACGAGCTGATCGAGCTCCTCGACCGGCACTCCTACCTGGCCGACGAAGGGCTGGCCACGGCCGCCTTCCTGGCCCTGCGCATGGGACGGCCGCTCTTCCTCGAAGGCGAGGCGGGGGTCGGCAAGACCGAGCTGGCCAAGACGCTGGCCGCGCTGCTGGACGCGCCGCTCATCAGGCTGCAGTGCTACGAGGGGCTCGACGCCGCCCAGGCGCTCTACGACTGGGACTTCGCCCGCCAGCTCCTCCACCTCAAGGCCGCGGAGGCCGCCGGGATCACCGACGTCGGCCGGCTGGAGGGCGAGATCTACGACCGGCGCTTCCTCATCGCCAGGCCGCTGCTGAAGGCCGTCGAGACGCAGCCGAGCGTGCTGCTGGTGGACGAGATCGACCGGGCCGACGACGAGTTCGAGGCGTTCCTGCTCGAGGTGCTCTCCGACTTCACGATCTCGATCCCCGAGCTGGGCACGGTGAAGGCCGCGACCCCGCCGGTGGTCGTGGTGACCTCCAACAGGACGCGCGAGGTGCACGACGCGCTCAAGCGGCGCTGCCTCTACCACTGGCTCGAACATCCCGGCTTCGAGCGCGAGGTCGCGATCCTGCGGCGCCGCCTGCCCGCCTGCACCGAGACGCTGGCCGCGCAGGTCGCAGGGGCGGCCGGCCGGCTGCGGCAGGCGGACCTGGTCAAACCGCCGGGCGTGGCCGAGACGCTCGACTGGACCGAGGCGCTGCTGACGCTCGGCGCCGAGGAGCTCGACCCCGGACGGGCCGCCGCCACGCTGGGCGCGGCGCTGAAGTACCGGGAGGACGTCGCGGCGGTGCTGGGCAACGGGCTGCTGGACAAGGTGCTGCCCGGCCATGAGTGAGCTGGTCGCCACCATGACGGGGTTCGCCAGGACGTTGCGCGCCGCGGGCGTCGCGGCCGACCACGAACGCACCCAGAACCTGCTCAGAGCACTCGATCACCTCGATGTGACCGACCCCGCCGAGGTCTACTGGGCCGGGCGGCTGACGTTGTGCGCGGGGCCCGACGACCTGCCCCGCTACGACCGCTGCTTCGCCGCGTACTTCGGGGGCCACAAGGCCGCGCTCACCCGTACGGCGACCGCGACCGTCACCCGGCACCTGGCCGAACACGACGGGGGCGAGGGCGGCGACGGCGAGGACGACGGCACCACCGCGCCCGCCGCCGCCAGCAGGGCCGAGGTGCTGCGGCACCGCGACGTGGCCCGGCTGAGCGAGGCCGAGCGGGCCGAGGTGCACCGCATGCTCGCCCTGCTGAGCCACGGCCGGGCCAGGCGCCGCTCGCGCCGGTTCGAGCCCGCCCGCAGGGGGAGCCTCGACCAGCGCCGCACCGTCCGCGACGCGCTCAGGAAGGGCGACGTGGCCAGGCTCCGCCGCCGCAGGCACACCACCAGGCCGCGCCGGGTCGTGCTGTTCGTGGACGTCAGCGGCTCGATGGCCCCGTACGCCGAGACGCTGCTGCGCTTCGCCCACGCGCTGGTCAGGACCGAGCCGAGGGCCACCAGGGTCTTCTCGGTCGGCACCAGGCTCACCCCGATCACCGCCGAGCTGCGCCACCGCGACCCCGGGACGGCGCTCAACGAGGTGTCCAAGGTGATCCCCGACTGGAGCGGCGGCACCCGGCTCGGCGAGGAACTGAGGGAGTTCCTCGGCCGTTACAGCGCCAGGGGCGCGATCGCGGTGATCGCCTCCGACGGGTGGGAGCGTGGCGATCCCGCGTTGCTGGGCACCCAGATGGGCCGGCTCGCCCGGCAGGCGCACCGGGTGATCTGGGTCAACCCGCACAAGGGGTATGACGACTACCAGCCGCTCACGGGCGGCATGCGGGCCGCATTGCCCCACCTCGACGACCTGGTGGCCGGGCACAGCCTGGCCGCGTACGAGCGACTCAGCGAAAGGCTCGCCCATGCGTGACGTGCTGCCGGAGATCATGAAGTGGTGGCGGTCGGGGCTCAAGTTCGGACTGGCCACCGTGGTGGGCACCTGGAGCAGCGCACCCCGGCAGCCCGGCGCGGCCATGGCGGTGCGCGGCGACGAGGTGGTCGGCAGCGTCTCGGGCGGCTGCGTGGAGGGCGCGGTCTTCGAGCTGGCCGCCGAGGCCGACGCGCCCCTGCTGCAGCGGTACGGCGTCAGCGACGACGACGCCTTCGCCGTCGGCCTCACCTGCGGCGGCATCATCGACATCCTCGTCGAGCCGGTCTCGATCGAGACCTTCCCCGAGCTGGGCGAGATCGCCGCGGCGGTGGAGGAGCACCGGCCGGTCGCCGTGGCCACCGTCGTCTCGGGGCCAGGCCAGGTCGGCGCCCGCCGGATCATCTGGCCCGACCACGCCACCGGCAGCCTCGGCCTGGAGCGCCTCGACGCCGCCGTGGACGACGACGCCCGCGGCATGCTCGCCCAGGGCCTGACCGGCCTGCGGCACTACGGCGGTCAGGGGGAGCGTCGGCTGGACGACCTCGCGGTGTTCGTGCAGTCGTTCGCGCCGCCGCCGCGCATGCTGGTGTTCGGGGCGATCGACTTCGCCGCCGGCGTCGCCAGGGTGGGCAAGTTCCTCGGCTACCACGTGACCGTGTGCGACGCGCGGCCGGTCTTCGCCACCGCCAAGCGCTTCCCCGACGCCGACGAGGTCGTGGTCAAGTGGCCGCACGACTACCTCGCCTCGGTGCAGGTGGACGAGCGTACGGTGATCTGCGTGCTGACCCACGACCCCAAGTTCGACGTGCCGCTGCTGGAGGTGGCGCTGCGCACGAACGCGGGCTACGTCGGCGCCATGGGCTCGCGCCGCACCCACGACGACCGTATGGCGCGGCTGCGGGAGTCGGGGCTCACCGAGGACGAGCTGGCCAGGCTGCGCTCGCCCATCGGGCTCGACCTCGGCGCCCGCACCCCCGAGGAGACCGCGGTGTCGATCGCCGCCGAGCTGATCCAGCTGCGCTGGGGCGGCTCAGGCCGGCCGCTGACCACCACGGAGGGCCGCATCCACCACGAGACGCCGTGAAGGACACGCGGGTGGCCGGGCTGCTGCTGGCCGCGGGCGAGGGATCGCGGCTCGGGCGGCCGAAGGCGCTGGTCGAGTATGCCGGTGAGCGGCTCGTCGATCGCGGCGTGCGGCTGCTGGCCGAGGGCGGCTGCCATCCGGTCGTGGTCGTGCTGGGCGCGGCCACGGTGCGGGTGCGCGGGGCGGTGACCGTGCGCAACCCCGATTGGGCGAGCGGCATGGGCTCCTCGCTGCGCGCCGGGCTGGCCGCGCTGCCCGCGCAGGCGGAGGCGGTGGTGGTGGCGCTGGTGGACCAGCCGCTGATCGGGCCGGGCGCGGTGCGCGCGCTGATCGGCTCGGGGGCGGGGCTGGCGGTCGCCACGTACGGCGGGCGGCGCCGCAACCCGGTGCTGATCGCCCGTACGCACTTCGCCGGGGTGGCGGAGCTGGCCGTGGGCGACGTGGGGGCGCGGGCGTACCTGAAGGCTCATCCCGAGCTGGTCACCGAGGTGCCGTGCGACGGGCACGGCGACCCGTCCGACATCGACACGCCCGCCGACCTCGACCGGCTGCTGCCCCGCTCCTAGAAGCGCAGGGAGGCGATCGCGGCGCGGTGGTCGCTGCCCGTGGCGGGCGCCACGCCCGCCTCGGTCGCCGTCATGCCGCGGTGGAGGATGTGGTCGGGCCTGGTGATCGGGAACTCGGCCGGCCAGGTGAAGCCGAACCCGTCGCCCGCCTCGCTCTGCGCGTCGGTCAGCGGCGGCGTCAGGCCGCTCATGCCACGGTCGGTGGTGGCGGTGTTGAGGTCGCCGAGCAGCAGGATGCGCTTGCTCGGGTCGGCGTCGACGAGCTCGCGCGCCCTGGCCAGCGAGACGTCGCGCGAGGTGGTGTGGCCCGGCCTCGCCGAGGCGAGGTGCATGACGTAGACGGTGACCTTGCCCTTGGGGGTGGTGACGACCGCCCGCAGGGCGCGCGGCCAGCCCATGCC
Source organism: Nonomuraea sp. NPDC049421 (assembly GCF_040677005.1). Classification (NCBI taxonomy): domain Bacteria; kingdom Bacillati; phylum Actinomycetota; class Actinomycetes; order Streptosporangiales; family Streptosporangiaceae; genus Nonomuraea; species Nonomuraea sp. NPDC049421. The sequence goes on from NZ_JBFAQA010000001.1 coordinate 546,165, forward strand.
GACGTCGAGCGGCTTGGTCTCGCTGAGCGGGTAGCGGCTCCACAGCCCGACCGTGCTGACCGCGTAGTGGTGCTTGAACATCTTGTTGAGCTGCTTGGCCGCCGGGCCGCCCCTGGTCAGCTCCTGTGCGGCCAGCAGGTCGAGGTCCTTGGCGATGGCGCGGACGGCCTCGCCCGACGCGTTGTTGGTCACCCCCACGTTGACGGTGCCCACGGCCAGGTCGCTCGGACCGCCGGGCGGGGTGCGCAGCAGCGTGGAGCCGAACATGACGGCCCAGATCAGGCCGGGCAGCAGCGCGGCGGCCACCGCGCCGGTCGAGCGGGCGACGGCGGCGAAGGCCAGCAGCAGCGGCACCGCGAGGCCCATCCACGGCAGCAGGCTCTCCAGGACGGGGGTGAACCCACCCAGCGCCGGGATCAGCCGATGGCCCGCCAGGGCCGCGGAAACCGCGACGGAGACGACGATGACGACCCGCTTCAGCACCTGATCCAGGCTAGCCGCTCCGGCCCGGCGCACCGGCGCGATAGCATGGTGCCGTCTCAACAGAACATCATTCGGTCAGTGGGAGCCCTGAATGCGCATCGGTATGGCACTCAACTACGCGGGCGGCTTCAAGGAGTCGGTGGCCGAGCTGGCCGACTACGAGAAGGCCGGGCTGGACATCGTGTTCGTGGCCGAGGCCTACTCCTTCGACGCCGTCAGCCAGATGGGCTACATCGCGGCCAGGACCGAGCGGCTGCAGATCGCCTCCGGCATCCTGCCGATCTACTCGCGCACGCCGACGCTGCTCGCCATGACGGCCGCCGGGCTCGACTACGTCTCCGACGGGCGGTTCACGCTGGGGCTCGGCGCGTCGGGGCCGCAGGTGATCGAGGGCTTCCACGGGGTGCCGTACACCGCGCCGCTCGGGCGCACGCGGGAGGTCATCGAGATCTGCCGCCAGGTCTGGCGGCGCGAGCGCGTCCAGTACGACGGCCGCCACTACACCGTGCCGCTCCCGCCCGGCCACGGCACCGGCCTGGGCAAGCCGCTCAAGCTCATCAACCACCCCGTACGCCCCCGCATCCCCATCATGATCGCCGCCATCGGCCCCAAGAACGTCGAGCTGACCGCCGAGCTGGCCGAGGGCTGGGAGCCGATCTTCTACCTGCCGGAGAAGGCCGCCGACGTCTGGGGCTCCTCGCTGGCCGCGGGCAGGGCGAAGCGCGACCCCGAGCTGGGCGAGCTCGACGTCGTCGCGCACGCCACGCTGGCGATCGGCGACGACGTGGCGGGGCTGCGCGAGTTCGGCCGGCCGATGGCCGCCCTCTACATCGGCGGCATGGGCGCCAAGGGCCGCAACTTCTACAACGACCTGGCCAGGCGCTACGGCTACGAGAAGGAGGCCGAGCGGATCCAGGATCTCTACCTGGAGGGCAAGAAGGACGAGGCCGCCGCGCTGGTCCCGGCCGAGCTGCTGGAGAAGACGTCGCTGATCGGCGACGAGGGCTTCGTGCGCGACCGGGTGCGGGCGCTGAAGGAGTCGGGGGTGACCACCCTGAACGTGGCGCCGATCGCCAAGACGCACGAGGACCGGGTGAGGCTCATCGAGCAGATCAAGGAGATCGTGGCGTAGATCACACTTCGTCGGGGAATTTGCCACATTTCCTGATGGTTATGCCGGGCTGTGAGGTTTTCCGTGGTGATCGTGTGGCTCATCGAGCGGCTGCACATCGATCTGTGCCGGCTGCACGGATCGCTCTGTAGCTGACGCCGCTCTCGTCCCTGTCGTCAACTCCCTCACCCCGGCATGCCTCTGGCATGCCCGCATGCGAAGGCATCCCCCCGTGAAGAGATTCACCTTCTCCCTGCAGTTGCTGCTGGGCCTCGCCGTCGGCATCGCCCTCGGCTTCGTCGCCAAGATCTGGGACGTCGCCTGGCTCACCGAGACGCTCACCAAGGTCGGCTCGATCTTCGTCCAGCTGCTCAAGCTCGCCGTTCCGCCACTCGTCTTCACCGCGGTCCTGGTCAGCGTGGCCAACCTGCGCAACGTCAACGGCGCCGCCAGGCTCGCCACCAAGACGCTGGTCTGGTTCCTCGTCACCGCGGCCGTCTCGGTGGCGCTGGCGATCGGGCTCGGCCTGCTCATCAACCCCGGCCAGGGCGTCACCCTCGACACCGGCGCGGCCAAGGCGCCCGAGCACGCCGGCACCTGGCTCGACTTCGTCACCGGCATCCTGCCCACGAACATCGTCACCGCCTTCACCGAGGTCGAGGTCCTCCAGATCGTCTTCCTCGGCGTCGTGCTCGGCGCGGCCGCCCTGGCCGCCGGCGACAAGGCCGAGCCGTTCCTGAACCTCGCCCGTTCCGTCCTGGAGCTGGTGCAGAAGGCGCTGTGGTGGGTCATCAGGCTCGCCCCCATCGGCACCGCCGGCCTGATCGGCAAGGCGGTCTCCACGTACGGGTGGGACCTGCTCGCGCCGCTCGCCAAGTTCAGCGCCGGCGTCTACATCGGCTGCTTCATCGTGCTGCTCGCCGTCTACCCGGCGCTGCTGGCCTTCTGGGGCAAGGTGAGCCCGGTCCGGTTCTTCCGCAACGCCTGGCCCGCGATCGAGCTGGCGTTCGTCTCCCGCTCCTCGGTCGGCACGCTGCCGCTGACGCAGCGGGTCTCGGTCGAGCGCAACGGCGTGGACGCCGACTACGCCTCGTTCGCCGTGCCGTTCGGCGCGACCACCAAGATGGACGGCTGCGCCTCCGTCTACCCGGCGCTCGCCGCGATCTTCGTGGCCCAGGTGTTCGGCATCCAGCTCGGGGTGGGCGACTACCTGCTCATCGCGTTCGTCTCCGTGGTCGGCTCGGCCGCCACGGCGGGCCTGACCGGCGCGACCGTCATGCTGACACTCACCCTCAGCACGCTGGGCCTGCCGCTCGAGGGCGTCGGCCTGCTGCTGGCCATCGACCCGATCCTGGACATGATCCGCACCGCGACCAACGTGACCGGGCAGATGGTCGTCCCGGTGCTGGTGGCGCGCTCGGAGGGCCGCCTCGACACGGCCGTCTTCAACGCGCCGCCGCAGCCGCTCGACCAGCCGCGCGTGACCCGCGTGGCGGAGCCCGCGACGGCCTGAGTCCGTGGGGAAGGGGGGCGGGTGCACCGCCCCCCTTTTTCCTGCCCGTACGCGGCCGGGCAGCGTGTACGCGGGGCGTCGGGGGCCGCGGGGGCCTATGGTAAGTCGGAAATCCTGATAATCCTGATTTCTGAGTATTTGGCGGGGATATGTCCGACGCGGAGCGCGCGCCCTCCTTGATCGCCGGCCGGTACCGGCTCGACGAGCGCATCGGCAGCGGCCCGATGGGCGAGGTGTGGCGAGGGTACGACACGCGGGCCGACTGGGTCGTGGCCGTCAAGGTGCTCGGCGCCAGAGCGGCCGGCCCGGCCACCCGTGAGGTGCTCAGACAGCACGCCCAGGCCGTCGCCAAGGTCATCCACCCCAACGTCGCCATGGTCCTGGACGTCGGCGAGCACGACGGGGCGCCGTTCCTCGTCATGGAGCACCTGACCGGGCTCAGCCTGGGCGAGGAGCTCGCCGCGCGCGGCAGCCTGACCATCGTCGAGGTGTGCGACCTGATCGGGCAGGCCGCCGCCGGGCTCGACGCCGCGCACCGGGCCGGCGTCGTGCACGGGCAGGTCGACCCCGACGCCTTCAGGATGGCCGCCAGCGGCGTGCTCAAGGTCGTCGGGTTCGGGATGGACGGGCGCGAGCCCGTACGCGGCAGTGGCCGCTACGCCGCCCCCGAGCGGGTCCCCGGCGAGCCCGCCGAGGCGCCCGGCGACATCTACGCGCTCGGCTGCGTCTGCTACGAGCTGCTGTGCGGGCGCCCGCCCTTCGGCGACGACGCGCCCAGGGGCCAGGTGACGCCGCCCAGCGGCGTCAGGGCCGAGGTGCCCGCCGAGCTGGACCGGCTGGTGCTCGCCATGCTCGCCGACGACCCCGCCAGGCGGCCGGGCAGCGGCGAGTCCATCAGGCGTACGCTCGCCGCCATCGCCCGCCCCAAGCCCGCCGCCCCGCCCCAGACCGGCGCCTCCCCCAACGGCGGCGTCCCGCCCCAGACCGGCGCCTTTCCCCACGGCGGAGTCCCGTCCCAGACCGGCTCCGGCCCTGTGCCCGGGGGCATGCCGCAGACCGGGGCCTCGCTGCGCGGGGCCGGGCTCGGGCAGGGGGCCGGTGCCACCGAGGTCTACGCCGTGCCGCCGCGGGCCGGTGACACCGCCGTCTTCCAGGCCGCCGACCTGGAGCCGGAGCCGCCGTCGGGAGCCCGTAACCGCAAGCTGATCCTGCAGATCGGCATCGCCGTCGCCGTCATCGCGGCCGTGACCGTGGTCATGGTCTCGATCGCGGGACAGCGCGAGGAGCAGCCGGTCGCGGAGACCACTCCCACCGTCGTCCCGACCGAGACACTGGAGGAGGTGGCGCCCAGCTCGCCGCCGCCCAGCCCCGACCCCACGCCGGAGACCGTGGCCACGATCGGCGAGGACGACATCATTTCGCTGAACGAGGCCGTGACGCCCAAGGCCACCCTCGGCGGCAGGTCCGAGCCGGCCGGCGGGTACGACACCTGGCTCCAGCGCTTCGACCAGGCCCTGATGGCGCAGGAGGCGACGGGCGGCATCGACCCCCGCGTCTCCGGCAAGGCCCGCGAGAAGCTCAGGAAGGCCGCGAGGAAGCTCGGCGAAGGCCACCTCGACTCGACGCTCAACCACGTGGCCGGCGTCTACCGCGACCTGCTGCGGGCCCAGGAGAAGGGCGACATGCAGTCCGCCGGCCCGGCGGCCGAGTTCATGCGCGACTGGCGCCTGCCCGGCCACTGACCACCGCCCGGGGCCGCGCCCAGCACAGGCCGCGCCCAGCACAGGCCGGGGCGGGCGCGTGCGGGCGGTGTGGCGGCCCCGCCCGGCTGAGCGGGCCGCACCTGGCCCGGGGCGGGCACGTGCGGCGGTGTCCTTGTCGCCAGGGGGGCGTAGATTGGCGGAATGACCTTCGACTACGCGGCGCGGCGGGCGCGGCTGGCCGAGTCGCTGGCCGGCCACGAGGTTCACGCGCTGCTCGTCACCTCGCCGGTCAACGTCCGCTACCTGACCGGCCTGGTCAGCTCCAACGCCGCCGTCCTGGTGGGCGCCGACGGCGGCGCGGTGCTGGCCACCGACAACCGCTACATCGGCGCGGCCAGGGCGCTCGACCTGCCCGTGGTGGAGGCGGCCGACGTCGCGGCGCGGCTGCTCACGCCCAGCCCCGGCGCGCAGGAGGGCACCAGAGGGGTCGGCATCGAGGCGGCGTGCATGAGCGTGGCCACGTACCTGCGGCTGGGCGAGGGTCTCGTGCCGCTCGGACCGGTCGTGGAGCGGTTGCGCGCGGTCAAGGACGAGCAGGAGCTCGACCTCATCCGCACCGCCTGCGCGATCACCGACCAGGCGTTCGCGGACGTCGCGCCGCGCATCGCGCCCGGCATGACAGAGCGCGAGCCGGCCCGCCTGCTGGAGCAGCGGATGGCCGAGCTGGGCGCCGACAAGCCCGCGTTCGACACGATCGTGGCGGCGGGGGAGAACGGCGCGGTGCCGCACCACAGCCCCACCGGCCGCGAGCTGCGCGCGGGAGACCTGGTCACCATCGACTTCGGCGCCCGCTACCAGGGCTACCACGCCGACATGACGCGTACCGTCAGCCTGGGCCCGCCCGCTGCCTGGCAGCGCGAGCTGTACGACCTCGTCGCCGAGGCCCAGCGGGCCGGACGACACGCCCTGACCCCTGGCGCCGGGGCCAGGGAGGTCGACTCCGCGGCCAGGTCGGTCGTGGCACGGGCGGGCCACGGCGAGCACTTCAGGCACGGTCTCGGCCACGGTGTCGGCCTGGAGATCCACGAGGAGCCGTTCCTCGGCCCGTCAAGGACCGGTAGACTAGAGGATCGAGTTCCGATCACCGTCGAGCCGGGGGTCTACCTCCCGGACCGGGGCGGGGTTCGCATCGAGGACACGCTCGTGACACGTGAGGGCGGGCCGGAACTCTTCACCAAGACGACCAAGGAGCTGCTCGTCCTTTAGAGCGGCCGCACGCGGGAGAAGAACGAGTGGCGACGACCAACGACCTCAAGAACGGCATGGTGCTGAAGCTCGAGGGCGGTGAGCTCTGGAGCGTTGTCGAGTTCCAGCACGTCAAGCCGGGCAAGGGCGGCGCGTTCGTGCGCACCAAGCTCAAGAACGTCCTCTCCGGCAAGGTCGTCGACAAGACCTTCAACGCCGGGGTGAAGGTCGAGGTGGCCAACGTCGACAAGCGCGAGATGCAGTACTCGTACAAGGACGGCGACGAGTTCGTGTTCATGGACACCGAGACCTACGACATGGTCAACGTGCCGGCCGGCACCGTCGGCACCGCGGCCAACTACATGCTGGAGAACACCCTGGCCACGGTCGCCTTCAACGAGGGCTCCGCGCTCTACGTCGACCTGCCCGCCGCCGTCGAGCTGACCATCTCCAACACCGAGCCCGGCCTGCAGGGCGACCGCTCCACCGGCGGCACCAAGCCGGCCACGCTGGAGACCGGCGCCGAGATCAAGGTGCCGCTGTTCATCACCACCGGCGAAAAGGTCAAGGTCGACACCCGCAGCGGCGAATACCTCGGCCGGGCCTGAGGTGTCGGCACGCGGCAAAGCACGCAGGAGAGCGCTCGACATCCTCTTCGAGGCTGAGCTGCGCGACGAGGATCCGCTGAAGATCCTCGCCGAGCGCGTGGAGCGGCAGGAGCCGCCGGTCAACGAATACACCTCGACCCTCGTGGAGGGGGTCGCCAGGCACCACGCGCGCATCGACGAACTCATCACGACGTACGCCGAGGGCTGGACACTCGATCGGATGCCGGCCGTCGACCGTAATCTGCTGCGCGGCGGCACGTACGAGCTGTTGTGGATGCCCGGCGTGCCCGAGGGCGTGGTCATCAGCGAGTGGGTGCACCTGGCGGGGGAGCTGTCCACCGACGAGTCGCCGCAGTTCATCAACGGGCTGCTGGCGCGCTTCAAGCAACTCAAGCCAAGCCTCACCCTTTAGACACCCATTAGGTACCCCGTTTCGGGGGACCGGAGGGCCACGTTCGGGGTACGTTTCGAACCACGCCGGTCCGTACGGATGAGGGGCGCGTCACCAGCCGCGACGCGCCCTTTTCCGTTCTCGCAGGTGAGTGGCCGGTTTTCGTCGGTGCCGCTGGCTAGGGTGACCGCATGGTGACAGAGGACGACGTACGCCGGCTGGCGCTGGCGCTGCCCGAGACCGCCGAGCGCGCCATGTACGGCACGCCCGCCTTCTACGTGCGCGGCAAGTGGTTCGCCCGGATGCGGGAGGAGGGCGACCTGCTGGTGCTCCCGGTGCCGTCCGAGGAGCACAAGCACGAGCTGCTGACCGCGGAGCCTGCCACGTTCACCACCACGCCCCACTACGACGGGCACGCGATCGTGCTCGTGCGGCTGGCGGCGGTCGACCCAGGCGAGCTGGGCGAGCTGCTGGCGGAGGCGTGGCGGCTGCGCGCTCCCAAGGGCCTGGCGGCCGCCACAGAGCCGGCTGACGGCCACGGGCGCGGCTGAGCGCGACAGGACGACCCAGGATGACCCGGCCGCCGCCCCCAGGGCTGAGCGCCGCTCAGACGGTGGCGTGCAGGCTTTCCGGTAATGGGTCCTTCAGCAGGGGAGCGGGTGCTCCCGCGTACGGCGTAGGCTGGGGCCCGTCCATGGAGAAAGCCGTCCGCGAAGTGCACGTTTCGCGAGACGCGCGAGCCGCGTTTCGCGGCGGCCGTCCGGCCGGCCCGGGCGCCGCCCGTGGGGCGCCGGTCGCGGCGGAGAGGGAGGCGAGCCGAGGTTGCGTGCAGAAGGCGTCACCACGAGGACCCCGGCGGTGCGCACCGCCGTCGTCTGGGACGCGTTGCGGTCCATGCTGGCCGAGCGCACGGCGGCCACCGGGCGGACGTCGCTCGACATCGTCGACGCCGGCGGCGGCACCGGCGGGTTCGCCGTGCCGCTGGCCGAGCTCGGCCATTCCGTCACCGTCGTCGACCCGAGCCCCGACTCGCTGGCCGCGCTGGAGCGCCGCGCCAAGGAGCGCGGCGTGAGCGTGCGCGGCCTCCAGGGCGACGCCGCCGACCTGGGCGAGCTGCTCAGCCGCGACGCCGCCGACCTGGTCCTGTGCCACAGCGTGCTCGAATATGTCGAAGACCCGATCAGCGCGCTCACCGCGGTGGCCGGGCTGCTGCGCAGGGGCGGCACGGTCAGCGTGCTGGCCGCCAACCCGGTCGCCAGCGCCATCCACCGGGCGCTGGCCGGGCAGTTCGACGAGGCCAGGGCCGTGCTGAGCGACCCGGGCGGCACCTGGGGCGACCGTGACCCGACGCCGCGCCGCTTCTCCGCCGGGACGCTGACCGAGCTGCTGGGCGCCACCGGGTTCGCGATCGGCTCCATCCACGGCGTCCGCGTCTTCGCCGACCTGGTGCCGAGCCGGCTGCTCGACGGCGAGCCGGGTGCCGCCGAGGCGCTGGTCGCGCTGGAGCAGGCCGCCTCCACCCATCCCGTGCTGCGCGACGTCGCGACGCAGCTGCACGTGCTCGCCCACCGGACCTGAGCCCGCGGAAGGGAAGAATCGATGACCGCTCCCCTCGGTGTAGAACGCCTGTTCGGATAGAATCGGCGGCGTGTCTCGCAAGCAGATCACCGGCATCGGCCCCGCTCCGCGGACCGGGGTCGATGACAGCGGCTGCCCGATTCTCCACGTCGACATGGACGCCTTCTTCGCCAGCGTCGAGCTGCTCGAGCGGCCCGAGCTGAAGGGGCGTCCGGTGATCGTGGGCTCGCCCGCCGGGCGCGGCGTCGTGCTCAGCGCCACCTACGAGGCCAGGGCGTTCGGCGTGCACTCGGCGATGCCGATGAGCCGGGCGCGTCGGCTCTGCCCGCAGGCCACGATCATCCCGCCGAGCCACGGCAAATACTCCGAGGTCTCCAAGGGCGTCATGGAGATCTTCCACGCCATCACCCCGCTGGTCGAGCCCATCGCGTCCGATGAGGCGTTCCTCGACGTGGGAGGTGCGAGACGGCGGCTCGGCCCGCCCGCGACGGTGGCCGCCATGATCAGGGAGCAGGTGTCGGAGCGCTACGGCATCACGTGCTCCGTGGGCGTGGCGAGCAGCAAATTCATCGCAAAGCTCGCCTCCAAGCAGTGCAAGCCCGACGGGCTGCTGGTCGTGCCCGCCGGCGAGGTGGTCGACTTCCTCCACCCGCTGCCCGTCTCGGCCCTGTGGGGCGTCGGCGAGCGCACCGAGCAGTCGCTGGTACGCCTCGGCATCCGCACGGTCGGCGACCTCGCGAGGGTCCCGCCCACCACCCTCCAGCGCGAGCTGGGGCAGGCGGTGGGCGGCCATCTGGCGGCGCTGGCCTGGGGGCGCGACGAGCGGCCTGTGACCGCCCACGTCCCCGACAAGAGCATCGGCAACGAGGAGACGTTCGCCGCCGACGTCGACGATCCCGGCGTGATCAAGCGTGAGCTGCTGCGGCTGTCGGAGCGGGTCGCCGCTCGCATGCGTAAGGCCGGTCACGTGGGAAGAACTGTAAGTGTGAAGCTACGCCGAGCCGATTTCACCACGATCAGCCGGTCGCGCACGCTGCGTGAGCCGACCGACGTGGCTCAGGTGATTTACGCCACAGCCTGCGAGCTGTACGAGGCGGCCGGGCTCCAGCGGGTGCGGCTGCGCCTGGTGGGGGTCCGGATGGAGAACCTCCGACCGGTCGGCGAGGCCACCCGGCAGCTCAGTCTCGGCGAGAAGGAGACCGGGTGGCGCGAGGCGGAACAGGCCATGGATCGCGCCATCCGCAGATTCGGTCCCGATGCGGTGCTCCCTGCGTCGCTGGTACGTGGCAAGCTTGATGAAATAGAGACATGACGTTCGATGTCAGGACTTGCTGGGGGCGTCCGTGTCAGGATTTTGGGGAGAGGGAGGCGAGATGGGCCACAATAGAGCCATGACGTCACCTCCGGTTTGGTCTGCGTTGGACGTTTGCTTTCGCCTACGTCTACAGCCTCGTATTCTGGGGATAACCGACCGCGAGGTTCGGACACCCCGTGTCGTCCGTTGCCGTCTTCCCCGTCCTGGGGCCGTCCTTGGGAGGCGCCGTGCCGCTCTCTGAGCACGAGCAGCGCTTGCTCGACCAGATCGAGCAGGCCCTCTACGCCGAGGACCCGAAGTGGGCCAACACCGTAAGGATCAGCGACCCGCGCAGCCATTACAAGCGTCGCCTGGTCAAAGCCTCCATCGGCTTTGCCCTCGGCGTCGTCATCATGATGGTCGGCGTGGTGATGAGCCTGATCCCGCTCGGCGTCGGCGGTTTCGTGGTCATGCTCGCCGCGTGTCTGTGGGGCCTGTCCAGCTGGAAAAAGATGAACGGGTTCGGAGATTCCGCCCCCGCGGCCGGCACGGCCACTCCTCCGGGCAAGCAGGCCCGCCGGGGCAACCGGGGCAGTTTCATGGAGCGCATGGAAGAGCGCTGGCGCCGTCGCCACGACGAGCGCTGACCCGCGAGGCAAGCTGACGCGGCCGCCCCCGGCACGGGGCGGCCGCTCGCATGCCCACCACCCACCGCCGCACCCCGCCCCGTCCGCCGCGGCCACCCGACCGGTGCGGTCCAGGGGGGAGTAGGTTCAGCGCCCCAAATGACGCGACCGCCCGGCCCCCGTACGGGGGCCGGGCGGTCGCTGTTCGCGGGTCAGGCGCCCCTCTGGGAGGTGCGGCGCAGCCTGATCGTCTCCAGCAGGTCGAAGCCGTCGAGCAGGCGTTCGCCCAGCATCCGGATGCGCCGCAGCGTGGACGGCGGCATCAGGACGGCGCGCATCCGCCGCCCGCGTGACACGGTGGCCGCCAGCGCCAGGCGCACCTTGCGCAGGTCCTTGCCCATGGGCGCGATCCTGCCGGGCTCCCGGGCGAACAGCACCCGCTCCACGTTGCCCGCGATGGCCGTCATGGCGGCGGCGGACTCGGCGTCGAACTCGTACTGCTGGGTGAGCCGCCGGGCCAGCGCCCGCGGGGTCTCGCTGGGCAGGCGGGCCATGCCGTAGTCGTACAGGACGTCGTCCAGCTCCGCCCACACGGCCGCGACGGTGGTCTGGCCGCGGCCCACGGCCATCCTGGCGGTCAGCTCGTCGGAGGGCTGGGAGACCTTCCAGGTGAGGCGGCGTACCCGCCGGTTGCGCGAGACCAGCCGCAGACCCGCCGGGATCAGCAGGACGAGCAGCAGCGCGCCCGCCCCGATGCCGATCTTGCCGGCCAGCGGCATCGAGTCGTCGGGCGGCAGCGTGCCGGTCGCGACGGTGCCCTCGCGGTCCAGCTCGCGGATGTTGCGCCGGGCCTGCGGGTCCTGCGGGGCGTCGGCCTCGGAGCTGGTGGCGCCGGGCGACGGCTCGCTGGTGGTGGCGGCCGGCTCGGGCCGCGGCCGGGAGTACTCGGGCACCCGGGCGCTGCCCTGACCCGCGGCGCCGGACGGCGTCGGCTCGAACGGCAGCCAGCCCACGCCCTCGAAGTACAGCTCGGGCCAGGAGTGGGAGTCGTTCGTGCCGACCTCCCAGTGGTCGCCGACCTTGGTGCCGCCGGTGTAGCCGATCGCGACCCGCGACGGGATGCCGATCAGCCGGGCCAGCACCGCCATCGACGCGGCGAACTGCTCGCAGTAGCCCGCGCGCGAGCGCAGCAGGAAGTCGCTGAGCGCCGAGTTGCTGTGCCCCTGCGTCTCCAGGTTGTAGGTGAAGCCGCCGTCGGTGGTGAAGAACTTCTGCAGCATCACCGCGGCCTCGTACCTGGTGTTCGCCTCGGCGGTCTCCTTCTCGGCGAGCTCCAGGATGCCGGGCGGCAGGTTCTCGGGCAGGACGAGGAAGCGGTCGTCCACCTGGGGCGGCGTGTTGTCGCTAGCGTCCAGCAGGTCGGCGGTGGGCTGGGGCTCGCTGGTGTTGACGTCGTACTCGATGCCGGCGGCCTCCTCGCGGGTGGAGAAGACCATGAGCGTGTCCACGTCGGCCCGCCAGTCGCCGTCCACCTTGATCTGCCGCGGCGGGTACGGCAGCGGCAGGAACTGCAGCCGCGCGATCTCGTCGCTGATCCTGACGTTCGTGACCACGTTGTTGATCTTGGGGTCGCGGCCCAGCCCCGGCGGGGCGGGCAGCGGGCCGTTCTCGGTCCTGTTCTGCGGCGCGCCCTTCGGCTGGGTCATGCCGAACTGCTGCCCGTCGAACGTGTCGAGCGCGTAGATGCGCAGGTAGCGGGGCTGGTCGTCGTTGTTGGTGTAGGTCAGCACCACCCGCCGGTCCGGCAGCTGCAGCTGGCCCTTGAGGTTGGCGATGGGGTTGGGGATGCTGATCGAGTTGCCCGGACCCGAGCCGCGCCCGCCGACGCCGAAGGTGAAGAACGACACCGGCTCCATCGCGGGCAGCGCCGCCGGGAGCAGCACGGCCAGCACGATCGCCGCGAACCCGATGCGCTTGCCCGACAGCCGCAGCCCGCTGGTGTCGGCGGTGTCGCGCGGCGGCGTCCCCTGGGACGGGCTGACCACGCGGGTCCGGCGTACCAGCACCGCCCGGCCCCAGTGGCCGATCCGCTCGCGCCCGTCGGAGATGAGCAGCCCCACGAATCCGAGCGCGGCGATGATGAACGCCGGCCAGCTGATCGGGTCGGTCAGGATCGTCGCCGGCACCGTGGCCAGCGCCAGCAGCGGCAGCCCGGCCAGTGCCGCCCGGCGCAGCCGCGCGGCGAGGAAGTCCACGGCGATCGCGATGAGCGCCACGCCGCCCGACGTCAGCAGGGTGATGCCGTCGGTGTCCGGTACGGGCGCCGCGAACCGCTGGATGTCGGCCCACCCGACGCCGAGCAGCCTGACCAGCTCCGCCACCGAGTCCTTCGTCGGCACGATGAGCGCCCACGCCTCCTCCGAGGCGAAGGAGACGGTCAGGAAGACGCCCGTGGCCGCCAGCCCGACCAGCGGCGCCGCCCACGCGGGCAGCGACAGGCGGCTGCTCAGCAGGCCCGCCGCGACCACGGCGAGCACCGCGCCGAGCGAGGTCCAGAACCAGGCGCCGCCCGCGAAGAGGGGATAGAGGAGGAGGGCCGCGGTGAACGCGGCCACCCCCGAGGCGATCGTCAGTCTCATGCCGCGCCTCCCGTGGGATCGAGCACGTATCTGCCGCGTCCCGCGGCGTCCGGCCAGACGGTGGCGATGGAGGTGCCCGCGGGCAGGGTGACGATGCGCCAGCCGTACCCGGCGAGCACCGTCTCGACGGCCCGCTGGTTCTCGGCGGCGGTCTGGTCGCCGCCCTCCCACGAGCTGACGTCCAGCAGCACCGCCACCGCGGTGATGCCGCTGTGCCGCAGCCTGCCCAGCTCCCTGGCCTCCTCGGGCTCCATCGCGCCGAGCACGGCGACGATCAGCCCGTCGCCGCCGCCCTGGCGCAGCGCCGAGACGCCCATCTCCAGGGAGCGGGCCGGGCTGTGCTTGACCACGGCGAGGGTGTCCAGCAGGGAGTGGCTCAGGCCCTGGTCGGTCAGGTGCTCGGCGCCCTGGTCGGTGACCAGCCGCAGGCCGAGGCCCTCGCGGGCGAGGTGCACGCCGATCGAGGCCGCCGCGGAGACGGCCACCTCGAACGACGAGCGCGGGCCCTCGCCGCGGTGCGCGTGCCTGCGGGTGTCGAGCAGGAGCGCGCCGCGGCTCTGCCACTGCTGTTCCTCGCGGCGCACCATCAGCTCGCCGTGGCGGGCCGTCGAGCGCCAGTGCACCCGACGTAGGTCGTCGCCCTGCCGGTATTCGCGCGGTGCCACGTCGTCGTCGCCGGCCGCCGCCACACTCCGCGTACGGCTGTCGCCGCCGCCCGTCCACTCACCCGACAGCCGTACGTGCGGCAGTGCCACCACCTGCGGCGTCACCACGAGCGTGTCGCTGATCGTGAACGATCGGGCCAGCTCGACCAGCCCGAACGGGTCGGCGATGCGGATCGACAGCGGCCCGATCGTGTAGCGCCCGCGCAGGTCGGAGCGCACCCGGTAGTCGATCTCCCGCACGCCCCTGGCCTCGACCCTGTCCAGCACGAACCTGGGCCGCACGCCCAGCGCGTACGGCACCGTGTCCTCGATGAGCAGCAGGCCGGTGGGCAGGCGGGTGACGTTCTCGAGGCGCAGGGTCACGGTGGCCTCGCCGCCCACCTCGGCCCGCGCCGGGTCCAGCCGCCTGGCGCAGCTCAGCCGGTAGCGCGTCCGCGCCACCACCATCGCGGCCAGCAGCGGCAGCGCCGTGATCAGGACGCCGATCCTGAACAGGTCGTTCTCGCCCAGGAGCACGGCCATGACCAGCGCCGCGATCCCGGACGCCAGGAACGACCTGCCCCGGGAGGTCAGCGCCCGCAGCCCGGCCCTCACCGCGCCTCTTCCGGCGGGCGCGGGTCCTGGATGTCGGCCATCAGGCCCCCCGCGTCTCCGGCACCGGGACCCGCCTGACGAGGTCGGTCACGACCTGCTCGGGCAGGCGGCGCTGGCCCTGGGCCTCGATGCTGGGCAGCAGGCGGTGCGCCAGCACGGGGATGGCGAGGTCCTGCAGGTCGTCGGGGATGACGTAGTCGCGGCCCGCCAGCGCGGCGTGCGCCCTGGCGGCGCGTACGAGCTGCAGCGTGGACCTCGGGGAGGCGCCGAGGCGCAGGTCGGGGGAGTGGCGGGTGGCCACGACCAGGTCGATGGCGTACTTCTTGACCGGCTGGGAGACGTAGACGCCGCGTACGGCCTCGATGAGGGCGCGCACCTCGGCGGTGGTCGCGACCGGCTCCAGCTTGTCGAGCGGTGAGGTGCCGCCGTGCACGTCGAGCATCTCCAGCTCGGCGGTCGGCTCGGGGTAGCCCATCGCCACGCGCGCGGTGAAGCGGTCGCGCTGCGCCTCGGGCAGGGGATAGGTGCCCTCCATCTCGATGGGGTTCTGGGTGGCGATCACCATGAACGGCGCGTCGAGCCGGTACGTCCGCCCGTCCACCGTCACCTGCTGCTCCTCCATGCACTCCAGCAGCGCGGACTGCGTCTTGGGCGAGGCACGGTTGATCTCGTCGCCGACGACGATGTTGGCGAAGACGGGACCGGGCTTGAACTCGAACTCCCGCGTCTGCTGGTTGTACGCGCTGACCCCGGTGATGTCGCTGGGCAGCAGGTCGGGGGTGAACTGCACGCGGCGTACCGGACAGTCGATGGAGCGCGCGAGCGCCTTGGCGAGCATCGTCTTGCCGACTCCCGGCACGTCCTCGATGAGGAGGTGGCCTTCGGCGAGCAGGACGGTAAGGGTGAGGCGGACGGCGTCGCTCTTGCCCTCGATCACCGATTCGATGGCCTGCCGGATCCGGTGGGCGGTGGTGACCAGCTCGTCGAGCTGGGGAGGGACGTCATGGGTTACTGCCACCAGGCCTCCATGAGAAGTGCGACGGCTGTCCCGGTACGGTGCCTTTGCGGGAGCCATGCCATTCCTTTTCCATTGTCTGTACGACCCTACGACGCTGCGGGTTCTGTAGCGACATTTGTGGATATTCAGGGAACACCGGTGATGTTCCGGTTCTTGTGGCATGGTCGTGCGAATCCCGTGACACAGCGCACCACCATGTGCCCCGCGAAGCGCCCCACTTTCCTCCACCCCGAGCTTCGCCGCCCCCGCGAGGGGCCTATTTGAACGGCGTTTCAAAGCCCCGACACGCCCATGGCGGTTGCCGCCACCCCACCGCACCCCACCCCCGCCCATGCCTCTGACCTGGGGTAACGCAAGGGAAACCGATGATGAAGACGGTTCGAATCAGTTGACGGTGGGGAGAAGTGGAGTATGGTGGTGCGCAGTGGAGGGCCCGGTGCACCAGCGCTGAGCGCTTCACGAGGCACGGGAGGTGGGGCCGGTGTTCCTCGGCACCCATCAACCGCGTCTGGACGACAAGGGACGGCTGTTCCTGCCGGCTAAGTACCGTGAGGAGCTGGCGGAGGGTCTTGTGATCACCAAAGGCCAGGAGCGATGCCTCTACGTCTTTCCCGTGGAGGAGTTCCAGCGCATTACCGAGGCTCTCAGCACCGCCCCGGTCACCGCCAAGGCGGTACGTGACTACAGCCGCGTCTTCTTCGCCAGTGCGTCCGACGAGAAACCAGACAAACAAGGACGCATCACGATCCCGCAGGGCCTTCGCGCGTACGCGGGCCTGGAACGTGACTGCGTCGTCATCGGGGCCAACACCCGGCTGGAGATCTGGGACGCGCAGGCCTGGGACACCTATCTCAGCGCACAGGAGCAGGCGTTCGCCGAACTGTCGGAGGAGGTGCTGCCAGGGATCTTGTAGGAACCACGGTCGATCCGTCGGTGATGTCGTTCGGCGAGGTCTCCACCCGCAACCACTGTCCGCCAGCTGATGCACCTTCCCCGGTGTCAGATGGCGGGCGTCCACGAAGAGGGTGCGGATGGGGACCTGGCCGGGCGGCGCCGGGTGGGGACCCAGGAAGGACCGGCGATCGACCGATGAACGCGTCATCCGCGAGCAAGGACGCGAGAGGGGGGTTGGAGATGGACGACAGCGTCGCCAAGGGCGGTCACGTTCCGGTGATGCTCGAGCGCACACTGGAGCTGCTCGGCCCCGCGCTGTCCGGCCCCGCCCCCGTCGTCGTCGACGCCAACCTCGGCCTCGGCGGCCACTCCGAGGCGCTGCTCGCCGCACATCCCGCGCTGCACCTGATCGGCATCGACCGCGACCCCTTCGCGATCGAACACTCCACCCGCAGGCTGAGCCCCTACGCCGGCCGCATCACCCTGGTCCACGCCTCGTCCGCAGACCTGCCCGACGTGCTCGCGCGCGCCGGGCGCACCACGATCGACGCGGCGCTGTTCGACCTCGGGGTCTCCTCGCCGCAGCTCGACGAGGCCGGACGCGGGTTCGCCTACTCCTACGACGCGCCGCTCGACATGCGCATGGACACCTCGCAGGAGCTGACGGCGGAAGAAGTGGTCAACACCTACTCCGCCGCCGAGCTGACCCGCATCCTGCGCGACTACGGCGAGGAGAGATTCGCTCAGCGTGTCGCGGGCCTGATCATCAGAGAACGTGCCAAAGAGGCAATAACCTCGACGAAGCGGCTCGCGGAGATCGTTCGCGAGGCCATCCCCGCCGCGACCCGGCGCACCGGGGGAAACCCCGCCAAGAGGACTTTCCAGGCGCTGCGCATCGAGGTGAACGCGGAGCTGTCCGCCCTGGAGGCGGCGCTGCCCGCGGCACTCGACGCACTGGCGCTGGGTGGGCGAGTCGTCGTGCTCTCCTACCACTCACTCGAGGACCGGCTCACCAAGCAGGCCCTCACGGCGCGAACCAGGGACACCAGCCCTCCCAGGCTGCCCGTCCCGCTGCCGGCTCACCAGCCGAGGTTCCGCCTGCTGACGAGGGGAGCAGAGCTCCCGAGCGAAGAAGAGCTCGCCCGCAACCCGCGGGCGGCCTCGGCCCGGCTACGGGCGGCAGAGAGGATCCGTGTTGACGACTGAGCAGGAGACCGGCCGGGGGGCTCCCGTCCGCCGCGCGGTGCCCAAGACGGGCACCCGCAGGTCGGCCGTGTCGCAGCAGCCCAAGCCGCGGCCCCGTACCGACACGCGGCCCGAGGCCGGGGGCAAGCGCTCGGCCGCCGAGCGGGCACGCGCGGAGGCCGCCGCCGAACGCGCCCTCCTCGACGGGCGCGCCGGCGCGCCCGGCGCCGCCCGCGGCAAGGCGCCCACGCCCGAGCGCGGCAAGCCGGCCACCGCACGCGGGGCGGCTCCCGCGCGCGGCAAGAGCGCGAGCGCCGAGCGGGGCACGGCCGCTCCCGTGCGGGGCAAGGCGCCGGCTCCCGAGCGGGGCAAGACCGCGCCCGCACGCGGGAAGGCCGCGGCGCCCGAGCGGGGCACGACGGCCGCTCCTTCACGGGGCAGGACCGCGGCTCCCGGCAAGGCGCCCGTCACCGAGCGTCCCGAGGCGGCCAAGGGCCGGGCGCGCGTCAAGGCGCCGGCGGCACGTCCCGCGGGCGGCCGCGGGCCCGCACGGCGGCAGCGCACGCCCTTCGTGCTGCTCGTCGTCGGCCTGCTCTGTGGCGGCCTGGTGAGCCTGCTGCTGCTCAACACCATGCTCGCCCAGGACACGATCACCGACGCCAAGCTGCGCGAGGAGATCGCGGTGGCCAAGCGCGAGAACGAGAAGATCGACCAGGAATACCAGCTCAAGACCCAGCCGGGGAACATCGCCAAGCTGGCCGAGATGCAGGGCCAGCACACCGACTGGGACGAGGTCAACGCCTACAGCAGCGCCGGTGACCAGGCGAGCCAGGCGGACACGCAGCGGTGAGGGAAACAGGCGGCAGGGGGCAGGGTCCCGGCCGCGGCGCAGGCGGCGCCGGCTCTCAGGGAGGGCCAGGCGCCGCTCGTCGTACGCCGGGCGGGCCCGGGAGGACGGCACGTCAGGGCGGCGGCGCGTCGCGCGGTGACTCCGGGCGCGACCCCGGGCGCGGGGGCTCCTCAGGCGAGGGGCGTCCGCCGTCGCAGGAGAACCCGCCGCGCCGGCCGCGCGATCGCGACGACCCGCTCGACCTGCCGTTCGGCCGCGAGACCTTCGGCCCGGACGACGGCCGCAACCGCCGCCGCCCCGACCCGGCCGACGACCAGGCCCGCGACTCGGCCCGCGACGACGACCGTCCCGGCGCCCGCAGGCGTCCCCGCGACGATGACCGGCCGCGTGGGCGCGGTCCCCGTGACGATGCCGATCGGCTGCGTGGGCGCGTGCAGGGGCGTGACGACGATCGGGGGCGTGCGGGCGGTTCGTCCGGCGGGCCCGGGGGTCGTGCGGGCGGTTCGGCGGGCAGGCCGGGTCCCGGCGCCGGCGCCAGAGGGGCCGGGCAGGCCGGGGGTAAGACGCGGCGTACCGCCGACGAGGACTCCAGGGGGCGGGGACAGGACGCGTTGCGCCGTACCCCGTCGGGGAGCCCCAGGCCGGCGGCGGGTGCGCGGCCCGAGGCGGCGCGGGGGCGCGACGGCGCCACGGCCCGGCGCGGCCCGCATCCCGGTTCCCGCAGCGGCGCTTCAGGGGGCTCGTGGGGCGGCGCCGACGTGCCGCCGCCCAGGGGACCGCGGCGCCCGCCGCCGCGCCCGCCGCTCGTGCTGCGGCTGGGCAACCCGCGCAGGCGCATCAACATCGGCCTGATCGGCATGACGTTCGTGCTGTCCATCTTCGCGGGCCGGCTCATCCAGATGCAGGGCCTCGACTCCAAGGTGTACGAGGCCGCGGCGGCCGAGCAGCGCCTGCACACCGTGACGATCCCGGCCAAGCGCGGCGCGATCACCGACGTCAACGGCCACGACCTGGCCGTCACGGTCGAGGCCCGCGAGGTGTCGATCGACCCGACCAAGGTGCCCGAGGCCATCAGGGCGAAGGCCGCCGCGATCCTGGCCCAGCAGCTCGGCAAGAGCGAGCAGGACATCGCCGCCAAGCTCGCCAGGACGGGCACCCACTACCAGCTGCTGGCCAGAGACGTCGACCCGGTCGTCGCCACCCGGCTGATGCAGGCCCGCATCCCGGCGCTGTCGGCGAAGAAGACCTACCGCAGGCTCTACCCGGCGGGCGACCTCGCGGGCAGCCTCATCGGGTTCGTCGGCGACGACGGCACCGGGCTAGGCGGCGTCGAACGTACCCAGAACAAGCTGCTGGCCGGCCGCGACGGCGAGCAGCGCGTCGAGACCGGCCGCGACGGCCAGCAGATCCCGATGACCGCCAGCCAGCAGACCGCGCCCGTGGACGGCAGGAACGTCCGGCTCACCATCGACCGCGACATCCAGTGGGCCGCCCAGAAGTCCATCGCCGAGCAGGTGAAGAAGTCGGGCGCCGACAGCGGCACCGTCATCGTCATGGACGTGCGGACCGCCCAGATCGTCGCCATGGCCAACGCGCCCGAGCTCGACCTGAACAACTGGCGCAAGGCCCCCGCGGAGAGCTTCGTGAACAAGGCCGCCGCCGTCGTGTTCGAGCCGGGCAGCACCAACAAGGTGATCACGGCCGCCGCGGCGCTGGAGGCCAAGGCGGTCACGCCCGACACGGTCTACCAGGTGCCCGACCGCATCAAGTGCGCCGACCAGGTGCTGCGCGACGCCCACAGCCACAAGGTCGAGTCGATGACGTTCCGCCAGGCGATGGCGCAGTCCAGCAACGTGGCCACGGTCATGGCCGCGCGCAAGGTCGGCAGCGAGCGGCTGCACGCCATGCTCAAGGCGTTCGGGTTCGGCAGCAGGCCGGGCGGCGGCGTGCCGGGCGCAGAGGCCGGCCTGCTGCCCGACTACAAGAAGTGGTCGGGCAGCCAGAACTGCACGGTCGCCTACGGGCAGGGCGTCTCGGTGACCGCGCTGCAGATGGCCAGCGTCTACCAGACCATCGCCAACGGCGGCGTCAAGATGGAGCCGCAGATCGTGGCGGGCACGACCGACGCGTCCGGCAGGTTCGTCCCCGCTCCCGCTGGTAAGCAGACCAGGGTGGTGAGTGAGACGACGGCCAAGGAGATCGCGACCATGCTGGAGAGCGCCGTGGGCGAGGAGGGCACCGGCCAGCTCGCCGCCATCGACGGATATCGGGTGGCGGGCAAGACGGGCACCGCGAACCGCTACGATGCCGAACTCGGCCGTTACGACGGTTACACGGCCTCGTTCGCCGGGTTCGCGCCGGCCGACGACCCCCGCCTGGTGGTGCTGTCGGTGCTGCAGAACCCGAAGAACGGCCACTTCGGCGGGCAGCTCGCGGCCCCCGTCTTCAAGGATGTGATGACGTTCGCCATCAAGAGCAGGAAGATTCCTCCCACAGGCTCCGCCGCCCCGCCGGTGCGGAACCGCGCGGGACAGTGACCAGGGAAGGTACGCTCTCGCCGTGCGTCCCCCGTCGTCTATGCGTCCCACGACCAGCCCGCCCCGCCCGCTGAGCGGGCTCGCGACCATGCTCGATGCCGATTCGGGCACCTCGCGCTCACCGCACGCCGCGCTGACCGGCGTCACCATCGACTCCCGTGACGTCCGGCGCGGCGACCTCTACGTCGCCCTGCCGGGCAACCGGGTCCACGGCGCCGCGTTCAGCGCGGACGCGATGGCGAGCGGAGCCGTCGCCGTGCTCACCGACCGCGCCGGGCGCGACGCGGCGGTGGCCACCGGGCTGCCCGTGCTCATCGTGCCCGACCCGCGCGCCCTGCTCGGGCAGATCGCGTCCTGGATCTACGGCCAGCCGGCCCACGACATCCAGGTGCTCGGCGTGACCGGCACCAGCGGCAAGTCCACCACCACGTTCATGATCGAGGCGGGCCTGCGGGCCGCGGGTCACCGTACGGGCCTGGTGGGCGGCGTCGAGATCCACGCCGGCGAGCTGCGCTTCCAGCCCAGGCTGACCACGCCGGAGGCGACGGAGCTGCACGGCCTGTTCGCGCTCATGCGCGAGCTGGGCGTCACCGCGGCGGCCATGGAGGTCTCCAGCCACGCGCTCGCGCTCGGCCGGGTCGACGGCGTCTACTACGACGTCGCGCTGTTCACCAACCTGTCGCAGGACCACCTCGACTTCCACAAGGACTTCGAGGACTACTTCATGACCAAGGTCAAGCTGTTCCAGCCCGAGCTGAGCCGCGTCGGGGTGACCAACCTCGACGACCGCTACGGGCGCGAGCTGCTGGGCCTGGCGAAGGTGCCGATGACGACGTTCTCGGCGCTGGGCGATCCCGAGGCCGACTGGCGGGCGGTGGAGACCAGGCTCGGCGCCGACGGCAGCACGTTCCGCGTGGTCGGTCCCGGCGGGGTCGAGGCCGACGCGAGCGTGGCGCTGCCCGGGCCGTACAACGTGGCCAACGCGCTCGGCGCGGTGGTGACGCTCGTCGAGGCCGGCGTGCCGCTCCAGGCGGCCGTGGACGGCCTCGGCACGCTCGCCGGGGTGCCCGGCCGCATGCAGCGCGTCACGGCCGCGGACGACGAGTTCCAGGCGGTCGTGGACTATTCGCACAAGCCGGGCGCCGTCGAGTCGGTGCTGCGCTCGTTGCGGTCGGTCACGGAGGGGCGGCTGACGATCGTGCTCGGCTGCGGCGGCGACCGCGACAGCGGCAAACGCCCCATCATGGGGGAAATCGCTGCACAACTGGCTGATGTGGCCATCTTCACGAACGACAACCCGCGGTCCGAGGATCCGCTGGCCATCCTCGCGGCGATGATGGAAGGGGCGCTCCGCGTTCCGCAGCACGACCGCGCTCATGTGATCATTGAGCCCGACCGCGCGGCCGCCATCGGCCTGGCGATCGCCCGGGCCGGGCGCGGCGACGTGATCGTCGTAGCGGGCAAGGGTCACGAACAGGGCCAGTACGTTTCAGGCGAGGTGATCCCCTTCGACGACCGCGAAGTGGTCGCCGAAGCGATCGACGCACGCAAGGAAAGCAGGAAGCACTAATGATCCCGTTGCCTCTGGCCAGGATCGCCGAGTTGACCTCGGGCGCCCTGTCGGGCATGGCCGATCCCCGCGCGGTGGTGCGCGGGCCCGTCGTGATCGACTCGCGGGCCGTAGAACCGGGATCCCTCTTCGTCGCCATCAGGGGCGCGCGGGTCGACGGTCACGACTTCGCCGCCCAGGCCGTACGCGACGGCGCCGTCGCCGTGCTCGCCAGCCGCCCCGTCGACGCGCCCGCGGTGATCGTCCCCGACGTCGCCGCCGCGCTCGCCGAGCTGGCCGCCGCCCAGGCGCGCACGCTGCCCGAGGTCACCGTCATCGGCGTGACCGGGTCGGCCGGCAAGACCGGCACCAAAGACCTGCTGGCCCGCCTCACCGGGCGGATCGGCGCCACCATCGCGCCCGTCGGCAGCTTCAACAACGAGCTCGGCCACCCGCTGACCGTGCTGCGGGCCGGCCTCGACACCCGCTTCATGGTGCTCGAGCTGGCCGCCCGCAACATCGGCCACATCAAGGACCTCACCCGCATCGCCCCCCCGAAGATCGGCGTCGTGCTCAACGTCGGCACCGCCCACCTCGGCGTGTTCGGCGGCAAGGAGGCCATCGCCAAGGCCAAGGGCGAGCTGGTCGAGGCGCTGCCGCGCGACGGTGTCGCGGTGCTGAACGCCGACGACCCGCTCGTGCGCGGCATGGCGTCGCGCACCGAGGCGCGGGTCACGTACTTCGGGCAGAGCGAGTCCGCCTCGGTCAGGGCCGAGGGCGTCGTGGTCGACGCGCGCGGGCGGGCCTCGTTCACGCTGCGCACCCCCTCGGGGTCGGCGCACGTGACGCTCAAGCTGATCGGGGCGCACGCCGTCGAGAACGCGCTCGCCGCCGCCGCCGCTGCCTACGAGCTGGGGCTGCCGGTCGCCACGATCGCCGAGGAGCTGTCGGCGGCCACGCCGCGCAGCCGGTGGCGGATGGAGGTCACCGACCGGCCCGACGGGGTGACCGTGGTCAACGACGCCTACAACGCCAACCCCGACTCGATGCGGGCCGCCTTCCAGGCGTTCGACGTCATCGGGCGCGGGCGGCGGCGCTTCGCCGTCATCGCGGCGCTGCGCGAGCTGGGGGAGGAGAGCGAGGCGCTCAACACCGAGCTGGGCCGCATGGCCGGCGCCGCCGGTCTGGCCGGTCTCATCGTGGCCGGCCCCGAGGCCGAGCCCGTCCTCCAGGGCGCGCGCGCCGCCGCCATGGAAACGGCCGCCGCCATGGAATCCCAGAACCCCTTCCAGCCCCCCGTCACATCTGCCCCGGGTCCGCAGCCCGCGCATGCGCCCGCCCCTGGGCCGCAGGTGCCGGGGGCCGGGCCCGTGCCTCCTGCGCCCGGTCCCCACGGGCAGGGAGGGCCGGTGCCGGGGTGGCAGGGGCCGCCCGGAGGGCCGCCGCCCGGGCCGCCCGGCGGGTACGGCCAGCCGACGACGGTCGTGCACGTGGCCGACGCCGCGGCGGCGGCGCAGCAGCTCGCCGCATGGCTGCGGCCCGGTGACGCGGTGCTGATCAAGGGCCCCAGGGCGATGGGCCTCGAGCGGACGGCCGAGCTCGTGCTCGGAGGTGCCCCCCAGTGACCAACATCATCATCGCCGGCGCGGTTGGCCTCATCCTCTCGATGCTGGGCACCCCGCTGGCGATCCGGCTGTTCTCGCGGCGCGGCATCGGCCAGCAGGTCCGCGAGGAGGGCGTGCAGGCCCACCTCGGCAAGCGGGGCACCCCCACCATGGGCGGCATGGTGTTCGTGCTGGCCGCCCTGCTCGCCTACGGCGCCTCCCACCTGGCCACCCTGACCCCCATCACCGTGTCGGGCATGCTGGTGCTGTTCCTGATGACGGGACTCGGCGCGGTCGGCTTCCTCGACGACTTCATCAAGATCTACAAGCAGCGCAGCCTGGGCCTGCGCAGCGGCGCGAAGGCGCTCGGCCAGCTCGTCGTGGGCGCGGTCTTCGCCGTCCTCGTCGTACGCCAGCCCAACGTCTACGGCATCACCCCCGCCGAGACCCGGGTGTCGTTCCTGCGCGACATCGGCCCCTCGATCGGCATCGTCGGGTTCACCATCTGGGTGCTCATCATGATCGTCGGGTTCTCCAACGCGGTGAACCTCACCGACGGCCTCGACGGCCTGGCCAGCGGCGCGACCGGCACGGTGCTGGCGGCGTACGTGCTGATCGGCAACTGGCAGCTGCGCAACAACTGCATCGACCAGCTCGGCCCCAACTGCTACTGGGTGCGAGATCCGCTCGACCTCGCCGTGGTGGCCGCCGCCGTGCTGGGGGCGCTGATCGGGTTCCTGTGGTGGAACGCCCCGCCGGCCCGCATCTTCATGGGCGACACGGGCTCGCTGGCGCTGGGCGGCGTGCTGGCCGGCCTCGCCATCGCCACGCGTACGCAGCTGCTGCTCATCATCCTGGCCGGTCTGTGTGTGATCATCACCCTGTCGGTCATCATCCAGGTCGGGTTCTTCAAGATGACCAGGAAACGGGTGTTCAGGATGGCGCCGTTGCAGCACCATTTCGAGCTCAAGGGCTGGGCGGAGACCACGATCGTGGTCCGCTTCTGGCTGATCGCGATGCTGTGCGCGGCGCTCGGCCTCGGCCTGTTCTACGTCGAGTGGATGCCGCGGCCATGACGCTCACGTGTGTGGCCGGGCTCGGCGTGTCCGGCACCGCCGTGGCCGAGGTGCTGGCCGCGCGGGGCGAGCGGGTCGTGGTGGTCGAGGCGACCGAGGGCGAGCGGCAGCTCGCCGCCGCCGCGGCGCTGGCCGGGGCCGGCGTCGAGACCAGGTTCGGCGAGATGGCGCTGCCCGCCGGCGTGACCCGGCTGGTCACCACCGGCTGGCCGCCGCACCACCCGCTCATCGCCGCCGCGCTGGAGGCGGGGGTCGAGGTCGTGGGCGAGGTCGAGCTGGCCTGGCGGCTGCGTCCCGAACAGGCGGCGCCGTGGCTGGCGCTGACCGGCACCAACGGCAAGACCACCGCCGTGCGCATGCTCACCTCGATCCTGCTGGCCGCCGGCCGCAAGGCGCTGGCCGTGGGGAACGTGGGCGTGCCCGTGGTGCGCGCGGTGGGGGAGCCGTACGACGCGCTGGCCGTCGAGCTGTCCAGCTTCCAGCTCCACTGGTCCTCCACGCTGGCGCCGCACGCCGCGGCGGTGCTCAACGTGGCGCCCGACCACCTCGACTGGCACGGCTCCATGGAGGAGTACGCCGCCGCCAAGGGCCGCGTGTTCGAGCGGGCCGGCACGGTGATCTTCAACGCCGACGACCCCGAGGCGGCCCGGCTGGCGGCGCCCTATCCGGGCGCGGTCGGTTTCACCCTGCGGGTGCCCAAGCGGGGCGAGATCGGCGTGGTCGAGGACCTGCTGGTGGACCGCGCGTTCGTGGCCGACCCCGTGGAGGCGGCCGAGGAGCTGGCCACGCTCGACGACGTCACGCCGTTCGCGCCGCACAACGTGGCCAACGCGCTGGCCGCCGCCGCCCTGGCCCGCTCGCTCGGCGTGCCGTCCGAGGCCGTACGCCAGGGGCTGCGCGACTTCGTCCCCGACCCGCACCGGCTCGCCCACGTGGACAGGATCGGCGAGGTCGACTACGTCGACGACTCCAAGGCGACCAACCCGCACGCCGCGGCGGCGGCGCTGGCCTCCTACCCGTCGGTGGTGTGGGTGGCGGGCGGCCTGCTCAAGGGCGCCGACGTGGACGACCTGGTACGCCAGGCCGCCCCGAGGCTGCGCGCCGCGGTGCTGATCGGCGCCGACCGCGCCAGGATCGCCGAAGCCATCGCGCGACACGCACCGAATGTCCCCCTCGTGGACATCGCGGATCGGGACACTGGTGCGATGGACAAAGTCGTCACCGAAGCGGCCCGGCTGGCCTCGCCAGGCGACACCGTGCTGCTCTCCCCGGCGGGGGCTTCCTTCGACATGTTCGCGAACTATCCGGCGCGGGGGGAGGCCTTCGCGCGTGCCGTACGCGAGCTGAGGGCACGACGTGAGCACGAGCGCTGAGGAGCGGGTGCGGCCGCCGGCCCGCGCCCAGGAGAGCCCGCAGAAGTTCCTGCGCGAGCAGCTCGTCGCGCTCAAGGAGCTGCTCGACAAGCCGCTGACCACCTACTACCTGATCATCATGTGCAGCGCGCTGCTGCTCGCGCTGGGCCTGATGATGGTGCTGTCGGCCTCCAGCATCGAGGCGCTGAACAAGACCGGCAGCCCGTTCTCGTGGTTCATCAAGCAGTCGCTGTCGGCCGCGATCGGCGTGCCGCTGATGTACGTGTGCTCGCGGCTGCCGGTGAAGTTCTTCCGCTGGGCCGGCTACCCGCTGATGGCGCTGTCGATCATCGCGCTGGTCATGGTGCTGTTCATCGGCTCATCCGAGCTGGGCGCGCAGCGCTGGATCTACATCGGCCCGCTGACCGTGCAGCCGTCGGAGCCGGCCAAGCTCGGTCTCGCGCTGTGGGGCGCCGACCTGCTGGCCAGGCGGGCCAGACAGGGCAGGATCGAGTGGCGGCAGATGCTGATCCCGCTCATGCCGGGCACCGCGATTCTGGCCGTCATGGTCATGCTGGGCAGCGACCTCGGCACCACGCTCGTGCTGTTCATGATCTTCCTGGCGCTGCTGTGGGTCGTGGGGGCGCCGATCAAGCTGTTCGGCGGCATCATGGCGCTCGCGGTCCTGGCCGCTGTCATCATGATCAAGGTGGAGCCGTACCGGATGGCCCGCATCGGCGCCTTCCTCGACCCGTGGGCCGACGCGCAGGGCGCCGGCTACCAGGCCGTGCAGGGGCAGATCGCGATGGGCTCCGGCGGCTGGTTCGGCGTCGGCCTGGGCGAGAGCAGGCAGAAGTGGAGCTGGCTGCCCCACGGCGAGAGCGACTTCATCTTCGCCATCCTCGGCGAGGAGCTGGGGCTGATGGGGACGCTGATCGTGGTCGCGCTGTTCGGCCTGCTCGGCTACGCGGGGCTGCGCGTGGCCGTGCGCGTCAACGACCCCTTCACCAGGCTCGCCGCGGCCGCCATGGTGGCCTGGGTGGTGGGCCAGGCCACCGTCAACATGGGGGCCGTGCTGGGCGTGCTGCCGATCACCGGCATCCCCCTGCCGCTGGTCTCGTACGGCGGCTCGTCCCTGCTGCCCACCCTCTCCGCGCTCGGCATGCTGCTGTCGTTCGCGCGGCGCGAGCCCGGCGCGCGCGAGGCCTTGGCGGCACGTGGCCCCGGACCCGCCGCCCGGGCCCTAAGCTGGCTGGGCCTGCGGCGTACGACCAGAGGCCGAGCGACACGTTAGGGAGTGACCGAGATGAGGGTGGTCCTCGCCGGTGGGGGGACGGCCGGGCACATCGAGCCCGCGCTCGCCCTTGCGGACGCGCTGCGCCATCTTGACGCGAGCGTCGGCATCACCTGCGTGGGCACGGAGCGCGGCTTGGAGACGCGGCTCGTGCCTGCCCGGGGATACGAGCTGGAGCTGGTGCCCGCCGTGCCCCTGCCAAGGACGATCACCCCGAGCCTGCTCACGGTGCCGGGCCGGCTCGCGGGGGCGATCAACG
This sequence comes from Nonomuraea sp. NPDC049421, assembly GCF_040677005.1. Taxonomy (NCBI): domain Bacteria; kingdom Bacillati; phylum Actinomycetota; class Actinomycetes; order Streptosporangiales; family Streptosporangiaceae; genus Nonomuraea; species Nonomuraea sp. NPDC049421. Next base: position 574,233 of record NZ_JBFAQA010000001.1, read on the forward strand.
CCACGGCGAGCATCCTCGACCGGGTGCGGGCCGACGTGCTGGTGGGCTTCGGCGGCTATGTCGCCACGCCCGCCTACCTGGCGGCCAAGCGGCGCGGCCTGCCGATCGTCGTCCACGAGGCCAACCCGCGTCCGGGGCTGGCCAACCGCCTGGGCGCCCGGCTGACCGACCACGTCTTCACCGGCTTCCCCGACGCCCAGCTGCTGCCCAAGGCCGAATACGTCGGCACCCCGCTGCGCCGCGACATCGTCTCGCTCGACCGGCTGTCCATGGGCGACAAGGCGCGCTCGTGGTTCGGCCTGGAGAACGACCGGCCGACGCTGCTGGTGTTCGGCGGGTCGCAGGGCGCGCGCTCGATCAACCAGGCGGCGCTGGCCGCCGCCCCCGCGCTGCGCAGGGCCGGCGTGCAGGTGCTCCACGTGCTGGGCCCGAAGAACACCGTCGAGCACGAGCCGCCGCCCGGCGACCCGCAATACGTCCTGCTGCCCTACGTCGACCGCATGGACCTCGCCTACGCCGCCGCCGACGTCGCCCTGTGCCGCAGCGGCGCGCTCACGTGCGCCGAGCTGACCGCGGTGGGGCTGCCCGCCGCCTACGTGCCGCTGCCGCACGGCAACGGCGAGCAGCGCATCAACGCCGAGCGCATCGTGGCGGGCGGCGGCGGCCTGGTGGTCGACGACGCCGAGCTGTCCGCCGAATGGATCATCAATTACGTGCTGCCCATGCTCCACGACCCCGAGCGGGTCGCCGTCATGTCGGAGAACGCCTCCAGGCTCGGGAGCAAGGACGCCGATATCATGCTTGCCAGGAAAGTGTTGGAGATAGCCGGATGAGTCTCGTGAAGCTGGTCGATCCCGTCGCCGTCGAAGAACTGGGGCGCGTGCACTTCATCGGCATCGGCGGCGCCGGCATGTCGGGCATCGCCCGCATCCTGCTCAAGCGCGGCGTACGCGTGACCGGCAGCGACGCGCGCAGCTCCGAGCTGATCACCGAGCTGCGCGAGCTGGGCGCCACCGTCCACATCGGCCACGCCGCCTCCCACATCAGAGACGTCGACACCGTGGTCGTCTCCACCGCCATCCGCGACTCCAACCCCGAGCTGGGCGAGGCGCTCAAGCAGGGGCTGCGCATCATCCCGCGGGCCGCCGCACTGGCCTCCGTCATGGCCGGCCGCACCGCGGTCGCCATCGCCGGCACCCACGGCAAGACCACCACCACCTCCATGCTCACGGTGGCGCTGCAGAAGTGCGGCGCCGACCCGTCCTACTGCGTGGGCGGCCAGCTCGTCACCACCGGCCTCGGCGCCGACGACGGCCAGGGCGGGGTGTTCGTGGCCGAGGCCGACGAGAGCGACGGCTCCTTCCTCATGCTCGCCCCCGACATCGCCGTGGTCACCAACGTCGAGGCCGACCACCTCGACAACTACGGCGACCCGCGGGCGGTGCACGACAGCTTCGCGCGCTTCGCCGACCGGGTGGGCTCGCTGCTCATCCTGTGCGCCGACGACCCGGGGGCGGCCGAGCTGACGCGCCGGGCCACCGAGCGCGGGCTGCGGGTCAAGACGTACGGGCTGCGCGGCGACGACTACCGCGTGGGCGAGGTCAGGCCCGACGGTTTCGGCACCGTGTTCTCCATCGAGGGCAGGGGAGAGGTCAGGCTGGCCGTTCCCGGGGCCCACAACGCGCTCAACGCCACCGCGGTGATCGCCGTGGCCGACGAGCTGGGGCTGCCGTTCGAGGAGATCAGGGAGGGCCTGGGCGCGTTCACGGGGGCCAAGCGGCGCTTCGAGGCCAAGGGCGAGGCGGGCGGCGTCGCGGTCTTCGACAGCTACGCCCATCACCCGACCGAGCTGGCCGCCGACCTGCGGGCCGCGCGCGACGTGGTGGCCTCCTACTCCGGCACCGGCCGGGTCATCGCGATCTTCCAGCCCCACCTCTACTCGCGCACCCGGTTCTTCGCCGACGAGTTCGGCGCCGCGCTGGGCCTGGCCGACGAGGCCATCGTGCTCGACGTCTACGGCGCCAGGGAGGACCCTGAGCCCGGGGTGTCCGGCGCCATGGTGGCGGAGCGGGTGCCGCTGCCGGCCGGGCGGGTGGCGTACGCGCCCGACAGGTCGGCCGTGCCCGGGCTGGTGGCCGAGCGGGCGCGGCCCGGCGACATCGTGCTGACGATGGGCGCGGGCGACGTCACCGAGCTGGGACCGCAGATCGTCGCCCGCCTGTCCTGAGCGCCCGCGCTTTGGGCGTGGCGCGCGGGCCGCGCGCCGCCGTCGGCGTAGGTTCGGTGCCGACATGAGCCGCATGTACGTGGGAGGGCGATGAAGGCGCGCACGGCGTTCCTGGTGCTGCTGACGGCGGGAGTGGTGGGCACGGCCGCCTGGCTGGTGTTCTTCTCGCCGGTGCTGGGGGTGCGCTCGATCGAGATCGTGGGAAATCTCACAGTGCCGGGCGAGCGCATCAAGCAGCAGGCGGGCGTGCCCGACCTGCATCCCCTGGCCACCGTGAACCTCGCCGACGTCGAGGGCCGCGTCCTCGGCATCAGGCAGCTCGCCTCCGCCAAGGTCGATCGCGTCTGGCCCGGCACGCTCAAGATCGAGGTGGTCGAGCGCGAGCCGGTCGCGGCGATCGAGACCGGCGGCAAGGTGGCGATCGTCGACGGGCAGGGCGTGGTGATCGAGGTCGAGTCGGCCGTGCCGCCCCTCCTGCCGGTGCTCAAGGTCGACCGCCCCGTTCCCGGCGATCCGGTCATGACGGCGGCGCTCAAGGTCGTGCGGGCGGTGCCGCCCGAGGTCGCGGGCAAGGTCAGGCAGGTGCGCGCGGGCACGGCAGAGGGCGTCACGCTGGTGCTGTCCGACGGGCGTACGGTGCTCTGGGGCGGGCCCGACCGTCCCGAGGAGAAGGGCCGCATCCTGGCCTCGCTTCTCAAAAAGGAACGATCCGCCACCTTCTACGACGTCAGCTCCCCGGACGTGGTGACGCTGAAGTGATCGTGATCGTCAGGGCCCGGCAAGTCCGGGGCAACGGCATCGCCGAGCCTGTGCCGGGCGGGGCTCGCGACATGAGAGCCTGTAAGCCGGACTTTCGGCATAGGAGGCTCGCCACCAGGCGTGACTGCGGAGCGAAACGGACAGCGCGCGACACGCCGGACGTGCTTGCGGCGCGGTTAGTTGACCCGCCCGGAGCGTAACTCCTACTGTCCGTATCAATCCTCAGGTTGACATAAATCTAAATCTCAACCTGAGGTTGAGAGTTATCCGAACTGAGAAAAAGCGGAGACAATCCGCACCGAAATGGCAAGTCAACGAGCGGAAAGGCCCCTCGTCGTGGCAGCACCGCAGAACTACCTCGCGGTCATCAAGGTCGTCGGCATCGGCGGCGGCGGAGTCAACGCCGTCAACCGGATGATCGAGGAGGGACTCAAGGGCGTCGAGTTCATCGCGATAAACACCGACGCCCAGGCGCTGCTGATGAGTGACGCCGATGTGAAACTCGACGTGGGCCGTGAGCTCACGCGCGGGCTCGGCGCCGGCGCCAACCCCGATGTCGGCCGCAAGGCGGCCGAGGACCACCGTGAGGAGATCGAGGAGGTCCTCAAGGGGGCCGACATGGTCTTCGTCACGGCGGGCGAGGGTGGCGGCACCGGCACGGGCGGCGCGCCCGTCGTGGCCAACATCGCGAGGTCGCTCGGCGCGCTCACCATCGGCGTCGTGACCCGTCCGTTCAGCTTTGAGGGACGACGCAGGGCATCGCAGGCCGAAGCGGGCATCGAGACGCTGCGTGACGAGGTCGACACGCTCATCGTGATCCCCAACGACCGGTTGCTGTCGATCTCCGACCGGCAGGTCAGCGTCCTCGACGCCTTCAAGGCGGCCGACCAGGTGCTGCTCTCCGGTGTCCAGGGCATCACCGACCTGATCACCACGCCCGGTCTGATCAACCTCGACTTCGCCGACGTCAAGTCGGTCATGTCGGGCGCCGGCTCGGCCCTCATGGGCATCGGCCACGCCCGCGGCGACGACCGCTCGGTGGCCGCCGCCGAGATGGCCGTCTCCAGCCCGCTGCTCGAGGCCAGCATCGACGGCGCGCACGGCGTGCTGCTGTCCATCGCGGGCGGCTCCGACCTCGGCCTGTTCGAGATCAACGAGGCCGCCCAGCTCGTGTCGATGGCCGCGGCGCCCGACGCCAACATCATCTTCGGCACGGTCATCGACGACGCGCTCGGCGACGAGGTGCGGGTCACCGTGATCGCGGCCGGCTTCGACGACGTGCCCGGCCCGGCGGAGAAGCAGGCGCCCAGGCCGGCGGGCCGTCCCGCCGCGCCGCCCGCGCCGCCCGTGTCGTCGCCTGCGCGGCCGAACGTGGCCTCCCCGAGCATCAAGTCCGACCCGCCGCCGTTGCGGGCTGAGCCGCGCGCTGAGGTGCGTCCTGAGCCCCGTACGGACTTCCGGCCCGAGCCGCGTCCCGAGATCAGGCCCGAGCCGCGCGCCGAGGCGAGACCCGAGCCGCGTCCCGAGCCCCGCGTCGAGCCGCGCCTAGAGCCGCGCGCCGAATCCAGGCCCGAGCCGCGTTCGGAGTTCCGTCCTGAGCCGCGCGCCGAGTCGAGGCCGGAGCCGGTGCGGCCGGTCGAGCCGGTGCACGACCAGGTGTCCGAGCGTTCGGGTTCCGGCGATCGCGACGACAGGTCCGAGCTGGGAGAGTCCGCAGACGGGCCGTCCGGCCCCGTCTCGATCCCCCGGCCCACGCCCGAGCCCGCCAACCCGCCCACGCCCATCACCTCCCGCATGTCGGAGCCCCCCAAACGTCCCCGGGTGATCTTCGAGGAGCAGGAAGAGGAACTCGACGTTCCCGACTTCCTCAAATAGCCGGTAACCACGTTGTCCCGCCTGACGCCGCTCCCCGCAGGGATCCGGGAGCGGCGCCGTCGTGCGTACGGCGGCGGGAACGCGCCAAAAGCCGGTCACCTGGTGAAAGCGAAGAGGGAGAGGCACGTGAGAAGGGACGAGATCGCGGACGGTCTCGCCGAGGTCGACGAGCGCATCACCGCGGCGTGCCACGCCGTGGGCCGCGACCGCGGCGAGGTCACGCTGATCGCCGTCACCAAGACCAGGCCCGCCGACGACGTCCGCATCCTGGCCGAGCTGGGCGTGCGCGACGTCGGCGAGAACCGCGACCAGGAGGCCGCCCCGAAGGCCCGCGAGCTCGCGGGGCTGCCGCTGACCTGGCACTTCGTCGGTCAGCTGCAGACCAACAAGGTACGCTCCGTGGTCGGCTACGCCGACGTGATCCACTCCGTCGACCGGCTCAGGCTGGTGGAGGCGATCAGCAAGGAGGCCGTCCGCCAGGGCCGCGAGATCACCTGCCTGCTGCAGGTGGCGCTCGACGACGACCCCGGCAGGGGCGGCGCCAGGCCCTCCGACCTGCTCGCGCTCGCCGACGAGGTGGCGCTGGCCGACGGCGTGCGGCTGGGCGGCGTCATGGCCGTGGCGCCGCTGGACGAAGAGCCCGCCAAGGCCTTCGCCAGGCTCCGCGACCTCGCGGTGGCGCTGCAGGAGCAGCACCCCCGCGCGACCATGGTCTCGGCCGGCATGAGCGCCGACCTCGCCGAGGCGATCGCGTACGGCGCGACACACGTGCGGGTCGGTACGGCGTTGCTCGGTCGTCGCAAGCCCTTCGTCAGGTAATGTCCCCTCAAGTGGGTCTTCAGGCCCATGACCAAGTAGAGGTCGAGTCAGCGGTGAGCTCCAGGGGGTACGCCTACCGCCTCAGGGCACGGCGACGGGCCCGAGCGAGTGCGACCATGAGCAGGAGGACGACGTAGCGATGGCCGGCGCGATGCGCAAGATGGCGGTCTACCTCGGTCTCGTGGAGGACGACCGCTACGAGAGGTACGAGACCTACACCGACGACTACGCCTACGACGACGAGGTGCAGCGGCCCGGCGAGGAGCGTCCCGTGGCGGTCCAGGACCGCGACGACGAGCCCGAGGCGGGGGTCCCGGCACCCAGGCCCACGACCACCATCGTGGAGCGCCGCACGACCGATCTGGCCCGCATCACCACCCTGCACCCCCGCACCTACAATGAGGCGCGTACGATCGGCGAGCACTTCCGTGACGGCACCCCCGTCATCATGAACCTGACCGAGATGGTCGACAGCGACGCCAAGCGGCTGGTTGATTTCGCGGCAGGTCTCGTCTTTGGCCTACATGGCAGCATTGAACGTGTTACCAACAAGGTGTTCCTGTTGTCCCCTGCCAATGTCGAGGTGACCGCCGAGGACAAGGCTCGAATCGCGGAACGCGGGTTCTTCAATCAGAGTTAGAGTCTCTGTATGCCTATCGGACCCAACCAGGTCTACCCCAAGACCTGGAGGCACATCAGAAGTGGAGGCGCGGCCGGGCCGTGGAGATCGTGAGTGGGATCTTGGTCGTAGTCCTGTCTCTCTATTTGGTGCTGCTCATCGGCAGGATGATCTTTGAGACGGTGCAGGCGTTCGCCCGGCAGTGGCGTCCCTCCGGAGTGGTGCTCGTCGTGGCGGAGGCCACGTACACCGCAACTGACCCACCCCTCAAGTTCCTCCGCCGTTTCATTCCTCCGCTCCGGTTGGGTACGGTGGCCTTTGACCTAAGCTTCACTGTCCTGTTCATCGTGGTTCTGATCTTGATTCAGATCGCCGGGGCCCTCGGCCCACGATGAGCGGAGCCCGTGGGGCCGCCGGTCGTGATCCAACTCGTGTCCGCGCTGAAGTGATTCGGGTTACCGTCCTCCGGACAGACTCCAAGCGCGCCAAGGAGACCAAAAAATGCCGCTGACGCCCGCTGATGTGCGGAACAAGCAGTTCAGTACCACCCGGCTCCGGCCGGGCTACGACGAGGAGGAGGTCGATGCCTTCCTCGACGAGGTGGAGGCTGAGCTCGACCGCCTGATCCAAGAGAACGAGGAGCTCCGCGCGAAGCTGGCCGAGTGCCTGCGCGGGAAGGTGCCTGGCGGCATGAACATGCCCATGGCCTCGGCGCCGGTCCAGGAGCAGCCCAAACCCGAGATGATGCAGCCGCCGCAGCCGGAGCCCATGCGGGCCCCCGAGCCGCCGCCGGTGCAGCAGCAGCCGCAGGTTCCCGTGGCCATGAACATGCCTCCCGCCGAGGACAACATGGACACCGCGGCCCGCGTGCTCGCCCTCGCCCAGCAGACCGCCGACCAGGCGATCGCCGACGCCCGCCGGGAGGCGGACGAGACGGTGACCCGCGCCAGGCGCGAGGCCGACGAGATCCTCACCAAGGCGCGCCGCCAGGCCGAGCAGGTCATCGGCGACGCCAGGGCCCGCGCCGAGACGCTCGAGCGCGACGCCCAGGAGCGCCACCGCCAGGCGATGGGCTCGCTCGTGCAGACCCGCGACGAGCTCGAGCGCAAGGTCGAGGAACTGCGCAGCTTCGAGCGCGAATACCGCAGCAGGCTCAAGCTCTACCTGGAGAACCAGCTCGCCGAGCTCAACGTCTCCGCCGAAGGCAGCGGCGGGTTCCCCGTGCTGTCCGGTGGTCCGCAGGGCCAGGCACCCGCCATGTCGCACGCCGTGCCCCAGGGCGGCCAGCAGCCTCTCCCCGGAGGCCCCGGCCCGTTCGGCGGCGACGCTCCGCAGGGCGCTTTCCCCGGCGGTGACGGTCCCCACAACGACCGGCGGTAAAGTAACGGGTCACTAGGACCTGCCACTCGAAAGAGCCCCCTGTGATCCTTATCAGTGCTGGTTTGGTGCTCGCGGCAGTGGTGCTGCTGATCGCGGGCTTCGTACTGGCGAAGCCGTTCCTGATCATGTGGTCCATCGTGGTCAGCGTGCTGTCCGCGCTGTTCCTGGTGATCGGGGCGTTTCTGCGACGGAACGAGCTTTTTCCCGGAGGTGGGCAGGCCGCTGCGCCGGCCACCCCCCCGAAGGGGCTCATGCCGCCCGCGCAGCCGTACACCCAGACCGGCCCCATGGCTCAGCAGCCGCCCCCGCAGTCCCGACCGCATCCGCAGGCACCGCAGCAGCGCACGGCGACCGTTCCGGCCCCCGCTCCGCGCCGCCCCGCGGCCGCCGGCATCGCGCCGGATGCGATCGTGCTGGTGATCCCGGGGCGCAAGCGCTACCACGTCCCCGGGTGCAGGCAGCTGGCCGGACGGGATCATGAGGAGCTGACGTACGAGGAGGCACGCGAGGAGGGCTTCACGCCCTGCACGACGTGCCTGCCCGACGCCGCGCTCGGCGGACGGCAGCTGCCGCCTGCCGCCGACCCCGAGCCCGCGGCCCACCCCGGCACCGCTCCTGCCAAGAGCCGATCTGACAACTCCGCGGAGACCCGCGACCTTCGTCCGCCGGTCACCTCGCCGAAGCCCGACACGAAGGCTTCCACCCCCAGCCCGGAGCCTGCCGCCGCCCACGAGGAAGGCGCCGCCGGGTGGTTCGGCCGTCCCTCGGCCGCCCCGGCCGACCAGGCAACGGGCTCACCTTCCGCCGCCCCCGAGACCGGCACCGACACCGGTGGTGGCTCGGACGACGAGCCGGCGGATGCAGAGACTTCCTATTTCCGTCCGCCGCCTTTCGCGCGCAGAGCCGACTCCACCTCCGGCAAGCCCGGAGCGCCGACGTCAGGACCCGCGAAGGGCAAGCCGGGCACGCCCGCGAAGGGCACGACCGCGGCTGGTGGTTCCGGCGACCCGACCGGGGCCTCCGACGACGAGACGTCCCCCAGCGTCCCCACCCCCGCGAAGCCCGCACAGGGCTCCGCCTCACCCCGTCCAGGCACCGACCAGAGCCGCACGGGCGCCAAGCCGGGCACGGCCGGTGGTGCCGCGTCAGAGATGACGCGGAACGCCGGCGGTTCCGCTTCCGGAAAGCCGGGCACGACTGGTGAGTCCTCGTCCGGGACGTCCGGGAAGGGGAGCAAGCCCGGCGGTGATCAGGCCGGGTCGGGCGGCGGCAAGGCCGGACCGGCGTCCGGCTCCGGTGAGGCTGATGATGACGCCGCGGGGCCCGCCACGGCGCCGCAGCCACGCGTGACGGCGTCGGGCATGCCACAGCGCCCTGGGGCGCCCAAGCCCGCGGGTGGGGCGCCCAAGCCCGGTGCGCCGGAGCGTCCGGGCTCGTCCGGGGCTTCGGAACGTCCAGGCTCGTCCGGTGTGACGGAACGTCCTGGCCCGTCCAAGGCTCAGGAGCGTCCTGGGGCGTCCGGAGCTTCGGAGCGTCCCTCAGGGGGCGGGAGCAAGCCGGGCAAGCGTCCCGCCGGTGACGAGCCCGCGCCGGGGGAGACCGTGATCCTGCACGAGCGGCCCGCGTCCTCGGCCGAGGCGACGGCCAAGCCCCGGGGCCCGTTGCCTCCGGGCGCGCCGTCCAGGACTTCCGGCGCCAAGCCCGGAGCCGCACCGGGCAAGAGCGGGGCCGAGCGTCCGCCGTCCGGCGGCGGCTCAGGCTCCAAGAACGGAACCCCGTCCACGGCGACGGACGACCCCAGGAGCACCAACGGCACCGGCACCATGCCACCAGGCGCCGCCGGCGGCACAGGGCCGCAAGCGGGCAAGGGCGCCTCAGGGCCGCAGGGCGGTGGCGGGACCGGCTCGCAGGGAGTCACCTCGGGCACCGCTCCCAAGGGACAACCCGCACCTACCGCTGACGGCCCCAAGGGTCAGGCCAGACCTTCCACTGATGCTCCCAAGGGGCAGACCGGTCCTTCCGGCGCTGCGGCCAAGGGCGGCGCTTCCCAGGGGCAAGGACCCCGAGCTGAGGGAAGCGGCTCCTCCAACGGCGGCACCGGTTCCAAGACCACCGACGCGGGACCCGCGGACTCCAGGACGACAGACGCCGAGGACGCGGGCTCCAAGGCCGGATCGTCCAGCTCCAAGCCCGGCGACGAGCCGGCGGGGTCCAAGGGCAACGGAAACGGCAAGGCACGAGGGCCGCAAACGGTCAAGGTCATCACCGGTACCCGCCGCTACCACGGCACCGCCTGCCCTCTGGTCCGAGGAGCGGGCGACGGCGTGGAGACGATGACCCTCGCCGCCGCGGAGGCCGCCGGCCTGACGAGCTGCCCGGTCTGCCAACACGACCGCCAAAGGGTCAGCTGAACAACCAGCTCCTCCTCACCACCGCAAGGCAGCCGGCCTGCTCACCGCCGGCAGGGCAGGTGCGTTGCCGACTTCTGCGGGAGGCCGGTGGGCTGCTTGCCGCTGAGCCAGGCGGTCGTGCCGCTGGCTCCTGTGGGGAGGTAGGCGGGTTGCTCGCTGATGAGCAGGTGGGTGTGTCGCTGGCTTCTGCGGAAGACGGTGGCGTCGCTCACCGCTGAGTAAGACGTCCGGGCCGGCGCTCGGAGGTGGCTCTGTCTGAGGGGTGTTGCCCTGGCCGAGGGGCCCATGGGGCGGCCCCTGGCGGTGGTCGCCAGGGGCCGTCTCACTTCGGCGTTCAGGCGCGGCGGAGCTGGAAGGTGAGGCCGAGGTCCTCGTCCGTGTGGGCGGGGAGGTCGGCGGTGGTGCCTTCCGTGAGGGAGGTGGCGAGGACTTCCTCGCTCACCACCTGGCCCTGCCTGCGCAGCGCCGTCGCCAGCTCGGGCGACGTCGTCGTCCACCACAGGTCGATGCGGTCGGTGATGGACAGGCCGGTCGACTTGCGGGCGTCCTGGACCAGGCGGATGACCTCGCGCAGCAGGCCCGCGCGGCGCAGCTCGTCGGTCAGCTCCAGGTCGAGCGCCACCGTCTCGCCGGTGCCGGTGCCGATGGCGCCGGTCTCGACGGCCCAGCCGGAGCGGGGCTGCTCGGTGACGATCACCTCGTCGGGGCCGAGCATGACCTCGCCCACCTCCTCGGACTCCACCATGACGGTGGAGCCCGAGCGCAGCGCGCGGGCCACGCGGGTGGCGTCGGCGGCGGCCAGGGCGGCGGCCACCAGCTTGGTCTGCGGCCCGAACCGCTTGCCGAGCGCCCGGAAGTTGGGCTTGACCGTGTAGGACACGAGGTCGGCGCTGAAGCCCGACATGTCCTCCAGAGCCTGGACGTTGAGCTCGTCGGCGACCAGCCCGCGCAGCTCGCCGGGCAGCGACGGCCAGTCGTGCGCCCCCACCAGGGCCCGCCGCAGCGGCTGGCGGGTCTTGACCCCGGAGGAGGCACGGGCCGAGCGGCCCAGCTCGACCAGGCGGCGTACGAGCGCCATCTGGTCGGACAGCACCGGGTCGATGAGGTCTTCCCTGGCCTGCGGCCAGGAGGTCAGGTGCACCGAGGACGGGGCGTCGTCGGCGCGCAGGACGTCCCAGAGGTGGTCGGTGATGAACGGCGTGATGGGCGCCATCAGCCTGATCACCGTCTCCAGGCACTCGTACAGCGTCGCGAACGCCTCTTCCGAGCCCTGCCAGAAGCGGCGGCGCGAGCGGCGGACGTACCAGTTGGACAGGTCGTCGAGGAAGTCGGCCAGGCGGCGGCCGGCGCGCTGGGTGTCGTAGTCGTCGAGCGCCGCGGTGACCTCGGCCACCGTGCGGTGCAGCTCGGCCAGCGCCCAGCGGTCGAGCAGCGGGCGCTCGGCCGGCGGGACGGCCTGGGAGAGCCGGGACGGCGACCAGGACTCGGCGTTGGCGTAGAGGGTGAAGAAGGACGCCGTGTTCCACAGCGTCAGCAGCACCTTGCGGACGATCTCCTCAAGGGTGCCGTGCCCCACCCTGCGGGCCGCCCACGGCGAGCCCGAACAGGCCATGAACCAGCGCAGCGCGTCGGCTCCGTGCTGGTCCATCAGCGGGATCGGCTCGAGGATGTTGCCGAGGTGCTTGCTCATCTTGCGGCCGTCCTCGGCGAGGATGAGGCCGAGGCAGAGCACGTTCTCGTAGGAGGACTGGCCGAAGACGAGCGTGCCGACGGCCATCAGCGAGTAGAACCAGCCACGCGTCTGGTCGGTGGCCTCGCAGATGAACTGCGCCGGGTAGACGCCCTCGGGCTTGCCGCGCTCGCCCCACTGGGCGAACGGCATGGAGCCGGAGTCGTACCAGGCGTCGATGACGTCGGGCACGCGGCGGGCCGGCGCCCCGCACGACGGGCAGTCGAAGGTGACGTCGTCGACGTAGGGGCGGTGGGGGTCGAGGGCGGAGATGTCCTGGCCGGCGAGCGCGCCCAGCTCCTCCAGCGACCCGACACACGTGACGTGGGACTCGTCCTGCGTGCACACCCACAGCGGCAGCGGCGTGCCCCAGTAGCGGGAGCGCGACAGCGACCAGTCGACGTTGTTGCGCAGCCACTCGCCGAAGCGGCCCCACTTGATGGTGTCGGGGTACCAGTTGGTGCCGGCGTTCTCGGCCAGCATCTGGTCCTTGACGGCGGTGGTGCGGATGTACCAGGACGGGAGCGCGTAGTAGAGCAGCGGGGTGTGGCAGCGCCAGCAGTGGGGGTAGCTGTGCTCGAAGTGGCCGCCGCGGAACAGCAGCCCGCGCCGCTGCAGGTCCTCGGTCAGCTCCTCGTCGGCGTCCTTGAAGAAGCGGCCGCCCACCATGGGGACGTCGTCGAGGAAGCGGCCGTCGGGGCCGATCGGGTTGACGACGGGCATGTCGTAGCGCTTGATGACGGCCATGTCGTCGGCGCCGAAGGCGGGAGCCTGGTGGACCAGGCCGGTGCCGTCCTCGACCGTGACGTAGTCGCCGAGCACGACGTAGTGGGCGCCGGGGATGTCGACCAGGTCGAACGGCCGGCTGTAGGTGGTGTGCTCCAGCTCGCGGCCGGAGTGGCGGGAGACCTCGGTGACGCCCTCGCCGAGCACCGACAGCAGCGGCTCGGCCACGACCAGCACCTCGCCGTCGGCGGTGCGGGCGGCGACGTAGGTGACGTCGGGGTGGACGGCGACCGCGGTGTTGGAGACCAGCGTCCACGGCGTGGTCGTCCAGACCAGCAGCGAGGCGCCGGCCTCGGCCAGCGGGCCCGAGGTGACGGGCATGCGGACGTAGACCGACGGGCTGGAGACGGTCTCGTAGCCGCCCGGCTGGCCCAGCTCGTGGTCGGACAGCCCGGTGCCGCAGCGCGGGCAGTAGGGGGTGATGCGGAAGTCGCGGAACAGCAGGCCCTTGTCGAAGACGACCTTCAGCGACCACCACACGGACTCGATGTAGGACGGGTCCATCGTGCGGTAGGCCTGGGACAGGTCGATCCAGTAGCCCATGCGCTCGGTCATCTGCTCGAACGCGTCGACGTGGCGCAGCACCGACTCGCGGCACTTGGCGTTGAACTCGGCGATGCCGTAGGTCTCGATGTCCTTCTTGCCGGACAGGCCCAGCTCGCGCTCGACGCCGACCTCGACGGGCAGCCCGTGGCAGTCCCAGCCGGCCTTACGCGGGACGCTGAAACCGCGCATCGACTTGTAGCGCGGGAACAGGTCCTTGAACACGCGGGCCTCGACGTGGTGCACGCCGGGCAGGCCGTTGGCGGTGGGCGGGCCCTCGTAGAAGACCCACGACGGGTTGCCGGCGTTCTGCTCGACGGAACGCTCGAAGATCTTCCCGTCCCGCCAGCGGTCCAGGACCTCGCGCTCGAGCGCGGGCAGGTCGACCTGCGCGGGAAGAGAGCGGAACGTTGGGGAAGACATCTCGGGCGTGACCTCCACGCGTGAAGCGGCCGGTAGGGCTTTGCGTGAAGGGACGAAGCCTCGCGGCCCCGCGGTACCACCCTTCTTGACCCCGCCCGCGGGCGAGGCCCTCTTCATTCGACTGCTGCCGGGTCTAATGAGCTCTGACGAGCCGTTCTTCCGGCGGCTCCGGGGTGATATCCCTCACAGCGGGCCCCATCAACGCCTTGCAGGCTTAAACCATAACGCAGAGTCGGGGTCAAGGCTTCCAGGTTTCCGGGTCAGGAGGTTCATCGCCGCCCAGCGGTACGTGAGTCGTAAAGGGCGCAAAGATGTGGGAATGGACGCCGGTGTGGAGGAGTTGAATGCGCGAGGCGGGATAGTACGGGCTAGGTAAACCGTCCGGCGGGTCGTTTGCCGTTCCGTTATCAGGATCCTAAGCTGCCCGCACCATTCACGGCCTTGATCAGCATGGAGGCAGCCATGGCGGCAGTCACGCAGACCGCTACACCGTCGATGTGGTCGGATGAGGAGCTGGCCGAGGTACGCGGCAGGCTCCAGCAGGAGATCGACGAGCTCGAGGCGGACATCCTGCGCCACGAGTCGGAGATAGCCTCTGGGGACGTCACACAGGGCGCGGGCGACGACCAGGCGGACGCCGGCGCGAAGACGTACGAGCGCGAACGCGAGATCGCCCTTACCCTGAATGCGCGCGATCTGGTCGCGCAGAACGAACGTGCGATCGCCAGGATCGACGCAGGGACCTATGGAGTGTGCGAATCGTGCCACAAGCCGATCGGCAAGGAACGCCTCCAGGCGTTCCCGAGGGCGACGCTGTGCGTGGCCTGCAAGCAGAAGGAGGAGCGCCGGTAGGACAGGGGGGCACCGCCGGCCGGCCACGCGGGCGCCTGTTCGCCGTCCTCGTCGCGCTGGGGGCCGTGATCTACGCGGCCGACCTCGCCACCAAGACGCTGGTGCTGCGCACCCTCGAGGGTGAGGCGCCCCTGGTCGTGTTGCCCGGCGTGCTCCAGTTCAGGGTCATCTTCAACTCCGGTGCCGCCTTCAGCATCGGCACCGGAATGACGTTCGTCTTCACCTTCATCGCGGCCGGCGTGGTCGTCGCCATCGTCCGCACGGCGCGCAAGCTCGGCAGCCTCTCGTGGGCGATCGCGCTCGGCCTGCTGCTCGGCGGCGCCGTCGGCAACCTCACCGACCGGCTGCTGCGCTACCCCTCGGGGTTCGGGCGCTCCACCCAGCTCCAGGGCCACGTGGTCGACTTCATCGAGGTGCTGCCGGGCAACTTCCCGGTCATCGACTACTTCCCCGTCTTCAACATCGCCGACTCCGCCATCGTCTGCGGCGGCATCCTGGCCGTGATCCTGGCCTGGCGCAACGTGCAGATCGACGGGTCGAAGGAGATCGACGGGACGAAGGAGGAGGCGGCCAAGGATGAGTGAGCAGCGCAGCCTGCCCGTGCCCGACGGGCTGGAGGGCGAGCGGCTCGACGCCGCGCTCTCGCGCCTGTTCGGGTTCTCCCGCACGCGCGCGGCCGAGTTGATCGGCGCGGGCGAGGTGCTGGTGGACGGCCGCGTGCCGGCCAAGTCCGACCGCGTGCACGCCGGCGCGTGGCTCGACGTCACGATGCCGCCGCCGGTCACCACGCCCATGCCGGTCGCCGAGCCGGTGCCGGGCATGACGATCGTGTACGAGGACGACGACGTCATCGTGGTCAACAAGCCCATCGGCGTGGCGGCGCACCCCACCGTCGGCTGGACCGGGCCCACCGTGATCGGCGGGCTGCTCGGCGCCGGTCACACCATCGCCACCAGCGGGGCCGCCGAGCGCCAGGGCATCGTGCACCGGCTCGACGCCAACACCACGGGCGCGATGGTCGTGGCCAAGAGCGAGCACGCGTACTCGTTCCTCAAGCGGGCCTTCAAGGAGCGCACGGTCGACAAGCGTTACCACGCGCTCGTGCAGGGGCACCCCGACCCGTTCAGGGGGACCGTCGACGCGCCCATCGACCGGCACCCGTCGGGCGACGGCCGCTGGGCCGTCGTCGCCGGTGGCAAGCCTTCGGTGACCCACTACGACACGGTCGAGGCGTTCCGCGCGGCGTCCCTGCTGGACATCAAGCTCGAGACGGGGCGTACGCACCAGATCCGGGTGCACATGTCGGCGCTGCGCCACCCGTGCGTCGGCGACCTGCTGTACGGCGCCGACCCCACGCTGGCGGCCCGCCTGGGCGTCACCCGGCAGTGGCTGCACGCGGTCGCGCTCGGCTTCGAGCACCCGTCGACCGGTGAGTGGATGTCGTTCAGCACGGACTACCCGCAGGACCTGCAGAAGGCCCTCGACCTGGTCCGCGCCGAGTCCTGAGGCGAGCCGGGTCCTGGTCCGCGCCGGGTCCTGACGCGAGCCGGGTCCTGACGCGAGCCGGGTCCTGACGCGAGCCGGGTCCTGAGGCGAGCCGGGTCCTGGTCCGCGCCGGGTCCTGACCCGGGCCGAGTCCTGACCCGGGCCTGCAGGCCGCCGGCCTGAGGCTCGCGCCCAGCGGCCCTCGCGCGGGGCGCGGTTCGTGCCCTGCGGCCCCTGTGCCGATCACGCCTGCGGCGGCCCCTGAGCGGGCTCAGCCGCCGTCCGAGCCTTCGATCTGGCCGGGGGTCTCCTCCGAGGGCTTCGAGGGCTCCGAGGGCTCCGAGGGGGACTCGCTCTGCCGCTGCGGGCGGTCTGTCTCGTTCTTCCGGTCCGTCTCGTTCTTCCGGGGGGTCTCGTTCTTCCGGGGGGTCTCGTCCCGCGTCCTGGTCGGGGTGTCGTCGGGGCGGGGGCGGCGGTTCTGGGTGCGTTCGCCGGTGTCCGGGGTTCTCGGCTGGGTTCGGGCGGGTGGTGGGGAGCTGCGGGGAGTGACCACCTCGGTGTCGCTGCGGGGTGACTCGCCCGCGGGCCGTTCGGTCGTCGTGTCGCGGTCGGCCGGCGCGGAGGTGGTCACCACCGCCGGTACGGGCCGCCCGCCGCGCGGCTGCTCACGGCCCTGCTTCGACCACCAGGCCGCCCCGCCCGTGACGATGCCGATGAGCAGCGCGCCGCCCGCGATCGCGGCCACCGGCAGCACCCGTGACCGCCGGCGCGGCACCACGACGGGCCCGGTACGCGCGGGCAGCGGGACGGGCCCGGTCTGCTCGGGCGAGCCGCCCGCCAGGATGCCGGCCAGCCGCCGCTCGGTCTCCTCCAGCGTCATCCGCTCCGCCGGGTCCTTGCGCAGCAGCCCGTGCAGGACGGGAGCCAGGACCCCCGCCCTGGCCAGCGGCGCCGGCTCGGCGTGCATCACCGCGCCCAGCGTGGCCAGCGCGTTGTCCCGGTGGAAGGGGGAGTGGCCCTCGACCGCGAGGTACAGCGTCACGCCCAGCGCCCACAGGTCGGACGCGGGCCGCGCCCGCCCGCCCGCCGCGCGTTCAGGGGCGACGAAGGCCGGGGTGCCGACCAGGACGCCCGTACGCGTGACCGGCGCCTCGTCCTCCGTGGTGGCGATGCCGAAGTCGGTGAGCACGGCCCTGCCGTCCTCGGTGAGCAGCACGTTGTCCGGTTTGACGTCGCGGTGCAGCACCCCGGCCGCGTGCGCGGCGCGCAGCGCCTCCAGCACCTGCAGCCCGATGTCCGCGGCCCGCAAGGGCGTCATGGGGCCCTCGTCGCGCAGCAGCTCGCCGAGCGTGCGCGATCGTACGAGCTGCATGACGATCCAGGGGTGCCCGCGTTCCTCCAGCACGTCGTAGACCGTGGCCACGCCCGGGTGCGCCACCCGGCCCGCCGCCCTGGCCTCCCTGAACGTGCGCACAGCGAAATCCTCGCGCTCGGCGCCCGTCAGCTCGGGAGGCGGAGGCACCTCCTTGACCGCCACGTCGCGGCCGAGCACCTCGTCGTGCGCGTGCCACACCGTGCCCATGCCGCCCTTGCCGATCGTCCTGAGGAGCCGGTAACGCCCACCGACCATCACCGCGGATTTGGACATGCAGCGGCGACTACCCCAGAAGAAACCGGACAAGCGCCGTCATCGCGGCCGCTGCCGCCAGAACGACCAGAAAAGGGGCGCGGAGCAGGAGGGCGACGATTCCCGCGCCAAGTCCCGCCGTACGGGCCGCATCGAAGCTCAGCCCGCCCTCCTGCGTGAACACCTGCACCGCGATCAGCGCCGCCAGCAGCGCCACCGGCACCAGCTCCGCGAACCTGCGCACCTTCGGATGGTCCAGCACCGCGCGCGGCGCGGCGAGGCCCGCGAGCTTGAGCGCGTAACAGCCCGCGCACACCAGGGCGATCGCCCACCACAACGTCATCGCACCATCACCACCAGGACCGCCACGGCCGACAGCAGCACCGGCACGCCGGGCGGGAAGAACGGCGTCGCGCACAGGGCGACCGCCGCCGCCACCGCGGCCAGCCCGCGCAGCTCGGCGCTGCCCGCCAGCCGGGGCCACAGGATCGCCAGGAACGCCACCGGGCCCACGACGTCCAGGCCGAGGACGGCGGGGTCGCCGAGGAAGGAGGTGCCGTACGCGCCCGCCAGCGTGGTCAGGTTCCAGGTGAGGTAGAGGGTGGCGAACGTGGTGACGAAGGCCGTACGCGAGGAGCGGGGGCCGGGCTGGGCCATCGCCACGGCCGCGGTCTCGTCGATGACGCCTTGGGCGGCCAGCAGCCTGCGGGGGCCGCGTACCTGGAGGAGGTCGGCCAGGCGCAGGCCGTACAGGGTGTTGCGGCCGCCCAGCAGCAGCGCGCCGAGACTGGCGGCCAGCAGGTCGCCGCCCGCGCCCACCGCGCCCGTCAGCGCGAACTGCGAGGCGCCCGTGAACGCCAGCAGGCTCAGCACGCACGCCTGCGCCACGGACAGGCCCGCGGTGATCGCTGCGGCGCCGAAGGCGAGCCCGGACAGCCCCACGGCCAGGCCCACGCCCAGACCGTCCCGCACTGCCGCGGAACGGTGAGTTGTCGGTTCCATGCCTCCCGAGGCTATGAGATGCGGGAATGTGAGTTCTTGTACGATCCTGCGGCCCGCTGATACGCCGCCGGCGGCACGCCCACGACGCGCTTGAAATGCCGGCTGAGATGCGCCTGATCGGTGAACCCCGACTCGGCCGCCACCTGCGCCGGCGGCATACCGCTCAGGAGCAGGTGCCGCGCCTTGGCGACGCGAAGGGAGATCAGGTAGGCGTGCGGCGGCAGGCCCGTCGCCGCCTTGAACGCCCGCAGCAGCGGGAACGGCCGCGCCCCCACCGCCTCCGCCAGCCCGTCGAGCGTCGGCGGGTCGAGCAGGCTCTCGTGCAGCAGGTCGAGCGCCGCGCGCACGGCCATCCTGCCCTCGCCGGGCGGCACGGCGGGCGGCCTCGGCGCGGAGTGCCGCGTCAGCAGCCGGGCGAACAGCGTGCGGCTCAGCGTCGACGCGGCCAGCGCGTCGCCCCGCTCGGCCGCCTGGTGCGCCCGCCGCAGCAGCGCCGCCACCTCGGCGTCGCGCACCACCTGGCGCGGGAAGTGCGGCGTCCCGCCAGGCCCGCCCAGCTCACGCGCGATCGCCGCGACCGCCTCGATCGACGGATAGAGCATCCGGTACGCCCACCCGCCCGGCACCCCCGCGTGCCCGGTGTGCACCGACTCCGGGTTGACCAGCACCACCTCGCCCGCGCCCGCCCGGAGCAGCGTGCCCCGGTAGTCGAACTCCTCAACCCCCGAGACGATCAGCCCGATGGCGTAACCGTCGTGGACGTGCCGGGAGAAGCGGTGGGTGACGTAGCGGGCCTTCAGCAGGTCGGTCTCCGGCACCGCCGGGTGCCGCCAGAACGTCGCCCGCTCCTCGGTCGTCCTGCTCACAGCGTCTTACTCACTGGGGCCGGAACGTCTCGAGGAAGTCGTAGAAGTAGTGGCGGTCCTGGGCCCAGCGCGTGTGCGTGGTCTCCCAGTAGACGGCGAACGGGCGGCCGTCGGCGGTGCGCAGGCCGCGGTTGAGCACGTGGATCGTCACGCCGTCGCGGACCCTGGTGAACTCCCAGTCGGCGGCCGGGCGGCCGAGGAACTCGGTGGACGTGATGCCGATCCGCCGGTATCCCTGGAACTCGCCCTTCTTCTTGATCTCCGCCTCCAGGCGGATCCAGTGCCGTTCCGGGTCCGTCCAGGTGATGTCGGGGACCGTCCACTCCACCAGCAGCTTGCCGGGAGTGCCAGGACCGGTGACCGACACGCTGTCGCGGCCGTCGGTCTTCCGCACCTGCCACTTCGCGGGGATGGCGAGCTGGAAGCGGCCGTCCGCGTTCCGGTAGGGCCGCCAGCCTTCCGGGATCTCAGGCTCGTCGGTGGGCTCGTCCGTGGGCTCCTCCGTCGGGTCGTCCGTGGGGTCCTCGGACGGCTCCTCCGTCGGCTCCTCCGTCGGCTCCTCCGTCGGCTCCTCCGTCGGCTCCTGCGTCGGCTCCTGCGTCGGTTCCTGCGGTCCCGTCGTGGGCTCACCCGTCGGGGTGTCCGCCGTGGGCGAGGGGCTCTGCGCGGCGGTCGAGCCCGTCCAGCGGTCGGACAGCAGCACGCCGCCGGCGCCCAGCACCGCCACCACGAGCACCGCCGCGGGCAGGCCCACCCACAACGTCTTGCGCCGCCCGCCCCGCGGCCGGTCCATCGTCACCTGGCCCTGCCCGGCGGGCCACCGATCCCCGGTCGGCTGCCCGCCCGGCGGCGTCCCCTGCCAGGAGGCGTGGGGAGGCGGGGTGGAGTGTGCCGAGCCTTCGGGGGGCGGTGTGGGCTGCCAGGGGGCGTGGGGCGGTGGGGTGGGGTGGCCGGAGGCGTCCGTGGGCGGGGTGGCGTGCCAGGGGGTGTCCGTGGTGGTCGCGGGGCGGGGTGGGGCGGTGGCGGCGAGGTCGTACAGGAGGCGGGCGGCCTCGGCGGCGGGCAGCCGCGCGCCCGGCTCGCGCCGCAGCAGCCCCATGACGATCGGCCCGAGCGCCCCGGCCCGCGCCGGCGGCTCGGGGTCGTCGCGCAGCACCGCCGCCACGGTCGCCGCCCACGAGTCGCGCTTGAACGGCGGCCGCCCCTCGACGGCCGTGTACAGCGTCGCGCCCAGCGACCACAGGTCGGACTCGGGCCGCGCGGGCTCGCCGTTGAGCCGCTCGGGCGGCATGTACGCGGGCGTGCCCACCAGCCCGCCCGTCGCGGTCAGCCCGGCCTCGGCCTCCATGGAGGCGATGCCGAAGTCGGTGAGCACCACCCGCCCGTCGTCGGCGAGCAGCACGTTCTCGGGCTTGACGTCGCGGTGCAGCACGCCGGTCGCGTGGGCGGCCCGCAGCGCGTCGAGCACCCGGCTGCCGATCACCGCGGCCTGCGCGGGGCGCAGCGGCCCGTCCTCGGAGATCACCCTGGCCAGCGAGCGCGAGCGGACGAGCTGCATGACGATCCACGGCCGGCCGTCCTCCTCGACGACGTCGTGGATGACGACCACCGACGGATGGTCGAGCCGCCCGGCCGCCCTGGCCTCGCGGATGGTGCGGCGGTTGAGCTCGGCCCGCTTGGCGTCGCCGACCCCGGTGTAGCGGACCTCCTTGATCGCGACCGTACGGTCGAGCAACTCGTCGTAGGCCCGCCAGACCACCCCCATGCCGCCCTCGCCGATGGGCTCGACGAGGCGGTAACGATTGCTGACGTGCACGCCGCGCAGCCTACTTCTTCGGCGAGAACGTCGCGCAGAAGCCTTCGAAGAAGCGGAGGTCGTCCTTCCAGTGGCTGTTCAGGGTGTGCCAGTAGATCGTGTACGCCTTGCCGTCCTCGGCGATGAACCCCCGGTAGCGGATGCGGGACTTGCCCGTCTGGGTGGGCCAGATGAAGTCCCAGTCGGCCGCCGCCTTGCCGTACTTGACCTCCTTGATGCCGAGCTTCTTGTAGCCGCCGAAGCGGTCCTTCAGCCGCGGCTCCAGCTTCTTCCAGCCCTTCAGCGGGTCCTTGCCCAGCTTGGAGGCCCGCTCGATGCGGACATGCGCGTTGGGCGCCCCGCCGGGGCCCTTGAACTCGACGCCGCTGCCGACCATCCCGGAACGCTGCCACTCGTCCCAGCCCTTGGGCAGGCCGATGGAGAAGCCGAGCTTCTTGTCCGTGTGCATCTTCCAGCCGGACGGCAGCGCGGGCTTGGCCTCCTTGGTCTCCTCGGGCTCGGCCGTGGGGCTGTCCTCCTGGGTGGGGGACTGGGTCGGGGACGGATCCTCCTCCTCATCGGAGGGAGCGGCCGACGGGGACGCCGGGGGAGTCTGCGGAGCGGACGCGCTGGGCCCGGTCGGGACCGTGCTGGCGACCGCCGCCTGGGCGCCCTCGCCATCCGAGTCCTCGGGCGCGGAACGCAGACCGAGATAGCCGCCCACACCCGCGACCAGCAGCACGGCCACGGCCGCCGCGACGACCGTGATCATGCGCCGCGGCTCACCCTTCGACGCGCTCAACGTCGACTCGCCGGTCGGCCCCGACGGCGGCTGCCGCGGCTCCACGGTCGGCGCCTGGGACAGGCGCACACCGGTCTCGGGAACGTTCTCAGCGGCGGGCGCGGCCTGCGAGCGGGCGCTCGCGAGGTTCGGGTCGGTGGGGGTGTCGTCCTCCACCGGCGCGTACGGCCGCCGCGCCTTGGCCGGGCCAGGCCGCTTCGGCTTCGAAGGCTGCTGCACCTGGTTCTGGGCCTGGCCGGTGACCGGATGCTTGGCCGGCTCCGGCACCCGCAGCTCCTGCTCGGGCGGGAACTGCGCCGCCGGGAACTGGGCGGTGGGCGGCGCGCTCGGCTGCGCGAAGCCCGCGATGGCCGCGCGCAGCATGCGCTGCGTCTCCTCGTACGTCAGCCGCTGCA
The DNA here is from genome assembly GCF_040677005.1 of Nonomuraea sp. NPDC049421. Taxonomy (NCBI): domain Bacteria; kingdom Bacillati; phylum Actinomycetota; class Actinomycetes; order Streptosporangiales; family Streptosporangiaceae; genus Nonomuraea; species Nonomuraea sp. NPDC049421. Next base: position 596,628 of record NZ_JBFAQA010000001.1, read on the forward strand.
CCGGCTCCTTGACCAGCAACCCCATGATCACGTCGGCCAGCGGCCCCGCGTGCGGCGCGGGGTCGGGCTCGTCCGTCAGCACGGCGTGCATGGTCGCCAGCGCCATGCCGCGCTCGTGCGGCGAGCGGCCCTCGACCGCCGTGTAGAGGGTGGCGCCCAGCGACCACAGGTCCGACTCGCGCCGCGCGGGCAGGCCCTTGAGCCGCTCCGGCGCGATGAACGCCGGCGTGCCCGCCAGGCCCGTCACCGTGAGCTGCGTCTCGGTCTCCAGCGTGGCGATGCCGAAGTCGGTCAGCACCACCCTGCCGTCGTCGGCCAGCAACACGTTCTCGGGCTTGACGTCCCGATGCAGCACCCCCGCCTCATGGGCGCGGTGCAGCGCGTCGAGCACGGCCAGCCCGATCTCCGCCACCCGCTTGGGCGGCAAGGGACCGTCCTGCTTGATCACCGCGCCCAGCGAGCGCGACTGGACCAGCTGCATGACGATCCAGGGCCGGTCGTCCTCCTCGATCACGTCGTGCACGACGATCACGTTGGGATGCTCGAACCTCGCCGCCGCCCTCGCCTCGCGCATCGTGCGCCGGTTCAGCAGCTGCACCTCTTCGCCGAGGGCGGCGGCGTACCTGACCTCCTTGACCGCCACCGTGCGGTCCAAGAGCTCGTCGTAGGCACGCCAGACGATGCCCATCCCGCCCCTGCCGATGGGTTCCTGCAGCTGGTAGCGGCCGGCGATGCGGCGTCCCTCCTGCTTGCGATCCGACATCAACGGCCTCAAACCCTCCTCTAGGCCAAGAAATACTCCCATAGGCAGGGATCATCGGCGACTCGCTCGAAGGCCAGTCCGTCCTGTGAGAAGTGCCGCCCAGCAGGTGGAGGCAGGGGTGTAAGGTTCAGATATGACTTGTCGTCGCTATGCGTTTACCGAGCCGGCTCCGGGAGAGCCGGTCGTCAGCTAGCGACCACCTGGAGTCGGCACGAGGCAGAGACCGTCGTCTCTGCCTTTTTTCGTTCCCCGCCGGCTCCAGGGGCCGGCCGAATGAGGAGTCGGGATGTCATCGACTTTGGAGCGGCAGGCGATCACGCTGGGCGGCCTGCCTGTGGGTGAAGGGCGCCCGGCGATCATCGCCACCCGCGTCAGCCTGCGCGAACCCTGCGACACGACCTCGGCACCGTCTCCGGTGTCGCTCCCGGTGTCGCTCGCTGCGGGGCCTGATGGGCGGTCCGCCGGGCTCGCGCAGGGGGCCACGCTCGTTGAGCCGGCCACCTCGGCGGACCTGCCGGCGATCGCCGCGCACGCCGACGCGGTCGTCGTGGGGGCGTCGTGGACGCGGGACATCCCCCTCGTCCGGGCGGCGGCCGGGACGGGGCTGCCGGTCGTCGTGGAGCGGCGGCCGGGTGCGTCACTCGAGGAGTGGCTGGGGCTGGCCGACTACTGCGCCGTCGAGGGCGACGGGCGGGTGATCCTGTGCGAGGGCGGGCGGCCCGATCTGGGTCTCGTACGCGCGGCGCGGGCCGCGTCAGGGCGTCCCGTGCTCGTGGACGTCACCGGCGACCCGGAGCTCGTCGCCGCGGCCGTCGCCGCAGGGGCGGACGGGCTGGTGGCCGGCCCCGAGGGCCGCGCGCTCGCGGAGGAGGCCGTCACGGTCGCCGGCGGGCTGCTGCGCCCCGAGTGGCCCGCCACGCTGCCCGAGTGCCGCGCCGCGATCGACCGGGTGGACGCCGCCCTGGCCACGCTGCTCGAACGCCGGGTGGAGCTGGCGGGCATCGTGCAGCGCATCAAGCCGGTGGGCGGCTTCGCGGGACGCGACATGGACCGTGAACGCGCCCTGGTCGCCAGAATGGCCGAGCGCGCCCCGTCACTCGGCGAACCCGGCCTCACCCCGATCATGAACGCCGTCATCGAAGCCGGCCTCCACCTCGCGGAGCGCCGCACCACCCCCTGATCCGCGCTGACGCCCTATGGCGGAGCCCCTACGCCCCAGGGGGCTGCGCGCCGGGCCGCCCCTGACCGACACGGTGGCCCTGGTGGGTCAGCCGGGGGTGGGCTGGGAGAGCTGGAGGTTGTTCAGCGGGCGGCCGGGGCCGTCGGCGATCTGCTTGATGATCAGCTCGGCGAAGCGGCGGTAGCCGTCGCCGGTCGGGTGGTAGCTGCGGGCGTTGACGCGCAGCTCGCCCACCTCCATGGCGAGCCCGTTCAGGTACGGCGCGGGCTGCCCGACCTCGTGCCCGCTGAACGCCTCGTAGGCGTCGACGTACTCGGCGCTGCCGGGGGCGCCGAACGCGGCGATCGTCCGGTCGAAGTCCTTCACCACGGACCCGACCGTGTCGTTGAGCCGCCGCGTCACGCCGTTGAGCCACCGCTGGTCGGCCACGCTCAGGTTGTCGACGGTGTCCACCGGGTCCTCGGGGAACGGCCGCGGGTAGCCGAGCACGATCACCCGCGCCTGCGGAGCCCGCACCCGCAGCTCCCTGAGCACCTTCAGCACGCTCGTACGCAGCTCGTCGATGCGCCGGTTGACCGCGGTCTCCTGGTCGACGCAGGCCGACGACCACGGCAGCTTCACGATGCACCCGGTCAGCACCTTGGTGAAGCCGGCGTCGTTGCCGCCGATGCTGAGCGTGACCAGGCTGGCGCCCGGCCCGACCCGGCTGATCTGGGGCGGCTGGCCGTGCTGCCCGGCGAGGAGCTGGCGGGTGGTGGCGCCGCTGCAGGCGTAGAAGGCGGTGCCGCCGCCGAAGCGGTAGGTCTTGGCGACGAGCGGCACGTACGAGCCGGTGGCCCGGTGGCAGCGGTCGGCGCCCTCGTTCACCGGCTGCCTGTCGAGGTCGTAGACCCCCTCGCCGGAGGAGTAGGAGTCGCCCAGCGCCACGTAGGCGCCGCTCTGGGCGGCCTGTAAGGCGGTCAGGCGGGTCACTCGCGGCAGTTCGCCCGCGGGCGAGCCGGGCGGGCAGCCCGCGTCGAGCACCGCGCAGGCGAGCTTCGGATAGACCCCCAGGGGCAGGCAGGCCAGCGCGAGCGCCACGCCGATCGCGATCGCCGCTCCGGCCCTGATGAGCGACCCCCTGGTGCCGCGTCCAGCCTCGTCCAGCACGACCTCCCCGAGCGGCGACTCCTCACGACTGCGCCATCGAGACTACCCAGCCGATCACCGGGCCGGGTATGGCCGGGCGGGTCAGGCCCTGGGCACGGCGTCGCGACGGCGGCGTACCATCCGCCAGCCGAAGGCGATGCCGGCGGCGAGCACCGGGATGAGGAAGAAGGCGACGAGCTGGTCCTCGTCGGCGAACGGCATCAGCAGCACCACCAGCGCGAGGAACCCGAGCGTCAGCCAGTTGGTGTAGGGGGAGCCGGGCATCGGGAAGGTGGAGCGGTGGCCGGAGCGGCGCAGGCGGATCTGGCACCACACCAGCACGCCCCACGTGGTGATGACGCCGAGCGAGGCGCAGGCGGTGGCGATGTTGAAGGCCCGCTCGGGCAGGAAGTAGAACAGCGCCACCCCGGCCAGCAGCATCGACGCGGTGAACAGGATGCCGCCCATCGGCACGTGGCGGGAGCTGAGCACGCCGGTGAAGCCGGGCGCCTCCTCCTTCATGGCCATCGAGCGCAGGATGCGGCCGGTGGCGTACAGGCCGGAGTTGCAGGACGACAGGGCGGCGGTGATCACGACGAGGTTCATCGCGTCGGCCGCCCAGGGCACGCCGAGGCCGGCGAAGACGGTCACGAAGGGGGAGGTGCCCGCGCTGTAGGCGGTCCACGGCAGGACCATGCAGAGCAACGCGACCGAGCCGACGTAGAAGATCGCGATGCGCCACACGACGCCGTTGATCGCGCGGGGCATGATCTCGTGCGGCCTGGCCGTCTCGCCGGCGGCGATGCCGACCAGCTCGATCGAGGCGTACGCGAACACGACAGACTGCAGGCTCATCAGCACCAGCGGGAACCCGGTCGGGAAGAACCCGCCGTGCGCGACCACGTTGTGCGGCCCCGCGTCGCCCACCGCGAACACCACCAGCACCAGCCCCACGACCAGGAAGATCGTGATGGCCAGCACCTTGAGCAGCGCGAACCAGAACTCCAGCTCGCCGAACAGCCGCACCGACAGCAGGTTGACGGTCATGACGATGCCGAGCGCGATCAGCGCCGTCAGCCACTGCGGCCAGGCGGGCGCCCAGTAGTGGATGTAGGCGGCGATCGCCGTCAGCTCGGCGATGCCGGTGAAGGCCCAGTTGATCCAGTACATCCAGCCGCTGGCGAACGCGGCCCAGGGGCCGATGAACTCGCCGGCGTACTCGACGAAGGAGCCGGAGACCGGGCGGTAGAGGACCAGCTCGCCGAGGGCCCGCATGACGAAGAAGGCGGCCAGACCGGCGGCGGCGTAGGAGAGCACGAGCCCGGGCCCTGCGGCGGCCAGGCGGCCGCCCGCGCCCAGGAACAGGCCGACGCCGATCGCCCCGCCGATGGCGATCATCTGGACCTGCCGGTTGCCCAGCGCCTTCTGGTATCCCTCGTTTGTCTCCGTGCGCACCGCGTCACTCCTCGACTACTTAAGGTGACTTCCGAGGGTATCGGGTGCGGCGGGTGCGGGTGGCCCCCGGCACGCCGTTCCCGAGGCCGGGTGACCTGTCGGTGGCGCGGATTAAAGTCGGATCCGCACGTCCGTCCAGCGACTGGGAGGCGCGGTTTCATGTCGTCCAGTGACTCGTTCGTTCACCTGCACGTCCACACCGAATACTCGATGCTGGACGGAGCGGCCCGGCTCAGGCAGATGTTCGAGCTGGTCGGTGAGCTGGGCATGCCGGCGATCGCGATCACCGACCACGGCAACATGCACGGCGCCTACGACTTCTACCAGCAGGCCACGGCCGCCGGGGTCAAGCCGGTCATCGGCATCGAGGCCTATGTGGCGCCCGAGTCGCGCCACACCAAGCGGCCGGTGCTGTGGGGCGAGCCGCACCAGCGCAAGGACGACGTCTCGGCGGGCGGCCACTACACCCACATGACGATCTGGGCCCGCGACAAGGCCGGCCTGCACAACCTCATGCGGCTGTCCTCGCGCGCCTACACCGAGGGCTTCGTGCGCAAGTGGCCCCGCATGGACGCCGAGCTGATCGCCGAGCACGCCGAGGGCCTCATGGCCACCACCGGCTGCCCCTCGGGCGAGGTGCAGACCAGGCTGCGGCTCGGCCAATACGACAAGGCGCTCAAGGCCGCCGCGAAATATCAGGACATCTTCGGCAAGGACAACTTCTTCCTGGAGATCATGGACCACGGCCTCGACATCGAGCGCCGCGTCCGCGACGGCCTGACCCGCATCAGCAAAGAGCTGGGCATCCCGCCGCTGGTCACCAACGACTCCCACTACACCCACGAGTCCGACGCCGCCTCCCACGACGCGCTGCTCTGCATCCAGACCGGCAGGCAGCTGTCCGACCCCGACCGCTTCCGCTTCGACGGCACCGGCTACTACCTCAAGAGCGCCGGCGAGATGCGCGCGGTCGACTCCTCCGAGCTGTGGGCGGAGGGCTGCCGCAACACGCTGCTGGTGGCCGAGAAGGTCGATCCGAGCGGGTTCTTCGAGCACAAGAACCTCATGCCGACGTTCCCCGTCCCCGACGGCATGACAGAGAGCGAGTTCTTCCGCAAGACCGTCTGGGAGGGCATGGCCCGCCGCTGGCCCGAGGGCTACGACGAGCAGCACCGCAGGCGGGCCGAATATGAGATCGGCATCATCGAGCAGATGGGCTTCCCGAGCTACTTCCTCGTGGTGGCCGACTTCATCATGTGGGCCAAGCGGCAGGGCATCCCGGTCGGGCCGGGGCGCGGCTCGGCGGCGGGGTCGCTGGTGGCGTACGCGATGGGCATCACCGACCTCGACCCCATCCCGCACGGCCTGATCTTCGAGCGGTTCCTCAACCCCGAACGCGTGTCGATGCCCGACGTCGACATCGACTTCGACGAACGCCGGCGGGGCGACGTGATCCGCTACGTCACAGAGCGGTGGGGCGCCGACAAGGTGGCCATGATCGTCACGTTCGGCACCATCAAGGCCAAGGCCGCCATCAAGGACGCGGGGCGGGTGCTGGGCCATCCCTACGCGCTCGGCGACCGGGTCTCCAAGGCGTTCCCGCCCGCCGTCATGGGCAAGGACATCCCGCTGGCCGGCATCTTCGACCCCGACCACCCGCGCTACGCCGAGGCGGGCGAGCTGCGCCGCCTCTACGACGAGGACCCCGACGTCAAGGCCACGATGGACCTCGGCAGGGGCCTGGAGGGCCTGATCAGGCAGACCGGCGTGCACGCGGCCGGCGTGATCATGTCGCGCGAGGTGCTGACCGACCACGTCCCGATCATGCGCCGCGACTCCGACGGCGCGATCATCACGCAGTTCGACTATCCGACGTGTGAGACGCTCGGCCTGCTCAAGATGGACTTCCTGGGCCTGCGCAACCTCACCATCATGGACGACTGCCTCAAGCTGATCGAGTCCACGACGGGCGAGAAGGTCGACCTGCCGGCGCTGCCGCTGGACGACCGCAAGAGCTACGAGCTGCTGGCCAAGGGCGACACGCTGGGCGTCTTCCAGCTCGACGGCGGCGGCATGCGCTCGCTGCTGCGCCTCATGCGTCCCGACACCTTCGAGGACATCTCCGCCGCGCTCGCCCTCTACCGCCCCGGCCCGATGGGCGCCAACTCCCACACCAACTACGCGCTGCGCAAGAACGGCCAGCAGGAGATCACGCCCATCCACCCCGAGCTGGAGAAGCCGCTCGAGGACATCCTCGACACGACCTACGGCCTGATCATCTACCAGGAGCAGGTCATGGCCATCGCCCAGCGGGTGGCCGGCTACTCCCTGGGCGCCGCCGACCTGCTGCGCCGCGCGATGGGCAAGAAGAAGAAGGCGGAGCTCGACAAGCAGTACGCCTCCTTCGAGCGGGGCATGAAGGCCAACGGCTTCTCCGGCGAGGCCGTCAAGGCGCTGTGGGACATCCTGCTGCCGTTCTCCGACTACGCCTTCAACAAGGCCCACACGGCCGCCTACGGTCTCATCGCCTACTGGACGGCCTACCTCAAGGCCAACCACCCGGCGGCCTACATGGCGGCGCTGCTGACCTCGGTCAAGGACGACAAGGACAAGTCGGCCCTCTATCTCAACGAGTGCCGCCGCATGGGCATCACGGTCCTGCCGCCCGACGTCAACGACTCCGACTTCGACTTCACGCCGCGCGGCACCGACATCCGCTTCGGCCTGTCGGCCGTCCGCAACGTCGGCGCGAACGTGGTCGACGGCATCATCGCCGCCCGCAGGAGCAAGGGCCGCTTCACCGGCTTCTCCGACTTCCTGCGCAAGGTGCCCGCCGTGGTGTGCAACAAGCGGGTGATCGAGTCGCTGGTCAAGGCGGGCGCGTTCGACTCGCTGGGGCATCGGCGCAAGGGCCTGGTCATGGTGCACGAGCAGGCCGTCGACGCGGTCATCGACATCAAGAGGAACGAGGCCATCGGCCAGGACTCGCTGTTCGGGGCGCTCGGCGGGGGCGAGGATCAGACTTTCGACGTGCAGATCCCGGCGGGGGAGTGGGACAAGACCACGCTGCTGCAGTTCGAGCGGGAGATGCTCGGCCTCTACGTCTCCGACCATCCGCTGTTCGGCGTCGAGCACGTCCTGGCGGCGGGGGCCGACTGCTCGATCGCGGCCGTGCAGGACGACAGCCGCCCCGACGGGCAGGTGGTGACCGTGGGCGGCATCCTCAGCGGGGTGCAGCGCAAGGTCACCAAGAAGGGCGACACCTGGGTGCTGACCCAGCTGGAGGACCTCGCGGGCTCGATCGAGGTGATGATCTTCCCGTCGGCCTACCAGCTGTGCTCGACGATCCTGGCCGAGGACGCGATCGTGTTCGTCAGGGGCCGCATCGACAAGCGGGAGGACGTCGCCAAGATCATCGCCATGGAGGTGACCGCGCCCGACCTCACCCAGGAGGCGGGCGGTCCCGTGCTGGTCAGCCTGCCGCTGACGCGCTGCACGCCGCCCGTGGTCGGCCGGCTGAAGGAGATACTCACCACCCACCCCGGCACGTCCGAGGTGCACCTCCAGGTACGTAACGGGCCCAGGACGACGGTGCTGCGGGTGGACGACCGGCTGCGGGTCACGCCGTCGCCGGCGCTCATGGGCGACCTCAAACAGCTCCTCGGCCCGGCCTGCCTCAACGCGTGAGCGGCCTTCGGCAACCCTCGCCGTCGCCCGCCCGCCACGCGTGGGGGAGGATCACCACGTGAGCGAACTGCACTACCTGACCGCGACCGAGCTGGCCCGACTGATCAAGACCAGGCAGGTGAGCGCCGTGGAGGTCCTGCGCGCCCATCTCGACCGCATCGACAAGGTCAACCCCGCCGTCAACGCCGTCGTCACCCTCGCCGCCGGCCACGCCCTCGAAGCCGCCGAGGCGGCCGACCGGGCCCTGGCGGCGGGCGAGCCCACCGGGCCGCTGCACGGGGTGCCGGTCGCGCACAAGGACCTGCACGACACGGCCGGCATCCGCACGACATACGGCTCGCCGCTGTTCGCCGAGCACGTGCCCGAGCAGGACGACCTGATGGTGCGCCGGCTGCGCGCGGCAGGCGCGATCACCGTCGGCAAGACCAACACCCCCGAGTTCGGCACCGGCTCCCACACGGTCAACGAGGTGTTCGGCGCCACCAGGAACCCCTACGACCTGTCGAAGTCGGCCGGCGGCAGCAGCGGGGGAGCGGCGGTCGCGCTGGCCACCGGCATGGTCGCGCTGGCCGACGGCTCCGACATGGGCGGCTCCCTGCGCAACCCGGCCTCGTTCTGCAACGTCGTCGGGCTGCGGCCGACGCCGGGGCGCGTGCCCGCGCCGTCCGGCACGGCCGCCTGGTACACGCTGTCGGTGCCGGGGCCGATGGCGCGCACGGTCGAGGACGTCACGCTCATGCTCGGGGCCGTCGCCGGGTTCGACCGGCGCTCGCCGTACGCGATCAAGGAGGTGTTCGCGCCCGAGCCGGAGCAGGGCGTGGCAGGGCTGCGGGTGGCGTGGAGCCCCGACCTCGGCGGGCTGCCGGTCGATCCGCGTACGGCGGCGGTCACCGCGACGGCGCCCGCCGTGTTCGAGGGGCTCGGCGCCCGCGTCGAGCAGGTCGAGCTCGACCTGGAGGGCGCCGACGACGCGTTCAGGACCTACCGCGCCTGGTTCTACCTGCTGGCCCACGGCGACAAGAGCGGCCTCGGCCCCAACACCGCCTGGAACGTCGAGCAGGGCCGCAAGGTCACCGGCGCCGACCTGGCCAGGGCCGAGATGGCGCGCAGCCGCCTCTACCAGCGCATGGCGGCCTTCTTCGACACCTACGACGTGCTGATCGCGCCGGTCAGCCAGGTGCCGCCGTTCCCCGTCGAGCATCCGCACGTCAGCGAGATCAACGGTCACAAGCTGCCCGACTACCTTTCGTGGATGCGCTCGGCGTACTGGGTCAGCGTGCTGCACGCGCCGGCCGCGTCGGTGCCCGCCGGGTTCACCCCCGAGGGGCTGCCGGTGGGCGTGCAGATCATCGGGCGGCCGTTCGAGGACGCCAGGGTGCTGCGGGTGGCGCGGGCGTTCGAGCTCGCCACGGGCCACGGCAGGCGGCGGCCCGCGCTCTAGCGCCAGACGCCGGTGTGCGGGCCGCCGGGCTCGATCCCGCCCGGCTCGATCCCGTACGGCTGCCGCAGCGGCGACTCGCGGTAGCCGTGCATGCCTTCGAGCAGCGCGAAGAACCCCACGGCGAGCAGCGGCCAGCACACCAGCACCCCCCTGGCGGTCAGCTCCAGCGCGCCGGGGACGATCGACACCCCGGGCGCGGCGTTCGCCGCCACGGCGGCCTCCACCGTGACCGCCCCGATCGTCACCGAGGACCCGATCCAGAGCGTCAGGAACGCCGCGAGCACCCCGCCCGCGCAGAGCCCGAGCAGCACCGGCAGCATCCACCGCCGCGCGATGAACCAGGCGACGCCGCCGCACACCAGCCCGAGCCCGCCGGTGATCACCGCGAACCAGCCGTCGGCCGCTATCAGCGCCTGCGTGGTGGGGTCGGCGAGCACGGGCTCGCCCTGCCCGACGACCTGGTAGGGGGCCCGGGGCGTCAGCCCTGACCAGAGCAGGCCGGCGGCGGCTCCGAGAGTGGCGAGAGTGAGGACAGTTACCGCAAATGCGCGTACTTCCCTCGCCACGCGACTCCCCCTCACATGTACGTCCGAATCAGCTTGATGGTATCTCCCGGTTAGGCTCACTTCGTGATTGCAGAAGAGGTCTGGCAGATAGAACCCTCCGGCCCGCTCCGGGGTGACGTCGAAGTACGCGGTTCCAAGAACGGCGTGTCCAAGCACATGGTCGCCGCCATGCTCGGCGACGGCGAGAGCAGCATCCACAACGCCCCCGAGGTCGGCGAGGTCGAGATCACCGCCGCCATGCTGCGCGCCCTGGGCATCGACGTCGAGATCTCCCGTACGGAGATCAGGATCGAGCGGGGCGCGGCGATCGAGCCCCGGGTGCCCGACGCGTTCACCGGCCTGAACCGCATCCCCATCCTCATGCTCGGCCCCCTGCTGCACCTGGCGGGTGAGGCGTTCGTGCCGCTGGTCGGCGGCGACCCCATCGGGCGGCGGCCGGTCAACTTCCACGTGGACGCGCTGCGCGCCATGGGCGCCGAAGTGGAGGTGCAGGACGCCGGCATCTACGCCAAGGCGGGCCGGCTGCACGGCACCCGCATCGAGCTGCCGTACCCGAGCGTGGGCGCCACCGAGACCGTGCTGATGTCGGCGGTGCTGGCCGACGGCAAGACCGTGCTGAAGAACGCCGCCACCGAGCCGGAGGTGGTGGAGCTGGCGCTGTTCCTGCAGCGGATGGGGGCGCGGATCGAGCTGTCGCCCGACCGCAGGATCGTCATCGAGGGCGTCGAACGCCTGCGCGGCGCCTCCACCTGGCTGACCGGCGACCGCATCGAGGCGTTCTCCTACCTCGCGGCGGGGCTGATCACCCAGGGCGAGGTGCGCGTGCACGGCTGCCCCCAGGACCGCCTGGTCACCGCCATCACCACGCTGGCCAGGATGGGCGCCAGGTTCGACATCAACGACGAGTACCTGTGCGCCACCGCGCCGCCCGAGGGCCTGCGCTCGGCGGCCGTGCAGACCGACACCCACCCCGGCTTCATGACCGACTGGCAGACGCCGCTCATGGTGCTGTTCACCCAGAGCCAGGGCATGTCCGTGCTGCACGAGACGGTCTTCGAGAACCGCCTGGTGTACGTGCCCGCGCTGCAGAAGATGGGCTGCGAGATCGAGGTGTTCGACCAGTGCCTCGGCGGCCCGGCCTGCCGCTACCACGACACCAACGCCCGTCACTCGGCGGTCGTGCGCGGCGTGTCGAAGCTCAGGGGCGCCGACGTGACGCTGCCCGACATCAGGGCCGGCTTCTCGGCCGTGCTGGCCGCCGCCGTCGCCGACGGGCCCTCCACGCTGCGCGGCGTGCACCACATCGAACGCGGCTACCACCGGCCGTTCGAGCAGTTCGCGTCCCTCGGTCTGAACATCCGCAGGCAACGGTAAAGAGCTCGCAGCCGGGCGTTTGCCGCTGATCGGGACGTCGTACACATCTGACGTGAGCGTACTCAGATCCATCGGGGCTCTCGGCCTGGCGGGGGCGCTGGGCGGGCTGCTGGCGGCCGCGCTGGCCGTCCCGGTGGTGAGCGGGGGCGGCCTCGCCGCGAAGAACGCCGTCAACACTTTCGTGGACCTGCCGCCCGCCCCGCGCGAGGAGCAGCTCGCCCAGGTGACCAGGCTGCTCGACAGGAACGGCCGGCCGTTCGCGCAGTTCTACGAGGCCAACAGGACGACCGTGCGGCTCGGCGCCGTCGCGCCCGTGATGCGCCAGGCCATCGTGGCGATCGAGGACGCCCGCTTCTACGAGCACGGCGGCCTCGACGTCAGGGGCACGCTGCGGGCGCTGCTCACCAACACCCAGGCGGGCGGCATCCGGCAGGGCGGCTCGTCCCTGACCCAGCAGCTCGTCAAGAACATCCTGGTGGAGAGCGCGCGCACCGACGCCGAGCGCGACAAGGCCCGCGCGCCCAACCTGGCTCGCAAGATCAACGAGCTGCGGCTGGCGCTCGCGCTGGAGCGCAAGTACCGCAAGGACGAGATCCTGGAGCGCTATCTCAACATCGCCTACTTCGGGGCGGGCGCCCACGGCGTGCAGGCGGCGGCCAGGCGCTTCTTCTCCACCTCCGCCGCCCGGCTCACGCTCACCCAGGCGGCCACGCTGGCGGGGGCGGTGCGCATGCCGTACTCGACCGATCCCTCGCTCGGCAGCGCGCACCGCGAGCGGCTCAAGGGGCGGCGCGACCTCGTGCTCGACCGCATGGCCGGGCTCAAGCTGATCAGCCAGCAGGAGGCGGCGCAGGCCAAGAGCTCGCCGCTCGGGCTGCGGCTGCGGCCCGAGCCGGGCGGCTGCGCCCAGTCCGAGTACCCCTTCTACTGCCTGTACGTCCAGCAGGAGCTGCTCACCAACCCCGTCTTCGGCAACACCGCCGCCGAGCGGCGCCGCCGCATGGCCAAGGGCGGCATGGTGGTCAGGACCAGCCTCGACCCCGTCGCCCAGCGCGCCGCCGAGCAGGCCATCCGCCGGCACGTCGCGCCCGAGGACACCGAGGTGGCGGCCGAGGCCATGGTCGAGCCGGGGACCGGCCGCATCAGGGCGATGGCCGCGAGCAAGCGCTTCGGCCGCAACCCGGGCGACCGCAAGAACGGCCCCAGGACCACCTTCAACCTGCCCGCCGACGTCGCCCACGGGGGCGGGCAGGGCTTCCAGGCGGGCTCCACGTTCAAGGTGTTCACCCTGGCCACCGCCCTGCAGCAGGGCTGGCGCTTCGGCGACGGCTTCCAGACCCCCGGCGCCCTGTCGCCGTCGCAGGGCTACCGGAACTGTGACGGCCGTTCCGTCAACGACCCCGACACGCGCATCACCAACGCCAGCGGGGAGGGCGACGGCGGGCCGCACAGCATCGAGACCGGCACCTGGAAGTCGGTCAACATCTTCTACATGATGCTGGAGCGCAAGGTCGGGCTCTGCAACGTCGTCAAGACCGCGAAGAAGCTCGGCGTCGTCAGGGCCGACGGGGCGCCGCTACGGGAGGTGCCGACGTTCACGCTCGGCATCAACGAGATGGACCCGGTGACGGTGGCGGCCTCGTTCGCGGCCTTCGCGGCGCGCGGGCTCTACTGCCGGCCGCTCGCCATCGTGGAGATCACCGGCAGGGACGGGCGGCGTACGCACGTGCCGCCCTCCTGCGAGCAGGCCATCGAGGAGCGCGTCGCCGACGCCGTCAACCACGTGCTCACCGGCGTCTTCGACAAGGGCACCATGCAGGGGCAGAGCATCGGGCGGCCGGCCGCGGGCAAGACCGGCACCAACAACGGCTACACCTCCGCCTGGTTCGCCGGGCACACGCCCGACCTGGCGGCGGCGGTCAGCGTGGGGGACATCAGGGGGTCGTACAAGTTCCCGCTGCGGGGCGTGCAGATCGGTGACCGGCATTACGGGGCGGTGCAGGGGGCGTCGCTGCCGGGGCCGATCTGGGTGGAGTCGATGCGGCGTGCCTTGCGCCGTACGGAGCCGCGCGGCTTCCCCAAACCCGACATGTCCCGCTTCGGCGGCGGCCACACGCCGGGCCTGGAGCAGGCCCTGGCCGACGAGGAACGCAAGAAGCGCCGCACCCACCCGTTCCTGCGCCGCCACCGCCGCCTGTTCGAGTGGCTGATGGGCCAGGACGAAGTGATCTCCCCGAGGCAGGGCCGCACGGAGCTCACTTTCGACTGGCCCCCACGCGACCGCCACCGCCCGGCCACCCACACCCCACAAGAGGTCTCTCCGGGAAGGGCACCGGCTCCCGGAAGGGCACCCGCTCCCCAAAGGCCGCAGGCCCCTGAGGGGACGCAGGCCCCGGCTCCCGCGCGGCCTCCGGCCCGCCCCCAGCCCGCACGTCCCCAGCCGGCCCGGCAGGACGGCTCCGCCGGTCGCGTTCAGCCGCGGGGGTCAGGGGAGGGCTCAGGTCGTTCTCAGCCGTCTGGACGGTCGCGTCCCGACGGTCAGGGCGGCGCCCATCATCCAGGGCGTGATCGTCCGGAAGGGAACGGCGGGCCGCCGCAGGCTCATCGGCCCGGGTGAGGTGCTCTCAACCTAAGCGGGTTTGCCGATGGGGGCCGTCACGGCGCGGGTGAGGGTGATGAGGTTGGCGGGGGCGGTCTCGATCTGGAGGCCGCGTTTGCCGGCGGAGAAGTAGATCGTCTCGAAGTCGAGGGCTGAGGAGTCGACCACCGTGGGGAGCTGTTTGCGCTGGCCCAGCGGGCTGATGCCGCCGACGACGTAACCCGTGACGCGCTCGACCTTGGCGGCCTCGGCCATCGCGGCCCGCTTGCCGCCGAGCGCGCCGGCCAGCGCCTTGAGATCGAGCTTGCCGGCGACGGGCACGACGGCCACGGCCAGCCCGCCCTCGACCTCGGCGACCAGCGTCTTGAAGATCCGCTGGTAGGGGACGCCGAGCGCGTCGGCGGCCTCCTCGCCGTAGGCCTGCGCGTCGGGGTCGTGGTCGTAGGGGTGGAGCGTGAACTCGGCCTTGGCCCTGGTCAGCGCCATGGTGGCCGGAGTGCCGCCCTTACCTTTGGGTTTGCTCACGACACCCCAGTGTAGCGAATCTACAATGTAAAGGCCCGGCCGGGGGTGTACCCGAACGCCTTCCTGAACACGTCGATGAACGCGCTCGCCGACCCCCACCCGCACCGGTGCGCGACCGCCGTCACCGGCACCCCGTCGGCCAGCAGCAGGAGCGCGTGGTGCAGCCGGAGCTGGGTGCGCCACTGGGGAAAGCTCATGCCGAGCTCGGCCCGGCACAGGCGGGCGAGCGTGCGCTCGCTGGTGCCTGCCCGGGCGGCGAGCCTGGCCAGCGTGCTGGTGTCGGCGGGGTCGCGGTGCAGGGCGGCGCAGACGGCGGCCAGCCGGGGGTCGCGCGCGGTGGGCAGGTGCAGGGGCTGCTCGGGGGCGCGCCGGAGCTGGTCGAGGAGGACGGCGAGAAGCCGGTCGCGTTCGGGCTCGGGCACGGGAGGGTCGCGGGTGTAGGCGATGATCAGCTCGCGGAGGAGGGGCCCGACGGCGAGCACGGCGGGCCTGGCCAGGCGCAGCGGATTGCCGGTGAGTCCGACGAGGCGCAGGTCGGTGTCGCCGTGGGCGCGGTGCTCGTGCACGGTGCCCGCGGGCACCCAGATGGCCCGGTTGGCGGGGGCGACCCAGGTGCCGGCGTCGGTGGTGACGGACAGGACGCCGCGGCAGGCGTACACGATCTGGTGGGTGTCGTGCCGGTGGGCGTCGATGCCACCGCCCGAGGTCAGGGGACGGCGTCCCGTGGGGGCCTCTGGCAGGTGGCGGATTTCCGACATGATCTGGCATTTTATCGGAAGCGTGCCAGCGGCGTCCGCAGGAATCATCGAAGACGTGAAGCGGATCCCCATGCTCGCCGCCGGCCATGCCTGCGTGGACTTCTACCAGGGCGCGGTCCCGGCGCTCGTGCCGTTCCTGGTGGCCGGGCGCGGTTACGGGTACGTCGCGGTGTCCGGCATCGTGCTGGCCGCCACGCTGCTGTCGTCGATCGTGCAGCCGCTGTTCGGGGTGCTGACGGACCGGTGGCGGATGCCGTGGCTGATCCCGGTGAGCATGGTGGTGTCGGGGCTGGGGGTGGCGGCGGGCGGTCTGTCCGACTCGTACGCGCTGACCTGGCTGGCCGTGGCACTGTCCGGACTCGGCGTGGCCGCGTACCACCCGGAGGCGGCCCGCCTGGCCCGGATCGCGAGCGAGGGCGGCCACGTGCGGATGAGCTGGTTCTCCCTCGGCGGGACGCTGGGCTTCGCCTCGGCGCCGGTGCTGGTGACGCCGCTGCTGGCGGCGGGCGGCCTGGGCGCCTCGCCGTTCCTGGTGGTGCCGGCCGTGCTGGGCGCGCTGGTGACGTTGCCCGCGGTGCGTTCGCTGTCGGGCGGCGTGCGGACGCCGGGGGCGGTGGCGGCGGTGCGGGGGCGCGACGACTGGCCGGCGTTCGCCAGGCTGACGCTGGTGATCGTCTTCCGCTCGGTGGTGTACGTGGGGCTGAGCGCGTTCGTCGCCCTGCTGATGGGCGGGGGAGCGGCGGGGGCGGTGGCGCTGTTCGTGCTGTTCGCGGGCGGCGCGGTGGGCACGGTGCTGGGCGGCAGGCTGGCGGCGCGGTGGGGGCGGGTGCGGACGATGCGGCTGGCGTACGCGCTGGCCGTGCCGGCGGTCGCGGGCGCGGTGCTGGTGCCCGGCCCGGCCGCGTACGTGTTCGTGGCGGCCTCCTCGATCGCTCTGTACGCCCCGTTCTCCCTGCACGTCACGCTGGGCCAGGACCTGCTGCCGAGCCGGGTGGGCACGGCGGGCGGGGTGACGCTGGGCCTGGCGGTGAGCGTGGGCGGCCTGGCGAGCCCGCTGGTGGGCGCGGTGGCGGAGGCGTCGTCGCTGCGGACGGCGCTGGCCTGCCTCATCGTCTTCCCTGTGCTGGCCTGGCTGCTGGCCCGCACGCTGAAGGAGCCCGTCGCCGAGGTCAGCCGCGGGTGAACAGCCGCAGCACGTCGGTGTTGTCGCGCTGCGTCGGGTCGAGCCTGGTCGAGGTGACGCGGGCGGCGAGCGGCAGGCGGCGCGGCGCGTCGGCGGCGACGTGCACGCGTGCCTTGATCCTGACCGGCCGCCCGGGACGGACGGCCGGGATGAGGCAGGTGGCCTGGCGGCGGGTGGGCGCGCAGGCGACGCCGTGCACGGCGGCCAGCGCGGCGCCGCGCGGCGCGGCGATCGTGACGGGCACCCGGGTGGCGGCCATGAGCCCGCGCATGATGACGGTGGCGGTGACGGTCGTGGTGCGGCCGCGCCTGACGGGCCTCGCGGGCTTGGCGGGCCTGGCGGGCCTGGCGGAGCGGCTCAGCTTGACGGACAGCGCGTCGTAGACGCCCTTGGGGTCGGCCTTGCCGACGATGGCGCCGTAACCTTCGAGGTTGATCGCGGTGGCGACGGAGTTGCCGTCGGCCTCGCCGTCTTCCTTGCCGGCCGAGAGCACGCCGATGAGGTCGCCGGTGTCCTTGAGGAACCAGGGGCCGCCGGAGTGGCCCTTGTGGAGGTGGCAGTTGTGCGTCTCCATGCGTCCGCTTCCTGCGGGGCGGCCGGTGGCGTTGGCGGCGAGCATGGTCTCCGTCCGGGCGACGCCGGCGGACTGCCGGGTCCTGCCGAGGCACCAGAGCTGGTCGCGCCCGTCGTACGGCTCCCTGCCGAGCAGCCCGGGATAGCCGGTGGTGGCGATCGTGTGCCTGCCGCCCTGGTTGAGCATGGGGGTGAAGGCGCCGACGGCGTCCTGGAGGGTGCGCTCGCGCCTGCCGACCTCGATGAGGGCGATGTCGTAGCTGGAGTTCCAGTCGCCGCCGTGCAGGCCGGTGTAGCCGTCGGGCTTCCAGGCGCGCCGGCCGCCCCATCGCCCGTACGGCTCGCGCCCCCGCAGGCCGGCGGCGCGGCCGTCGTAGGCGGGGATGAACAGGAAGTTGCGGTGCCACTGCCCGGCGGCGGTGCCTTCCGCGACGCTGTAGACGCAGTGGGCGGCGGTGGCGATGAGCAGCTCGCTGGCGGAGCGTACGACGGAGGCGGTGCAGGAGTCGGGCTGGCCTCCCGCGTTGATGAAGAAGAGCCGGCCGCTGATGCGGCTGTAGGGGACGGCGGTGTACGGCCTGCGGACGCGGGCGTAGCCGTTGACGTCGCCGCCGGGGGTGAGGCGCTTGGCGGTGGGGACGCTGAGGGGCGCGGCGGCGCGCGCGGCTCCCTTGGGACTCTTCGGCAGGTCGGCGGCTCTGGCCTCGGCCTGTTTGGCGGCGGTCCAGTATTTGACGGCCTGTCCTGGACGCATGAGCGGCGAGGACGCGGCGCCCCAGACGGGCGGCGGGGCCTGGTGTTCGGTTTCCGCGGAGAACAGGGGCGGCTGGTCGGCCGTGGCGGGCGAGGCGGCGAGCCCGGTGAGTCCGGTGATCCCGGCCAGCGTGGTGACGAGAGTTCTGCGCACTATGTCCCCCGAACCGTTCGACATACCTTTTGGTCACTCTAAGTCACCATAAGGGGACGATGTGTGGTCAGGGGTGGCGTGTCGGGCGTCAGCCGGCGGCCGCGTCGCCCTCGTGGGGGAGCAGCCCGGAGGTGCGGGCCTCGGCGGGCTCGCGGTCGGGGCGCAGCCCGCGCCAGGAGGGGTGGCGCAGCCGGCCGTCGCCGGTGACCTCGGCGTACTGGACCTCGCCGACCAGCTCAGGGCGTACCCAGTGGGCGTCGCGGGCGTGCTCGCGCGGCACCTCGTCGCCGAACGGGGGGCCGGGCAGCTCCAGCGGGGCCAGCCGGTCGCGCAGGTCGCGCAGCACCTGGTCGGTGAAGCCGGTGCCGACGTGGCCGACGAACCTCAGCCGGCCCGCGTCGTCGTACGCGCCGAGCAGCAGCGACCCGATCGTGCCCGAGCGCCGCCCGCTGCCCGGCTTCCACCCGCCGATGACGACCTCGGCGGTGCTGACGTTCTTGACCTTCGTCCATTCGCTGCTGCGCCGCCCCGGCCGGTACGGCGAGGCGAGCCGCTTGCACACGACCCCTTCGAGCCCGAGCTGCTGCGAGGACTCGAAGGCGCGCTGGGCGTGGTCGGTGAACCAGACGGGCACCTGCCACCGGTAGCCGGGCGTGAGCGTGCTCTCCAGCAGCTCGCGCCGCTCGGTGTAGGGCCGCGCGACGGTGGCGGCGTCGCCGAGGTGCAGGATGTCGAAGGCCATGTACGTCACCGGCACCGCCCTGGTCAGCGCGGCCACGGCGGCCGGGTTGCGCTGGTGCATGCGGGGCTGCAGGGCCTCGAAGCTGGGCCGCCCGGCGTCGTCGAAGGCGACGATCTCCCCGTCGATGACCGCGTCGTGGCCGCCGGTGGCGCCGGCCATGAGCTGGAGCTCGGGGTAGGCGGGGGTGATGTCCTTGGCGTTGCGCGACATCAGGCGGACGGCGCCGTCCTCGACGTAGGCGAGGGCGCGCACGCCGTCCCATTTCATCTCCACGGCCCAGCCGGGGCCCTGGACGGAGGTCAGGGTGCCGGCCTGGGCCAGCATGGGCGTGTAGACCGGCAGCCGGACCATGGTGCATGCCGTACCCCGCCCGCTTGATCGACAGCGGCGGGCAGGGGTCTACAGATGGTCAAGCGGCCTGTCCTCCGTGCGCTCCACGAGCTCGGCGAGGTCCACGCCGTGCTTGTGGAGCTCGGCGACGGTGGCGCAGTATCCGCGCAGGTAGGTGCGGCCGTTGACGCGGTGGGAGACACGAAGGAGCGGGCGATCGTCCAAGATGATCGCCTCGACGAGCAGGCCGTCAGGCCCGTGCCACTGTCCCATGCCGGTAAGGGTAAAGGTCCGGACATAATGGACAGATAATGTCGGACGCCGCCGCCGGCGACCCGCTCCCGGCCCCGCGCCGCGCGGCAGCGGGACATCGTGGGCAAATTTCACGTAACGTCACCTTGTGATGGCACAAAGTTTTTCTTGAAGAAGTGCGTTAGTAGGGCGCGCCTGCGGGGCAGTGGAGTTTCCTCTGGCTTTCCCCGGCCGTGGCCGTACCCCCGTGACGGCCACGGCGCCGGCCCCGGCAGGCCCGGTCCGGGGTCATGACGGCCGCGAGGGGCGTGCGTCGGCGAGCGCCGCCCCCCGCGGCCGTCGGCTTTCCACGGCGGGCGCCCCTCGGGCGAGCAGCCTGTCCGCATGGTGGACGCCGCCTGACCCGGAGCCCGGACTCCGTAGACTGTGGGGGTGATTTCCCGTATCGACATGCGCGGTTCCCTGCCGGCGAACCTGCGCGACGTGCTGCCCCGCGCCGAGCTCGACGTCGAGGCCGCCCTGGAGAAGGTGCGGCCCATCTGCGACGAGGTGCGCCATCGCGGGGCGGCAGCCGTACGGGAGCTGACCGCCAGGTTCGACGGTGTCGAGATCGCCTCCGCCCGCGTCCCCACCGAGGCCCTGCGCGACGCGCTCGCCGGGCTCGATCCCCGGGTGCGCGCCGCGCTGGAGGAGTCGATCAGGCGGGCCAGGCTGGTCCACCGCGACCAGCGGCGCACCGACGTCACCACCCAGGTCGTGCCGGGCGGCACGGTGTCCGAGCGGTGGGTGCCCGTCGACCGGGTGGGCCTCTACGTCCCCGGCGGCCGCGCGGTCTATCCGTCCAGCGTCGTGATGAACGTCGTGCCCGCCCAGGAGGCGGGCGTCGGCTCCCTGGCGGTGACGAGCCCCGCGCAGAAGGAGTTCGGCGGCCTGCCGCACCCCACGATCCTGGCCGCGTGCGCGCTGCTCGGCGTGGACGAGGTCTACTCCGTGGGCGGGGCGCAGGCGGTGGCGATGTTCGCCTACGGCACCGAGGAGTGCGAGCCCGCGACCATGGTCACGGGCCCCGGCAACATCTGGGTGGCCGCTGCCAAGCGGCTGCTCAAGGGCCGCATCGGCATCGACTCCGAGGCCGGCCCCACCGAGATCGCGATCCTCGCCGACGAGAGCGCCGACCCCGTCCACGTCGCCGCCGACCTGATCAGCCAGGCCGAGCACGACACGATCGCCGCCGCCGTGCTGGTCACCACCAGCCCCGAGCTGGCCGACGCGGTCGAGAAGGAGCTGCCCGGCCAGGTCTCGGCCACCCGCCACTCCGAGCGCATCACCGAGGCGCTGAGCGGCCGGCAGTCCGGCATCGTGCTGGTGAGCTCCATCGACGACGGCCTCAAGGTGGTCGACGCCTACGCCGCCGAGCACCTGGAGATCCAGACCGCCGACGCGGCGGCCGTGGCGGCGCGAGTGCGCAACGCCGGCGCGATCTTCGTCGGCCCCTACGCGCCCGTCTCGCTCGGCGACTACCTCGCCGGGTCCAACCACGTGCTGCCCACCGGCGGCTGCGCCTGCCACTCCAGCGGCCTGTCGGTGCAGTCGTTCCTGCGCGGCATCCACGTCGTCGACTACACCCGCGAGGCGCTCGCCGGGGCGGCGGCCCACGTGTCGGTGCTGGCCGACGCCGAAGACCTGCCCGCGCACGGCGCCGCGATCCGCGCCCGATTCGACTGGCGAGTGCCGACGGAGACCGCGTGAACCTCGACGACCTGCCCATCCGCGACGATCTGCGCGGCAAGACGCCCTACGGCGCGCCGCAGATCGACGTCCCCGTACGCCTCAACACCAACGAAAATCCCTACCCGCCCTCGCCCGCCCTGGTCGCCGACCTGGCCAGGGAGATCGGCGAGCGGGCCGGCGAGCTCAACCGCTACCCCGACAGAGACGCGACCGAGCTGCGCGCCGACCTGGCCGCCTACCTCGGTCACGGCCTGACGGCCGCGCAGGTGTGGGCCGCCAACGGCTCCAACGAGGTGCTCCAGCAGATCCTCCAGGCGTTCGGCGGCCATGGCCGCACCGCCATCGGGTTCGAGCCCTCCTACTCCATGCACCCGATCATCACCGGCGGCACCAGCACCGAGTGGATCAGGGCGACGCGCGAGGAGGACTTCTCGATCGACCCCGGCAAGGCGGTCGCCGCGATCGAGGAGCACCGTCCCGACGTGGTGTTCCTGACCTCGCCCAACAACCCGACGGGCACGGCGCAGCCGCTGGAGACGATCGAGGCGGTGCTGTCGGCGGCTCCCGGCATGGTGGTGGTCGACGAGGCCTACGCCGAGTTCGCCCGCGAGGGCACGCCGTCGGCGCTCACCCTGCTGCCCGCCCACCCGAGGCTGATCGTCACCAGGACGATGTCGAAGGCGTTCGCGATGGCCGGCACCCGTGTCGGCTATCTGGCGGCGCACCCGGCGGTGGTCGAGGCGCTGCTGCTGGTGCGGCTGCCGTACCACCTGTCCACGCTCACCCAGGCGGCGGCGCGGGTGGCGCTGCGCCACCGCGGCGAGCTGCTCGGCACGGTCGACGCGCTGCGCCGCGAGCGTGACGACACGGTGGCCTGGCTGCGCGGCAAGGGCCTTCAGGTGGCCGACTCCGACGCCAACTTCGTGCTGTTCGGGCGCTTCCCCGACCGGCGCGGGGTGTGGGAGGGGATGCTGGAGCGCGGCGTGCTCATCCGCGAGGTGGGCCCGCCCGAGTGGCTGCGTGTGTCGATCGGCACGGGCGAGGAGATGGCGGCCTTCCGCGCCGCCCTGGAAGGAGCAATGTGAGCCGCGTAGGTCGCGTCGAGCGTGTCACGAAGGAGACCTCGGTCCTGGTGGAGGTCGGCCTCGACGGCACCGGCCGGGTCGAGGTGGCCACCGGGGTCGGCTTCTACGACCACATGCTGGCGCAGCTCGGCAAGCACGGACTGTTCGACCTGACGGTCAAGACCGAGGGCGACCTCCACATCGACTCCCACCACACGATCGAGGACACCGCGCTGGCGCTGGGCGCCGCGTTCCGCGAGGCGCTGGGCGACAAGTCCGGCATCCGGCGGTTCGGCAGCGCGTCGTGCCCGCTGGACGAGTCGCTCGCCCAGGTCACCGTCGACCTGTCGGGCCGCCCCTACCTCGTGCACACCGAGCCCGAGGGCATGGCGCCGATGATCGGCCCCGAGTACGACACGACGATGACCCGTCACATCCTGGAGTCGTTCGTCGCGCAGGCGGCCATCTGCCTGCACGTCCACGTGCCCTACGGCCGCAACGCGCACCACATCGTCGAGGCCCAGTTCAAGGCGCTGGCCAGGGCGCTGCGCGAGGCGTCCGAGCTCGACCCGCGGGCCAGCGGGGTGCCGAGCACCAAGGGCGTGCTATGACCGACAACCTGCTCGCCGGGGTGATGGTGTTCATCGGGCTGTTCCTGGGCGGCGGTGTGTTCTCCCTGGCCAAACAGGGGCTGAAGATCGGCGCGGCGATCTGCGCGGTCGGCGCGGTGATGGCGATCACGGCGGGGGTGTTGTGGTGGTGAAGAAGAACGTCGTGGTGCTCGACTACGGCTCGGGCAACCTGCGCTCGGCCGAGCGTGCCCTGGCCAGGGCGGGCGCCGAGGTGACGGTGACGTCCGACGTGCGGGCCGCGCAGGAGTGCGACGGCCTGGTGGTGCCGGGCGTGGGCGCGTTCGCGGCCTGCATGGCGGGCCTCACGTCGGTGCGCGGCGAGCAGATCATCGGCCGCCGCCTGTCGGGTGGCCGGCCGGTGCTGGGCATCTGCGTCGGCATGCAGATCCTGTTCGCGCGCGGCGTCGAGCACGGCGTCGAGACCGAGGGCTGCGGCGAGTGGCCCGGCACGGTCGAGCGGCTGGAGGCGCCGGTGCTGCCGCACATGGGCTGGAACACGGTCAAGGCGCCCGCCGGCAGCGTGCTGTTCGACGGGCTCGACGCCGACACCCGCTTCTACTTCGTGCACTCCTACGGCGTGCGCGACTGGGTGCTGCGGCCCGGCGACGGGTTCGCCGAGCCGGTCGTCACCTGGGCCGAGCACGGCGTGCCGTTCGTCGCCGCCGTGGAGAACGGCCCGCTCATGGCCACCCAGTTCCATCCGGAGAAGTCCGGCGACGCCGGAGCCGCCCTGCTGCGAAACTGGCTGAAGGCGCTGACGTGAGCAAGGAGCGTGCGCGCCGCAGGGCGGAGCGGGAGGCCGAGCGGGCGCGCGCGATCCGGGCCAACGAGGAACGGCAGGCCCGCGCGGCCAGACGCCGTGCCCTGCTGACCCGCCTCACGCCCCGTCCGACGGCACGGCCGGTGCGCTTCTACCGGCAAAGCGGCCTGCTCGCCCGCCGCCACCGTGCCCAGAACGCCGTGGTGGCGCTCGGCTTCCTGCTCGTCCAGGTGATCGCGTGGCTGGTGTGGGGGTCCTTCCCGATCAGCTTCGCGGTCCTGGTGCTGTCGGTGCTGTTCGTGCCCGTAGTCGTGACTCTCGCTTTCGACCGGAGGACCTGAATGTCTCTCACATTGCTGCCCGCCGTCGACGTCGCCGACGGCCAGGCCGTACGCCTGGTGCAGGGCGAGGCCGGCACCGAGACCGGCTACGGCGCGCCACTGGCCGCCGCGCTGGCCTGGCAGGAGGCGGGCGCGGAGTGGGTCCATCTCGTGGACCTCGACGCCGCGTTCGGCCGGGGGAGCAACCGGGAGCTGATCACCGAGGTGATCGGCAGGCTCGACGTCAACGTGGAGCTGTCCGGCGGCATCCGCGACGACGACTCCCTGGCCGCGGCCCTGGCCACCGGCTGCAGGCGGGTCAACATCGGCACCGCCGCGCTGGAGAACCCGTCCTGGTGCAGCAAGGTCATCGCCGAGCACGGTGACCGCGTCGCGGTCGGCCTCGACGTGCGCGGCACCACCCTGGCCGCCCGCGGCTGGACCGAGGACGCCGGCGACCTGTGGGAGGTGCTCGACCGGCTCGAGGCCGACGGCTGCCCCCGCTACGTCGTCACCGACGTCACCAAGGACGGCATGCTCCAGGGCCCCAACCTCGACCTCTACCGCCGCATCCTGGCCCGCACCGACAGGCCCGTGGTGGCCAGCGGCGGCGTTTCCAGCCTCGATGACCTGGTCTCTCTCGCTTCCCTCGTCCCCGACGGACTGGAGGGCGCCATCGTGGGCAGGGCGCTGTACGCTCACGCGTTCACCCTGGAAGACGCGCTGGCCGCGGTACGCGTGTAGCTGTGCCGGGAGGGGGCGAGATGAGTATCAGCAGCATCGGTATGGAGAGCACCGGTTACCGGGTGTTCTCGGGCGGCATCTGGGAGGAGAAGTACGGTTACGCCCGCGCGGTGGTGGCGGGCGGGCGCGTGATCGTGTCCGGCTGCACGGCCACGGTCGACGGAGAGGTACGCCACGTCGGAGACCCGCATCGGCAGGCCCTGACCGCGATCGAGATCGCGCTCGAAGCCGTCCTGATGGGCGGCCTGACGCGTGAGGACGTCGTCATGGTCCGCTACTACGTGGTGGAGCAACGTCACTTCGACCCCGTGGGCAAGGCGATCCACGAGGTCTTCGCCAAGGTGCGCCCCGCGTGCACCGGCGTACGGGTGGCCGGGCTGGTCGACCCGAGGATGCTGGTAGAGATCGAGATCGAGGCACTGCGAACATGACCGTGGCGGTAAGAGTCATCCCCTGTCTCGACGTGGACGCCGGGCGCGTGGTCAAGGGCGTCAACTTCGAGAACCTGCGCGACGCGGGCGACCCCGTCGAGCTGGCCAGGCGCTACGACGAGGAGGGCGCCGACGAGCTGACCTTCCTCGACATCACCGCCTCCTCAGGGGAGCGCGAGACCATGCTCGACGTCGTGCGCAGGACGGCCGAGCAGGTCTTCATCCCGCTGACCGTGGGCGGCGGCGTACGGTCGGCCGACGACGTCGACCGGCTGCTGCGGGCGGGCGCCGACAAGGTGTCGCTCAACACGGCCGCCATCGCCAGGCCCGAGCTGCTCACCGAGGCGTCCAGGCGGTTCGGCGCGCAGTGCGTCGTGCTGTCCGTGGACGCCAGGCGGGCGCCGGGGACGGCCAGCGGCTTCGAGGTGACCACCCACGGCGGGCGGCGCGGCACCGGCATCGACGCGGTGGAGTGGGCGGCCAGGGGCGAGGAGCTGGGCGCCGGCGAGATCCTGCTCAACTCGATGGACGGCGACGGCACGCTCGACGGCTACGACCTGGAGATGCTGCGCGCGGTCAGGGCGGCCGTGCGGGTGCCGGTGATCGCCAGCGGCGGCGCCGGCCGCCTGCAGGACTTCCCTCCGGCCGTGGCGGCGGGCGCCGACGCGGTGCTGGCGGCCAGCGTGTTCCACTTCGGCACGCTGAAGATCTCCGAGGTCAAGGAGACGATCAGGAACGCGGGCCACCCCGTCCGCTGAGCGGGCTCAGAACACCCGCAGGTGGTGGAAGAGCTCGTAGGAGGTGTCCTTGCCGGCGAACGCCGCGGCCTCGGACCGCTTGACGGCCAGATACGCGCTGCGCCGCAGCGGTCCGAGCGCCTCCATGAGCACCTCGTCGGCCTCCAGCGCGTCCAGCGCCTCCTCCAGTGAGGACGGCAGGCGCGGGTAGCGGCCAGGCCGGGTGTCGGGGTCGACCCCCACCGCCTCGCCCGGGTCGAGCTTGCGCCTGACGCCGTCGAGGCCGGCGTGGATGACCGCGCCGAGCGACAGGTAGGGGTTGGCCGCCGAGTCAGACGGCTTCAGCTCCAGGTTGGGCTCGCCGCTCTCGCCCAGCGGGGAGCAGACGCGCACGGCGGCCTCGCGGTTGTCGGGGCCGTACACCGCGTACGCGCTCGCCCACATGCGCGGCGCCAGCCGGCGGAAGCCGTTGACGCTGCCGCAGGTCAGTGCGGTCAGGGCGGGCAGGTGGGCGAGCAGGCCGCCGATGAAGCCGTCCCGCACCTCGTTGTCGGAGGCGAAGACGTTGCGCGTGTCGCTCCACAGCGACAGGTGCAGGTGGGCGCCGTTGCCGGCCTGGTCGGCCAGCGGTTTGGGGGCCAGCGAGGCCCACATCTGCATGCGCAGCGCCACGCCGCGCACGGTCTCGCGGTAGAGGACGTGGTTGTCGGCGGCGCGCAGCGCGGGCGCGTGGCGGATCGACAGCTCCTGCTGGCCGGGGCCGAGCTCGGGATGGTAGTGCTCGACGCGCAGGCCCTGCGTCTCCAGCGCGCGGACCAGCTTGATCGCGTAGTCGTGGGCGGTGTCGAAGCCGATCGCCGCGTAGCAGAGCGAGTCGTCGATCGGCACCAGCCGGTCGGGACCGCCCGACGGGTCGGGCAGCCGGCGGCCGAGCGTGAACTCCGGCTCGAAGGCCGCCTCCAGCGTGTAGCCCTCGGCGCGCAGTTCGGCGACGGCGTCCTTCAGGAACGTGCGGGGGCAGGCCGCCCACGGGGAGCCGTCGGGCATGCGCAGGTCCGACAGCATCGCCGCGGCGCCGGGCGCGTACGGCAGCGGGACGTACGTGGTGGCGTCGGGGACGATGCGCACCTCACCCACCGGACCCATGTGCTCGACCTCCTGCAACTGGTCGAGCATGTTCATCGCCATCATGGCCACCGTGTGGCCGATGCCCGAGCTGAGCCGCTCGGCCAGCCGGGACCGTGCCGCCGCCTTGCCGCGGATCACGCCTGCGTGGTCGGCGTACAGGAAACGGATCAGCTCGATGCCCTCGAGCTCGGCTCGTTCGAGGACGCGCCGGGCGGCGACGTCGAGCTGACGAGGTCTGGTGCCGGTGAGGCGATCTGTCATCCTGTCTGCGTAACACGATTGGGCACCGCGGGGAAGCACCTCACGCAGACAGAACCACCCGTCAGGTCAGAACACTCGAGAAGAACACCGCCAGCTGGTTGGCTCCGTGGACGATTCCGTCGAACACACCGTTGACCGCGGCGGCGGCTTGGGCCGGCCGGGTGAACAGGTAGAAGACCACGAACGCGACAGCCACGTAGGTGATCACCTTCTTGACCTGCATGGGGGGCCTCCTGCAGTTCGTTCCCAGCCGTATATACCCGAGTCTGGGCGATCCTTAGGCATCTCTGAAGATGTACATGATCCTAACCGGGGGGCTTCTTTCCTATGCCATGGTAAGGGCAGCGGACGGCGCGCGAGCGCCTGCCCCGCCGGTTTTTCCGCGCATCCGAAACCCCCGGCCGCCCTGACCCGGGAAGGTCAGACGCCCAGGGTCGCCTCGCGCAGCGCGGCCACCGCGGCCGGATCCCCGGTGAGCTCCACCCGGGCGTGTTCCTGCCGCCCGAAGCAGAACATCAGCAGCTCCGCCGCCCTGCCGGTGACCTCGACCCGGGCGTGTCCCTTGGGGCCGCCGAGCACCACGCCGCCGCCGAGCCGGTGCAGCACCACGCCGACGGGCGACTTGCGCAGCATCAGCCGGGCGCCGGTGGAGACCCGCTTCCAGATCAGCCGCTCGAGGTCCTCGGGCAGCTCGCGCGGCTCCCAGCCCGGCTGGGCGCGGCGCACGTCCTCGTGGTGGACGAACATCTCCAGCGTGTTGACCGCCTCGTCGAGCGCGGGCAGCAGGCCGTAGACGCCGCCCGGCTTGCGGACCAGGCCGACCAGCTCGGGGTAGGGGTGGCGGTCCTTCAGCCGCCGCTGCACCGAGGCGGTGTAGCCGGCGAGCGGCTTGAGCGCGATGCCGCCCATGGCGTCGGGCCTGCGCTCGCGCAGCGCGAGGTGCGCGGCCATGTCGTAGGTGGTCCAGCCCGTGCACAGGGTCGGCGCTTCTGGGCCGAGCCGGTCGAGCAGATCGCAGAGCGCGGTGCGTTCGCCACGAGCGTGAGTCACGTGGATCAGCCTACCGCTGGGAATAACCGACTGATCGGGAGTGATAGTGACATAAGTACAAATGACAGACATGAGAGGAAACCCACCGAGTGGCGAGCAAGGTCACCTCGGCCGTGATGCGTCAAGGACTCCGCGTCCTTGGGGTGGCCATTCGCACCGAGAAGCTGGTTTTCACCCTTGCGGTGCTGGCCAGCGCCGTCTACGGCGGCATGACGGTCGCCTCCGCCTCCGCCCTCGGGTGGGCGACCCAGAACGTGGTGCTGGCCGCGTTCGCCGACGGCGAGGTCGCCGCGGGCGCGATGTGGACCGGCGTGTTGCTCATCGTCGGCGCCGCGCTGCTCAAGGCGATCGGCGTGGCGGGGCGCCGCATCCTGGCCGGCGTCCTGCAGTACCGCATGCAGGCCCGCTCCCGCCGCGACGTCACCAAGCAGTACCTGCGGCTGCCGCTGGCCTGGCACCACCGGCACCCGACCGGGCAGCTGCTGTCGAACGCCAGCGCCGACGCCGAGGCCGCCTGGGCGCCGCTCGCGCCGCTGCCGATGGCCGTCGGCGTGATCGTCATGCTGGTCACCGCGGCGGTCGCGATGGTGGTGACCGACCTGGTGCTGGCGTTCGTGGGCTTCCTCATCTTCCCGGCCATCGCCGTGCTCAACCTGCTCTACCAGCGCAGGCTCAGCCCCCTGGCGACCCGCGCGCAGCAGCTGCGCGCCGAGGTCAGTGAGATCGCCCACGAGAGCTTCGACGGCGCGCTCGTCGTCAAGACGCTCGGCAGGGAGGAGCTGGAGACCGACCGGTTCCGGCGGCGCGCCCACGAGCTGCGCGACGCCAACATCGCCGTCGGACGCGTACGCGGCCTGTTCGACCCCATGCTGGAGGCGCTGCCCACGCTCGGCGTGCTCGCCGTGCTGGCCGTCGGCGCGGCCCGGCTGTCCGCGGGCGCGATCGACCCCGGCGGCCTGGTAGAGGTGGCCTACCTGTTCACGCTGCTGGCCTTCCCCATCAGGGCGCTCGGCTGGGTGCTGGCCGAGCTGCCGCGCAGCGTCGTCGGCTGGCAGCGGGTGCAGGCCGTGCTCGACGCCGACGGCTCCATGGAGTACGGCAGCGCCGCCGCCACGGCCTCCGACGCCCCCGCCGAGCTGGGCGTCAGCGGGGTCTCCTACGCCTACGGCGAGGCCCAGGTGCTGCACGACGTCACCTTCGACGTCCCCGCCGGGCGTACCGTCGCGCTGGTCGGCCCCACCGGGTCGGGCAAGTCCACGCTCGTGCAGCTCCTGGTGCGGCTGGTGGACCCCGACTCAGGGCGGGTGCTGCTCGACGGCGTGGACCTGCGCGAGCTGCCCTACGGCGCCGTGGCCGCCTCGGTGGCGCTGGTGCCGCAGCAGACGTTCCTGTTCGACGACACCGTACGC
Organism: Nonomuraea sp. NPDC049421; assembly: GCF_040677005.1. NCBI lineage: Bacteria > Bacillati > Actinomycetota > Actinomycetes > Streptosporangiales > Streptosporangiaceae > Nonomuraea > Nonomuraea sp. NPDC049421. The sequence goes on from NZ_JBFAQA010000001.1 coordinate 626,358, forward strand.
GGCAATGTCGCCCTCGGCGCCGAGGTCTCCGACGACGACGTCTGGGCCGCCCTGCGCCTGGCCCAGGCCGACGGCTTCGTCGGCCGGCTGCCCGACGGCCTCGCCACCCGCGTCGGCGAGCGCGGCGCCTCGCTGTCCGGCGGCCAGCGCCAGCGCCTGGCCCTGGCCCGCGCGGTGGCCCGCCGCCCCCGCCTGCTCATCCTCGACGACGCCACCTCCAGCGTGGACCCGCAGGTCGAGGCCAAGATCCTGTACGGCCTGCGGGACGCCGCCGAGGCGTCCACCGTCGTGGTCGTCGCCTACCGGATGGCCACCATCGCCCTGGCCGACGAGGTCGTCTACCTCGACCACGGCCGCGTCGTCGACCGCGGCACCCACGACGAGCTCATCAAGCGCTGCGACGGCTACCGCAACCTGGTGACCGCCTACGAGCGCGAGGAGGCCGAGCGCACCGCGATCGAGCTGTCGGACATCGACGCGGACATAGACATCGAGGAAGAAGGGGTCAGCGCATGACCGCGCAGAGCATCCACGGCAACGCCGAGCGCTCCGCGCTGGCCACGATCCGCCAGGGCCTGTCGCTGACGCCCGAGTTCCGCAAGGGCCTGCTCGGCACGCTGGCGCTGGCCGTGATCGCCACCCTGGGCAAGGTCATCGTGCCGGTCGCGGTGCAGCAGACCATCGACACCGGCCTCAAGAACGGCACGCCCGACGTCTCGTACATCACCAAGGCCGTGGTGATCTGCGCCGCCGCGGTGGTGCTGACCGCCTTGGCCGGGTACGTCATGAACGTCCGCCTCTACAAGGCCACCGAGTCCTCGCTCGCCACGCTCCGCGTCCGCGGCTTCCGCCACGTGCACGACCTGTCGGTGCTCACCCAGAACACCGAGCGCCGCGGCGCCCTGGTCTCCCGCGTCACCAACGACATCGACCAGATCAGCACGTTCATGCAGTGGGGCGGGCTGATGATCATCGTGTCGTTCGGCCAGCTCTTCGTGGCCACGGTGCTGATGTTCGTCTACTCCTGGCAGCTCACGCTGCTGGTGTGGGTCTGCTTCATTCCGCTGATGATCGCCCTGCCGCGCTTCCAGCGGCTGCTGTCGCGGGCGTACACGACCGTGCGCGAGCGCACCGGCGACATGCTGGCCGCGGTCAGCGAGTCGGTGGTCGGCGCCGCCGTCATCAGGGCCTACGCCTCCGAGCGGCGCACCGCCGAGCGCGTCGACCGGGCCGTGGACGCCAACAAGAAGGCCCAGGTGCGGGCGCAGACCATCGTCGGGTTCGTCTTCCCGCTGACCGAGATCGTGGCCGCGGTCGCCATCGCCGGCATCGTGCTGCTCGGCGTGCAGCTCGGCCTGTCGGGCGGCATCACGCAGGGCGAGCTGGTGGCGTTCCTGTTCCTCGTGACGCTGTTCGTCTCGCCGCTGCAGACCGCCACCGAGGTGCTGAACGAGGCCCAGAACGCGGTCGCGGGCTGGCGCCGCATCCTCGGCGTGCTCGACACCCCGCCCGACGTCGGCGACCCCGGTGAGCAGGGCGTGGTGCTGCCGCGCGGCCCCATCGAGGTGGCCTTCGAGGACGTGCACTTCTCCTACCCAGGCGGCGCGCCCGTGCTGCGCGAGATCACGCTCGCCATTCCGCCGCGCTCGCGCGTGGCCGTGGTGGGGGAGACCGGCTCGGGCAAGACCACCTTCGCCAAGCTCCTGACCAGGCTCATGGACCCGGCGGCGGGCCGCGTCACCGTGGACGGCCACGACCTGCGGAACGTGCGCTTCTCCTCGCTGCGCGAGCGCATCGTCATGGTGCCGCAGGACGGCTTCCTGTTCGACGGCACGCTGGAGGACAACATCCGCTACGGCAAGCCGTCGGCCACCGCCGAGGAGATCGAGCTGGCGCTGACCGAGCTGGGGCTGGCCGACTGGCTGGAGGGCCTGCCCGCGGGCCTGGCCACGCCGGTCGGTCAGCGCGGCGAGTCGCTGTCGGCGGGGGAGCGGCAGCTCGTCGCGCTGGCCCGCGCCTACCTCGCCGACCCCGACCTGCTCCTGCTGGACGAGGCCACCTCCGCCGTCGACCCGGCCACCGAGGTGCGCCTGGCCCGCGCGCTCGAAGGCGTCACCAGGGGACGCACCGCGATCTCCATCGCCCACCGGCTGTCCACCGCGGAGAACGCCGACGAGGTGCTGGTCTTCGACGCGGGCCGCCTGGTGCAGCGGGGCCCGCACGACGAGCTGGTCGGCGAGCCCGGCGTGTACGCCGACCTGCACGCCTCCTGGGTGTCGGCGGCCCGCTCATAGGAGGGCGCTCCTATGAGGGCGCTCCTATGAGGACGCTCAGAGGAGGGCGGCGGCCGGCTCGCGGCTCGGCGCGTCGCTCAGCAGCGCCGAGAACATCACCGTCGTGCCGGCCGGCCCCGACACGATCATCACCTGGTCGCACAGTATGCCGGTCAGCCACAGCCCCCGCCCGCGGAAGTCGAGCCCCTCGGGCGGGCGCCCGTCGCCCATCCACCCGGCGGGCAGCCCGGGGCCCTCGTCGCTGACCTCGCACCACAGCCGGCCGGCGTGCGACCACAGCCGCAGCCGGCCGTGACCGCCGCCGTGCAGGACCGCGTTCGTGACGATCTCGTTGACCGCCAGGACGAAGTCCTCAAGGCCGCGGCCGGTCAGCCCCTCGGCCGTGGCGTGCTCGGTGACGGTCCTGCGCAGGAGCGTGATGCGGCCGCGCGCGAAGGCGGTGCAGAGCACCTGTCTACACATCGTCCGCCCGTCGTACGGCGATGTACTCGTCCGCCCCGATCAGCCGCAGCACCCGGGCCATCGGGTCGCGGCACAGCACCGTCGTCGTGCCGCGCGGCCTGGCCATCGCCGTCATCGTCAGCAGCTGGGCCGAGCCCGCGTCGATGAACTCGAGCCCGGCCGCGTCGATCACCACCTCGCCCGGCTCCTTCTCCAGCCGCTCGAGCAGGGAGGCGAACGCGGGCCTGTTGGTCAGGTCGACGTCGCCCCACACCCGCAGCCCCGACTCGGCGTGCGCGAAGCGCAGCAGCGCCTGCTCGGGGGAGATCGGGTGCACGGCGGCGGCGCGGTCGAGGGCGTCGCGGGGGAAGACGCCGCGGTCGTACTGGCAGACCGCCGCCAGCCAGCCCTCGCCGAACAACTCGTTGACGGCCGCCTCGAACGCCGCGTGCCCCGGCACGTCGCCCAGCCCCCAGGAGGCGTCGACCAGCGCGTACACGCCGTGCCTGCCGTCCCTGCGCGCCTGGTCGCGGGCGTCGCTCAGCTCGGCGTGCAGCCGCGCGAGGTCGAGGAAGCCGTCGGTGAAGTGGGTGTCGGCGCAGGCCAGGATCGTGATCTGGCCGGCCTGCTCGGCGTCGGCGAACCCCGGCACCAGCGGCGCCAGCCACCCGCGCGTGCGCTCGGGGGTGTCGGTGTGGGTGATGATCACCACTTTGGTACGGCGGCGCAGGCCGTTCACGGTGAACGCCCGCGTGAGCGTCATCCGCTCCCGCTCGCCGTCGAACGGCAGGCAGACGTGATCGCCAAGATCCGGATCCAGGACGGAGCCCGCGACGTGCACCACGATCCTGCCCTCCCCTAGCACGCGGTCGAGTCAGAAAGTACTCGCCCGGATGTGATCACGTACCGCATTCTCAGCAAAACGCACGGTGATCCGGTCTGGTCCGGTGTACGTTTTCGGCGGAGCCGCCCACGGGAGGGGTCATGAGGAGCATGGACGTGGATGTGCTGGAGATGTCGCGACACCATCACGGGGGTTCGGTGGTGGTGAGACTGGCGGGGGAGATGGACGTCGACAACGTCTCCCAAGTGCGGAAATGTCTGGACGAAGCGGTCGCCGCTCACGACTCCACACTCGTCGTGGATCTGACAGCGCTGACCTTCATCGACACCACCGGGCTGGGCGTGCTGGTGCGGCTGCTCGCCTCGCTGCGCGAGCGCGACCGTACGATGGCGCTCGTCGCCCCTGACGGCCAGGTGCTGCGCAGGCTCCGCAGGACGAACCTCGCGCCCCTCTTCCCCATCTACGACACCCTTCCAGAGGCGCTCGCCTGACGGCGGGGGCGCGGCGGTGGCCTGGTTGAATGGCAGCATGTCCCTCGACCCGAAGATCGCCGCGCGGTTGAAGCGCAACCCCGACGGCCTGGTGCCCGCGATCACTCAGCAGTACGACACCGGCGAGGTGCTCATGCTGGCCTGGATGAACGACGAGGCCCTGCATCGGACGCTCACCACCGGCAAGGCCACCTACTGGTCGCGCAGCCGCCAGGAGCTGTGGGTCAAGGGCGGCACCTCGGGCAACGTCCAGCACGTCAAGTCCGTGGCGCTCGACTGCGACGGCGACACCCTGCTGGTCAAGGTCGACCAGGTCGGCGCGGCCTGCCACACCGGCGACCGCACCTGCTTCGACGCCGACCAGTTCGAGATCGTGGCCGGCTGACACCATGCGCAGCGACAAGCGGGAGCTGTGGATCTGGGTCGCCGCGACCGTGCTCGGCTGCCTGCTGGTGCTCGTCGCGGCCGGTCAGGACTGGGCGCGGGTGCTCCAGAGCGGCGTGGCCGCGCCCACCGGCGGCGACCTCAGCCCCGTGCTCACCCCCGTGGCGCTGGCCGGGCTCGCCGGTGTGGTGGCCGTGCTCGCCAGCAGGGGCACCGGCCGCCGCGTCGTCGGCGCCGTGCTCGCCCTGTGCGGCGCGGGCGCCGCGGCGGCGACCTGGACGGCGCTCGGCGCGTCCAATGTCACCGGCTGGCTCGCCGAGCAGAACGCGCTGCGCGGCGCCACCGACGTGCCGTGGGAGACCGCGCCGCTGTGGCCCGCCGTCGCGGCGGCGGGCGCGCTGCTGATGCTCGCCGGCGGCGTCACCGCGATCGTGCGGGGCGCCCGGTGGGCGGGCATGTCCGCCCGCTACGACCGGGCACAGGGCACGCCCGGCGAGGCGAAGGCGCAGGTCAGCGAGGACAGGGCGCTGTGGGAGGCGCTCGACAGGGGCGACGACCCCACCGAAGGCCGCTGAACACGGCCCGATGTCGAAACCTCCACTGTTCTGAGTCCTTGTCTTCTTGGCAAAGAATTCCTCACTAAGCTGCCGTATCAACTCGCCACGAATGATTGAGGAGCCAGCTCATGAGCTACGGGGATCAGAGCGGTAGCGGCGGCTACGGCGCGCAACCACCGGGCGGCGGCTACGGGCAGCAGCCCGGTTATGGCCAGCAGCAGCCGGGCTACGACGGAGGCTATGGTCAGCAGGCCCAGAGCGGCGGCTACGGCCAGCAGCCCCCGAGTGGAGGCGGCGGGTACAACCAGCAGCCTCCCAGCGGCGGCGGAGGCTACGGCCAGCAGCCGCCGAGCGGGGGCGGCTACGGCCAGCAGCCGCAGAGCGGCGGAGGTTACGGCCAGCAGCCGCCGAGCAGCGGTGGCTATGGGCAGCAGCCCCAGAGCAGCGGCGGCTACGGCCAGCAGCCGCCCAGCTACCCCCAGGACCTCGGCTACGGCCAGATGCCCCCGAGCGGCGGCTACTCCCAGCAGCAGGGCTACGGCTACGACCAGCAGCAGCAGGGCTACTACGGCGCGCCCCAGCAGCCCCGCTCCACCAACGGCATGGCGGTCGCCTCGCTCGTCCTCGGCATCATCGGCCTGGTCTTCTGCGGCCTCACCAGCATCCCCGGCGTGATCCTCGGCCACATCGCGCTCAACCGGATCAAGCGCACCGGCGAAGAGGGCTCGGGCATGGCCGTCGGCGGCCTGGTCACCTCCTACATCACCGTCGTGCTGTGGGTGCTGGGCTGGATCATCTTCGGCGGCATGCTGCTCTCGCTCATCGGGCTGAGCACCGCGGCCACCGCCACGTACGACTACTGAGCGTCCAGCAAAGGCGGATACTGGGGACATGAGCCACGCGACAACCGAGCGGACAGGCACGCGGCGCCTGAAGGTCCTGCTCCCGCCGCTCGGCGTCGCGGCCGTCACCTGCTCGGCCTTCGTGGTCGCCGCCGTGGTCGACCCCAACGAGCCAGGCCACTACCCGACCTGCCCGTTCCTGTGGATCACCGGCCTCTACTGCCCGGGGTGCGGCACGCTGCGCACCATGCACGCGCTGGCCCACCTCGACCCCGTGGCGGCGCTCGGCCTCAACCCCCTGCTGGTGGTCATGCTGCCGATCCTGCTGTTCTGGTGGGGGCGCTGGGTCGTGCGGGCGTGGCGGGGCAGGTCCATGAGCACCGCCGTGCCACACCCGGCGTGGCTGTGGGCGTTCATCGTGGTCGTCATGGTCTACTGGGTAGTCCGTAATCTGCCTTTCGGGGCGTTCCTCGCCCCATAGGCGGGGACCGGTGGTGAGGGCGCCTCACTGAGGCCGATACCATCGCAGGACGAGGCAGAGAGCGGACGCCGACGCGAACTCTCCGCCACACCCCCAGAAGCCGACCGGAGGGACCTCAGCGCGTGAGTGAGCGGACGGAAGGGCCGAGTGTCCTCGACGACATCCTCGACGGGGTGCGCGCCGACCTCGCCGCACGTCAGCAGGCCGTCTCGATGGACGAGCTCAAGCAGCGGGCCGAGCGGGCGCAGCCGCCCAGAGACGCCATGGCCGCGCTCGGGGGCGACCGGATCTCGGTGATCGCCGAGGTCAAGCGCTCCAGCCCGTCGAAGGGCGCGCTCGCCGCGATCGCCGACCCCGCCGCGCTGGCGGCCGACTACGAAGCGGGCGGCGCCCACGTCATCAGCGTGCTGACCGAGCGGCGCAAGTTCGGCGGCAGCCTCGACGACCTCGCCGCCGTCCGCGCCCGCGTCGACATCCCGATCCTGCGTAAAGACTTCATCCTCACCTCCTACCAGCTGTGGGAGGCCCGCGCCCACGGCGCAGACCTGGCCCTGCTCATGGTCGTCTGCCTGGAGCAGGAGGCGCTGGTCTCGCTCATCGAGCGCGCCGAGTCCATCGGGCTGACCCCGCTGGTCGAGGTGCACACGGAAGAGGAGCTCGAGCGGGCCGTCGCGGCCGGCGCGCGGGTCATCGGGGTCAACGCGCGAAATCTCAAGACACTCGAGGTCGACCGCGACGTCTTCGCGAAGATCGTGCCCAAGATCCCGGATAATGTCATCAAGATCGCGGAGTCGGGCGTGCGCGGCCCGCACGACCTGCTCGCCTACGCCAGGGCCGGCGCCGACGCCGTGCTGGTGGGCGAGAGCCTGGTCACCGGCAAGGATCCGCGCAAGGCAGTGGAGGCGCTGGTGACCGCCGGTGCTCATCCGTCGACGCGCCCCGACCACTCAGCAGAGGGATAGCAGTGGCAAACGAAGGCACCATCCTGACCGCCGCCGACCTGGCGGGCAACGGCGCGCACGGCGACGACCCCGACGTGCACGGCAAGTTCGGCATCTTCGGCGGCCGATACGTGCCCGAGGCGCTCATCCCGGCGCTCGACGAGGTGGCCGCGGTCTACGAGAAGGCCAAGAACGACGCGCAGTTCATCAAGGAGTTCGACCACCTGCTGCGCACCTACGCCGGCCGCCCCACCACGCTGACCGACGTGCCGCGCTTCAGCGAGCAGGCCGGCGGCGCGCGCGTCATCCTCAAGCGCGAAGACCTCACCCACACCGGCGCCCACAAGATCAACAACGTGCTGGGCCAGGCGCTGCTGACCAAGCGGCTGGGCAAGAAGCGGGTCATCGCCGAGACCGGCGCCGGCCAGCACGGCGTGGCCACCGCCACCGCCGCCGCGCTGCTCGGCCTCGAGTGCGTCATCTACATGGGCGCCGTCGACTGCGAGCGCCAGGCGCTCAACGTCGCCAGGATGAAGCTGCTCGGCGCGACCGTGGTGCCCGTCACCAACGGCTCCCAGACCCTCAAGGACGCCATCAACGAGGCGTTCCGTGACTGGGTGACCAACGTCGACACCACCCACTACCTGTTCGGCACCGTCGCGGGCCCGCACCCGTTCCCCGAGATCGTGCGCGACTTCGCGCGCATCATCGGCGTCGAGGCCCGCCGCCAGATGCTCGAGCTGACCGGCCGGTTGCCCGACGCGGTCTGCGCCGCCGTCGGCGGCGGCAGCAACGCCATCGGCGCCTTCCACGCCTTCATCGGCGACGAGGACGTTCAGCTGCACGGCTACGAGGCCGCCGGCCACGGCCTGGAGAGCGGCGAGCACGCGCTCACCCTCACCGCCGGCTCGGTCGGCGTGCTGCACGGCTCGCGCACCTACGTCCTGCAGGACGACGAGGGCCAGACCATCGAGTCCCACTCGATCTCCGCCGGCCTCGACTACCCCGGCGTCGGCCCCGAGCACGCCTGGCTCAAGGACACCGGCCGCGCCACCTACCACGGCGTCACCGACGACCAGGCGATGGCCGCGTTCTCGCTGCTGGCCAGGACCGAGGGCATCATCCCCGCCATCGAGTCCTCCCACGCGCTCGCCGGGGCGCTCGAGCTGGGCCGCGAGCTCGGCCCCGAGGCGATCATCCTGGTCAACCTCTCCGGGCGCGGCGACAAGGACATGGGCACGGCCATGAAGTACTTCAACCTGTGACACCGCCGGCCCGCTGACGCCCGAAGGCTTCGGGCCGGGCGCCGAACAGGGCATCATGGTGGGATTCGACCTTCGGAACGGACAGACATGACGACTCTTCAGACGGTCTTCGCCAAGGCGAAGGCGGACAACCGGGCCGCGCTCGTCGGCTACCTGCCCGCGGGCTTCCCGTCGAAAGACGGTGCCGTCGCCGCCGCCGCGGCCCTGGTGGAGGCCGGCTGCGACGTCATCGAGATCGGCCTGCCCTACTCCGACCCGCTCATGGACGGGCCGACCATCCAGGACGCGGTGCACCGCTCGCTCGTCAACGGCACCCGCATCGCCGACGTCATGCGCACCGTCGAAGGCGTGGCCGCCACCGGCGCCGCGACGCTCGTCATGACCTACTGGAACCCGATCGACAAATACGGCGCCGACCGGTTCGCCCGCGACCTCGCCAACGCCGGCGGCGTCGGCACCATCACGCCCGACCTGACGCCCGAGGAGTCCGAGCCATGGCGCGCGGCCTCCGCGGCGGCCGGCATCGACACGGTGTTCCTGGTCGCGCCCAGCTCCACCGAGCAGCGCATCAAGGCCGTCGTCGACTGCTGCACCGGGTTCGTCTACGCCGCCTCGCTCATGGGCGTCACGGGCGCCAGGGAGACCGTCAACGTCGCCGCCAAGGGCCTGGTCGAGCGCACCCGCGCCCACACCGACCTGCCCGTGTGCGTCGGCCTCGGCGTCGGCACCGGCGCCCAGGCGGCCGAGGTGGCCGGCTACGCCGACGGCGTGATCGTGGGCTCGGCCTTCATCCGCCGCATCCTCGACGCCCCCGACGAGGCGGCCGGCCGCGAGTCGATCGCCACCCTGGCCCGCGACATGGCGAAGGGCGTCCGCCGCTGACGCTTCGGCGCGCCCTGTACGGGGCCGCGCCGGGCCGATCGCTCTCGCCACTCGGTTCGGAGCCGTGCGGGTGACCTGCTCGGGCGCCTGCTCTGGAGCTGTGTTGCAGGTGACCTGCTCCTCCATGGAGCTGTGCGTGGGTGGCCTGCTCCGCCACCTGCGCCGGCGCGCGTACCAGTGGCTTGACACGCCGCATCGGACGTGCGGCCACGGCCGCCACCTCGCGCGTGGTGACGCCCCGCGCGCCTGGCCGCCATCCGGCGGGTGGTCGACAGGGCCGGCCCTGTCCTCGCCCTAGGAGCGTGCGTTGCGCCCGCGTTCCTAGTGTTCCGGACAGGGGATTGATCTTTGCCCGGTTGAGGGTGGGTTGCGGCGAACCTCCCAGTTCAACGGCGGGATACGCGCTTAGCTGACGCTTATCCCGGACGTGATCGGATGGTCGCGGGTACTGTGCGCATTCCGGCGCAGAGAAAGAGGAGAACACTAGTGGCCGCGTCACAATCGTCACTGATGGCGAGAACGGCGATACCCTGGGTGACGACCGTCGCCCGGCTGGTTCTGGGCGGGGTGCTGATCGCGGCGGGCGCGCTCAAGATCGGCAACCCGGCCGACTCCGTGGTTGCGGTCAAGGCGTACCAGCTGCTGCCGGAATCGATCGCCGTCGCGGTGGGCTACGCACTGCCCATCCTGGAGATCGTGGTCGGCGTGCTGCTGGTCGTCGGTCTGCTGACCAGGGCGGCCGCGGTGATCGCCGCACTGCTCATGTTCGCGTTCGTCTTCGGCATCGCCTGGGCGTGGGCGAACGGCCTGCGGATCGACTGCGGCTGCTTCGGTGGCGGCGGCCAGCTGGGTGCCGGACAGGAGCCGACCTACCTGCTCGACATCCTGCGCGACTTCGGCCTCGTGCTGCTCGGCGCGTGGGCCGTGCGCTTCCCGCCGGGCCGTTTCGCGCTCGACGGAGCTCTCGGTCTCGGGGGCGACAATGGTGTTGATGAGGGGGAGGACGAAGGATGAGCAAGGGCGAGCGCACCAAGACCAAGTCACAGTCCGCGCGCGACAAGATCAAGGCGCAGCAGGCCGCCCAGCGGGCCCGCGACAAGCGCCGCCGCATCGTGACGTACACCACCGCGGGCGTGGTCGCAGTGGCCGCCGTCGGCCTCGGCTGGTGGTACGCCGCGAGCACCTCGCGCTCCGAGGAGGCCCTCGGCGCCCTCGCGCCGATCACCGTGCAGTCCGACGGCACCGCGGTGATGGCCCAGAACGGCGTCACAGGACCGGTCGTCGACATCTACGAGGACTTCCAGTGTCCGGCCTGCAAGGAGCTCGAACGCGTCAGCGGCCAGACCTTCAAGAACCTCGCCGCCGAGGGCAAGGCCAAGGTCGTCTATCACCCGATCACGATCTTCTCGCAGGACCCGACGCGGGCCAACTCCGTACGCGCGGGCAGCGCGTCCCGCTGCGTCGCCGACGGCAAGCAGTGGATGGCCTTCCACGACCTGCTCTTCGAGAACCAGCCGCCGGAGACCGAGGAGGGCTTCCTGCCCGACCAGCTCAAGCAGTGGGGCAAGGACGCCGGCGTCGACACGCCCGGCTTCGACCAGTGCGTGACCAGCAACAAGAACGCCGACGCGCAGCTGGCGTACAGCAAGAAGGTCACCGAAGAGCAGAAGCTCGATCACACGCCGACAGTGAAATTGAACGGAACAGAAATAGACAATCAGGTACTGTTCAGCCCGTCGCAGCTGCGTGATGAGATTACCGAGGCGGCCAAATAGGCCCGCTTCCGCTACCCTCGCTTGACATGCCCCTAGCCTCGATTCCCAGCCCTTCAGAAGGGGTCTGGTATCTCGGAATCATCCCGATCCGGGCTTATGCGCTATGCATCGTGCTCGGCGTCATCGTCGCCGTCTGGCTGAGCGAGCGCCGCTGGCGCGCCCGCGGCGGCCAGGCGGGGACGATCGTGGACATCGCGGTTCCCGCGGTCATCTTCGGCCTGATCGGTGGCCGGCTCTACCACGTCATCACCGACTGGCAGACCTATTTCGGCAGCCGCGCCGTCAAGGAGCCCTACCAGGCCCTGTTCATCTGGGAGGGCGGCCTCGGCATCTGGGGCGCCGTCGCGCTGGGCGCGGTCGGTGTCTGGCTGGCCGTGCGCAAGCGCGGCCTGTCCATGAGCGCCGTCGCCGACACCGTCGCGCCCGGCATCGCCTTCGCGCAGGCCATCGGCCGCTGGGGCAACTGGTTCAACCAGGAGCTCTACGGCTCGCCGACCACGCTGCCGTGGGGGCTGGAGATCGACATCGCCCACGGCGGCGAGCCCGGTGTCCTCTACCACCCGACCTTCCTGTACGAGTCGCTGTGGAACGTCGCGGTGGGCTTCGTGCTCATCTACGCCGGCCGCCGCTTCGGGCTGCGCCACGGCCGGCTGTTCGCCCTCTACGTCGCCTGCTACACGCTCGGCCGCTTCTGGATCGAGGGGCTGCGCATCGACCCGGTGGGCGGGGTCGATCACGCGGTCCACTTCCTGGGGCTGCGCATCAACCAGTGGACCTCGATCGTGCTGTTCGTGCTCGCGCTGGTCTACTTCTTCGCCACCCGTAACAAGACGGGCGAGGAGGTCGTGGCGTTGCCCGAGTCCGGCCCCGACGACGAGCCCGACCCGGCTCACGGTCCCGGCCAGGCCGACCCCGGCACGGGCGAGTCCTCGTCCACGACCGCCGAAGGCTCGTCCGGCGAGCCACCGTCCGGAGCCTCCTCGGCCGCTGACGCTGACGGCGACGAACCGACCGGCACCGACAAGCCGAGCGCCGAAGCCTCCGCCTCCGACGCGTCGGGCTCTGACGCCTCCGCCGCTGACACGTCCGTTTCCGATGCTCCTGGCTCTGACGCCGCCGGTCCCGTCTCCTCCGCCTCTGGCGCCTCCGCCCCGGCCGGCGCTGACCCGGCCGCGTCCGGGTCGTCGGCGCAGGGCGACGATGTCGTTTCTGCGGCGGCCCAAAAGGAGGGCGAGCAGGCGGGGCCCGTGGAGGCCGAGACCGTGACGAAGGAGAAGAACTCCCGATGAGCGATCGCGCGGAGGTCCACCACCACCATCGCGACGTCACCGGAGGCTGGCTACGGCCCTCGGTGTTCGGCGCGATGGACGGCCTGGTGTCGAACTTCGCGCTCATCGCAGGTGTGGCCGGCGGCAGCACCAACCCCAGGGTGGTCGCGCTCGGCGGCGTCGCCGGGCTGGCCGCCGGAGCCCTGTCCATGGCGGGCGGCGAATACGTCTCCGTCGCCAGCCAGCGCGAGCTGGCCCAGGCCGAGATCGCCGTCGAGCGGCGCGAGCTGGCCCACCACCCCGAGGACGAGCAGGCCGAGCTGGCCCAGACCTTCGTCGACAAGGGCGTGACGCCCGCCCTGGCCGCCGAGGTCGCCCGCCAGATCTCCCGCAACCCCGAACGCGCGCTCGAGGTGCACTCCCGTAACGAGCTCGGCGTGGTGCCGGGCGAGCTGCCGTCGCCGGTGGTGGCCGCCGTCTCGTCGTTCGTGTCGTTCGCGGTGGGGGCGGCGCTGCCGCTGCTGCCGTACCTGTTCGGGGCGCGCGAGCTGGCGATCTCCGCTGTGGTGTCCTGCTGCGCGCTGTTCGCCGCAGGGGCGCTGGTGTCGGCGGTGACCGCCCGCAGCTGGTGGTACTCCGGGCTGCGGCAACTCCTGGTGGGGGCGGTGGCGGCAGCGGTCACCTTCGCCCTCGGCAACGTCATCGGGGCGGCGGGGCTGTGATGGCCCGCCGACGCGCCAACCCTGGTTCCGGCCGCTCCGGCGGCGACGGCACCGGCCACGGCCGCAACCGCCCCAACTCCCGCCGCCCTGCCGCTGACTCCGGCCCAGAGCCCGGCGCCGGCTCCGAGTTCGGCTCTGGTTCCGAGTTCGGCTCTGGTTCCGAGTTCGGGTCAGGATCCGCGTTCGGGTCAGGTTCTGGGTTCGGGTCCGAGCCCACGCCGGGGTTCGGGCCGGGAGCCGGGCAGGGGTCCGTCGAAGGCGTCTGGCCCGGCGCAGGCGTTCCCGCCGACGGCCGGGACGGTGGCACCGGCGGCTTCGGTGGCTATGGCGTCGGTACGGACTACGTCGCTGGTGCGGGCGCCGGCCAGGGAGCTGCTTACGGCGGCTCCGGGACGGGCGACGGCCACGGTGCTGAGACACGAGGCAGGCGCAGCGCTGGAAGGCGCGGCAGTCGTGGCGCTCAAATGGACGGCGGTCGCGGTGCTGAGGCACGCGGCGGCGCTGCTTGGACGGGCGCCGGCGGTGTTGGGACGGGTGCCGGCGGCATTGGGACGGGCGCCGGCGGCGTAGGGACCGGTGCCGGCGGCGCTCGGACCGGTGCCGGCGATGTCGGCCCTGGTGTTTGGCGGGATGCCGGCACGGAGAGCGGTCAGCGCAGCGACGGGTGGCAGGCCTTCGGCGACAGCCGGGGGCGGGGCCGTGGCCGTGGCCGTGGCAGGCGTGCCGCCGAAAACGCCCAGCCTTTGAGCGATCCCCAGCCCACCGGTGACGGCCGATCGGGAACCGGCGGCCGGCCCGCCGACGACGGCCGGTCCAGTACAGGCGGTTGGCCTGCGAGCGACGGCACCTCAGGTACGGGCGGTTGGCCTGCGGCCGACGGTTCTTCGGGTACTGGTGGTTGGCCCGCGGGTGACGGTGGTTCGCGCGCTGGTGGTCGGTCTGCTGGTGGTGGCCGTTCTGGCGTGGGTGGCCGGTCTGCGGGTGGAGGCCGCTCGGACACTGGTGGTTGGCCCGCGGGTGACGGTGGTTCGGGTACTGGTGGTTGGGCTGCCGATGGTGGCCGCTCTAGTTCGGGCGGTCGGTCTGCTGGGGGTGGCCGCTCTGGTGTGGGTGGTCGGTCTGCTGGTGATGGCCGTTCGGGCACGGGTGGTTGGGCTGCGGGCGATGGCGGCTCAGGCACGGGTGGTTGGGCCGCTGGTGGTGGCCGCTCCAATGCGGGTGGTCGATCTGCTGGTGATGGTGGTTCGGGTGACACCGGTGGTTGGTCTGCTGCTGATACAGGGGCCGGCACTGGCGGGTGGCGGGCCGCTGATGTGGGGTCTGTGAGTGACGGTCGGTCGGGTACCGGTGGTTGGGCCGCAGCTGACGGGCGGTCGGGCACTGGCGGGTGGCCGGCTGGTGATGTCGGGTCGGCGGGGGATGGTCGGTCCGCGCCGGATGGCTGGTTCGTTGATGACGGGCGGGCTGGGGATGGTCGTGCCGCTGGTGAGGGGGTTGCGGAGGCGGGGGCTGAGGGTGGCAGGAGGTCGCGTTCGGGGGGTCGGCGGGCGCGTCGCCATGGGCAGTCTGCTGCGGGCGGCACTGATGCCGCTGGGTGGCCGGTGGCGGGGGCGGGCACGCCTAGCGATGCGTGGTCGGCTGCTGGGACGGATCCCGGTAGGCATGGGGGCGGCGCTCGAAGCGGTGGCTGGGAGGCGGCCGAGAGCGGCAGGAAGGCGGCGTCCCGTGAGGAGAGCGGTCAGGCGGTAGCGGGGGCGGATGACATCTGGGGCTCGGCCCTCGAGGGCCGGTCCGAGGGCCGGTCCGAGGGCCGGTCCGAGGGCCGATCCCAGGGTGAGACGTCCAGGCGTTCTTGGGGTGGTCGTGGGCGCAGGGCTGCTCGCCGGGCCGAGCAGTCCGCGGCGTCGGCCAGCGGGGAATGGTCGGCGACCGGGCCGGATGTGGACGGGCGTGCTGCGTCCGGCCGTGGGCGGCGAGCGGCCGCGGATGAGGGCGGCCGGTCTGCGGGTGGTGGTTCGTCGGTGCCCGGGCCGGAGGACGGCAGGCGTGCCGCTGCTGGTCGAGGACGCCGGCATGCGAACGCGAACAGCGGTGCCCCATCGGCGGCGGTCAGCGAAGGCCGGGGTCGGGCTGGTGCCGAAGGCGACCCCCTTGGTGGGGCTGGTGCCGGGAGTGACTCTTTTGGTCGGATTGGTGCCGGGAGCGACCCCGATGGTCGGGCTGGCGCTGGGAGCGACCCTCTTGGGTGGGCCGCCGGTGGGAGCGACTCCGTTGGTCGGGCTGGTGCTGCGAGCGATGCCGCTGGTGCTGATGGTGATGGTCGGGCTGGGGTCGACGGTGGTCGGGGGCGGGGTGCTGCCAAGGAAGGTCGCGGTCGGGGAGCTGCTAAGGGGCGGCGGGCGGCTGCTGCCGGTGAGGCGCCCGCTGATGGGGATGAGGACTTCTGGGGTGGGTCCGGCGCTGCGGATGATGAGGGTGGGCAGCGGCGGAGGCTGGGGTTCCGTGGCCGCGGGAAGGGTGATGGCGGGCGCGCCAAGGATGAGGTGGACTCCGGTTCGCGGGTGCGCGGTGGCCAGGATGACGAGAGTGGACTTGGGTTGCCGCTGGAGGGGCTGTCCCGGGGTGGTAGGCGGGGGCGCGTTGCCGCGGCTGGGAGTGCGGCGGGTGGCGGCGAGGCTTCGGAGGGCGTAGCCCGTGGTGAGGATGAGGGGAAGGGGCGGAAGCGGCGGCGGACGCCGCGTTCCGACTGGCAGTTCCCCGTCCTCACCGACATGGGCATGCGGCCTGAGCGGCAGCGGCTGCTGGTGATCATCTCCACGGTGGTCGCCGTTATCGTGGCGGGGGTCGGGTTCGTGACGGTGGTCAGGTCGCTGGGGACGTACACGCCGGAGAGGCAGGCCACCGCGGCCGTGCTCGCACCGGACGCGGTGCTGCCCAAGGTCTTCCACGGCTGGGACTCGCCCAAGCTGTTCGACCCCGTCGCCGAGCGTACGAAGGACGGGAAGGCGCTGACGGAGAAGGAGGTGTTCAGCCAGAAGGAGCTGACCGTCTCCAAGAAGCTCAAGCTGAAGCTCGCCGCCAAGAAGCTCGACCGCGACTGCTCGCAGGCGTTGCAGGGCGCGGAACTCATCGAGCTGGCTACCGAAGCGGGCTGTACGCAGACCGCCCGCGGCCTCTACCTCAGCTCCGACGGCCGCTACGTGGGCCAGTACACGCTGCTCAACCTCAAGGACGCCCAGTCGGCGGGCGACCTCGTGGAGCAGCTGAAGGTGCTCTACCGGGGCGGCTGGGTGCAGCCCCTGACCTCCGGCAAGGCCGCCTTCCCGCCCGGCGGCTACTCCGAGGCGGGCGGCTACGCGCTCGGCCACTATGTCGGCCTGGTGTGGCTGGGCCGGGTGGACGGCGCCGAGCCCACCCCCAAGGACGACTACGTCTCGCTGACCCTCGCCCTGCGCGGGGCCGAGAAGGCGGTCTACCGTCGTGTCGTGTCGATCACGGGGCCGTCGTCCTGATGTCCCGGCGCGTGTTCCTGTCGCTGATGGCCGCTGTGCTGGTCGTGGCCGTCGCCGTGGGCGGATGGATGTGGCTGGGCAGGGAGACGCCCCGGCCGTCCGCCCTGCGTACCGAAGCGACCTCCGCCTTCTACGCGGCCATCGACAGCCGCCAGAACGACGCCATCCCGCTCACCGCCGACGAGGTCTTCCCCTCCTCCGCCGCGGCCCTGGGCACCCTGCGCCGGGTCGCGGCCGACGTGTTCACCGACTGCTCCGAGCTCCTCTCGGGCACCACGGCCGAGGGGTGCACGCAGGCGTTGCGGGCGACGTACCAGGGCGGGTCGGTGGCGGGCCAGTTCGTCATCTTCAACCTGGGCGACGGGCAGGCGGCCGACGCGCTGATGACGGAGCTGCGCAAGGACGCGTTCGTACGGCAGGACATCCCCTTCGAGGTCGCCGGCAGCAGTGCCCAGGTCCGTGCGATGGGGCATTACGTGACGGTGAGCTGGGTGGGCGGGAAGGCGTCCGCGCAGGACCTGGTCACCGCCCTCATCGCCCTGGATGGATTGGGACGGGTGGTCCAGAGCCGCATCGTGGCGGCGACGTAGGACCTGCCGGCTTCCGCCCGCACGCGCGGCTCGGGTCCGCCTGCCCGCTGCGCAATGGGCGATGGACGGGCCAGGCGGAAATGAGGCGGTGTGGGTGTGCCGCGCGATGAGGGCAGGGCAGGGCATGGCCGGTGCCGCACCGGGCGGACGGCGCTGGATGCTCAGGCCGGGGTGGCGGAGTGCTCGTCTGCTGCGTGACGGGTGCCGGGCCAGCAGCGGGGTGTCGGCGTAGCTCCGACGTGTGCCGGGCCAGCTCCGACGTGTGCCGGGCCAGACCCGGCGGGTGCCCGGCCGGGCGCGATGGGTGCCGGGTTGCTCGGGGCGGGCGTGGTGGGTGCGTCCCTTAGGGCAGGCTTGATCGCAGGTTGAGCTGTGGGTGTCCCCATGCGTGGAGTTCGGGCGGGCGGGTCAGGTTGTGGTGGTGAGGGCGGTGACCGTGGTGGTGACGGCCGATGGCAGCGCGGAGAGGTGGTGCAGCGGGGTTTCGAGGGGGGTCAGGGCGTCGGACCAGTCGGCGGCCTCGCGGATCAGGGCGCGGGCTTCGTTCTTGGTGAGGGTGGTGCCCTGGGCGCGGGCGACGGCGATCAGAGCCTCGCGCCACGTGTTCGCGATCTTGGCGTGTCCGTTGTCGAGGATCCTGCGCAGCACCGCCTCGGCCTCGGCGGTGGGCTGGGGGCGGCGTACGGCGTCGTAGGCGGTCTCGCTCGCGTCGCGGACGTCGTACACGGTGGTGAGGACTTCCGGCAGGGGCGGCAGAGCCGCGCCTATGACGCGGACGTGAGCGGCACGGGTGGCCAGCAGCAGGCGCGGGATCGCGGCCTCCAGGCCGGGTGGCACGGAGACGGCCACCCGGGTCGGCGCGGTGGCGTGGGGCCTGGCCAGCCAGGTCGAGAGCCTGACACGGGGCTGGATGAGGTCCTTCGGCCACTCGCCGACCAGCAGGTCGGGCTCGAAGCCGGCGAGTGACTCGGCCGGCGCCACCGACGGGCCCGCGCTCTCGATCGACTGCGGGCCCTGCGTGTAGATGGCGGTGGACTGGCGGGACAGCCGCGACTGCACGGCGGGGCGGGTCTTGCTGGTGGGGCGCAGGAGGTAGAGGTCGGCGGCCGAGCCGATGGCCTCCGCGCCGAAGTAGCGGTTGAAGTCGGGGTAAACCGCCTCGTAGGCGAGGTTGAGCTCGGTCAGCTCCTGCTGGACCTTGAACGCCAGCATCGGGGTGCGCTCGCTCGCCCCGTACGCCAGCAACACCCGCCCCTCGTCCCGCAGTCCCTCCACCGCGCACGCCACGAACAGGCCGATGCCCTCCGGCGTGTACGGCGGGTCGGTGAGCGCCAGGTCGTGGTCACGAGCCGAGGCGGGCAGGCCGAGCCGGAGGTCGGCCCAGCGCGTACGGACGCCGAGGCGCTGCTCGTCGATGTAGGCCAGGATGCGCTCGTCCACGTCGACCACCGTCACGTCCGTCTCCGGATGCACCAGCTTGACGGCCAGCGAGGTCAGGTCATGGTCGCCCACGCACAGCAGCCGGGTGCCGGGCAGCCAGAAGCGGGCCCCTAGCAGCAGCGCGCGCCGCAGCACGGTCTCGGGCGTGGCGGAGACGTGGTCGAGGACGTGGCGGGCGCGCGGCGCCTTGGCCACGAGGTCGGTGAGGCGGTCGAGCACGTGGACGTAGTGGGGGACGAGATGCGCCACCGGGTCCTCCGGGGGCGGCGCCACGGCGATGAGGTCCTGGTAGGCGGGCGTGTCGATGGGAGGGACGCGCATCCGGTCGCCGTCGTGCTCCAGCGTGAGCTCGCGGAGCAGGGCCTCGATGGTACGCCGCGACGTCGCGGTCTCCCTCACCAGGGCCGCCAGCGTCCACCACTGGCCGTCGCACAGCAGGGCCAGGGCGTGCCGCAGCCGCCTGCTGTCGGCCCTGGCCTCGGTGAGCAGCCGTTCCACCCCGTCACGCTCCATGACCGAACCCTATCGGTGCACCACCCCCAAGATCCCGCCCACCGCCGCCCGCCGGGTCGGAGATGGGCCGGTGAACGGGGCCGCGAGGGCTGGGCGCAAAGCGGCCCCCACAGGAAGGCCCCCGGCAGGGCGGCCCCCACAGGGGCCCGCGCTGCACGTGCGCCGCAGCGGCGACTGCGGCGCTGCTGAGGCGTGGGTGATCGGTGGCCCCCAAAGGCGGCCACCGGTGGCACGCGCGCCATACCTGTGACGGTGGTGCGCGTGGGGCGTGGGGTGGTGGGGGCCTTCCGCAGGGCGGCCACCGGTGGCAGGTGTGTCCTCGCCTGTGACGGTGGTGCCGGTGGGGCGTGGGTGGCCGGTGATGAGGTTTCGGGCTTGGGTAAGGCTGGGGCCGGAAGTGGGGGCGAAGGGACCCGTGGGGGGTTTGGGGCGCTGGGTGGGGGAGGGGGATGGGCGGGTGGGTAAGGGAAGTCGATTCGGGTGGCGGAAAACCGTGGGCTGAGCGGGAATTTCGCGGGCGGTGTCCGGGGTTTGGGATAGCGAGTTCGGATGTCGGGACGGCTCCCAAGGTTCGCAATGCGGACGCGGCGGGCACCATTCCGGCAGGGTGAGGTAACCTCTACCCACGATATGCAGCAGGGCCAACGTCGTCCCTCGCCTGTGCAGGAGTTTCAGACAGACGAAGACGACGGGAGGGATTCAATGCCTGCTGCCCACCTCGGGTTCCCCGAGCCTCAGGGTCTTTACCACCCCGCCAACGAGCACGACGCCTGCGGTGTCGCCATGGTCGCCGACGTCGCCGGTCGGCGTGATCACGGCATTGTGGTCAAGGCGCTGACGGCGCTGTGCAATCTCGATCACCGGGGGGCCAAGGGTAGCGAGCCGGACACCGGCGACGGAGCCGGGATCCTGACGCAGATCCCCGATGAGTTCTACCGGGCGAGCGTGCCGTTCACGCTGCCCGCGGCCGGTTCGTACGCGACCGGCATCGGCTTCCTGCCGTTCGACTCCGAGGCCAGGGCGGTCGCCGTCCGCCTGATCGAGGAGATCGCGGCCGAGGAGGGCCTGAGCGTGCTCGGCTGGCGTGAGCTGCCGGTCGACCGCGACCTGCCCGGCCCGAGCGCGCGGGCGGTGATGCCGCACTTCGCCCAGCTGTTCGTCGCCGGCCAGGACGGCCGTGCCGGGCTCGAGCTCGACCGGCTGGCGTTCTGCCTGCGCAAGCGGGCCGAGCACGAGGCCGACGTCTACTTCCCCTCGCTGTCCTCGCGGACGATCGTCTACAAGGGCATGCTGACGCCCGACCAGGTCGAGCCGTTCTTCCCCGACCTGAGCGACGAGCGTTACGCGACGGCGATCGCGCTGGTCCACTCGCGGTTCTCCACCAACACGTTCCCGAGCTGGCCGCTGGCCCACCCCTACCGCTACATCGCCCACAACGGCGAGATCAACACGGTCAAGGGCAACCGCAACTGGATGCGGGCGCGCGAGGCGATGCTCGCCTCCGCCCACATTCCGGGCGATATTTCGCGACTTTTCCCCATCTGCGACCCGGATGGCAGCGACACCGCCAGCTTCGACGAGGCACTCGAGCTGCTCCACATGGGCGGCCGCAGCCTGCCCCACGCCGTGCTCATGATGATCCCGGAGGCGTGGGAGAACCACACGGAGATGGACCCGGCGCGGCGGGCGTTCTACGAGTTCCACTCCACGATGATGGAGGCCTGGGACGGCCCCGCCTCGATCACCTTCACCGACGGCACCGTCGCCGGCGCCGTGCTCGACCGCAACGGCCTGCGTCCAGGACGCTTCTGGGTGACCGCCGACGGCCTGGTCGTGCTGGCCTCCGAGGCCGGCGTGCTGGACATCGCGCCGGAGGACGTCGTCCGCAAGGGCCGTCTGCAGCCGGGCCGGATGTTCCTCATCGACACCGCCCGCGGCAAGATCATCGAGGACGACGAGATCAAGGCCGAGCTCGCCGCCGAGCTCCCCTACGCAGACTGGCTGCACGCCGGGCTCGTCCGCTTCGAGGAGC
This sequence comes from Nonomuraea sp. NPDC049421, assembly GCF_040677005.1. Lineage (NCBI taxonomy): Bacteria > Bacillati > Actinomycetota > Actinomycetes > Streptosporangiales > Streptosporangiaceae > Nonomuraea > Nonomuraea sp. NPDC049421. The sequence continues at coordinate 647,632 of NZ_JBFAQA010000001.1, forward strand.
TGCCCGCCCGCCAGCGCGAGATCCCCACCCACGAGGCGCTCGTCAAGCGGCAGCAGACCTTCGGCTACACCGAGGAAGAGCTGCGCATCATCCTGTCGCCGATGGCGCGCACCGGCCAGGAGCCGATCGGCTCCATGGGCACCGACACGCCCGTGGCCGTGCTGAGCGAGAAGCCGCGGCTGCTGTTCGACTACTTCACCCAGCTGTTCGCGCAGGTCACCAACCCGCCGCTGGACGCCATCAGGGAAGAGCTGGTCACCTCGCTGGCCAGCACGCTCGGGCCCGAGGGCAACCTGCTCGACCCGGGGCCCAGCTCCTGCAGGCAGCTCGTGCTGCCGTACCCGGTGATCGACAACGACGAGCTCGCCAAGATCATCCACATCAACGACGAGCACGACCTGCCGGGCTTCCACCCCTACGTGATCAGCGGCCTGTACGACGTCGCCGGCGGCGGCGAGGCCCTGCTGCGGCGGCTGGAGGAGATCAGGGCCGAGGCGTCCAGGGCGATCGCCGACGGCGCCCGCATCATCGTGCTGAGCGACCGCGGCTCCTCCGAGGAGCGGGCGCCGATCCCGTCGCTGCTGCTGACGGGCGCGGTGCACCACCACCTCATCCAGGAGAAGACCCGCACCAAGATCGGCCTGGTCATCGAGACCGGCGAGGCCCGCGAGTGCCACCACATGGCGCTGCTCATCGGCTACGGCGCCGCCGCGATCAACCCCTACCTGGCGATCGAGACCATCGAGGACCTCGTCGACAGCGGGGCGCTTCAGGCCGACAAGCACAAGGCCGTGCGCAACCTCATCAAGGCGTACGGCAAGGGCGTCATCAAGGTCATGTCCAAGATGGGCGTCTCCACGGTGGCCTCCTACACCGGCTCGCAGATCTTCGAGGCGCTCGGCCTGAGCCAGGAGGTCATCGACTCCTGCTTCGCCGGCACCACCTCCCGCCTCGGCGGCGTCGGCTTCGACGTGCTGGCCGAGGAGGTCGCGCAGCGCCACCGCCACGCCTACCCGCGGGTGGAGAACCCGCACCGCAAGCTCCAGGTCGGCGGCGAATACCAGTGGCGGCGCGAGGGCGAGCCGCACCTGTTCAACCCCGAGACCGTCTTCAAGCTGCAACACGCCACCAGGACCCGCCGCTACGAGATCTTCAAGGAGTACACGAACCTCGTGGACTCCCAGGCGGAGCGGCTGATGACCCTGCGCGGCCTGTTCAAGCTGCGCAAGGGCACGCCGATCCCCATCGAGGAGGTCGAGCCGGTCGAGAGCATCGTCAAGCGGTTCTCCACCGGCGCGATGTCGTACGGCTCCATCTCCATGGAGGCGCACGAGACGCTCGCCATCGCGATGAACAGGCTCGGCGGCAAGTCCAACACCGGCGAGGGCGGCGAGGACCCCGAGCGCCTGTACGACCCGGCCCGCAGGTCGGCGATCAAGCAGGTGGCGTCGGGCCGGTTCGGCGTCACCTCCGAATACCTGGTCAACGCCGACGACCTGCAGATCAAGATGGCGCAGGGCGCCAAGCCAGGCGAGGGCGGCCAGCTGCCCGGCCACAAGGTCTACCCGTGGATCGCGAAGACCCGCCACTCCACGCCCGGCGTCGGCCTCATCTCGCCGCCGCCGCACCACGACATCTACTCCATCGAGGACCTCGCCCAGCTCATCCACGACCTGAAGAACTCCAACCCGCGTTCCAGGGTCCACGTGAAGCTGGTCGCCGAGGTCGGGGTCGGCACGGTCGCGGCCGGTGTGTCGAAGGCGCACGCCGACGTGGTGCTCATCTCCGGCCACGACGGCGGCACCGGCGCCTCGCCGCTGACCTCGCTCAAGCACGCGGGCGCGCCGTGGGAGCTCGGCCTGGCCGAGACCCAGCAGACGCTGCTGCTCAACGACCTGCGCGACCGCATCGTGGTGCAGGTGGACGGCCAGCTCAAGACGGGCCGCGACGTCGTCATCGCCGCGCTGCTCGGCGCGGAGGAGTACGGCTTCGCCACCGCCCCGCTGGTCGTCTCCGGCTGCGTCATGATGCGGGTCTGCCACCTCGACACCTGCCCGGTGGGCGTCGCCACGCAGAACCCCGAGCTGCGCAAGCGCTTCACCGGCAAGCCGGAGTTCGTGGTCAACTTCTTCGAGTTCATCGCGGAGGAGATCCGCGAATACCTCGCCGAGCTGGGCTTCCGCTCGCTCGACGAGGCGATCGGGCACGTCGAGTTGCTCGACACGACGGCGGCCGAGGAGCACTGGAAGGCCAGTGGCCTCGACCTGTCGCCGATCCTGCACCGGCCCGAGCTGCCCGCCGGCACCGCGCTGCGCCGGCTCGTCGAGCAGGACCACGGGCTGGAGCACGCGCTCGACAACACGCTCATCCAGCTCGCCGAGGGCGCCATCGACGACGGCACCCCGGTGACGCTCGAGCTGCCCATCCGCAACGTCAACCGCACGGTCGGCACCATGCTCGGCTACCAGGTGACCAAGCGGCACGGCGGCAAGGGGCTGCCCGACAACACCATCGACATCTCCTTCACCGGCTCGGCGGGCAACTCGTTCGGCGCGTTCGTGCCGCGCGGGGTCACGCTGCGGCTGACCGGCGACGCCAACGACTACGTCGGCAAGGGCCTGTCGGGCGGGCGCATCACGGTGCGGCCGCACGACGAGGCGCCGCTCGACGGCCACATCATCGCCGGCAACGTCGCCCTCTACGGCGCCACCTCCGGCGAGGTGTTCATCCGCGGCGTCGTGGGCGAGCGGTTCTGCGTGCGCAACTCGGGCGCGACGGCGGTCGTCGAGGGCGTGGGTGACCACGGCTGCGAGTACATGACCGGCGGCAAGGCCGTGGTGCTCGGCCCGACCGGGCGCAACTTCGCGGCCGGCATGTCGGGCGGCATCGCGTACCTGCTGGATCTCAAGCCCGAGCGGGTCAACCGCGAGATGGTCGCCATCGAGGCGCTCACCGAGGAGGACGCCGAGTTCCTCAAGGAGACCGTCGAGAAGCATTTCGCGGAGACCGGTTCGCCGGTCGCCAAGCAGCTGCTGGCCGACTGGGACGCGGCGCTGGCCAGGTTCGGCAAGATCATGCCGACCGACTACAAGAGGGTGCTGGAGGCCGCCGAGGCCGCCCGCATCGAAGGCAGGGACATCGACGAGGCCGTCATGGCGGCCGCGGTTCAGGGTTAAGGGAGGCGTACCGATGGCTGACCCGAAGGGTTTTCTCACGCACGACCGGGAGCTGCCGGCGCGCCGTCCCGTGGACGTCCGCATCAGCGACTGGCGCGAGGTCTACCAGGACTTCTCCCAGGAGAAGCTGACCAAGCAGGCGGCCCGCTGCATGGACTGCGGCATCCCGTTCTGCCACAACGGCTGCCCGCTGGGCAACCTCATCCCCGAGTGGAACGACCTGGTCTACCGCACCGACTGGCAGGAGGCCATCGAGCGGCTGCACGCCACCAACAACTTCCCCGAGTTCACCGGCCGGCTCTGCCCGGCTCCGTGTGAGGCGGCGTGCGTGCTCGGCATCAACTCCGACCCGGTGGCGATCAAGCGGGTCGAGGTCGAGATCATCGACCGCGCGTTCGCCGAGGGCTGGGTGCGCCCGCAGCCGCCGGCCGTCAAGACCGGCAAGAAGGTCGCGGTCGTCGGCTCAGGACCGGCGGGCCTGGCCGCCGCCCAGCAGCTCACCAGGGCGGGGCACGACGTGGTGGTGTTCGAGCGGGCCGACCGCATCGGCGGTCTGCTGCGCTACGGCATCCCCGAGTTCAAGATGGAGAAGCGGCACATCGAGCGCCGGCTCGAGCAGATGCGGGCCGAGGGCACCGAGTTCCGCACCTCCGTCAACGTCGGCGTCGACATCACCGCCGCCGAGCTGCGCGAGCGGTTCGACGCCGTGGTGCTGTCGGGCGGCGCCACCCAGTGGCGCGACCTGCCGGTGGCCGGGCGCCGGCTCAAGGGCGTCTACCAGGCGATGGAATACCTGCCGCTGTCCAACAAGGTCCAGGAGGGCGACTTCCCCGCATCGCCCATCTCGGCCGAGGGCAAGCACGTGGTGGTGATCGGCGGCGGCGACACCGGCGCCGACTGCATCGGCACCGCGATCCGGCAGGGCGCCGCGTCCGTCACGCAGCTGGAGATCATGCCGCAGCCGCCCGCCACGCGGCCGGCCGGCCAGCCGTGGCCGACCTACCCGATGCTGTTCAAGATGGAGAGCGCCCACGAGGAGCTGGCCGAGGGCGGGGGAGCGCGCGTCTACGCGGTCTCCACCACCGAGTTCGTCGGCGACGACGACGGCAACGTGCGGGCCCTGCGCCTGGTCGAGGTCGAGGGGCCGCAGAACGGCTTCAAGCCGATCCCCGGCACCGAGCGGGAGATCCCGGCCGAGCTGGTCACGCTGTCCATGGGCTTCCTCGGGCCGGAGAAGGGCTCGCTGCTGCAGGACCTGGCCGAGGTCGCCGGTGACGGCTTCTACGACGCCAGGGGCAACGTGGCGCGCGACAAGACGTACATGTCGAAGGTCGACGGCGTCTTCGTGGCGGGCGACATGGGCCGCGGCCAGTCGCTCATCGTGTGGGCCATCGCCGAGGGGCGGGCCGCCGCCTCCGGCGTCGACCGGTTCCTGACCGGGGACACGGCGCTGCCGTACCCGATCCTGCCGACCGCGCGTCCGCTGGTCTGACCTGCTCGTCTCTTCGGAGCGCCCGCCCTCGTGGCGGGCGCTCTGCTTTTTGCACACTCTGCATGACTTGCAGAGTGTGCAAAAAATGCGTACTGTGCAAGGCATGGAGAGTCCGCAGGAGCGGCGTGAGCGCCGCCGGGCCGAGAAGCGGCAGGCCATCAGGGTGGCCGCCGTCCGCCTCGCGCTCGACCAGGGGCTCGAAGCCGCCACCGTGGAGGCGATCAGCGCGGCGGCCGACATCTCGCCGCGCACCTTCTTCAACTACTTCGCCTCCAAGGAGGAGGCGCTCGCCCCCGGCCCCATGTGGACGCCCGAGGAGTTCATCGGGCTGCTGCGGGAAAGGCCGGCGGACGAGCCCGCCTTCGAGTCGCTCAAAGTCGTGGCGCGTACGCTCGCCGCGCGGCTGCGGCCGATCATGGCCGACATGAAGCCGTTCGCCGAGCTGCGCAGGCGCCACCCCGAGCTGGCCGCCAAGGCCAGGGCCGTGGACGAGACGAAGCTGATGGAGAGCCTCTTCGGCGCCGTCAGCGGCCGTCCCGGCGTCACCAGCGCCGTGCACGCCAGGCTGCTCGTCATCGCCACCTTCGGCGCGGCCATCTCGGCCGTGCAGGAGTCGCTGGCCGGCGGCGGAGCGGTGGAGGACCTGCTCGAGGAGGCGTACACGCTGCTCGAAAACGGACTCTGACTCTCCTGAGGAAAGACAAGCGGCGACCGGGGTGGCACCCCCGATCGCCGCGGATCACTCCTGCCCTCTCGCGAAAAAGAAGCAAGGAGTCGACTCATGGTAGCGACAATCCCCCAGCGGTCCACCCCGAGACGAACACTCTGGGTCAGCATGGGGTCACTCATCATCACCCTGTTCCTGGCCGCGCTCGACCAGACCGTCGTGGCCACCGCCATGCCCACCATCGTGGGGGAGCTGCACGGGCTTGAGAGCCTGTCCTGGCTGGTCACGGCGTTCGCCCTGACCTCCGGCATCGCCACCCCGCTGTTCGGCAAGCTCAGCGACATGTACGGCCGCCGCACCCTCTACCTCGCGGCCATCGTCCTGTTCGTCATCGGCTCGGCCCTGTGCGGCGTCGCCCAGTCGATGGGCCAGCTCATCGCCTTCCGCGCCTTCCAGGGCATCGGCGCGGGCGGCCTCATGGTGCTGACCATGACCATCGCCGCCGACCTCGCCACCCCCCGCGAGCGCGCCCGCTTCCAGGGCCTGTTCGGCGGCGTCTTCGGGCTGGCCTCCATCGCGGGGCCGCTCGTCGGCGGCTACCTCACCCAGCACGTCTCCTGGCGCTGGATCTTCTACATCAACCTGCCGCTCGGCGCCGTCGCCCTGGCCGTCGCCTTCGCCGTGCTCAAGCTGCCCCGCCGCACCTCGCCGCACCGCGTCGACTGGCTCGGCGCCGCGCTCATCGCCGGGCTGCTGACCTGCCTGACCCTGCTCGCCTCCTGGGGCGGCACCGTGCACGCCTGGACCTCGCCCGTCATCATCGGGCTCGGCGCCGGCGCGGTGCTGCTGGCCCTGCTGTTCGTCCTCGCGGAACGCGCGGCGGAGGAGCCCATCCTGCCGCTGCGGCTGTTCCGCTCGGCCTCCTTCACCCTGCCCATCGTCACCGTCGTGCTCATGGCCACCGCGATGCTCGGCCTGGCGACCTTCCTGCCCATGTTCCTGCAGCTCGCGCGCGGCGCCGGGGCGGCCGACTCCGGGCTGCTGCTGCTCCCGCTCATGGGCGGCATGATCGTCGCCTCCACGTTCGGCGGGCAGCTGGTGACCAGGCTCGGCCGGTACAAGTGGCTCATCGTGGGCGGGGCCGTCTGCGCCGGGATCTCCGGGCTGCTGTTCGCCACCATGGACCTCGGCACCGGGGCGGTCGCGTCGGGGGCGTACATGGTGCTGTGCGGGCTCGGGCTTGGTGTGATGGGGCAGAACCTGCTGCTCGCCGTCCAGACCACCACGCCCGCGGCCGACCGGGGCGCGGCCACCTCGGCCGTCACGTTCGCCCGTGGCGTCGGCGGCGCGGTGGGCGTGTCGGTGCTCGGCGGCGTCTTCGCCGCCGGCCTCGCGCCGGGGCAGGCCGCGCTCACCCCCGCCGCCGTCCAGGCGCTGCCCGAGGCCGTACGGCACGCCACGCAGCTGGCCTTCGCGGACGCGATCACCGGGGTGTTCGCGTGGACCGGGCCGATCCTGCTGGCCGCCGCGGTGCTGCTGGCCTGGCTTCCCGACGTACGGCTGAGCCACCGCGACTGACACGCGCCTGAAGGGGCGAAGCGGGCTGGGGGATAGTGGTCCGCTTCGTCCACCATCAACCGAAATTTCACCACTCGGTGGCATCACTGGTTGACTGTCGGGAACATTCAGATTCTGCGGCATTCAGGCGTAGGGGGAACTATGCGGCGGCTCGCCTCTGGCATGACGGCGCTGGCCGCCGCGCTCACAATCGCGGCCTGCTCGGCCACCGCCCCCCAGCCCGGCGAGGCCGCCCGCAAACCCACCCCGCAAGGCCAGGGACAGCCCGAATACCTCGTCTTCTACGAGCACGGCCGGGGGCGTGCGGCCAAGGCCGCCGTCGAACGCGCCGGCGGCACCACCGTCGCCGACGACACCAAGCTCGGCTACCTCCTCGCCGCCGGCGGCGACGGCTTCCAGGCGGCCGTGGGCGGCGACCCCGCCGTCGTCGGGGTCAGCCCCGACCGCAGCATCGGACGTACGGCATCGAAGCCCGTCACGCGAGCACTCCCCGACGAGCAGGCGTTCACCAAGCGGGCCGGCGAACCCCTCGCCCCCCGCCAGTGGGACATGCGCATGATCGGCGCCGACCGCGCCAACGCCAAGGTCCCCGGCAGCAAGAAGGTCCTCGTCGGCGTCATCGACACCGGCGTGGACGGCAAGCATCCCGACATCGCCCCCAACTTCAACCGCGAGCTCAGCCGCAACTTCGTCACCGACCGCCCCAAGGACGACTACGGCGAGACCCTCGACGGCCCCTGCGAGGCCAAGAACTGCAAGGACCCCGTGGACGCCGACGACGACGGCCACGGCACCCACGTCGCCAGCACCATCGCCTCGCCCATCAACGGCATCGGCATCGCCGGCGTCGCGCCCGGCGTCCAGATCGTCAACATCAGGGCAGGCCAGGACTCCGGCTTCTTCTTCCTCAAGCCCAGCCTCGACGCCCTCACCTACGCCGCCGACATCGGCGTCGACGTCGTCAACATGAGCTACTACGTCGACCCCTGGCTGTTCAACTGCCGCGCCAACAAGTCCGACACCAAGAAACAGCAGCTCGAACAGCGCGCCATCATCACCGGCATGCAGCGCGCACTCGACTACGCGCGCAAGCGCGGCGTCACCCTCATCTCCGCCCTCGGCAACGGCTCCACCGACCTCGGCAACCCCAAGATCGACAAGCAGAGCCCCGGCTACCCCAAAGGCGACGAGAAGGAACGCAAGATCGACAACTCCTGCATCAACGTGCCGGCCGAGTCCAAAGGCGTCATCTCCGTCTCCGCGCTCGGCCCCTCCGGCCGCAAGGCCGCCTACAGCGACTACGGCGTCGAGCAGACCGACGTCTCGGCCCCCGGCGGCGACGTGCTCGACGGGCAGGGGGTCAACGTCACCAGGTCCATCCTCGCCGCCGCCCCGGAACACGTGCTGCGCGCCGCAGGCCGCGTCGGCAAGGACGGCAAGCCCAAGGGCGCCGACGTCGTACGCGACTGCACCGGCGGCACCTGCTCCTACTACCAGTACCTCGAAGGCACCTCCATGGCCGCGCCGCACGCCACCGGTGTCGCCGCCATCCTCATCAGCCGCTTCGGCAAGCCCGGCAAGGGCGGGCTCGAACTCGCCCCCGACACCGTCCAGGACCTGCTCTACAAGACCGCCACCCCCAAGGCCTGCCCCAGCCCGCGCGAGTACACCTACAACGCCTTCGGCACCAGCGAGAAACACCTGTGCCAGGGCGACACCGACGACAACGGCTTCTACGGTCACGGCATCGTGAACGCCTGGAAGGCGGCGACCGCGCAGCCATGATGCACCGCCTCCTCGCCGACGCCGCGATGGGGGTACATTTCGCCTTTCTCGCCTACCTGGCCTTAGGCGGCTTCCTCGCCTGGCGCTGGCGCCGCACGATCTGGATCCACCTCGCCGTCGCGGCCTGGGGAGTGCTGTCCGTCGTGACCGGCGTCGAATGCCCGCTCACACTCGTGGAAGACTGGGCACGTCGCCACGCGGGCGAGGCAGGACTGCCCGCGAGCGGCTTCATCGACCACTACATCGAAGGCGTGATCTACCCGGAGGAGTACACGAACGTGGCGCGACTGGCGGTCGCCGTTCTCGTTCTGTTCTCATACGTCGGGTACGTTCTCCGTCGTCAGTGACTGCCAAGTGGTCTGTACCAATTAAGGTAGGACTCGTGACTCGTCGCGCGAAAATCGTCTGCACCCTAGGCCCCGCCACATCGTCCAAGGAACGCCTCCGCGAGCTCATCGCGGCGGGCATGGACGTAGCACGGTTCAACCTCAGCCATGGCAACCATGACATGCACAGAGAGGTGTACGACCGGGTCAGGGAGGTGGCGGCCGACCTCGGCCGCGGTGTAGGCGTCCTCGCCGACCTGCAGGGCCCCAAGATCCGAGTCGGCACCTTCGAGGAAGGCCCCGTCAGGCTCGGCTTCGGCGACGTCTTCACCATCACCGGCGAAGACGTCCCAGGAGACCGCGAACAGGTCTCCACCACCTACAAGGGACTGCCCAACGACGTCAGCCCCGGCGACACCATCCTCGTCGACGACGGCCGCCTCGTGCTCGAGGTCACCCGCGTCGACGGCGACCGCGTCATCACCCGGGTCGTCATCGGCGGCATGATCTCCGACAACAAGGGCCTCAACCTGCCCGGCGTCAACGTCAGCGCCCCCGCGCTGACCGACAAGGACGAAGCCGACCTGCGCTGGGCGCTGCGCACGGGCTTCGACATGATCGCCCTGTCGTTCGTCCGCCGCCCGTCCGACGCCGACGTGGTGCGCAACATCATGGAGCAGGAGGCCGTACGCCTGCCGCTGCTCGCCAAGATCGAGAAGCCGCAGGCCGTCGACCGCCTCCCCGAGATCGTCGACGCCTTCGACGGCATCATGGTCGCCCGCGGCGACCTCGGCGTCGAGCTGCCCCTCGAGCAGGTGCCGATCGTCCAGCGCCGCATCATCGAGCTGTGCCGCGAGAAGGCCCACCCCGTCATCGTGGCCACCCAGATGCTCGACTCCATGATGAACTCCCCGCGCCCCACCCGCGCCGAGACCTCCGACGTCGCCTACGCCGTCATGGACGGCGCCGACGCGGTCATGCTGTCCGGTGAGACCTCCGTCGGCAACTACCCGATCGAAGCCGTCTCCACGATGGACCGCATCGCCTGCGCCGCCGAGAAGTCCTCGCTGCACGCCACCCACACCCTCGAGCGCATGCCCGAGACCACCGGTGGCGCCATCGCCAGGGCCGCCGCCGAGGTGGGCGCCATCGTCGGCGCCAAGGCGCTCATCGCCTTCACCATGTCCGGCGAGACCGCGCGCCGCCTGGCCCGCTACCGCTCGCCCATCCCGCTGCTGGCCTTCACCAGCGCGCCCCACGTACGCGGGCAGCTCTCGCTGACCTGGGGGGTGGAGACCTTCCACGTGCCGTTCGTGCACCACACCGACGACATGGTGCGGCAGGTGGAGGCGTCGCTGCTGTCGCTCGGACGGCTGGAGAAGGGCGACAAGGTCGTCATCGTGGCCGGCTCGCCTCCCGGCACCCCCGGCTCCACCAACGCCCTGCGCGTCCACACCATCGGCTCAGCGGTCTCCCACGCCCACTGACCCCCACCCACCCAGCCCCGCGGCCTGCCGCCCGGGGTTCACGGCGGCCGTTGCCGTCACGCATCGTGGTGGGCCGCCCGTTCGGCGGCCCACCAGTCATGGGCAGGGTGTCAGTCGTTGGCGTGCAGGGCCGCGTTGAGCTCGACCTTCCCGCCCTGGCGCGGCAGCGCCTCCACCGCGCCCGTCTGCGAGTTGCGCCGCAGCAGGATGCCGTTGGAGCCCGACAGCTCGGCCGCCTTCACCACGGTGCCGTCGGGCAGGGTCACCCGCGTGCCCGCCGTGACATAGAGGCCGGCCTCCACCACGCAGTCGTCACCCAGCGAGATGCCGAGCCCGGCGTTCGCGCCCAGCAGGCAGCGCTCACCGATCGAGATGACCTGCTTGCCGCCGCCCGACAGCGTCCCCATGATCGAGGCGCCGCCGCCCACGTCGGAGCCGTCACCGACGACCACGCCGGCCGACACCCGGCCCTCGATCATCGACGCGCCCAGCGTGCCGGCGTTGAAGTTCACGAAGCCCTCGTGCATCACCGTCGTGCCGGACGCCAGATGCGCACCCAGCCGCACCCGGTCGGCGTCGGCGATGCGCACCCCGGAAGGCAGCACGTAGTCGACCATCCGCGGGAACTTGTCCACGCCGTACACCGTCACCGGCCCCCGCCCGCGCAACCGCAGCCGCGTCCGCTCGAAGTCCGCCACCGGGCACGGCCCGAAGTTGGTCCACACCACGTTCGCCAGCAGACCGAACACGCCGTCGAGGTTCACCCCATGAGGGCGCACCAGACGCGCGGACAGCAGATGCAGGCGCAGGTAGACGTCGTGCGCGTCGGCCGGCGGCTCGGAGAGCTTGGCGATGCCGGTGCGCACCGCCACCACCTCCACGCCGCGCGCCGCGTCGGGGCCGGTCAGCTCGGCCAGCTCCCCGGCCTCATCGCCGGACAGCCGCCGCGTCCCCGCGGCCGGCGCGTCGCCCAGCTCGGGAGCGGGAAACCAGGTGTCGAGTACGGTGCCGTCAGCGGCGATGGTCGCCAGGCCGGTGCCGAAGGCACCGATCGAGGTCGGGTCGATAGCAGTCACGGGCCCAAAAATACCGTTCTTGAGCTCAGCCCAGAGCGCCCAGGTCGGCCGACAGCCAATGTTCGGGCCGCATCCTGAACGTCACCAGCACATTGAGATCGGAACCCTGCACATACCCCGACACGGCGTCGGGCGGCAGATAACGGGACGAGATGCGGGTCAGATCCTCCAGCGTCGTCGGCCCCGACCGCACCACAGGGCCCTCCACCGACACATACCGGTAGGTCGGGCTCGACCGCTGCACCAGCAGCGAGAACCGCCCCGCCTTCGCGATCAGCCTGGCCTTGATCGAGTCGCCGTCGGTCAGGAACCTGACCTCGCCGCCCGGGAGATAGTCGTACCAGACGGGCACCGTCAGCGGTCCCCGCCCGTCACCCGACTCGACGGCCAGACTCGCGATGTGCGCCTCCGCCAGGAACGCCTCCCGATCCGCCAGACTCAACGGCATCCCACCCCACCCCCGTATTTCATCGATCGTGCAACGGCTATTCCCGCTGGGCGGGATCCCGAAAAGTCACGACCCCACCATGCTTCACCCTTCCCTCCCTGACGCCTCCCACCCCAGGAACCCCACAGGAACGATCAGTATTTGGGCCCGACGTACCGATCGAGCACCTCCACCGCCTCCCGCCGTGCGACCGACAGCTCGTTGCGCTTGTTGTGGCGCCAGGCGACCCCGAGCAGGTCGAGCGCCGCACCGCACAGGGCGAGAATGTCCGCCGACTCGTTCCTGAACAGGTAGCGCGGGTATGCGTAGCAGCGGACGCCGCCGGGCAGTTCGCGCCGGACGCGGTTGAGCCCCCGGTAGCCGTCGGCATGCATGAGCCCGCGCACGAAACGCCCGGGATGGGTGGCGACGATCTCCTGCTGCCAGGGCATGAGGGTGATCGCGCGCTCGTGCTTCTTGCCGGGACCGTGCTGGGGGAACAGGTGCGGCCAGTGCTTGGAGTAGGAGTTGACCTCGCTGCACCCCTGCCGCTGCAGCACCCGGACCTTGTTGGTCGGCCGGATCGCCCGCATCGCCTCGACGCATTCGCCCACAAGCCCGGGCCAGCTGTCGGCGCACATGATGCGCAGGGACCAGACGCGCTTGGCGCGGTCTCCGACCCAGGAGATGCAGCCGTCGCCGAGGTAGAGGCCGAGCAGGTAGGCGTAGGTGTCGGCAGGGGCGGGGAGGTGGGGGATTGTGGCGCAGCGGGGGCACGTGCCGGTCATGAGGGAGTCTGATGCCGGACGGTCGCGCCACTCCTTGATGGCGGCGCGGCTGACTCCGGTCTGGCGGCTCGCCTCGCTTATGCTGAGCCCGGAGGCGAGCAGCCGGAGAGCCTGCTCACGGACTGCGAGATCGTACATGCGGAGAGTGTCGCAGTCATCTACGACAAAACCGCCCGGCCGGTAGCCAGGCGGTCGTGTCAGTGCCCCGGGTGGGATTCGAACCCACACTGTGCGGGTTTTGAATCCGCCTTCTCTGCCAATTGGAATACCGGGGCTGAGATCCGGGAATGTCCGGACGCATGGGGGTCCTGCGCGTTCGAATCCTAGCCTAACCAGAGGCCGGATCGATCCAGCGTGGATCTAATCTACCGGACGTCTGTACTCTTCTGCTCGTGAGTACGCAGCGGCGAGTAGTGATCGCGGAAGACGAGGCCCTGATCCGCCTCGACCTCAAGGAGATGCTCCAGGAGGACGGCTACGTCGTCGTGGGCGAGGCCGGTGACGGTGAGCAGGCGATCCGGCTGGCCGCCGAGCTGAAACCCGACCTCGTCATCCTCGACGTGAAGATGCCCGTGCTCGACGGCATCTCGGCGGCCGAGCGGATCACCGAGATGCGCATCGCCCCCTGTCTCATCCTGACCGCGTTCTCCCAGCGTGATCTGGTGGAGCGGGCCAGGGACGCGGGGGCGATGGCCTATCTGGTCAAGCCGTTCACGAAGGCGGATCTGGTGCCGGCGATCGAGATGGCGGTCAGCAGGCATGACGAGATGGTGGCGCTGGCGGCCGAGGTGTCGAGCCTGTCCGAGCGGCTGGAGACGCGCAAGCTGGTCGAGCGGGCCAAGGGTCAGTTGATGGCGCAGCATGGGTGGACGGAGCCGCAGGCGTTCCGGTGGATCCAGAAGGCGTCGATGGATCGGCGGCTGAGCATGCGTGAGGTCGCTCAGATCGTCATCGCGGACGCGGCGGACCGCTCCTGAGGCCGGAGCACCTGGGGCCGGAGCACCTGGGGCCGGAGCTCCCGGGGTCGGAGCTCCCGGGGCCGGAACTTCCCAGGTCGGAGCTCCCAAGGTCGGAGTTTCTGAGGCGGGCGTCGGTCGGGCTCCGGCGTTCCTGAGTCCGGGTCGTCCTGGTCCCGGGCGTCCAGTTGCTCGGGTCTTCCTGGTCCCGAGCGTCCAGTAGGTCCGGGCCTTCCGTGCGTCCGGGTTCCAAGCGTGCTGGAGTCGGAGGGTGCGAGGGTTCCTGCCGGTGTCCGGTGGGGGCGTTCCGTGTGGGTTTCGGGTTGCTTCCGGGTGGGTTTCGGCTGGGCGAAGCTGGGTGCCCGGGAATTGGGATGTAAGGGGCTCGTGGGGTGTTTTTGGTCTGTGTCCGGAAATATCGTCGCTCAGACCTGCCTAGCGAGTCATGTCCGTAACTCTGCTGAAACAAACCATTACTATCAGTGTTTGCGACATTACGAATTGGCATAAAAGTATCGGAAGAACTCCCCATTTCACCCCACAACGGGCAAGCTGAGCCCGGTAAACCCAGCGAAGGCGATCGTCCCTTCGTTGAGATAGGGGGAGTCTCATCTTGATGAACCGCATTGCTCCGGCCGGCCGCGTCCTGGCGGTCGCGGCCGCGGCGAGCCTGGCATTGACGGCATGTGGCAGTGACGGCGGCGACACGGCCGCGCAGGAGTCCGCCGCCCCCGCGACCTCGGCGGCCTCCTCGGCGCCGGCGGCGAAGGGCGACGGCACGCTGACGCTCGGCACGGTCCTGCCCCAGACCGGTTCGCTGGCCTTCCTCGGCCCGCCCGAGTTCGCGGGCGTGGACGCGGCGGTGAAGGAGATCAACGAGGCCGGCGGGGTGCTCGGCAAGCCGATCGACGTGGTGCACACCGACTCGGGCGACACCAGCACGAACATCGCCTCGCAGTCGGTGGACAAGCTGATCGCGCAGAAGGCGGACGCCATCATCGGCGCCGCGTCCTCGTCGGTGTCGGAGTCGATCATCGACAAGATCACGGGTGCGGGCATGGTGCAGTTCTCGCCGGCCAACACCTCGGACAAGTTCACCACGATCAAGGACGACGGCCTGTACTTCCGTACGGCGCCGCCGGACAAGCTGCAGGGCCGGGTGCTCGGTGACCTGATCGCGGCCGACGGCAACGACACGGTCGGCATCCTCGCGATGCAGGACTCGTACGGCTCGGGCCTGGCCGACCAGGTGACGGCGACGGCCGAGGCGGCGGGCGCGAGCGTGGTGGAGCGGGTCGACTACGACCCGAAGGCCGCGGACTTCTCGGCCGACGTCGCCAAGATCAAGGCGAAGAACCCGAAGGCGGTCGTGCTGATCGGCTTCGAGGAAGGCGCCAAGGTCGTCGCGGAGCTGGTCAAGCAGGGCCTGACCGCGGACAAGGTGAAGTGGTACATGGTGGACGGCAACATGTCGAACACCAACTACGAGAAGATGCCGAAGGGCACCCTGAAGGGCGTCAAGGGCACGATCCCGGGCGCCGAGGCGCCGGACGCGTTCAGGGACAAGCTCAAGGAGATCAACAAGGATCTCGACGACTTCACCTACGCCGCCGAGTCGTACGACGCGGCGAACCTGATCGCCCTGGCCGCGGAGGCCGCCAAGGACGACAGCGGCCGTTCCATCGCCTCGAAGCTGGCCGAGGTCAGCAAGGGCGGCGAGAAGTGCAAGAGCTTCAAGGAGTGCGTCGAGCTGCTGAAGGCCGGCAAGGACATCGACTATGACGGTGTCAGCGGTCCGGTCGAGTTCGACGACAACGGTGACCCGCAGGTGGCCACGATCGGCGTCTACCAGTACGGGGACGACAACAAGTACCCGAGCAAGGCGATCGAGTACCGTACGGGCAACATCGCCGGCTGACCCCCCGGTTGACCGCCTCCCCCGCGTCGCGCCCGCGGGAGGGGCGGTTTTTCCTTGCGGTTCCCACTGCCGGTTCCCACTGCCGGTTCTCACTGCCGGTTCAACTGCCGGTTCAACTGCCGGTTTCACTGCTGGGGCAGTCCGCAGGCGCGGGCGGCGTACTGGATGAGCCTGTCCTGCAGGGGTTTGGGCGGTGTGACGATGACGACGCGTTCGTCGCCGCCGTCGAGGGTGACGCGTACGGGGAACAGGAACGCCTTCTTGGCCTCGGCGAAGGCGTGGGCGTCGCAGCGGCCGGGGGTGAGGCGGATCGGCAGCCGCACCTGCCGCGCCTCCGCGTCGAGTGTGCCGAGCGGCTCTGCGTGTTCGACGATGTAGTGGGTGGTGCCGCCCATGGAGGTGAGGCGGACGAGGCCGGGCCCGCGCCGGGTGACGACGAGGTCGCCGCGCATGACCGCGTCCGGGCCTGATCCGGTCTGTCTCCACTCGGGGCCGAACTCGATGGTCACGGTCTGCTTGACCAGGTATTCCGCGCATTCGTCGCGCAGCAGCCTGGCCAGGAGGGGGTCGGGGTGCGGCACGGGGAAGGCGACGGCGCGCGGCGGCTCGCCGCCGGTGCTGACGCGGGCGACGACGGTGGCGGGCGCCACCTCGGGCAGGCGCGTGGGCAGGCCCGTGGGCAGGCAGGTGGCGGGGCCGTAGGTGAGGGGCAGGTCGGTGCGCGCGGTCTTGCGGATGGTGGCGTCGGCGCGCTGCGGCGGCAGGGTCTTGAAGGACGCCGTGACAAGTTGGACATCAGCGAAATAAACCGGTGTTTCATGAGTATTTCGGACGGCCACTTGAAGGACGTGCACCGGCTCGTCCGAACGGTATTGGGCCAGCGAGACCGTGACCCCCGGCGGCGGTGCGGCCGGCCGCGGGGAAGCCGGCGCGGCGCCGGTGCAGCCCGCCGCGAGGAGCGCCGTCACGAGGGCGGGGGTTATGCGCTTCACCAGATGCACATTAAGCATCCTTATGCAGGTCCCGTAAGTTGAGGAGTGATTACGACTCCGCATCCAAGTGCCGACAGTTCCTCGGCGCATCTGGTTGGAGCATGCGACGATTTTGTACGTTTCCTGCATTCGATCGGGAACGCTCGGCGGTGCTGACGGATCCCGGCCTGGAATGAAGGAGACACTTCATGATCCGCATTGCTCCCGTGGGACGGGCGCTGGCTGTCGTGGCTGCCACCAGCCTGGCCCTGACAGCCTGCGGTGGTGGCGGTGACACCGCCACGCAGACTTCCGAGAGTGCCGCACCGGCCTCTTCCGCTCCCGCGGCGAAGGGCGATGGCACGCTCACCCTCGGCACGCTGCTGCCCCAGACCGGTTCGCTGGCGTTCCTCGGCCCGCCCGAGTTCGCAGGTGTCGACGCGGCGGTGAAGGAGATCAACGAGGCCGGTGGCGTGCTCGGCAAGCCCGTCACCAAGTTCGACACCGACTCCGGCGACACGACCACGAACATCGCCTCGCAGTCGGTTGACAAGCTGCTTGCCCAGAAGGCCGACGCCATCATCGGCGCCGCGTCCTCGTCGGTGTCCGAGTCGGTCATCGACAAGATCACGGGTGCGGGCGTGGTGCACTTCTCGCCGGCCAACACCTCGGACAAGTTCACCACCATCCAGGACAACGGCCTGTACTTCCGTACGGCTCCGCCGGACAAGCTGCAGGGCCGCGTCCTCGGTGACCTGATCATCGCCGACGGCAACGACACCGTCGGCATCATGGCGATGCAGGACTCGTACGGCACCGGCCTGGCCGACCAGGTCCAGAAGACCGTCACCGACGGCGGCGGCGAGGTCGTCGAGCGCGTCGACTACGACCCGAAGGCGGCCGACTTCTCGGCCGACGTCGCCAAGCTCAAGGCCAAGAACCCCAAGGGCATCGTGCTCATCGGGTTCGAGGAGACCGCCAAGGTCGTCCAGGAGCTGGTCAAGCAGGGCATGCCGGCCAGCAAGCACAAGTGGTACATGGTGGACGGCAACATGTCGAACACCAACTACGAGAAGATGCCCAAGGGCACGCTGACCGGCGTCAAGGGCACCTACCCCGGCGCCGCCGCTCCCGACGAGTTCCGTGACAAGCTGCTCGCCGTCAACCCGAAGCTCGAGGACTACACCTACGCCCCCGAGTCGTACGACGCGGCGAACCTGATCGCGCTGGCCGCCGAGGCCGCCAAGAGCGACGCCGGCGTGGACATCGCCGCGAAGCTGGCCGAGGTCAGCAAGGGCGGCGAGAAGTGCACGAACTTCAAGGAGTGCGTGGACCTGCTGAAGGCCGGCAAGGACATCGACTACGAGGGCGTCAGCGGCCCGGTCGAGTTCAACGACGCCGGTGACCCGGCCGTCGCCACGATCGGCATCTACCAGTACGGCAACAACAACAAGTACCCGGTGAAGGCGCTGGAGTACCGTACCGGCAACATCGAGGGCTGAGCACCACCCGGCACTTTCAGAGAAGGGCCCGGCCGTCACGGCCGGGCCCTTTCGCGTGCGCTCACGTGCAGCCGGCCACGATCTGGTCGGCGGCGGCGCGGTACTGCTTCAGCAGCGCCACCTGGCGCTCTCTGGGGACGTCGCTCTTGGACAGGCGGGCCGTGGTGAGCTTGACGGTCTCGGCGGCCGGCCGCAGCGAGCCGGGCAGCCGGTCGGCGAACTCCCGCGTGATGCCGTGGGCCTCGGCCAGGCGGCCGATGACGGCGTCCTCGAAGTTCTGCCGGTCCTCCTGGCCTCTGGGCTCCAGCATGAGGCCGGCGTACCCGATGGCCGAGACCACGCGCGCGCACGGATCGTCGGTGGGGTCGCCGCCGGTGCTGTACTTGGCCGAGGAGGACGCCGACTCCTGGCAGCCGGCGAGGACGAGGGGCAGGACGAGCGCGACTGTCGCTAAACGGTTCACATGGCACATTGAAAGACGGGGAAGGGCTCCCATGGGAGTCCCTTCCCCGTCTCGAAAGTGATCCGTTACGCCTTCGCGAGCGTGCCGAGGTACAGCTCGATGACCTTCGGGTCGTCGGCGAGCTGCCGTCCGGTACCGGTGTAGGCGTTGCGGCCCTGGTCGAGGACGTAGCCGCGGTGGCAGATCTGCAGGCAGCGGCGCGCGTTCTGCTCCACCATGATCACGGTCACGCCCGCCTTGTTGATCTGCTGGGCCTGGATGAAGACCAGGTCCTGCAGCTTGGGCGACAGGCCCGCGGACGGCTCGTCCAGCAGCAGCACGGACGGCTCGGTCATGAGCGCCCTGGCCATCGCCACCATCTGCCGCTCACCGCCCGACAGGGAGCCGGCGCGCTGCTTGCGCCGCTCCTTGAGCGCGGGGAACAGCTCGGCCACGAACTCGAAGCGCTCCTTGAACTTCCCCGGCACCTGGAAGGCGCCCATCTCGAGGTTCTCCTCGATGGTGAGGCTGGGGAAGACGTTGTTGGTCTGCGGGACGTAGCCGACGCCCCGCGAGACCAGCGAGTGGGCCTTCATGTTCGTGATGTCCTCGCCCTTGAGCAGGACCGTGCCGCTGCGGATGTTGACCAGCCCGAACATGGCCTTCAACAGCGTCGACTTGCCGGCTCCGTTGGGGCCGATGATGCCGATCAGCTCGCCCTGCTGGACGTACAGGTCGGCGCCGTTGAGGATGTTGACGCCCGGCAGGTAGCCCGCGATGAGCTCGTCGCAGCGCAGCACCGCGTTCTCGGCGCCCGCCAGGTGGTCGCTGCGGTCGGTGACGGCCCGCTCGGAGCCCGCCGGGGCCTGCTCCTCAGCCTGCTCCTCGGTCTGCTCCTCGGCCTGTCCCTGAGGCGCTTCGTCGGCGCTCACTTCTGCGTCTCCTCTTCGATCTCGGCCTCCAGAGCCGCCTCGGCCTCGTGGAGCTGCGTCTCAAGGTCGCCTTCCGAGAGCGGCGCGTCGTGGTGGGCGCCCAGGTAGGCGTCGACCACGCGCTCGTCGGACATGATCGTCGAGGGTGGCCCCTCTGCGATCACCGCGCCCTGCGCCATGACGATCACCCAGTCGCTGATGTCGCGGACCATGTCCATGTCGTGCTCGACGAACAACACCGTCATGCCCTGCTCGCGCAGGTCCTTGACGTGGCCGAGCAGCGACTGCGTCAGCGCCGGGTTCACACCGGCCATCGGCTCGTCCAGCATGACCAGCTCCGGCCGGACCATGAGCGCGCGGGCCATCTCCAGCAGCTTGCGCTGGCCGCCCGACAGGGATCCGGCGAAGTCGTCGCGCTTGGCGTCGAGCTTGAACCGGGCCAGCAGCTCCTCCGCCCGCTCGGTGATCTCCTCCTCCTGGCCGCGCCAGAAGGCCGGGATCATGGCCCGCCAGAAGTTCTCGCCCTTCTGGTGCTGGGCGCCCAGGCGCATGTTCTCCATGACGGTCAGCCGGGAGAGCGCCTTGGTGAGCTGGAACGTGCGCACCATGCCGGCCCGCGCGACCTTGTGCGCGGGCACGCCGTTCATCGGCCGCCCGTTGAACGTCCACGAGCCCGCGTCGGCCGTGTCGAAGCCGGTGAGCTGGTTGAAGAACGTCGTCTTGCCCGCCCCGTTGGGGCCGATCAGCGCGGTGATGGAGCCGCGCTGGATCTCGACGTGCTCGACGTCCACGGCGGTCAGACCGCCGAAGCGGCGCACCACCTTGTCGACCACGAGGACGGGGTCCGGCTTGGGCACGCCGGGATCGCGGGCCAGGTCCTTGAACGCGGCCAGGGCGGCGGCCTTGCGGTCGCCTGGCGTCGTCTGGGTCTCAGCGTGCATCGATTGCTATCTCCCTCTTGTCACCGAAGATGCCCTGTGGCCGGAAGACGAGCAACAGGATGAGTCCGAGACCGACGAGGACGTAGCGCAGGGCACCGACCTGGTTGGTGTCGATGATGGTGATGTAGCCGGCGGCGACGGCCTCGCTGAGCGTGCCGTTCAGCAGCACGAGCAGCACCCAGAACAGCGCCGCGCCGACGACAGGGCCGAGCACGCGCGCGGCGCCGCCCAGGATGATCATCGTGTAGAGGTAGAACGTCGTCTCCGTGCCGAACACGTCCGGCTGCACGGAGCCGTACGCCAGGCCGTAGATGAAGCCGCCCAGCGAGCCGATGACGCCACCGAGGATGAGCGCCTGCATCTTGTACGAGAACACGCTCTTGCCCAGGCTGCGCACCGCGTCCTCGTCCTCGCGGATGGCCTTGAGCACGCGGCCCCACGGGCTCTTCATCAGCAGGAAGACGATGAAGCAGCACAGCACGATGAGCAGCCAGCCGACGGTCAGCACCCACATCGAGCGGTTGTTGAAGAACAGCGGCACGGGCCCGAGGTTGAAGCCGTAGTCACCCTCGGGGTACGGGTTGAGCGCGTAGAAGCCGTCGGTGAAGCCGCGCTGGCCGTCGGAGCCGCCGAAGACGTCCTTGAACGTCACCGAGCGGAAGACGAGCCGGACGATCTCGGCGGCGGCGATGGTGACGATGGCCAGGTAGTCGGCCCGCAGCTGCAGGGTCGGGATGCCCAGCAGGATCGCCAGGATCACCGCCCCGATGAGACCGACGCCGATGCCGATCCAGAACGGCAGGCCCATGACGGTGACCGTGACGGCCAGGCCGTAGCCGGCCACGCCCATGAACGCCGCCTGGCCGAAGTTGAGCAGGCCGGTGTAGCCGAAGTGGATGTTCAAACCGATGGCGGCGAGGCCGTACAGCACCGTCTCCACGTTGACCGCGGACTTGATGGTGGTGCTGAAGATCGTGATCCAGTCCATTCTGATCCTCCCCCGATCAGCCGATCCGCTCGCGGCGGCCGAGGATGCCCTGCGGCCGGACGAGGAGCACGATGATGAGCACTGCCAGCGCGCCGACGTTCTTGAGCTCCGGCGGCACCCACAGCGTGGAGACCTGGATGAACAGGCCGACCACGAGCGAGCCGACCAGGGCGCCGAAGGCGGTGCCGAGCCCGCCGAGCGTGACGCCCGCGAAGATGAGCAGCAGGATCTCCTGGCCCATCGTGTACTTCAGGTTCTGGGAGAGCGCGAGCATGATGCCGGCGAGGGCGGCGATGGCGCCGCCGCCGGTCCAGATGATCCTGATGACCCGGTCGACGTTGATGCCGGAGGAGGCCGCGAGCGCCGGGTTGTCGGCCACGGCGCGGGCCGCCTTGCCGGTGCGGGTGCGCAGCAGCGCGAACCCGACGATGATCAGGACGACGAGCTCGATGCCCATCGCGACCAGGTTCTTGGGCGCGGCGGAGATGGGCCCGATCTCGATGCCGGGCTGGGCGGTGTACTGCGCGAAGGACTCGGTCTGGCCGCCGAAGAAGATCAGGAAGACGTAGCGCATGAAGAGCGCGACGCCGATCGAGATGATCATCATGGCGATGATGCCGGTGCCGCGCCTGCGCAGCTGGCCCCAGAACAGGCGGTCCTGGAAGTAGCCGAGGACCGCCGCGGCGATGACGGCGATGAGCGCGGCCGGGATGAGGTGCAGCCCCAAGCCGACGTTGAAGCCGTAGGCCAGCAGCGCGCCCAGGGTGACCAGCTCGCCGTGGGCGAAGTTGGTCAGGCCGGTGGTGCCGTAGATGAGCGACAGGCCGAGCGCCGCCAGAGCGATGATCAGGCCGAGGTTGAGGCCCTCGAAGGTGAGCTGCGCGGCCTGGGCCCAGAACGTGCTGGCGCCGCCGGCGTCCTCCTGCTGCTCCTGGCCGGCCGCGCCCTTGGGCTGGAGCGCGAACAGGACGGCCGAGCAGTTGCCCTCGTAGACGGTCGGCGTACGGGTGTTGTTGCCGCCGCGCACCTCCGCGTTCTGCGGGAGGGTGCTGGGGTCGAGGGTGACCTTGTATTTACCCGCCTCCTCGACCTGAACTTCCCACGTGCCCTCGGGACTGGTGGTGACCTCCTCGACGGGTTGCCCGCTTTCGGTGGTCACGGCGATTTTCACGCCGTTCACTGGCTGGCCTTGGAGTTTGAGCGTTCCCCTCAATCCCTGGCAATCCGTCGGATCCGCGTGCGCGGGACCGGCGAGCAGGAAGATGAGTCCACTCAGAAAGGCCGTGAACGCGATCACGGCTCTGCGCAATGGTGCTCCCTCAAGTAGGTCAAGGCGGGGTTGTGCCCCTCCATCTCGACACGCGCGCATCGCAGGCACAACTGGGATGCAATGGCGGGAGCTTATTGCGGAGACGCCCGGTTCAGTATCGTTCGTCACCAATTAGTGACATGTGTGTGTCAGTGATGTGAGCAAACAACACGGCAGGTCAGGGGCTAAATCGCGGTAGACGCCTGGCATCTTGAGGAAACGATCTCGTAACGATCGTCAGATAAAGGTGGACGAGCCCGCGGGGGCGGCCGTTGGGGCCATGTCAGGCATCCCCGGCCGTACACGGGAGCACCCCGCATACGCGGGGCCGGACACGTTTTCTACTTGGCCCTCCCCGCGGGCTCTGGTGAAACAACCGTAGCGACCCGCGGGGGGCATGCGCAAAGGGTCGGACGAAGTGACGTAAGGGGCATTACGGTCAGGCGTCACGCAGCATGCAGGTGAGCCGCGAGGTGCACACCCTCCTGCCCTGCTCATCGGTGATCTCGATGTCGTACGTCGCCAGCGTCCTGCCCCCGTGCAGCCGGGTCGCGACCCCCGTCACCCAGCCCGAGCGGGCCGAGCGGTGATGGGTGGCGTTGATCTCGATGCCCACGGCGATCCGCCCGGCCCCGGCGTGCACGGCCGCGCCCACCGAGCCCAGCGTCTCGGCCAGCACCGCCGACGCTCCGCCGTGCAGCAGCCCGTACGGCTGCGTGTTGCCCTCGACCGGCATGCGGCCCACCACCCGCTCAGGCGAGACCTCGAGGAACTCGATGCCCAGCCGGTCGGCGAGCGTTCCTTCATGCATGTCGCCGAATATCGAGACGTCCATAGGGTCGGTCTGCGTCAAAGTGACGCCTCCACTCTTCCGAGCTCGGGTTTTCTGTCGGAGACGCAGACTAGGCTGCCTGTGTGCCGAAGAGTGAAGTGACCCCCAGCCGCCCGTGCCTGCTGCTGCTCGACGGGCATTCGCTGGCCTATCGCGCGTTCTACGCGCTCAAAGACGCCAACCTCATGACCACCGACGGTCAGCACACCGAGGCGGTCTACGGGTTCACCTCGATGCTGACCAACATCCTGCGCGACGAGCAGCCCAGCCACGTCGCGGTGGCCTTCGACCGGTCGGAGCCGACGTTCCGCCACGAGGAATACGCCGACTACAAGGCCAACAGGAGCGAGACGCCCGAGGACTTCCGCGGTCAGATGCAGCTCATCTACGAGCTGCTCGACACGCTGCGCATCCCGCACCTGTCCAAGGCGGGCTTCGAGGCCGACGACATCATCGCGACCCTCGCCACCCGCGCCCGCGAGCAGGGCATGGACGTCCTGATCGTCACCGGCGACCGCGACGCGCTGCAGCTGGTCGACGAGCACGTCACCGTCCTGATGACCCGGCGCGGCATCAGCGACATGACCCGTTTCACCCCCGACGCGGTCCAGGACAAATACGGCCTGACCCCGCAGCAATACCCCGACTTCGCCGCGCTGCGCGGCGACCCCAGCGACAACCTGCTGAGCATCCCCGGCGTGGGGGAGAAGACCGCCGCCAAGTGGGTGCGCGAGTTCGGCTCGCTGACCGCGCTGGTCGACCGGGTCGACGAGGTCAAGGGCAAGGTCGGCGACAAGCTGCGCGAGCACGTCGCCCAGGTGCTGATGAACCGCCGGCTCACCGAGCTGCTGCGCGACGTCCCCGTCGAGGCCGAGCCGGGCGAGCTCGAGCAGGGCGCGTGGGACCGCGAGGAGATCAACAAGCTGTTCGACACCCTGCAGATCCGCGGCGAGCTGCGCGAGCGGGTGTTCAAGGTGCTCGGCACCGGCGAGCAGGAGCCCGAGCAGGGCTTCGAGGTCGAGACCGTGCTGCTCGGCCCCGACCGGGTGGCCGGCTGGCTCGCCGCGCTGCCCGAGGGCCGCGCCGGGCTCGCCTTCAAGGGCGCCTACGGCCGCGGCACCGGCCGCATCGACGCCGTCGCCATCGCCTCGCCCGACGGCACCGCCGCCTACATCGACCCCGTCAAGCTCACCGAGGGCGACGAGGCGGCCCTGCGGGCCTGGCTGGGCGACGAGACCAGGCCCAAGGCCGTCCACGACGCCAAGGGGCCCATCCTGGCCCTGTGGGCGCAGGGCATGGAGCTGCGCGGCCTCAGCTGCGACACCGCGCTGGCCGCCTACCTCGCGATGCCGGGCCAGCGCACGTTCGCGCTCGAGGACCTCGCCCGCCGCTACCTCCACCGCGACCTGCGCGCCGAGCACGAGGACAACGGCCAGGCCGCGCTGTTCGGCGACGACGAGGACGCCCCCGCCAAGGACCTCGCGCTGCGCGCCGGCGCCGTGCGCGAGCTGGCCGACTCCCTCGAGACCTTCCTGGCCGGCCGCGGCGGCACCCAGCTGCTCGGCGACGTCGAGCTGCCGCTGCTGACCGTGCTGGCCGAGATGGAGCGGGCCGGCATCGCCGTCGACAGCGAATACTTCGCCGCCCTCGAGGCCGAGTTCGGCGCCGCGGTCAAGCACGCCGTCGAAGAGGCCCACCGCTCGGTCGGCGAGCAGTTCAACCTCGGCTCGCCCAAGCAGCTGCAGGAGATCCTCTTCGTCCGGCTCAACCTGCCCAAGACGAAGAAGATCAAGACCGGCTACAGCACCGACGCCGACCAGCTCGCCTGGCTGGCCACCCAGACCGAGCACGAGCTGCCCACGATCATGCTGCGCCACCGCGACCAGCAGAAGCTGCGCACCACCGTCGAGGGCCTCATCAAGGAGATCGCCGACGACGGGCGCATCCACACCACCTTCAACCAGATCATCGCCGCCACCGGCCGGCTGTCGTCGGAGAAGCCCAACCTCCAGAACATCCCGATCCGCACCGCCGAGGGCCGCCGCATCCGGCAGGGCTTCACGGTCGGCGAGGGCTACGAGACGCTGCTGACCGCCGACTACAGCCAGATCGAGCTGCGCATCATGGCCCACCTGTCGGGCGACGAGTCGCTGATCGAGGCGTTCGAGTCGGGCCACGACTTCCACCAGGCCACCGCCGCCCGCGTCTTCGACCTGCCGCCCGAGCAGATCGACGGCGAGCTGCGGGCCCGCATCAAGGCGATGAACTACGGCCTGGCCTACGGGCTGTCCGACTTCGGGCTGGCCGGGCAGCTCAACATCCCGGTGGCCGAGGCGCGGGCACTGAAGGAGGAATACTTCCAGGAGTTCGGCGGCGTCCGCGACTTCCTGCACGCCATCGTCGCCCAGGCCCGCACCGACGGGTACACCGAGACGATCATGGGCCGCCGGCGCTACCTGCCCGACCTCACCAGCGACAACCGCCAGCGCCGCGAGATGGCCGAGCGCATGGCGCTCAACGCGCCCATCCAGGGCTCGGCGGCCGACATCATCAAGGTCGCCATGCTCAACGTGCGCCAGGCGATCCGCGAGGAGGAGCTGGCCTCGCGGATGCTGCTCCAGGTGCACGACGAGCTGGTGTTCGAGGTGGCGCCCGGCGAGCTCGACGCGCTCACCCGGCTGGTGCGCGACCAGATGAACGCCGCCTACCGGCTGCGCGTCCCCCTGGAGGTCTCGGTGGGCGTCGGCCGTACCTGGGAGGACGCGGGCCACTAGCCGCGAAAGCCGCGCTGCGGGCGGTTCTGCATTAATCTGTGGAGCCGTCATCACCGAGCGGCCGGGAGTTTCGTGCGGTCATCAGCGTCCCTCACGCGGATCATCGTCGTCGCGAACGTGGTGGTGATCACGATCGCCGTCATCGGGCTCGCCCTCATGCCGGGCGAGCCGCGCCCGCACGCCAGGCCGCAGGCAGGCGCCACCGTCAAGGGCAGCGCCGAGCCGCCCGCGCCCACCGCGGTCGGGCAGCCGCCTGGGGTGGTGTCCACGCCCGAGTTCGCCAAGCAGGTGCGGGCCAACGAGGCGGGGCTGGTGCCGGTGCTGATGTACCACCGCATCCTCACCGAGCGGCGCGCCTCGCTCGACCGCACGCCCGCCCAGCTCAGGAAGGAGCTGGAGAAGCTGGCCAAGCGCGGCTACGTGCCGATCACCGCGGCCGAGTTCGTCAGGGGCGAGATCAGGGTGCCGGCCGGCAAGTTCCCCGTGGTGCTGACGTTCGACGACGGGCATCCCAGCCACTTCGGGCTGGGCGCCGACGGCCGGCCGCTGCCCGACACCGCCGTGGGCGTCATCCAGGACGTCGCCGCCCGGCACCCGGGCTTCCGTCCTGTGGCCACGTTCTGGATCAGCAAGGAGCCGTTCGGGCTGCGCGAGCACGACGCGCAGGCGGCGGCCGTGCGGTGGCTCACCGACCACGGCTACGAGGTGGCCAACCACACCTGGAGCCACCCCGACCTGCGCACGCTCAAGCGCAAGAAGGTCAAGGAGCAGATCGTCCGGCTGGAGCGGCTGCTGAAGAAGCTCGGCGCGCCGCCGTCCCGGACCATGGCTTTGCCGTACGGGTCCCTGCCCAAGGGGAAGAAGCCCGCCAGGACCGGCTCCTGGGACGGCACGCGTTATGATTTCGCGGGCGTGTTCCTCGCCGGGGCCGAGCCCTCACTTTCGCCGTACGCGAAAAAGTTCGACCGCGGGGCGATCCAGCGCATCCAGAGCAACGGCAAGAAGGGCGAGTGCCGCAAGTGGTGCTCCCAATACTGGCTCGACTGGCTGGACCGGCATCCCGGCAAGCGCTACGTCAGCGACGGCGACCCCGAGCGGATCTCCATCCCGGAGAAGGTTCGAGGTAATATCATCGCCAAGCGAGGGCTCCAGGTCATCGCCTATTGACGTCCCGCCGGATTGACCCCGTGGCGTTGGTCTCATATGCTGATCGCTGCGCTGTGGGCTCGCGCGCGCCTCAGACGGAGCGGGCTCGCGCTCGGTCACGTCGATGTCGTAATTCCTCGGCTTGATGCGGAAGAGGGCCTGCCGCGCATCCGCCACATCGACATCCTGTCCGCGTTCGGAGCAATTCCACACATGACGTCCAGCACTGAGGCCACCTCGAGCACCCCGCAGGTAGCGGTCAACGACATCGGGTCCGAGGAAGCCTTCCTCGCGGCGATCGACGAGACCATCAAGTACTTCAACGACGGCGACATCGTCGAGGGCACCGTCGTCAAGGTCGATCGAGACGAGGTTCTTCTCGATATCGGCTACAAGACCGAGGGTGTCATCCCCTCGCGCGAGCTTTCGATCAAGCACGATGTCGATCCCGCTGACGTCGTGGAGGTCGGCGAACACGTCGAGGCCCTCGTTCTCCAGAAGGAGGACAAGGAGGGCCGCCTGATCCTGTCCAAGAAGCGTGCTCAGTACGAGCGCGCCTGGGGCACGATCGAGAAGATCAAGGACGAGGACGGCATCGTCACCGGCACGGTCATCGAGGTCGTCAAGGGTGGTCTCATCCTCGACATCGGCCTGCGTGGCTTCCTCCCGGCGTCCCTGGTCGAGATGCGCCGTGTCCGCGACCTGCAGCCGTACGTCGGTCGCGAGCTCGAGGCCAAGATCATCGAGCTCGACAAGAACCGCAACAACGTCGTCCTCTCGCGCCGCGCCTGGCTCGAGCAGACGCAGTCCGAGGTTCGCCAGACGTTCCTCAACACCCTCCAGAAGGGCCAGGTCCGCAAGGGCGTCGTGTCCTCGATCGTCAACTTCGGTGCGTTCGTGGACCTCGGCGGCGTCGACGGTCTGGTCCACGTGTCCGAGCTGTCCTGGAAGCACATCGACCACCCGTCCGAGGTCGTCGAGGTGGGCCAGGAGGTCACGGTCGAGGTCCTCGACGTCGACATGGAGCGCGAGCGCGTCTCCCTGTCGCTCAAGGCCACCCAGGAAGACCCGTGGCAGCAGTTCGCCCGCACCCACCAGATCGGCCAGGTCGTGCCGGGCCGCGTCACCAAGCTGGTGCCGTTCGGTGCGTTCGTCCGGGTCGAGGAGGGCATCGAGGGCCTGGTCCACATCTCCGAGCTGGCCGAGCGCCACGTGGAGATCCCGGAGCAGGTCGTCCAGGTCGGCGACGAGATCTTCGTGAAGATCATCGACATCGACCTCGACCGTCGCCGCATCAGCCTCTCGCTGAAGCAGGCCAACGAGGGCGTCGGCGCCGAGGTCGAGTTCGACCCGACCCTCTACGGCATGGCGGCCACGTACGACGATCAGGGCAACTACATCTACCCCGAGGGCTTCGACCCGGAGACCGGGGAGTGGCTCGAGGGCTTCGACAAGCAGCGTGAGGAGTGGGAGCGGCAGTACGCCGAGGCCCAGCAGCGCTTCGAGGCTCACAGGAAGCAGATCGAGGAGGCCCGCAAGGCCGAGGCGGAGGCCGGCGAGGCCGCTCCCTCGTCCTACAGCGGCGAGACCCAGCCCCAGCAGGGCGGCTCCTCGTCGGCTCCGGCCAGCGGCGCGCTCGCCTCTGACGAGGCGCTCGCCGCGCTCCGCGAGAAGCTCGCGGGCGGCCAGAGCTGACGCCCCGCACCGGGCGCCGGCCGCCTGAGGCGTGACCTTCACGCCAGGTGGCGGCCATCAGCAGTGGGGAAGGCCCCGCACGGTTCTCCGTGCGGGGCCTTCCGCATGCCCCGGCCCTTCCCGGCGTCCGTCGGGCGGCGCCCCCGCTCGCAGCCGGTCGCCGGGGGCGCTTGGTGTGCGCCGGCTTCGGCGGCGGCCGGTCGGGTGGTCTCTTTCGCCGGTCCTGGCCTCGGTCGCGGCTCGTCGTGCGGTGTCCTCGCGGGGGCTGATTTCGTGGCTGCGCTAATGCGGAACGGTCCTTGCCGCGTTCGTCGTTAGCGTGCCGGGCATGGAAGAGATCACCGCTTTTCGTATCGATATCCCGCAGGCCGACCTGGACGAGCTGCGCGAGCGGGTGCGCAGGACCCGGTGGGCGGGGGCGCTGCCGGGCGGGTGGGACCGGGGCGTCCCCGTGGACCACCTGCGGGAGCTGGCCGCGTACTGGGGCGGCGGGTTCGACTGGCGGGCGCAGGAGGCCAGGCTGAACGCGTTCGCGCAGTACACCACCGTCATCGACCGGCAGCGGGTGCATTTCCTGCACGTGCGCTCGCCGGAGCCCGGCGCCGTGCCGCTGATCATGACGCACAGCTGGCCTAACTCCGTCGCCGAGTTCCTCGACGTCATCGGCCCGCTCACCGACCCGCGCGCCCACGGGCTCGACCCCTCGGCCGCCTTCCACGTCGTGGCCCCGTCGCTGCCCGGGTTCGCGTTCTCGCCGTTCCCCGAGCCCGCCGACCCGCGGCCGTGGAGCATCGACCGGGTGGCGCGCACGTGGGCAGAGCTGATGCGGCGGCTCGGCTACGACCGGTACGTCGCGCACGGCAACGACGCGGGAGCGCTCGTCACGCCGCGCCTCGCCGCCCTCGACAGCGAGCACGTGACGGGCGCGGTGATCACGGCCGGGCTCGGCGTCCCCACGGGCGAGCCCGGCGAGCTGGACGAGGCCGACCCTGAGGCGCTTGCCCTGCTGGAGGAGATGGGGCGGCGCATGGCGGGCGGCAGCGGCTACGGGCCCTACCTGGCCGCCCGGCCGCAGACCCTGGCGTACGGGTTCGTGGACTCGCCGGTGGCGCAGCTCGCGTACCTGGTGGAGCGGTTCAGGGAGTTCGACGGGTGGGAGCCGAGGGCCGAGCCCATCGACAGGGACCTGCTGCTCACCAACGCCAGCCTGTACTGGCTGACCGGCACCGGCGGGTCGTCCTCCTGGCCGTACTACGAGGGGGCGGCCGGGCTGCCCGTCGACCAGAAGGCGGTGCCCACCGGGGTCACCCACGGCGGGCCCGAGGTGCTGCGGCGGATCGCCGAGCGCGGCAACGACATCGTCTACTGGGGACGCGGTGAGAGCCCCAGCCACATGGTCGCCATGGCGGCGCCCGCCTCGCTCGTGGACGGTATAAGGGAGTTTCTCCGGATCCTGCAGCGGCGGGACGGAGATTTTACCTGAGGGTCTTTGCAAGCCTGTGACCTGCGCTGGTGCGTACTGGGAGACTGGGCGGCGCTTGGTGGCTGCGACTCTCGGGAGCGATCTGCGTGGGCATGGTTCAGCCGGTCATCAGGGCGGCGGCGGGCCTCACGACCGCCGCCGTCCTCACCAGCGCCGTCCTCGTCACCGGCGTACCGTCCGCGTCCGTGGCGGCCGTTCCCGCCACGGCCGGCGCGCTGGATCCGGCGGACGAGCGGGGCGGCGGCTTCTGGGCGGACCGGTCCGGCGAGCCGGACGGGCCGGTGCTCGGGCGGGTGCGGTGGCGGGAGTGCGGCGACGGGCTGAGGTGCGGGAAGCTGTCCGTGCCGGTCGACTGGAAGCGGCCGTCCGGGACGCGTACGGAGATCGACCTCGCCTGGCTGCCCGCCCGCGACCCCGCACGCAGCCTCGGCCCGCTGGTCGTCAACACCGGGGCGGGCTCCACCGTCCAGGACGTGCGCGCCAGGCCCGACACCGTGAGCGAGCTGGCCCGGTGGTTCGACGTGGTGCTGGTGGAGCCGCGCGGGATCGGTGACAGGGGGAGCGCGGCCATGGTGCGCTGCTCGGTGCCGCCGCCCGACCCCCGGCGGCTCCAGATCGCCTCTGGAGAGGCCGCATGGCGCTCCTACGCCCGTCACAACGCCGCCTACGACAGAAGCTGCCGGATCGCGGCCGGGCCCGCCTACGACGGCCTGACGGCCTGGCAGGTGGCACACGACCTCGACGCCCTGCGCGACGCACTCGGCCGGCGCCGGCTGCGCTACTTCGGCAACGGCTACGGGGCGGTGTACGGGCAGGCGTACCTCGAGCTGTTCCCCGGCCGGGCCGGGCGGATCTACCTGGAGGGCGTCCCCGACCACTTCCGGCCCGGCCTGGGCCGCCGCCTCATCGCCCACGCGAGGGCGGCCGAGCGCCAGTTGCGCTACTTCCGCGACTGGTGCGTCAACCACCTGGCCTGCCCCCTGGACGGCGACGCCGTCGAGGTCCTGGACGACCTCCTCGCGAACGGGGCCGGCGCCGCGGATCCGGGTGGCGGCACCCAGCGCACGGCTTCGCCCGCCGAACTGCTCCTGCCCGCCAACCCGGGCCCGCCTTCCCGCCCTCGTGACCTGACGGCCGGCACGCCCGACGGGTCCGGGCTGGACGCTCTGCTCGGCGAGACACCACTCAAGGCGGGCCCTGGGCTCGGCGAGCTGCTCGGCGGAGGACCGTCGGTCGTCGCCGGCGGTTCGGCGGGCGGGCGATCGCCAAAGGCAGGGGCAGGGGCAGGGGCAGGGTCAGGGGCAGGGTCAGGGTCAGGGTCAGGGTCAGGGGCCGTTCCCGGCCGGCGGGCGGTGGACGAGCGGCGCGTCGTCGCGGCCGTGCTCGCCGGGCTCGACCCGAAGCGGTGGCCCGAACTGGCCAGGGCGCTGGCCGCCGCCGAGGAGGGTGACACGCGGGCGCTGCTGGCGCTCGCCGGCGTACGGCGGGCCGACGCGCCCGCCACGGTCTCCCGCGCGATGCACTGCCACGACTTCATGCCCGCGGTGCCCGGCTACCGGACCTTCCTGCGCATGGAGGCCAGGCTGCGTGAGGTGGCGCCCCGGGTGGGCTGGCTGACCGGCCGCTACGAGGTCGGCAAGTGCCTGGGGCTGCGCGCCCGTCCGAGCTGGCCGCCCCACACCCCGCGGCTCGACCGGTCCCGCCTGGCCGGCGCCGAGACGTCCGCGCCGGCCGGAGGCGAGGGCCGGCCCTCCTCGGGAGACGCCGGTGACCGGCCGGCGCGGACCGGCAGCGACCTCGGGCCCAGGGTCGGCGGCGGCCAGGAGACCGGCGCCACCGGTCCTGCGGTGCCTCGTGACGACGGAAACGGCCGCCCGGAGCCGGGCCCGGCAAGCTCCGTGGCGCCGAGTGACGACGGTGACCGGGCGTCGGTGCTGGTCGGAGTGGGGCGGCTGGATGTGGTCAGTCCGCCTGCCCCGGCGGCGCGGCTGGGGCGGGGGATTCCCGGTGCGGTGGTGTTGTGGCATGGGGACGGGCATGACGCCTATCTGCTGCAGGGGGCCGGGAAACTGCGGGCCGCTTGCCTGCGGGCCCGGGTGCACGACTTCCTCGTACGCGGAAAGCCGCCCAAGGCTCGCACGTCGTGTCCCGGCGAGCTGACGGCGGGGGCCGGGCGCGGGGAGTAGGCTGCGGCGGGTGGTGATCGAGCGGGCGGTGCCCGATGACGCGGGCGAGGTCCTGACCCTGCAGCGGGCGGCCTACCTCAGCGAGGCGCAGCTCTACGGCGACCCCTACATCCCGCCGCTGGTCGAGTCGCTGGAGC
Organism: Nonomuraea sp. NPDC049421; assembly: GCF_040677005.1. Taxonomy (NCBI): domain Bacteria; kingdom Bacillati; phylum Actinomycetota; class Actinomycetes; order Streptosporangiales; family Streptosporangiaceae; genus Nonomuraea; species Nonomuraea sp. NPDC049421. The sequence continues at coordinate 680,646 of NZ_JBFAQA010000001.1, forward strand.
AGATGCGCAAGGTCATCGAGGGCGCGGTCGTGCTCAAGGCGGTCGAGTCGGGGCGCATCGTCGGCGCCGTACGCGGGCGGCTCTCCGGCGCCACCTGCCTGGTCGGCCGCCTCGTCGTGGCCCCTGACCTGCAGGGCAGGGGCATCGGCACGGCTCTGCTGCGCGCCCTGCACGAGCAGGTGCCGGAGGCGAAGGCGTTCGACCTGTTCACCGGCCACCTGTCCGAGGGGAACCTGCGGCTCTACCGCCGGCTCGGCTACCGCGAGACCCACCGCGAGCGCATGGACGACCACCTGACCCTCATCCACCTCCGCATGACACCGGAGCCGGCGGACGGGTAGCGAGCTGCGCCGTGACGCCGGAGTCGGCGGACGGGAAGTGAGCTGCGCGTGACGCCGGAGTCGGCGGGCGGGGAGTGAAGCTGCGCGTGACGCCCGGATCTGGCCGCGTGAGATCCGGGCGATAGGCTTTTCCACGTGTTGAAGATCGGGCTCACCGGCGGCATCGGCTCCGGGAAGAGCGAGGTGTCAAAGCGGCTTTCGGCCAGGGGCGCGATGGTGATCGACGCCGACCTGATCGCCCGTGAGGTGGTCGAGCCGGGCACGCCGGGGCTGGCGCGGGTGGCGGAGACGTTCGGCGGCGGGGTGCTGCGTCCCGACGGCTCGCTCGACAGGGAGAAGCTCGGCTCCATCGTCTTCACCGACTCCGAGAAGCTGGCCGCGCTCAACGCGATCGTGCACCCGCTGGTGGGGGAGCGGGTCGCGGAGCTGCAGCGGGGCGCCGGCGCCGACGCGATCATGGTGTACGACGTGCCGCTGCTGGTGGAGAACAACCTGGCCCCCATGTACGACGTGGTGATCGTCGTCGACGCCCCCGACGAGCTGCGCATCCGCCGCCTGGCCGAACACCGCGGCATGGCGGAGGCCGACGCCAGGGCCCGCATCGCCGCCCAGGCGAGCAGGGACGAACGACTGGCCGCCGCCGACATCGTGATCCCCAACGACGGCTCACTCGAGGAGCTCGACGCCCGCGTCGCCGAGGTCTGGGACGACCTCCTGCGCCGCGCCGCCGTGGGTTGACGACATGACATCCTTCCTTGACGATCGGAAAGATCGTCGTGGAAGGATCGCCGATGCCGCGCACGTCCCCCTGGCAGGCCGCCCGAGCCACCCTGGCGGCACTCGTCACCGCCCTGAGCGTGCTCATCCCGGGGGCCCCGGCCGCCGCGGCGGCGGACTCGTTCCGTAACCCGGTCAATCCGTCCGCCGACCCCAGCCTCATCCACCACGACGGCTTCTACTACGTGGCCACGACCAGGGGCGACAGGATCGGCATCTGGCGGTCGCGGAGCCTCGCCACACTGGCGGCCGCGCCCGAGCAGGTCGTGTGGCGGGACCAGGACGGGAGCCGTGACAGGCAGATGTGGGCGCCGGCCTTCCGGCACGTCGGATCCCGCTGGTACGTCTACTACACCGCCTCGGACGGCGTGAACGCCAACCACCGCATGTACGTCCTGGAGTCGGCCGGCGACGACCCCATGGGCCCGTACACGTTCAAGGCGAAGATCGCCGACTTCGGCGAGTACGCCATCGACGGCGAGCCGATCACCCACGACGGGCGGCAGTACTTCGTCTGGGCGGGCCCGGGGCGCGGCATGGGCGGCCCCGCGCAGCTCTACATCGCCCGCATGAGCAACCCGTGGACGGTCACCGGCGGCCGGGTCGCGATCCCGGCGGACGGTGGCTGCACGGAGGTGCGCGAGGGGCCGACGCCGCTCCACCGCGACGGCCGCACGTTCCTGACCTACTCCACGTGCGACACCGGCAAGCCGGACTACCAGCTGTGGATGAAGTGCATCGCCGACGGCGCCGACCCCATGGTGGCGGCGAACTGGCGGCAGCACCCGGGCCCGGTGTTCGCCAGGAACGACGCGACGGGCGTGTGGGGGCCTGGGCACCACTCGTTCTTCCGCTCGCCCGACGGCACCGAGGACTGGATCGCCTACCACGCCAAGAACACCACCACCTACACCTACGACTTCCGCACGACGAGGGTGCAGCGGTTCACCTGGAACGCCGACGGCACCCCCGACTTCGGCCGCCCCCTGGCGGCTGGGGCCACGCAGCGGCTCCCGTCCGGCGATCCGGGCGCGGAGACGTCGGTGATCAACGACTTCGATCCGCAGGTCACGTACGCCAGCTCCTGGCAGTCCGGCTCCGGCTGCGGCAACCAGTGCTTCTGGGGCAATGATCACTGGAGCGGGCAGGCGGGCGCGACGGCGACGGTGACGTTCACCGGCACCAGGGTGGCCCTGCTGAGCGTGCGCGACCGCGGCAACGGCATCGCGGCCATCTCCATCGACGGCGGCCCCGAGCAGCGGGTCGACTACTACAGCGGGATCAGGGTGGGCGAGCAGCTCAACTACCTGAGCCCGGTGCTGCCCGCCGGGACGCACACGCTGCGGGTGCGGGTGACCGGCGAGCGCAACCCGGCCTCGGGCAGCACGGTGATCAGCATGGACCGCATCGAGGTGTTCTAGAAGGGCGCGTCGAGCGGCACCTGCCGCACCCCCGGCAGGTACGCGTCCAGCTCGCCCAGCTCGAACCGCGACATTCCGACCACGTGCCAGAACTGCCCGCCGGGATCGCCCTGCAGCTTGTAGCGGCCGTCGGGCGCCAGGGCCGCCCACCCCTCGGGCAGCCCCAGCAGGGTCGCCCGCCGCGCGCCGCCCTCCCACAGGATCACCACGCCGTCGTCGCCCGCGCTGGCCAGCAGTTCGGAGCCGGGCGCCGGGCTGAAGGCGACCGACCAGACGCGGCGGTTGTGTCCTGACAGGGTGTGGCGCAGGTCGCCGGTGGCGGCGTCGTAGACGCGGACGAGCGTGTCGTCGCCACCGGTGGCCAGCAGCGAGCCCGCCGCGCCGAACGCCGCGCTCCACAGCCGCCCCTCGTGCCGCATCGTGTGCACCAGGCGCGGCGCGTGGCCGGGGAGCAGCTCCCACACCAGGGCGCGGCCGTCGTTGCCGGCGCTGACCAGGAAGCGGCCGTCGGGGGAGTAGGAGACGGAGTAGACCCGGTCGCTGTGCCCCTCCAGGACGGCCACCCGGCGGCCGCTGGGCAGGTGCCAGACCCTGACGAGCGTGTCGTCGCAGCCGGTGGCCACGTGGTCGCCGTCGGGGCTGAACGCGATCGAGCGCACCCGCCCGCGATGCTCGGTCAGGTTGCCCGCCAGCCGCCCGGTCGGCCGGTACCACAGGCGGACGGTGTCGTCGTCGTTGGCCGTGGCCAGCAGGTCGCCGTCGGGGCTGAACGCCTCGGCCCACACGTGCTCGGTCTCGGCGTTGAGCTCGCGCTCGTAGTCGCCGGTCGAAGCGTTCCAGAAGTGCACGCCGCCGTCATTGCTCGCGGTGGCCAGCACCGGCCCAGCGGGGGAGAAAGAGGCCGAGATGAGCCGGTCGTTGTGGCCGGTGAACTCGCGCAGCCGGCGGCCGGTGCGGGGCTCCCACAGGCGTACGGTGCCGTCGTTGCCGCTGGTGGCCAGCAGCGAGCCGTCGGCGCTGAAGGCGACCGATGAGATGCGGCGGCCGTGGCCGCGCAGCGCCCGCCGGCACTGGCCGCTGTGCGGGTCCCACAGGCGTACGGTGCCGTCGTTGCTGCTGGTGGCGAGCTCCTGGCCGTCGGGGCTGAACACGAACGGCCACACCGAGCTGCGGTGCCCGGTCAGCTCGACCCTGTTGCCGTCGCCGAGCCGCTGCAGGCGTACGACGCCGTTGGCGTCGCCGCTGGCCAGGATCTGCCCGCCGGGGCTGAAGGCGACCTGGTAGACGCTGGTCGCGTGGGTGGTGTGCACGCCGCGCTCCTCGCCCGACGGCGACCACAGACGTACCGCGCCGGCGGTGTCGCCGCTGGCCAGCAGCGAGCCGTCGGGCGCGAACGCCAGCGAGTAGATGCTGCCGGTGTGGCCGGTCAGCTCGTGCAGGCGGGTCCAGGTCGCGGTGTCCCACAGGCGTACGGTGCCCGCCTCGTCGCCGGTGGCCAGCAGCCGGCCGTCGGGGCTGTGCACGGCGCGGAAGACGCTGCCGCGGTGCTCGCCGAGCGTCTCCTTCATCTGCCCCGAGCCGAGGTCCCACACGCGGACGGTGCCGGCCGCGTCGCCGGTGACGAGGGCGGAGCGGCCGAACGAGGCGGTGTAGACGGGCGCCCGGTGCCCGGCCAGCTCGTGCACGAGACGGCCGGTGGCGCTCTCCCACACGCGGACGACGCCGTCGCCGCCGCCCGCCGCCACCAGGTCGCCCGACGCGCTGAGCCGCAGCGGCCAGACGCCGTCGGGATGGCCCTCCAGGCGGCGCAGCGGCTCGCCGGTCAGCGCGTCCCACAGCAGCACGACGCCGTCGCTTGCGCCGGTGGCCAACAGCTCGCCGGCGAACGCCACCGCGTAGACGCGGCCCCGGTGCCCCTGCAGCGTGCGCACGGGCGCGCCGCCCACGCACAGCAGCACGCCGCCGTCCTCGTTGCCGACCGCGATGGTGGCGCCGTCGGGGCTGTAGGCGATCGGCTCGGGCAGGCGGCTGGTCTGGAAGTGGTAGCCGTACGGGACGCCGATGCCGGCGGGCGCGAACTCCACCTCGACCGGCTGTCCCGGCACCACGGCCGCGCCCGGCAGGTGCGGCACCGTGCCGGTGACGTCGATCAGCGTGGCGCGGTGCCAGCGGGCGCCCTCGACGGCCGCGTCGCTCAGGTCCACCTGCGCCAGCCGCGCCCCCGACAGGTCGGCGCCGCGCAGGTCGGCCCCGGTGAGCTGGGCGGCGTCGAGCCTGGCGCCGGTCAGGCGGGCGTCCTTGAGCACGGCCCTGGACAGGTTGGTGCCGACCAGCGTCGCCTCGGACAGGTCGGCGCCGGTCAGGTCGACCTCGCGCAGGTCCCTGGCCGACAGGTCCTCGCCCTTGAGGTTGGCGCCGCGCAGGTCGGCTCGGGCGGGCGTGCGCAGCCGGGCGGAGATCTTGACGGCGTTGGCGCGGGAGACGTCGTCGGCCGGCGGGTGGTTCACCCAGGCGCGCAGCGCGCGTACGTCGGAGAGGTCGCACAGGAACTCGACGGTCAGCGCCGACAGCGGCCGGCGCGACAGCAGGACCGGGTCCTCCATGGTGGCGGCGATGCGGCGGGCGATCAGCCACTCCATCACCGAGATGTGGATGAACCCGAACATGCCGTCTTCCGTACGCACCAGTAGGCTGCCCGACCCCATGCGGAACGCGGCGTGCGCGGCCGACAGCTGCCCGTCGGCCAGGTCGGTCAGCGTCTCACCGATCTCGGTCAGCTCGTCCATGCCGAGCAGCGCGTCGCCCGACTCCCACAGGCGCACCGCCAGCGCGGTCACCGCCCGCCACAGCTCCTCGACGCTGAACCCGCCGGTCGAGCCGGGCACCTTGGCCCGCCGTTCCTCGAAGGCCAGCCAGGAGGTGAGGATCTCCTCGTACAGCAGGGCGGGGCTGATCGTGTGGCGGGCCTCGGCGACCGTACGCAGGCGGTCGGCGTCGAGGTCGGCGATGAAGCTCAGCATGCGCGGGTTCTGGGCCAACGCGAGCAGGTCCTCCATCTCCCGCATCAGCGCCATGCGGGCGCCGGCCTCGGCGTCGTCGCCGAACCTGTTGGCGAGGTAGGAGCTGATCTGGTCGGGCGCGAAGTTCTCCACGCCGAGCACCCGCCGCTGCGGCAGCACGCCCACCATCTCGCCCAGCGAGGTCAGCACCTGGCTGTGCGACTTGAAGTGCTGGGTGCGGCTGGCCACCACGATCTTCGCCTTGTCCTCGGCCGCCGACAGCAGTGTGGCCAGGTGGTCGGCCGCCCGGTCGTAGGTCAGCCGGGTCACCAGCTCGTCGAACCCGTCGAACAGCAGCACGATGCGTCCCTGCCTGAGCAGGTAGCGGAACGCCTTGAGGTCGATGACCTCCTCGCCGTGGCTCGCCAGGTGCGCCGCCACCAGCGCGTCGACCGAGTGCGCCTTGTCGAGCGAGCGCAGCTCGATGAGGATCGGCGTCAGGTGGGGCAGCTCGGCCGGGATGCGGCGGGCCAGCTCGCGCAGCGCGAACGTCTTGCCGTGGCCGAAGTCGCCGAGCAGCAGCAGGAAGCGGCCGTGGTCGGCCGACAGCAGCCGCATCATCTCGTCGGTCAGCCCGGCCTTGACGGCGCTGCCGGGGCGGTCGAGCTCGCGGTAGCGCTGGGGGACGTACAGGCCGGGCGGGTAGCGGCGGTCGGTGGCGACCCGCGCGGTCTGCTCGGTGACGTAGCCGCTGAGGTCGAGCAGGCCCTGGAACTCGGTGAAGCTGCGCAGCCGCACCCCCTTGCGCATCAGCTCGTCGCGGACCGCGCGCGGCGCGGGCGGGCCCTGGTAGACCAGCTCGGCCGCGAGCCCGGCGGCGTGGGCGGTGCGGACGAAGCCGTCGGCGCTCTCCACGGTGGGCTCGCCGACGTACGCGCCGATCATGGTCTGCCGGACGAACCCGTCCTCGGGGTGGGTGACCACGAGGTGGGCGTCGAACCTGCGGATCCTGGCCCGCTCGTGGCGGGCCTCGCACACCTCGGCGATGCGGTCGAGCAGCAGCTCGACGGGGCTGGGCGCGCGCTGCTCCGGCTCGGGCGCGGGCGGCGGCGCGGGCGGCGTCTGCCCGGTGAACGTGGTCTGCGCGGCCCGCCACCTGGCCCTGAGCCGCTCGGGGGTGCCCTCGTCGGGCAGCCAGGTGCGCAGCCCGTCGGGGCCGATCTCGATCACCTGGTGCCGGCCGGCGCGCGGCGCGGCCACCCGGCCCTCGGCCGCGGTGCCGGCGCCGCCGTGGAAGAGCAGGTTGAGCCGGCGGCCGAGCAGCCGTTCGTACGTGGCGGCGTCGCGCAGCTCGGCCGGCGGGTGGCCGAGCGCGCCGAGCCGCAGCCACCCGCGCTCCTCGTACGGCCGCAGCCGCTCGGCGAACCAGGCCGCCTGCGCCTCCCCGATCAGCGCGTACGCGTCGCGCTCCAGGTGACTCATCGCCATCGTCGAGTTGAGCCCGGCCACGACCACGTGCAGGTCGGGCACCTCGAACAGGCTCCACGGCTGCCCGCCGTCGAACACCCGGTCGTCGAGCCCCTGGTAGACCTCGCCGAACAGGGTGGCGAAGTGGCGCCACTTGGGCCAGTAAGGAGGCTGCGGGCTGACGTCGTCGGCCTCGCAGGTCATGAAGTAGGCGCTGGCGGCGGCCTTGGTGACGTCGCGCGGGCCGGGCAGCAGGATCAGCCGGTGCGGCTCGAGGCCGAGCAGCAGCCGCAGGTCGGTGACGAACCTGGTGGCCTGGCCGAACTGGCCGAGCGTGCCCGACTCGGTGAGGTCGCCCGCGACGACCATGAGGTCGGGGCGTGGCATGCCGCGGTCGTGCATGGCGGTCAGGTCGGCCCAGATGCGGGCCTGCATGTCCTCGGGCGTGAACGGGTCGCCCGGCTCGGGCAGCCCCCGCCCGAAGCGGGGCCCGCCGATGTGCAGCACGCTGATCGTCTCGCGCCCCCGCCCGCCCGCGGCGGACGGCGGGAACGTGGGCGCGGTGACCGGCGTGCGCCTGGCCCTCGGCCGCTCGGCGGGCGCCGGCAGCGTCGGCACGGGGACCGGCCTGCTGGTGCCGTCGGGGAAGGCGGGCGCGGCCTCGGGCTTGGCGCGGCCGGCCAGCGCCTCTCTGACCCGGCCGAGCAGCAGCGCCCTGGCCTGGCCAGGGTCGGTGACGCCGAGCAGGTCGACCCAGGTGATCGTGGACAGCAGCCCTTCGAGCGGCACGTCCTCCAGGCGGATGGTGACGAGCTTGTTGGACGGGTTGTCGGGGTCGGCGCGCAGCGCGGCCTGCCACTCCATGCGCCCGTAGCGGGAGCCGAGGTAGTTGCGCGAGAGCACGGCGACGACGAGCCGCGCCTCGCTGACGCCGCGGTCCATGAAGTCGATGAAGTTGGTGCCCGGCACGAAGTCCCACGCCTGGATCATGGTCTTGTAGCCCGCCGCCTCCAGCTCCCAGGCGATCCAGGTCGCCCAGGCCGTGTCGGCGGGGGAGTAGCTGACGAAGATGTCGGTCGGCCTGCCGTCACGTGCCATTTCCTCAGTATCCCCTGTGGCATCGGCGATTTGCAGTCCGTGTGCGATCATCATCGGGTGTTGCGGCGTCTTGGCGTACTCGACTGGATCAGGATCGGGCTCCTGGTCCTGGGGCTGGTCTTCGTGGCCACCGGGCTGCTGCCCTGGCACGCGGCCGTCGAGAGCTTGAGCGAGATCGGCCCGCTGCTCATCTTCCTGGTGGCGATCATCGTGGTTGCCGAGCTGACCAAGGAGGCGCAGGTCTTCGACGCGATCGCGGCGCGGATGGCGGTGCTGGGCCGCGGCAACTACGCCGCGCTCTTCTTCCTCTGCACGGCCTTCGCGTCCTTTGTCACGATCTTCCTCAACCTCGACACGACGGCCGTTCTGCTCACCCCCGTCATGCTCGCCCTCGCCCCCCGCGCCCGCATCGCCGCGCTGCCCCTGGCGATGACCACGATCTGGCTGGCCAACACCGCCAGCCTGCTGCTGCCGGTCTCCAACCTCACCAACCTGCTCGGCATGCGCAAGATCGGCCTCGACACCCAGGAGTTCGCGGCCCGCATGTGGGCTCCGCAGATCGCCGCGATCGCGGTGACGATGGTGTTCCTGTGGGTGTTCTTCTGGCGCCGCGGCGAGCGCCGCGACCTGCGCTACACCCCACCGGTGCTGGAGCCCGTCGGCGACCGGGTGCTGTTCGGGGCGGCCGCGGCCGGCTGCCTGCTGTTCATCGTGCTGCTGCTGGCCGGCGCGCACGTCGCGGTGGCCGCCTGCGCCGCGGCCGTCGTCGTCGTGGCCGCCTTCGTGCTGCGCGCCCGCGAGCGCCTGACCTGGCACCTCGTCCCGTGGCAGCTCGTGATCTTCGTGACCGGGCTCTTCCTGGTGGTGCCGACGCTCAGCGGGCACGGCCTGTCGGCGCTGATGACCTGGCTGATCGGCACCGAGAGCGACCCCTACCGCACCGCCGCCGTCGGGGCCGGGCTGTCCAACCTGATCAACAACCTGCCGGCGTACAAGGCGGTCGAGACCGTCATCCCGGCCGCCGAGCAGGACCACCTGCTGGCGCTGCTGGCCGGCACCAACGTCGGGCCGGTCATCACGCCGTGGGCGTCGCTGGCGACGCTCCTGTGGTTCGAGTCGTGCCGCCGCCACGACGTGGCCGTGCCCATGCGGCGCTTCCTGCTCATCGGCGCCGGCCTGGCCGTCGTGGGCACGGCGGCGACGGTGTGGGCGCTGACCGCATTCGGGTGAGGGCTCAGGCGGCGACGGGCTCGTAGGCGCCGGCGACCGCGGCCAGCGCCCACCGCATGCGCGGGGCGTACGTCTCGGGGTGGTCGCCGGCCTCCTGCGCCACGTACGCGGCGCACCACGACGGGTCGCCGCCGCACGCGCACAGCCGCTCGTCCACGGCCGAGCGGATCTGGGAGGGCGACAGCTCGTCGGAGGGCTGCAGGGGGGTGACGAAGAGCACCTGCGCCAGCTCGGTGGTGGTGATCATGTCGGGCTCCTCTCCGCGGTGCGCCGGGTTCCGGCGTCACTTGAGTAGACCGCGCGCGGCGGCGGAACTCATCGCAGAACGACACACTGCGTACGCGCACTTCTCCTCATTGGAGGAGCGCGAGCAGCCCTGGCAGGGCGCTTGGGTGCGCCGCCACGTAGCTGCGCACGTCGGAGGCGCCCCTGACGCACTCGTCGTACGGGCCGCCGTCAAGCGCCCTGATCTCGATGCCCGCCTCCTGCGCGAGCAGCGCGCCCGCCGGCAGGTCCACCACGCCGGTGCGGTAGCCCACGATGCCGTCGATGTCGCCGCGGGCCAGCATCGCCCACGACAGCAGCGGCGTCCACAACTGCAGCACCCTGCGGGCGTGGAGGTCGAGCGCCGCCTTCAGCCTGAGCACGGTCGGGTCGTCCCTGGCGATGCCGTAGCCCTGGATCCAGGCCAGCAGCGGGCCGTGCGGGCTCGGCGCGTACGGGGCCGACAGCCGCCCGCCTGACGAGGCCAGCGCGCCCCCGCCCCTGACGGCCGACCACGTCTGTCCCGAGACCGGGTCGTGCACCACGCCGAGCTGCGGCAGCCCGGCCCGGCACAGCGCCACGCCCACCACGTACGCGGGCAGCCCGATCGCCACGTTGTTGGTGCCGTCGAGCGGATCGACCAGCCACGTCCACTCGCCGCCCGCGGAGCCGTTCAGCCCCGACTCCTCGGCGATCACCGCGTGCGAGGGGAAGGCCGTCAGGATCCGCTCCAGCAGCAGCTTCTCCGAGGCCAGGTCGAGGTCGGTCACCACGTCGCCGGCCGTGCCCTTGGCGTGCACGCGCAGCGCGCGCCTGGTGCCCTCCCTGATCAGCGCCCCCGCGGCCTCGGCGGCTTCGACGGCGACCGTGCGAGCGTGATCCAGGTCCATCGGCGTTGCCCTCTCAGGTGAGATGCGCGGTGATCAGCCGGACGGCCAGCGCCGTCTCGTCGGCGTCGAGCGGCTGCCTGGCCACGTGGTGGGCGCCGCCGCCGAGCGGGCCGAGCGACAGGTCGCGGCCACCCGGCCGGCCTCTGCCGAGCGCGATGGTGGCCGCCTCGCCGTCCTCCGGTACGACGCTGCTGTGGAAGCGGTCGGCGGCCAGCGTGTACGTCTCGCCCGGCCCGAAGACCTCCACCAGCCCCGTCGCGTGCCGCACGGTGCGGCCGGTGGGGGAGATGCGGTCGCCGTCGGCCCCGCTCACCACCTCGTAGACGCGGTGGGTGGCGTCGGCGCCCGCGTCGGCGACGACCGCGTGCACGTTGCGCACCTGGCCGTAGAGCACATGGCTCTCCAGGTCCCAGCTGTGACAGTGGATCTGCGAGGTCGTGGTCTCGGCGTGGGCCAGCGCCTTCGACCACACGTGCAGGCACACGCCGTCGCCGCCGTCGCGCTCCAGCGGCAGGCAGACGAACCCGAGCGGGTGGCGCACCGCGGTCAGGCCGGGCCGCGCCAGCTCCGCCAGGGCCCACGACCTGGCGCGCCCCTCGGCCACCGCCCTTCGGACGAGATGGCGGCTCATGCGTACGGATCCACGGCGCGCAGCGCCTTACGGGCGATGTCGACGACGTCGTGCCCGTTGTAGGACTTGGGCAGGGGCAGCCCCACACGCTCGAACAACTCCTGCACCTCCTCGGTCGTGGGCTCGTCGCTCAGCGGCACCTTCCTGTACATCTCCAGCGGCACCCGCCGCGCCTGCTCGAAGCTCAGCCGCAGCTCGGTGTCGCAGTTCTCGTAGTAGAAGGTGTCGGCGAGCGCCGTCATGGCCTTGTTGGGGTCCTCGACCGTCATGATGAGGCGGCTGGAGGACAGGTCCCAGCGGAACGTGGTCATCGTGGCCGACAGGCCGACCCCGACGTCGAGCAGGCCGTAGCGCTGCCGGTGCCAGAAGGCGGCCAGGACGGTCGCGTACGACTCCTTCCTGACCCGGTCGGTCGTCCACGTCTCGCCGGTGCCGTCGGGCGTGTCGGACAGCGAGCGGCGGTAGTGGGCGTACGTCTCGCACACCTCGAGATCGGACGGGTCGATGACCTCGACGCGTACGGTGAGGTGGCGCTTGTCCCTGCGGGCGGCGGCCACGCACTGCGGCAGCGTCACGGCCCGCAGGTAGGTGCCGGTGCCGCCCTTGAACAGCCAGCGCGTGGTGTCGCGCCTGGCCTCGGCGTGGCACTGGGCGATCTCCTGCCTGCTGCCCAGCACGCGGACGAGCTGCAGCGCGTCGAGCGCGTGGCGGGTGCTGTGGGCCAGCGTCTCGATCTCCTCCAGGCGGGCCAGCCTGATCGGCAGCTCGGCCAGCGCGCCCGAGGTGATCGTCCGCTCCACGGGGGCCTGGCGGGCCCGGTCGCGCAGCAGCGCGGTGGCCACCAGCGCCATGATGACCAGGGACGACGAGTTCACCAGCTGGGTCTGGATCTTGTCGCCCTCGCTGCCGAAGATCTCCGGCGGCATGATGCCGAGCACGCCGACCACGAAGGCCAGCGCGAGCGCGATGGCGCCGTCGGCGTTGCGCGCCGCCCACGGGGCGGTCCGTCGCAACGCCGCCTTCAACCGTCCCATGCGCCCCGCCCCGCCCGTGCCGACGATCAGTCAGTGCCCGTCGTCATGGTAACGACCGCATCTGGTGGCTGCCAGGTCACGCGGAGACGGAAACCCCTGGCCGCACGGGGATGATGCCTCGCTTCCCGCGCGGGAGCGCCCGTGGGATCCGGAAGCATGATCATGGATCCCGCCCTGATGTCGTACTACGAGCGCGGCGGTGGCTGGCCGAGGAGGGATACGAGGTCGAGGTGATCGACCCGGTGCCGCTGCACGTGAGCGAGGCCGCGGCGCTGCCCGGCGTGACGGCCCGCCTGGGCGACGTTACGGGCGGGAGGGCGCGTTCTGGCTCTACGGCGACGTCGAGGACTGGCTGGACGACGACGGGCGGCGTGAGCTGTTGCTCGACGCCGCCCGGCAGATCGAGTGCGAGCCGTCGCTGCTGGGGGCCAGCGGCCATCTGCTCGCCGTGACCCGGCTCCAGAACGCTTAGAACCAGCCGCGGCGGCGGGCCATCTGCTCCAGCCCGCGCTGCAGCGCCGCGTCCGCCGCCTGCGGCGGCTCGTCGTAGCGCACGGTGAACCGGTTGTACGCGTCATGGCTGGAGGTCAGGAAGCCGCCCCGCTTGTCGGCCTCCAGGATGACGTCCACCTGCCGCGGCCCGGCGATGAACGTCAGCTCCAGCTCGTTGAAGTGGCGCCGCCACTGCCCGCCCGCGTAATACTCGATCTCCTGGAAGAACGGCATCGTCGAGCCGTACAGCGTGCCGCGCTCCAGGTCGGCCTTCTTGAACTGGAAGCCCAGCCGGTCGAGCGCCCCGAGCACGTGGTCCTGGGCCGGCAGCGGGCCGACGTACAGCGGGTCGAGGTCGCCCTTGTCGAGCGCGCCCGCGAGGGCCAGCTCCGTCTGCACGCCCAGCTTCATGCCGTGCAGCGGATGCCCGGCGACCGCGCTGATCGGCGTCTCCCACGGCATCGCGATCTCGAACGGCTGCTGGTGCTGCGCGCCCGCCGCGAGCTGGAACGTCCCGGCCACCTGCTGGCGCAGGAAGCTGTAGCTCGTCTTGTACTCGTTGTCGCCCGACTCCACCTCGACCACGGCGGTCAGGTCGATGTGGATGCCCTCGACCTTGTAGTCGGAGTTGCCGCCACGGAAGTGGACGACGCCGCGCAGCGGCCCTCCCGGCCTGACGCTCGTGTCGGTCAGCACCGTGTCGACCTCGACGCCCGCGCCGAACGCGGCCATCAGTTTGCGGAACACCATGGGGTTCTCCTAAGCGGAAGGTGAGTGGCCATTCACGTTTCCCGCCCCCGTCCCCGAGATGCGGGGGAGCAGCTGGGCGAGCAGGAGGGTGCTGAGCGCGGAGTCCGACTGGCCCTGCTGGGTCCTGACGACCAGCGGCTGCGGCGCGTTCTCCGCGAGCTTGGCGCCCACGTCGAGGCGCCTGCGGGCCAGCTCGTACTGCAGCACGGCCCGGTTGTCCCGGTACGACTCGGCCAGCCGCCGCAGCGCCTTGGCCTCGTTCTCGGCGGCGGTCAGCTCGGCCCTGCCGCGCGCCTCGATCTCCCACGTCACGCGCTGCGCCTCGGTCTCCTGCTCCTCCAGCATGCGCGCCACGTCCTTGCGCGCGGTGTTGTAGGCGGCCTTGACCTCGACCACGCGGGCGTCACGGGTCTTCTTGGAGCGCTCGATCTCCATCAGCAGCGTGTCGATGCGGCGCTTGCGGGTCAGCTCCCACTCGCGCTCGTAGGCCGACAGCTCCTTGGCGACCTTCTCGCGGGTGGCCAGGTGCTGCTGGTACTGGTCGGGCAGCTGCACGTCGGGGATGTTCGCGCCGGTGATGCGCACGCCGTAGCGGCCGAGCTGGCGGTTGAGCGCGTCCTGCATGTCGCCGACGTCGGAGCCGCGCAGGTCGTACGCGCGCTCGGTGTTGACGCGGCGGCTGCGCTGCCTGATGGCGTCCTGCACGGCGCTGGACAGCACGAGGTCGAAGTTGCCCGCACCGATCGTGCGGACGAACGCGACCGGGTCCACGATCCTGAACTTCAGGAAGAACTCGATCGACTTCAGCGGCACGTTCTCGGCCGTGGGGCAGGCCACGATCGGCGCCGAGTACGGGATCTCCGTCGAGGTGTCCACCACGGCGTCCACCCGGTCCCACGGCAGCCACAGGTAGTGGCGGCCCGGCGGGAGGGTGCTGGTGATGGCGCCCCAGCGGCTGCGTACGCCGGTGGTGCCCTCCTCGATCTCGATGATGGCCTTGCGCCACATCGTGAGCAGCGCCAGCAGCAGGAACACCAGCGCCGCGAACGCCGCGATCAGCGTGAAGTCGGTCATCACGGCCATGCCGGCGAAGTAGACCGCCAGGAACACCAGCGTCATCCACGCGAAGCCGCGCCGGTCCTTGGGGATGACGACCGGCACGAGCTGGCCCTGCTCGCCGCCGCGCAGGAGCTGGCGGATCTCACTCCAGGAGGCCAGCGACTCCTTGATCTTCGAGAATTCCCTGCTCATCAGATGCCACTCCCAGGCTGCTCTCCGTGGTGCTTACCGCCCGGCAGCAGCCGCTCGACGGTGCTCTCGAGGTCGGCGTCGGGCTCCGGCGTGCGCGGCGGCTCCTCCACGTCGGCCGCGGTCTTCTGCAGCAGGCCGGTGATCTCCCGCTCGCGGTCGCGTACGCGGGCCGCGATCTCGTCGAGCCTGCCCCGGATGGCGGCCATGTCCTCGGCCGAGAACAACGCCGCGTCCTTGCCGCCCACGAGCTGCTGGGCGAGCACCAGGAAGTCGATGTCGGTGTCCTCGCCCACCTGCACCACCTGCGGCAGCCGGGTCGCGACGGACTCCAGCTTGGCCAGCAGGTCCTGCTGGAAGCGGTAGTCGAGGATCTCCGGCGCCTCGGCCGCCGACAGCGCCCTGATGTCCAGCGCCTGCGCCTCCAGGAGCGCGGCGTTGGCGTTGGCCGTGGACTCCGCCTCGACCAGGCGCTGCCTGGCCTGCGCGGTCGCCTGGTGGGTGGCGCGTTCGAGCGCGGTGTCCATACGGGCCTGGTAGCCGGCGATCTCCGCCTGGATGGCGCTCAGCGTCTCCTGCAGCCCGGCCAGCTCCTTGACCAGGTCACCCTCGTTCTGCTCCTTGCGCAGCTGGAGCTCGTACTCGTAGGTGTAGGCCTCCTTGGCGACGCGCACCATCTCGGGGGCGGCCAGGTCCATGCGGTACTCCTGGCTGGACGGCTCGGCGTGCGTGATGTTGACGTCGGTCAGCCGTACGGCGGGCAGGAACTGCTGGTTGAGGCTCTCCAGCATGCCGAGCGTGCTCTCGCCGACGAGATCGTAGATCTCCTCGGCCCGCTGGGCGTAGATGAGCGAGCGGGTGACCTCACTGATGGCGTTCTGCAGCTTGGACTGGAAGCCGCTGACCGAGCCGAGCACGAAGATGAACTCCGCCGGGTTCTCGATCCTGAACTGCAGGAACAGGTCCACGCTCGCCTTGACGCCCTGCTGGGTGGGCGCCTCGCTGATCGGGGCGTTGAACGGGTACTCGCGCGTGGTGTTGACGATGTAGCTGACCCGCTTCCACGGGTTGAACAGCGTCACCCGCCCGGGGTCGGCGATGTGCACCAGCTTGCCGAACTGCGTGATGAGCGCCTTGCAGCCCTCGGGCACCATCACCACGCTGCGCCGCCACCACAGGAACGCGGCGGCCAGCACCAGCACCACCCAGTAGTGGGGGCCGAAGAGTATGTCGGCGTTCGGGACGATGTTGCCGAGCGCGCCGATGAGGCCGAGCAGCACGAGGATTCCCAGCGGCACGATCACCTTGGCGGTGCTGCCCTTGGGGATCACCACCGGGGAGATGACGTGCATCCCGTCCTCGGTGAAGCTGCGGTTGACGATCTCGCCGGCCTCGTTGAGCGAGGCCGTCCTGGCTTCGATGACGGTCCCCAGTGAGGGGCCGCCGTCGCGGGCCGCGGCGAAGTCGTGCGGGTTCAGCGCGAAGCCCTGGCCACCCTGGCCACCTTGACCGCCCTGACCGCCCGGCCCTGGCTGGCCGGTGTACTGCCCGACGGCCTGGCCGACGGCCTGTCGTACGTCACCCCCTTGGGCCACCGCCTGGGCTACGCCCCGTCCTGCCTGGATCAGTGCCTCTCTGGGTCGTGACATGAAACCTTCCTTTTCCGCTACAGGCGGATTCGACCGTATCGGCTACTGCTTACGGTTCGCTTGCAATGTGATGCCATATGGGTATTGCTGGCTGTAGCGGGAGTGCGACGATCGGCGATCACCGGCGGCGTTCTTTCAGCCACGCCGGGGCTCCTTGGCCATGCCCTGCCCCGCCGTCCGGGGGAGCGGCCGCCCTGACCGTTTCTGTCGGTGGGGCCGCCTACAGTGGCAACATGCGACCGGTCACTGATTTGCAGCGGAAGGTGGCGCCCTTCGAGGTCGTCACCGAGATGACTCCATCGGGCGACCAGCCGACGGCCATCGCCGAGCTGGAGCGCCGCGTCAAGGCCGGGGAGAAGGACAGCGTGCTGCTGGGCGCCACCGGCACCGGCAAGACCGCCAGCATCGCGTGGCTGATCGAGCGGCTGCAGCGGCCCGCCCTGGTCATGCAGCCCAACAAGACGCTCGCCGCGCAGTTCGCCAACGAGCTGCGCGAGATGCTGCCCAACAACGCGGTCGAATACTTCGTCTCCTACTACGACTACTACCAGCCTGAGGCGTACGTCCCGCAGAGCGACACCTACATCGAGAAGGACTCGTCGATCAACGACGAGGTCGAGCGGCTGCGCCACTCGGCCACCAACTCGCTGCTCACCCGCCGCGACACCATCGTGGTCGCGTCGGTGTCGTGCATCTACGGCCTGGGCACGCCGCAGGAATACGTCGACCGCATGGCCCGCCTGCGCGTCGGCATGGACATCGACCGCGACCAGCTCCTGCGCCGCCTGGTCGACATGCAGTACACCCGCAACGACCTGGCCTTCACCCGCGGCACGTTCCGGGTGCGCGGTGACACCATCGAGATCATCCCGAAGTACGAAGAGCTGGCCGTGCGCATCGAGATGTTCGGCGACGAGATCGAGAAGCTCTCGACCATGCATCCGCTCACCGGCGAGGTCATCACCGAGGACGAAGAGCTCTACATCTTCCCCGCCTCCCACTACGTCGCGGGCGAGCAGCGCATGGCCGCGGCCGTGGCCGGCATCGAGGCCGAGCTGGCCGAGCGGCTGTCCGAGCTCGAGCGGCAGGGCAAGCTGCTGGAGGCGCAGCGGCTGCGGATGCGCACGACGTACGACATCGAGATGATGCGGCAGATCGGCACCTGCTCCGGCATCGAGAACTACTCGCGCCACATGGACGGCCGCGAGCCCGGCAGCGCGCCCAACACGCTGCTCGACTACTTCCCCGAAGACTTCCTGCTGGTCCTCGACGAGTCCCACCAGACCGTCCCGCAGATCGGCGCCATGTACGAAGGCGACGCCTCCCGCAAGCGCACGCTGGTCGACCACGGGTTCCGGCTGCCGTCGGCGCTCGACAACCGGCCGCTGAAGTGGGAGGAGTTCCTGGAGCGCATCGGCCAGACCGTCTACCTGTCGGCCACGCCCGGCCCCTACGAGCTGGGGCGGGTCAAGGGCGAGGTGGTCGAGCAGGTCATCCGCCCGACCGGCCTGGTCGACCCCGAGATCGTCGTCAAGCCCACCAAGGGCCAGATCGACGACCTCGTCCACGAGATCCGCGAGCGGGCCGAGCGTGACGAGCGCGTGCTGGTCACCACGCTGACCAAGAAGATGGCCGAAGACCTCACCGACTACCTCCTCGAGCTCGGCATCCGGGTCCGCTACCTGCACAGCGAGGTCGACACGCTGCGCCGCATCGAGCTGCTGCGCGAGCTGCGCGTCGGCGAGTTCGACGTGCTGGTCGGCATCAACCTGCTGCGTGAGGGCCTCGACCTGCCCGAGGTGTCGCTGGTGGCCATCCTCGACGCCGACAAGGAGGGCTTCCTGCGCTCGGAGACGTCGCTGATCCAGACCATCGGCCGGGCCGCCCGTAACGTGTCGGGCCAGGTCCACATGTACGCCGACAAGGTCACCCCCTCCATGGAGCGGGCCATCGACGAGACCAACCGGCGCCGGGCCAAGCAGATCGCCTACAACGAGGCCAACGGCATCGACCCGCAGCCGCTGCGTAAAAAGATCGCCGACATCCTCGACTCGCTGCAGCGCGAAGACGCCGACACCCAGCAGCTCATGGGCGGCGGCCGCCAGCAGTCCAGGGGCAAGGCCCCGGTCCCCGGCTTCGCCGCCCGCCAGGCCGGCCAGCACGCCAAGGCGATCGCCGGCGAGATGCCACGCGCCCAGATGGAATCCCTGATCGAGTCGCTGACCGAGCAGATGCACCAGGCCGCCGCCGACCTCCAGTTCGAGGTGGCCGCCCGCCTCCGCGACGAGATCAAGGAACTGAAGCGCGAACTCCGCGACATGCGCGAAGCAGGCGTGCAATAGGAACCCAGGCGTGAGGCGGCCCCGCACGGGGCGGCCTCACGCGAGGCACACCGCGTGAAGCGACCCCACCGGGATGCGGCGGCCCGCAAGCAGCGGCGTTCCCGTGCGGCGGAGTCTCCTTGCGGCGGTTCCCGCGTGAAGGGCGACCGTGCGGCGGTTTCACGTGCGGCGAAGTCTCTGCGCGGCCGTTCCGCTCGAAGGAGGCCGTGAGGCGAACCCCGGCGCGGCGGCCCACTGCGGTTCGTGCAGGCTCGCGTGAGGTGAGGGAGCGGCTGTGGGTGGCTCTGACCTGGGGGAATGCTTTACCTTCTGGGGGGCAGCGTCCAGGGTATGAACAAGTCGATCATCGGTGCCGTGGTCGGTGCCACGGTGCTCGCGGGAGGCTGCGGCGCCGTGACGAGCGAGGCGGAGCGACTGACCGTACGTTCCTCGCCGACCCTCGGCACGCCCACCGCCGTTCCCACCGACAGCCCCGCTGACAGCCCGACCGGCACACCGACCGGTGAGGGGACCGGAAGTCCCGCGCCGACCGACGCCCAGGCCAGCCTGGAAGGTCTCAAGCAGGCCGGGCAGGCAGCCATTGCGGCAGTGCCCGGCTCCAAGGTCATCTCCATGGAGAGCGAGGAGAACGGCCGCCGCTGGGAGGTCCAGGTCGCCGGCGAGGACGGCACCGAGCACCAGCTCGACGTCGAGGGCGGCAAGGTCGTCAACGGCCCCACCACCGAGGAGGACGACGCCGACGACAAGGCCAAGCACCGCGAGCGGTTGACCGCGGCCAAACTCGACTACGCCCAGGCCGCCGACAAGATCGTCGCCGCGGTCCCCGAGGGGCGCATCACCGAGCTGAACCTGGACGACGAGCGAGACAAGACCGTCTGGGAGTCCGACGTGATCACACCCAACGGCACCAAGCAGGAAGTCGCCATCGACGCCGCAACGGGCGAGGTCACCCGCAAGAGCGGCTCCACCTCCTGACCACGGCCCCCGAAACAAACCCCCAACCCCTCGCCCTCATTTCTCACCCTCACCCCTCGGCTTCAAGGTGGCGAGGGTGGTGTGGAGCCAGGTCAGTTCGGCCTGGGTGGTGGCGTGGGCGATGGTGAGGAGGCCCTGGCGGAAGGGGTCGGGGAACTCCTCGGCGGCCATCGGGCGGAGGCCGTCGTAGAAGAAACTCGTCGGTTGTTCCAGGAACGTCAGACGTCTTCTGAGGACGTTCGCCTGGTCCTTCGGGTCGGTCAGGTGGCGGAGGAAGGCCAGGAGCGTGAACCAGCGGTTTTCGTCGCTGATGTCGAGGTCGGCCGGGTCGCGGAGGCGGCGTTCGAGCTCTTCCTGGCCGTCCTGGGTCAGATAGAGCATGCGGCGGGGGGCTGCGGCGGCGCCTGGCTCGTCCTTTCTGAGCAGCCAGCCGGCCGTGGCCAGGCGTTTGATCGCGGGGTAGAGGGTGCCGTCGGCGACCGGGCGTACGTGGCCCATCAGGGCGGCCACCCGCGTACGCAGGTCGTAACCGTGCAACGGCTGATCCCTGAGAAAACCCAGGATGGCCAGCTCCAGCATGCTTCCGATCATACCTCGGCATCGATATATATTGAGACCGATATACGAGGAGAGCCTTCATGCACGATGCCATCGTCCACCCCGGCGGCGCCCGCATCCGCTGGGTCGAACTGCCGGGCGCGGAGCCGGCCCGCGTCTACGTTCACGGCCTCGGCGCCACCTCGGCCCCCTACTACGCGGAGGTCGCGGCCCACCCGCTGCTGCCGCGCCACCGTTCCCTCCTCATCGACCTGCTCGGGTTCGGCATCAGCGACCGGCCGCAGGACTTCTCGTACACGCTGGAGGCCCACGCCGACGCCCTCGCGGAGGCGTTGCACAAGGCGGGCGTGGAGGGCGCGTCGATGATCGCGCACAGCATGGGCGGGGCCGTCGCCATCGTGCTGGCAGCCCGCCACCCCGGCCTGGTGGCCGACCTGGTCCTGGTGGACGCCAACCTCGATCCCTATCCGGCGACGCCCGTACGCCCGGGCTCCAGCGGCATCGCCGCCTATGGTGAGGAGGAGTTCGTGTCGGGCGGCTGGAAGGAGGTGCGCGACCGGGTGGGGCCGCACTGGTGGTCCACGATGCGCCTGGCCGACCTGCGCGCTCTGCACCGTACGGCGGTCAGCCTGGCCCGGGGCAGCACGCCGGCGATGCGGGAGCTGCTGGCCGGGCTGACGATCCCGCGCGCGTTCCTGTTTCCCGAGGGTGACGAGCCGGCCGGGGCCCAGGGGCTGCGGGCGGCCGGGGTACGGGTGCTGGGCATCCCGGAGTCGGGGCACAACATCATGCTCGACAACCCCGAAGCGTTCGCGCGCACCCTCAAGACTCTCCTTCCCGCGTGAGGCGCGGGTTCCAGCGGGACGTCCTTGCATGAGGCGCGGGATCCGGCTTGATCTCCTCGCGTGAGGCGCGCGAGCCAGCGGGTTCCAGCGGGTCGGCCGCCGTCCCCGCCATGTCAGGGGAGGTCTTTGCGTTCCTGCATCGTGCGGCGGTAGAGGTCGTCGATCTCGTCGAGGGGGTCGGGCGCCTGGCGGCGGGCCTCGATCTCGAGGTCGGTGCGCTGGCCGAGGTCGGCGATGCCGGCCCCGGTGTGGTGCACCTGGTCGCTCAGCAGGTCGGCGCGCAGGCGGGCGCACATGGCGGTCAGCGTGGCCTGGTGCTGGCGCAGCCGGTCGAGGGTGGCGTGGTCGACGTAGGGGGACAGGCGGCGCTGCTGGGCGTACATGCCGAGCTGCTGGTCGTGCACGTCGGCCTGGGCGGTGAGGTCGGCGAGCAGCCGGGGCAGCTCACCGAGCCCCCAGCCCTGACGCTGGGCCTGCTCGACGGCCTGCCGGGTGAGCGTGACCTCGCGGCGCAGGTCGAGCCGGAGCCGCTCGACCTCGGCGGCGTCGCCGGTGCCCATGGCGTTGACGTGGGTGGTGATGCGGGAGGTGGCCTCCCTGGCCTTGACCGCTGCCTTCTTGCCCAGCTTGACCAGCAGCCAGATGCCCAGCCCGCCCAGAAGCAGGAGGAACGCCAGGACCACAAGGACGACGACTAGGAACTCGCTGATCTCCGCCACCTCCTGCTCGGTGCTGCTGCTTTGAAGGATAGTGCCGATCGGGCGCGCCGCGCGATGAGCGTCCCGAGCAAGCCCTTGATCGGGGGAGGGCGCTGTGCTGACATGGCGGCAGGGATCACCCTCACGAAGGGCGGGGCAGGCGTGCTGGACGGCAAGGTCGTCATCATCACCGGCGGCGCGAGGGGCATGGGAGCGGCGACCGCCCGGAGGTGCGCGGCGGCAGGCGCCCGCCTCGTGCTCACCGACGTGCTCGCCGAGGAGGGCGCGGCCACCGCCAAGGAGCTGGACGCCAGGTTCATCGCTCACGACGTGACGAGTGAGGACGCCTGGGCGGCCGTGGTGGAGGAGACCGTGGACGCGTACGGGCGGCTCGACGGCCTGGTCAACAACGCCGGCATCGCCACCGCCCAGCTCATCGAACAGCAGTCACTGGCCGACTTCGAGCGGGTCATCCAGGTCAACCTGACCGGCACCTTCCTCGGGCTCAAGGCGGTGCTCGGCGCCATGCGGGCGTCGGGCGGCGGCGCGATCGTCAACCTGTCGTCGGTCGCGGGGCTGTTCGCGCTGCCGGCCACCGGCGGGTACGGGGCGTCGAAGTGGGGCGTACGCGGGCTCACCAAGATCGCGGCGGTGGAGTTCGCCAAGGACCGCATCCGCGTCAACTCCGTCCATCCCGGGATGATCGTCACCCCCATGACGCTGCCGCTGGGCGCGGTGTCGGGGGAGGGCACGTTCCCGCTGGCCCCGGCCGGGCGGTGGGGCGAGCCCGAGGAGGTCGCGGAGGCGATCGCGTTCCTGCTGTCCGACGCCGCCTCGTACGTCACCGGCGCCGAGCTGGCCGTGGACGGCGGCTGGACGGCGGGCGAGGCCGCGCTGGCGCCGAAGAACGGAGGCTAGGTGCCGTACGCGCAGGTCGAACCCGACGTCAGGCTCTTCTACACCGACGACGGCGACGCCATGAGCGCGCCGCCGCTGCTGCTCGTGCACGGCTGGGGCACCGACTCCCACCAGTGGTCCTGGCACATCGACGCCCTCGCAGAACGGCACCGCGTCATCGCGGTGGACCTGCGCGGCCACGGCTACTCGTCGGTCCCCGCGACCGGCAACACGCCGCGCGCGATGGCCGCCGACCTCGACGCTCTGCTCGGCCGGCTCGGCATCCCGCAGGTCGTGGCCGTCGGCCACTCCATGGGCGGCCAGGTGGTCTCGATCCTCGCCGTCGAGCATCCCCGGCGCGTGCGGGCGCTCGTCACCCTCGACCCCGGCTACGGCATGAGCGCCGAGATCGCCGCCGGCTTCCCCGGCATGATCGCCGGCCTGCGCGGCAGGCGGCCGCACGAGGCCGCCGAGCGCATAGACGAGTGGTGCACGAACGCCGCCACCCCCGCCCTCATCAGACGCTGGCACAAACGCCGCCTGTACGGCATGCCGCCCCATGTGCTGGCGGAGGCGTTCGAGGCCATGTTCGTCACCGGGGACGCCATCGGGGTGCGCCCGGCCAGCGACGACTACCTGGCGCGCAGGCGGTGCCCGGTGCTGTCGATCTGGGCCGATCAGGGGCGCGCGCAGTGGGAGAGCGGGCTGCTCAAGGACCCGGCGTCGGCGGTGCTGTGCTGGGAGGGCGCGAGCCACCGGCTGCACGAGGAACGTCCTGAGGACTTCGTGACCGCCGTGGAGGGCTGGCTGCGCCGTCTCTGAAACCGCCTCTGAAGCCTGTGAAGCCGGCTCTGAACCCGCCTCTAGACCCGTCGAGGCGGGCGGACCTCTCGCCGGCGGGCGCGGGCCCGGCGTACCCGGCGGATCAGCAGCCAGGCGAGCACGGCCAGCACCAGCAGCGCGACGATCACCAGCACGGGCGCGAACACCGCGACCAGGCTCATCCCGATCGATCCTGCGTCCTCGGCGGTGCTCAGCACCGGCGCGCCGAACCCGGCCGTGCCCGCGTTGACCACCGGGCGCACGAGGGATTTGACCGCGTGGACGGCCAGCGCCGCCACGATGCCGATCAGCCACCCCGCCCACGGGTTCTCGGTCATCCACGCGGAGCGCTCGAACTCGGCGGCGGCCGCGCTGGCGGAGAAGACCACGCCGCCGGAGGCCGGGCGGATCACGGTCTGGATGGTGTCGTTGACGCTGTCGATCGCGGGCACCTTGTCCAGCACCAGCTCGGCGGCCAGGAGCACGGCGATGATCGCGAGCACGCCCCAGTTCGACAGCCAGGTGTAGCCGTCGGGCAGGCGTACGGCGTCGGTGACGTTGGCGAGCACGCCCACGACCAGGAGGGGGATGTAGGCGTTGAGGCCGGCGGCCGTGGACAGGCCCAAACCGGTCAGAGCGGCGAGCATCCCCTCAGTCTGCCCCTAGTCTGCTCGGGCCGCCTCGTCCATGAGGTCGCCGAGCGTGCGATCGGTGAACTCGGTCAGTGCCCGGTCGTACTTCTCCATGCCCCACGACCAGAAGTCGAAGTCGATGGTGTCGTTGGCGCCGTCCTGGATGGAGGCCCACAGCGTCCAGCCGTACTTGGACATCAGGCCGAGCAGCCGGGCGCGGGCGATCTTGTGGCGCAGGCGGCGGCCGTAGTAGGCGGTGACCAGCTCCTCCAGGTGGCCGGGCGGCAGGTCGGACTCGCTCCAGACGTTGCCCAGCTCGAAGCAGGCGTCGTTGTTGCCGGAGTACTCGTAGTCGATCAGCCACAGGCGTTCGCCGTCGTCGAGGATGTTGCCGGGCAGCAGGTCGTTGTTGCACGGCACGGTGCCCTCGTCCCTGACCGCCAGGCACGCCCTGATCCGGGCGACGACGGGCATGAAGTCGAGGTAGCGGGGCGGCAGCCGGAAGCCGCGCTCGCGGACGATCGCCAGATAGCGCCGCTGCACGTCGAACATGTCGAAGTCGCGGACGAACCGCGGGCCCGCGTGCAGCCGCCGGCACGCCTCGGCCACGCGGGGCAGGTTGGCCGGGTCGTGCAGGTCGGCCTCGGTGAACGTGCGCGCGCTGACGTACCCGACGACCAGGACGCCCAGGTCGGGCAGGTAGTCGTGCACCGGTGCCCCGACCCCCGCCGCGGCCGCGGCGAGCGAGTTGGCGTGCTCGGCGTCCCTGTCGATGGCCAGCAGCGTGCCGTCGCTGGCCTGCACGCGCACGACGTACGCGCCACGCGGGGTGGTGACCTTGTAGTTGTGGTTGGTGAGCCCGCCGGGCAGCTCCTCCACGGAGCGCGGCACGCCGGACAGCAAGGGGATGCGATCGAGCACCTCTGGCGCGGCCATGCTCGATGCTAGCTCCGCCGCCCAAAACGGTCTAGACCTTTTAGGGTACGCGGGTTAGCCTCGCGACCATGAGCGACTCGGCCCGCATCGTGATCATCGGCGGCGGGGTGGGCGGCGCGTCCGTCGCCTACCACCTCACCCAGCTCGGCGAGCGCGATGTGGTGCTGCTCGAACGCGACGCGCTGACCAGCGGCTCCACCTTCCACTCGGCGGGGCTCGTCGGCCAGCTGCGCGCCGACCCCACACTGACCAGGATGAACCAGTACTCCGTCGAGCTCTACCGCACGCTCGACGCCGGCTGGACCGAGTGCGGCGGCATCAAGCTGGCCTCCACGCCCGAGCGCATGGAGGAGATCCGCCGCCAGATCGGCTGGGCGCGCACGTTCGGGCTGCCGCTGGAGGAGATCTCGGTGGCCGAGGCGGTCGAGCTGTTCCCGCTCATGGACCCTGACGGCGTGGTCGGGGCCGCGTACCTGCCGACGGACGGGCAGATCGACCCGTCGCAGCTCTGCTACGCCCTGGCCGAGCGCGCCCGCGCGGGCGGCGCGAAGCTGCGCACCGGCACCCGCGTGCTCGGCATCGACGTGACCGGCGGCCGGGTCACCGGCGTGCGCACCGACCAGGGCGACATCGCCTGCGAGATCGTGGTCAACTGCGGCGGCATGTTCGCCGCCGAGATCGGCCGCATGGCCGGGGTGCGCGTCCCGATCGTGCCCATGTCGCACCAGTACGTGGTGACCGACGCCTTCCACGACCACGCGAACCTGCCCACGCTGCGCGACCCCGACCTGCTCGTCTACTACCGGCAGGAGGTGCGCGGCCTGGTCATGGGCGGCTACGAGCGCCGCTGCGCCCCATGGACCGCCGGACCTGACGCGTACGACGCGATCCCCGCCGACTTCAACGGCCGCCTGCTGCCCGAGGACTGGCCCAGGTTCGAGGAGATCTCCGACAACTCGCGCGTCCGCGTGCCCGCGATGGCCGACGTCGGCATCCGCAAGCTGATCAACGGGCCCGAGGCGTTCACCCCCGACAACGAGTTCTGCCTGGGGGAGACCGAGGTCGGCGGGTTCTTCGTGGCGGCCGGGTTCTGCGCGCACGGCATCGCGGGCGCGGGCGGCATCGGCAAGGTCATGGCCGAGTGGATCGTCGAGGGCGAGCCGGGCATGGACCTGTGGCACATGGACGTACGCCGCTTCGGCCGCCACTACCGCTCGCCGTCGTACACGCTCAAGCGGGCGGTCGAGAACTACGAGACGTACTACGACATCCGCTACCCCGGGCACGAGCGCTCGGCGGGCCGGCCGCTGCGGGTCTCGCCCGCCTACGGCTGGCACGCCGCCCATGGCGCCGCCTTCGGCGAGAAGTCCGGCTGGGAGCGGGTCAACTACTACACCGCCAACGAGACGCCCGGCGAGGACGAGCGGCCCGCCGGGTGGGCAGGGCGGTCCTGGTCGCCGGCGATCGGGGCGGAGCACCGCGCCACGCGTACGGCGGCCGGGCTGTTCGACGAGAGCTCGTTCGCCAAGATCGAGGTGACCGGGCCCGACGCCGCCGAGCTGCTGGAATGGGTGTGCGACAACCGGGTCGCCCGCGACGTCGGCGCCGTCACGTACACGCAGGCGCTCAACCGGCGCGGCGGCATCGAGTGCGACTTCACCGTCACCCGGCGCGGCGAGCGGGAGTTCCTCGTCGTCACCGGCACCGCGTTCGGCGCCCACGACCTCGGCTGGCTGCGCAAGCAGGCGGCCCGCACGAGCGCGGACGTCAGGATCGCCGACGTGACCGGCCAGTACGCCTGCTTCGCGCTGTGGGGGCCGCGCGCCCGCGACGTGCTCGCCGGGCTGACGCCCGAGCCCGCCGACCTCCCGTTCATGACGGCGCGCGAGCTCACCGTGGGGGACGTGCCGGTGCTGGCGCTGCGGGTGACGTTCGTGGGGGAGCACGGCTGGGAGCTGTACTGCTCCAGCGAGTACGGGCTCGCGCTCTGGCAGGCGCTCTGGGCGGCGGGACGGCCGCACGGGCTGGTGGCCGGCGGCTACCGGGCCATCGACAGCCTGCGCCTGGAGAAGGGGTACCGGGTGTGGGGCGCCGACCTCGGGCCCGAGACGACACCGTACGAGGCGGGCCTCGGCTTCTGCGTCGAACCCGACAAGGACTTCCTCGGCAAGGACGCGCTCGACCCCAGGCCCGCGCGCCGGCTGCGCTGCCTGACGCTGGACGACCCGCGCGCCGTCGCCCTCGGCAACGAGCCGGTACGCCTCGCCGGCCGCGTCGTCTCCCGCGTCACCTCCGGCGGCTACGGCTACACCGCCCGCGCCTCCATCGCCTACGCCTACCTGCCCGCGGACGAGAGCGCGCCGGGCGCGCCCGTCGAGGTCGAGGTGGAGGGCCGGTGGGTGCCGGGCACCGTGGTCAAGGGGCCGGTGGTGCCGTGACGCCGCTGCGTACGGAGATGCGCACCCGGTCAGGACGGAACAGGTCGAGCGCGTACTCCACGGGGACGCCGCCCGCCGCGTAGGCGGTGCGCTCGATCAGCATGAGCGGCGCGCCCGCCTCGATGCCCAGCTCCGCCGCGTCGGCCGGCTCGGCGACCACCGGCTCGAGGTGCTCGACCGCCGTGCGAGGGCGCAGGTCGTAGCGGGCGGCGAGCAGGTCGTACAGGGAGCCGGTCAGGTCCTGGTCGAGCAGTCCCGGCAGGGCGGGGAAGTAGGAGCGCTCCAGCGCGATCGGGGAGCGGCCCGCCGAGCGCACCCGCGCCACCTCGTGTACCGGCTCGCCCGCCGGGACGCCGAGCGCCACCGCGGCGGCGGCCGGCGCCGGCACGGTGGCGGCCCGCAGGATGCGCGCCTCGGCCCGCAGGTGGGCGCGGCGCATCTGCTCGGTGAACCCGGCCAGCCCCGTCAGGTCGCACTCGATGCGCGGCCCCGGCGGCGGCTCCGCCACGAACGCGCCGCCCGACCTGCCGGGCACGCGCAGCAGCACGCCGTCGCGTTCCAGGGTGGCGAGCGCCTGCCTGAGCGTCATCCTGCTCACGCCGAGCCGCCCGGCCAGCTCCCGTTCGCCGGGCAGCCGGTCACCCGGCGCCAGCTCGCCGCCGGCGATCGAGTCGAGCAGCCAGCGCTCGATCTGCACGTGCGCGGGGACGCCGGTGCCGCGCTCCAGCTCAGGCGGGGTCCCGACCACAGGCGCAGGGTACCTCTTGCCGCCGGCTTGGCAACGCCTTGGGGTGGGCGGAAAGGGCGGGGGGAGCCGCGCTCGCCCCCGCCGTCACTCAGCCGTGCAGCCGCCCCGCCGCGTCAGTCCGCTTCAAGGCCGCCCGGCCGCGTCAGTCCGCCGTGAGGCGGCCCAGGCGTTCGACCGCCTCGCCGAACTCGCTGATCAGGTCGTAGACGACGTCCCTGGCCGGGCGTACCTGGTCGAGCTGGCCGACGACCTGCCCGACGAAGTAGTTGACCAGCTCCACGGCGCCGGGCTCGCCCTTCTCCGCCGCCGCCCCGATCCGCGCCATCGCGCCCTCGGCCAGCAGCAGCTGCAGCGGCATGCCCAGCGGGCCGGGGCTCTCCTGCCCGGAGTCCCACTCCTCGGTCCAGGCCGACTTGAGCTGGCGGGCCGGCTTCCCCGTACGGGAGCGCGACCGTACGGTGTCCAGCGACGAGGCCGCCAGCAGCTTCCGCTTGACCGCCGGAGAGGTCTCGGCCTCCTCGGTCGTCAGCCAGAGCGAGCCGCACCACACGCCCTCCGCGCCGAGCGCCATGGCCGCCGCCATCTGCCGCCCCGACGCGATGCCGCCCGCGGCCAGCACGGGCACCGGCGCGACCGCGTCCACGACCTGCGGCACCAGCACCATCGTGGAGACGTCGCCGGTGTGGCCGCCCGCCTCCGTGCCCTGCGCCACGATGAGGTCGGCGCCGGCCTCGACCTGCCTGCGCGCGTGCTCGACGGTGCCCACCAGGGCCGCCACCGGCACGCCCGCCTCCCTGGCCTTCGTCACCATCTCGGGCGGCGGCGGGCCCAGGGCGCTGGCGATCAGCCCGATCCGGTGCTTCAGCGCCACGTCGATCAGCCCGGTCGCGCCGGCCGCGGTGACCCGCCTGCCCATCTCGTCGGCGGTCGCGCTCATCGGCCGGCCGGGCGCGCTGACGCCGTACTTGGTCAGCAGGTGGGTGACGAAGTCGCGGTGGCGGTCGGGGACGGCGTCCATGAGGTGCACGCGCCGGTCGTGCGCCGACGAGTCGATCTTGCCGGGGACGAGCACGTCCACCCCGTACGGCCGGCCGCCCACCCGCTCGTCCAGCCACGTCAGCTCGGTGTCGAGCTGCTCGGGCGAGTACGCGACCGCGCCCAGCACCCCGAACCCGCCCGCGTTCGTGACGGCGGCCACCACGTCGCGGCAGTGGCTGAAGGCGAAGAGCGGAAACTCGATCCCTAAACGCTCACTTATCGCGGTGCGCATGAACCGACGCTAACGGTCAGAAGGTTGTTCGGTCCATCCCCCGGAGCTCAGGTCGTGGCGTCGAACGTGACGGGTCCCTGGAGCTCAGGTCGTCGCGTCGAAGGTGACGGGTCCCTGGAGCTCAGGTCGTGGCGTCGAAGGTGACGGGTCCCTGGAGCTCAGGTCGTGGCGTCGAAGGTGACGGGCGCGTGCCAGCCCAGCTCGGGCGTGTAGCCGCGGATTCGCCTGGCCGGCACCCCGGCCACCACGCTGTGGTCGGGGAACTCGCCGCGCACCACCGCGCCGCCCGCCACCACGCACTGGCGGCCCAGCGTGGTGCCCGGCAGGATGATCGCGCCCGCGCCCAGCCAGGAGCCCGCGCCGATGGAGACCGGGCTGTTGCGCGGCCACTGCCGGCCGATCGGCACCTCGGGGTCGTCGTAGACGTGGTTCTGGTCGGTGATGTAGACGTACGGGCCGGTGAAGACGTGGTCGCCGATGTCGATGGACTGGTGCGCGACGATGTGGGAGCCCCTGCCGATCGAGCAGCCGCCGCCGATGCGCAGGACGGAGCCGTCACCGAGGTCGTGACCCGGCATCATGCCGCACGACAGCGACACCCGCTCGCCCACGAGCGTGTGCTCGCCGATCTCCATCCACTGCTCCCCGAAGATCGCGCCAGGAGGGAAGGCGATGCTGACACCGTCGCCGAGCCGGCCGAATCGATAGCCCGCGGGAGTGGACGGAGTGATCGCCCCGGCGTGCCGGATCGCCGTGTACGTAAGGTGAATCAACGCGCCCAAAGCCCGCCGAACGAGTGACATAGGGACCAAAGTTACCGCTAGGTCAAGCCGTTCGGGCATGTGAGGGGCGTTGTTTGATATCCTGAGAGCCCGTGGACACTTCGACCACACCTCGAGCCACGGGAGCCCCTTTGCGCAGCGCATCGCAAACCAAGCATCTGTTCGTCACCGGCGGTGTCGCCTCCAGTCTCGGCAAGGGGCTCACGGCATCCAGCCTCGGTCGCCTTCTCAAGGGGCGCGGTCTCAGGGTCACCATGCAGAAGCTCGACCCTTACCTCAACGTCGACCCCGGCACCATGAACCCGTTCCAGCACGGCGAGGTGTTCGTCACCGACGACGGTGCCGAGACCGACCTCGACGTCGGCCACTACGAGCGGTTCCTCGACACCAGCCTGCTCGGCTCGGCCAACGTGACCACCGGGCAGGTCTACTCCAACGTCATCGCCAAGGAGCGCCGCGGCGAATACCTGGGCGACACCGTGCAGGTCATCCCGCACATCACCAACGAGATCAAGGACCGCATCCGGGGCATGGCCGGTCCTGACGTGGACGTGGTCATCACCGAGGTGGGCGGCACGGTCGGCGACATCGAGTCCCAGCCGTTCCTGGAGGCCGTCCGCCAGATCAGGCACGAGGTGGGCCGCGACAACGTGTTCTTCCTGCACGTGTCGCTGCTGCCGTACATCGGGCCGTCGGGCGAGCTCAAGACCAAGCCGACCCAGCACAGCGTGGCCGCGCTGCGCAGCATCGGCATCCAGCCCGACGCGATCGTGCTGCGCTCCGACCGGCCGGTGCAGACGGCCATCAAGCGCAAGATCAGCCTGATGTGCGACGTCGACGAGGACGCCGTCGTCTCCGCCGTCGACGCGGCCTCGATCTACGACATCCCGAAGGTGCTCCACGCCGAGGGCCTCGACGCGTACGTCGTGCGCCGGCTCGGCCTGCCCTTCCGCGACGTCGACTGGACCGAGTGGGAGCAGCTCCTGCGCCGGGTGCACCGCCCGGCCAAGGAGGTCACGATCGCCCTCGTCGGGAAATATATCGATTTGCCGGACGCGTACCTCTCGGTCACCGAGGCGCTGCGCGCCGGCGGCTTCGCCAACGACGCCCGCGTCAACATCCGCTGGGTCAAGAGCGACGACTGCGAGACCCCCGAGGGCGCGGAGCGCGAGCTCGACGGCGTCGACGGCGTGCTGATCCCCGGCGGCTTCGGCGTCCGCGGCATCGAGGGCAAGATCGGCGCCATCCGCCACGCCCGCGAGAACAAGATCCCGCTGCTCGGCATCTGCCTCGGCATGCAGGGCATGGTCATCGAGGCCGCCCGCAACATGGCCGGCATCGAGGACGCCAACTCCTCCGAGTTCGACCCCGACACCAAGCACCCGGTCATCTCCACCATGGCCGACCAGGAAGACGTCATCGCCGGCGAGCGCGACATGGGCGGCACCATGCGGCTCGGCAGCTACACCGCCAAGCTCGGCGAGGGCACGCTGGCCAGGCACCTCTACGGCGGCAAGGCCAAGGCCGACGAGCGCCACCGCCACCGCTACGAGGTCAACAACGCCTACCGCGAGCGGCTCGAGCAGGTCGGCATGGTCTTCTCCGGCCTGTCGCCCGACGGCCGGCTGGTCGAGTACACCGAGCTGCCCCCCGAGATCCACCCGTTCTTCATCGGCACCCAGGCGCACCCCGAGTTCCGCTCCCGGCCCACCAGGGCCAACCCGATGTTCAAGGGCCTCGTGGGAGCCGCGCTCGTCTACGCCGACAGCCGCGTCGGCAGCGCCAAGGTGCACCCGTGAACGGCCACCCCAACGGCTCGTCGCCGCAGGGCGCCGCGGGCGGCCGGCTGATCGCGGACACGCCCGAGTCGTGGGACGTCGTCGAATCCCGCCACCGCTTCAAGGGCCACATCATCGACGTCGTCACCGACACGGTCAGGATGCCCCGCGACGAGGTGGCCGAGCGCGACTACGTCGTCCATCCGGGAGCCGTCGCCGCGCTCGCCCTCGACGAGCACGACCGCGTCCTGCTCATCAGGCAGTACCGCCACCCCACCCGCCACCTGATGTGGGAGCTGCCCGCCGGGATCCGCGACGTGGCGGGCGAACCGCTGGTCGAGACCGCCGCGCGCGAGCTCGCCGAGGAGGCCGGCTACCGCGCCGAGACCTGGTACACCCTGGCCGACCTGCGCTCGTCGCCCGGCATGACCGACGAGCGGGTCAGGGTGTTCCTCGCCCGCGACCTGACCAAGATCCCCGATGAGGAGAACGACTTCGTCCAGCGGCACGAGGAGATCGGCATGCCGATCGAATGGGTGCCGCTGGCCGACGCGGTGGAGAAGGCCCTCATGGGAATGATCCACAATTCCACGGCCGTGGCCGGTATCCTCGCCGCATATGCGGCATCGGTTGAGGGGTTCGCCCTGTTGCGCCCCGCCGACGCTCCGGAGGCGTGACGGAAGGACCTGTTCGTGGAGGCAGTGCTCTCCAGCTACCTCGCCCATCTCGCGGTCGAACGAGGTCTGGCTGCCAACACGCTCGCGTCCTACCGCCGTGACCTGCGCCGCTACGTCGACCACCTCCAGGCGCGCGGGCGCCTGGAGCTCGACCAGGTGGGGGAGGCCGACGTCCAGGCCTTCCTCGCCGCGCTGCGCGAGGGCGACGGCGAGCACCCCGCCCTCGTGGCCAGCTCCGCGGCCCGCGCCGTCTCCGCCGTGCGCGGGCTGCACCGCTTCGCCCTGCGCGAAGGGGTGACGGCCCACGACCCCGCCCACGAGGTACGCCCGCCCCGCCGGCTGCGCCGCCTGCCCAAGGCCATCGGCGTCGCCGAGGTCGAGCGCCTCATCGCCGCCTCCGGCCCCGACGGCGCGCCGCTCACGCTGCGCAACAGGGCCCTGCTCGAAGTCCTCTACGGCACCGGCGCCCGCATCTCCGAGGCCGTCGGGCTGGCCGTGGACGACCTGGAGGACGACCAGGTACGCCTGCGCGGCAAGGGCGGCCGCACCCGCATCGTGCCGCTGGGCCGCTACGCGCGGGCCGCGCTGGACGCCTACCTCGTACGGGCCAGGCCGGGGCTGCTCGCCCACGGCCGCGGCACCCCCGCGGTCTTCCTCAACGCCCGCGGCGGGCGCCTGACCAGGCAGGGCGCGTGGGAGGTGCTGCAGGCCGCCGCCGAACGAGCCGGACTCGACGGGATAAGCCCGCACGTACTCCGGCATTCCTTCGCAACTCACCTTTTGGACGGCGGCGCGGACGTTAGGGTGGTGCAGGAGCTGCTCGGCCACGCCTCGGTGACGACCACGCAGGTCTACACCCTGGTCACGGTCGACAAGCTCCGCGAGGTCTACGCCGCCGCGCATCCGCGCGCCCGGCAGTGATCTATAGTCTTTTGGGACGTGCGCCGCCCCCGGCGTGCCGCCTTGCCGCGTTAAGTGGTGACGCCATAGTGTCCGTCCGGACGGTCCGGTTCGGGATCGTCAGGGAGGTTCGAGCTGGTGACTGTGACGACCAAGGGTTCGACCCCGGGGACCCCCGACAACCCCTGGGGCGACACCAAGACCAACGCGCCCTCCAACGGCGTCAACCTGGGCCCGACACAGCGGCCCAGACCCGTGTTCCCCGAGCCGGTGCCCCCCGCGGTGCACGGCCCGGCGCGCGTGGTCGCGATGGTCAACCAGAAGGGTGGCGTCGGCAAGACCACGACCACCATCAATCTCGGCGCCGCGCTGGTCGAATACGGCCTCAAGGTGCTGCTGGTCGACTTCGACCCGCAGGGCGCGCTGTCCGTCGGGCTCGGCATCAACCCGCTGCAGCTCGACCTGACCGTCTACAACCTGCTGATGGAACGCGGGGTCACCGCCGAAGACGTCCTGCTCGAGACCGGCGTCGAGGGCCTCGACCTGCTGCCCAGCAACATCGACCTGTCCGCCGCCGAAGTGCAGCTCGTCACCGAGGTCGCCCGCGAGCAGGTGCTCGGCCGCGTCATCAAGCCGCTGCTGCCCCACTACGACGTCTGCCTCATCGACTGCCAGCCGTCGCTCGGCCTGCTCACCATCAACGCCCTCACCTGCGCCCACGGCGTCATGGTGCCGCTGGAGTGCGAGTTCTTCGCGCTGCGCGGTGTCGCGCTGCTCATGGACACCATCTCCAAGGTGCAGGAGCGGCTCAACGAGGACCTCGAGATCGAGGGCCTGCTCGCCACCATGTACGACGCCCGCACCCTGCACGGCCGCGAGGTGCTGGCCCGGGTCGTGGAGGCGTTCGGCGATAAGGTGTTCCACACCGTGATCAACCGTACGGTGCGCTTCCCCGACGCCACCGTGGCGGGCGAGCCCATCACGACGTTCGACCCGTCGTCGCTCGGCGCCAACGCCTACCGTGAGCTGGCCCGCGAGGTGCTCTCGCGCTGGCCCGCGCCTGCCACAATGGCCAGGTGACCGCAGAGCAGACCGAGACCCAGGGCTTCCAGGTTCATCTGGACGTCTTCGAGGGCCCCTTCGACCTGCTCCTCGGCCTCATCGCCAAGCACAAGCTCGACATCACCGAGGTCTCGCTCTCCAAGGTCACCGACGAGTTCATCGCGTACATCAAGTCGCGGGGGCCCGAGTGGGACCTCGACCAGACCAGCCACTTCCTGCTGGTCGCGGCGACCCTGCTCGACCTCAAGGCGGCCAGGCTGCTGCCGTCGGGCGAGGTCGAGGACGAAGAGGACCTGGCGCTGCTCGAGGCCAGAGACCTGCTGTTCGCGCGGCTGCTGCAGTACAAGGCGTACAAGGAAGTGGCCAAGGTCTTCGCCGGGCGGATGGCCGAGGAGGCGCTGCGCTTTCCGCGTACGGTGCCGATGGAGGAGCAGTTCGCCAACCTGCTGCCCGAGCTGATCCTCGGCATCGGGCCCGAGCAGCTCGCCCGCATCGCGGCCAAGGCGTTCACCCCCAAGCTGCCGCCCACCGTGAGCGTCGGTCACATCTACCAGCCGCTCGCCAGCGTCAAGGAGCAGGCCGCCATCCTGGTCATGCACCTGCGCCGGATGCGGCGGGCCACCTTCCGCGCCCTCACCGCCGACTGCGAGGGCACGATCGAGGTGATCGCGCGCTTCCTGGCCGTGCTTGAGCTCTTCCGCGAGTCGGCGGTCACGTTCGACCAGGTCGAGCCGCTGGGGGAGCTGCACGTGACCTGGACGGGCACCGACGACGGCGACGTCGCGGTGGGGGACGACTACGAGGAACCGGCGGAGAAACGCACTGATGACTGACGACAACCCGCTCCCCAACCCACGCCGCTCACCCGACTCCGACCCGCCCCTGCCCGCGTGGATGACCCTCCCGGGCTCCCTGGTCCAGCCGGGCGCCCCCAGCGTGGAAGGCACCGACGCCACCGAGCCCGGCGACCCGGCCGGCCCTGGGCCCGTCGACGACGCACCGCCACACGCCGAGCCGGCGGAGACGGACGCGGCCGCAGGGGAGCCGGAGGCCCCGGACGAGCCCGAGGCGCCGGCGGCTCCCTCGGCGGATGGGGTCCGTCCCCAGGCGGGGGACGGGGCGAGTCCTGGGGGCGAGGGCGTGCCGCGGGCCGGGTGGCGGGATGCCACCGAGGCCGAGAAGCCTGCTGTGGCGGCCTCCGCTCGCGGGGGTGAAGAGCCTGGGAACGCCGGTGGCGGCGGGGGCGCTGGGGAGGGGCCGTCGTTGGAGGCGGCGCTTGAGGCTATCCTGATGGTGGTTGATGAGCCCGTCGCCGAGGTGACGCTGGCTCAGGTGCTGGAGCGGCCGACGCATCAGGTGGCCGCTGCGTTGCGCGCGCTGGCGGCGGAATACACCGCCGCCGGGCGGGGTTTTGATTTGCGAGAAGTCGCGGGCGGCTGGCGCTTTTACACGCGTGCCGACTGCGCGGCGCTGGTCGAGCGGTTCGTACGCGACGGCCAGCAGACGCGGCTGACCCAGGCCGCGCTGGAGACACTCGCGGTCGTGGCCTACCGGCAACCGGTGAGCCGTGCCCGCGTCGCCGCGGTGCGCGGCGTCAACAGCGACGGCGTCATGCGGACGCTCGTCGCCAGGGGGCTGGTCGAGGAGGCCGGCACCGACCCGGAGAGCCAGGCAGTGCTCTACCGGACAAGCTCATACTTCCTTGAACGTCTGGGACTGCGGGATCTGAGCGAGCTGCCTGAGCTCGCCCCCTTCCTCCCCGACGACGTGGAAAATCTCGAGGAGACGACAAAGTGATCAACAGGCGTAGCACCCCGTCCGGTGATGGACGCGGTCGTGGACGTGCCGGCGGCTCCGGCCGTGGCGGGCGTCCCGCCTTCCGCTCCGGTGACACCCGTGGCGGCGGCACGCGTGGAGGGGACTCCCGCGGTGCCCGCGGTGGCCGGGGCGACTTCCGGCGCGACGACGACGCCCGCGGCGGAGACGACTTCCGCGCCCGGCCGTCCCGCGACTCCCTGCGCGCCG
Source organism: Nonomuraea sp. NPDC049421 (assembly GCF_040677005.1). Taxonomy (NCBI): domain Bacteria; kingdom Bacillati; phylum Actinomycetota; class Actinomycetes; order Streptosporangiales; family Streptosporangiaceae; genus Nonomuraea; species Nonomuraea sp. NPDC049421. The sequence goes on from NZ_JBFAQA010000001.1 coordinate 717,322, forward strand.
ACCGGGGCGGCGCCCGCGCCCGGTACGACCGCGGCGACGGCGACCGTCGTCAGGGCCCGCGCGACGACAGGCGCAGCGACAGGCGCGATGACAGGCGTGATGACAGGTACGCCGGCGGCGACGACCGCCGGCAGCGATACAGCGGCGACCGCTTCGGCGGCGGCGACCGCGGGCGGTCCAGCGGCGGTGACCGTGGGCGGTTCGGCGGTGGTGACCGCGACCGTTTCGGCGGCGGTGACCGTGGGCGGTCCAGTGGCGGTGACCGGCAGGAGCGCTTTCGCCGCGACGACCGCGCCGGAGGGCGCGGCGACCGCTTCGACCGGAGCGACCGGGGTGACCGGGGTGACCGGGCCGGGGGACGCGGCGACCGCTTCGGCGGGGGTGACCGGTTCGACCGGGGCGGCGACCGTTACGAGCGCGGTGAGCGCTTCCGTGACGAGGGCCGGGGCGGTTACCGTTCCGACCGATCGGACGACCGGCGAGACGACCGGCGAGACGACCGGCGAGACGAGCGGGGCGCCAGTGCGTTCCGTGCGGGCCGGAGCGGGCGGCGTGAGGACGCCGGATCAAGGCCCGTGAGCTCGACGCGCGCCCGCTACGGCCGGCGTGACGGCGACGACGGGCCGGCCCGGCGCGACTGGAGCGACCGTCCCGAGCGGGCCGAACGCGACGACCGCCAGTCCCGGCCGCAGCGCTCCGGCCGGCAGGACCGTCCCGAGCGCGGCGACCGCTTCGAGCGCGGGGAGCGCGGCGACCGGCGTGACCGGCCCGAGCGTGGCGGTCGTCCTGAGCGTGGCGAGCGTTCCGAGCGGGGGCGGTTCGAGCGGAACGGGCGTCCTGGCGCGCGTACCGGGCGCAGGGACGACGTGCAGACCGTCGGCGGGGGACGGCGCGGCAGCGGCCCCGGCAGTGGGTCCGGCAGTGGGTCCGGCAGGGGCCCCGGCAGCCCTCAGCGTGACCGCGTCAAGGCGGCCAGGCAGCCGCTTCGCGACCGCGACTTCTACCCCGAGGGCTACACCGACGAGCGCGACACCACCGAGGTCCCCGACGGCGTGCGGCTGCAGAAGGTGCTCGCCCAGGCGGGCGTCGCGAGCCGCAGGGCGTGCGAGGAGATGATCGGCGAGGGCCGGGTCACGGTCAACGGCCAGGTGGTCCGCAGGTTCGGTGCCAAGGTCGACCCGGCGACGCAGGTCATCCACGTCGACGGCATGCGCATCCCGACCGCCCCCGACCTGGTCTACTACGCGCTCAACAAGCCGATCGGCGTCGTGTCCACCATGGACGACCCGCAGGGCCGTCCGTGCCTGGCCGACTACGTCGAGGAGCTGGCGCCCAGGTTGTTCCACGTCGGGCGGCTCGACACCGAGACCGAGGGCCTGCTGCTGCTCACCAACGACGGCGAGCTGGCCAACAGGCTGACGCACCCGAGCTACGGCGTGCAGAAGAAATACTGGGCCAAGGTGCCGGGGCCGATCCCGCGCGACCTCGGCCGCCGCCTCAAGCAGGGCATCGAGCTGGAGGACGGCATCGCCAGGGCCGACGCGTTCTCGATCGTGCAGGAGCACGGCCAGCAGGCGCTGGTCGAGGTGGTGCTGCACGAGGGCCGCAAGCACGTGGTCAGGCGGATGCTGGAAGAGGCGGGTCACCGGGTGATCGACCTGGCCAGGATCGAGTTCGGGCCGGTGAAGCTGGGCCGTACGAAGCCGGGCACCGTCAGGGCGCTCTCGCTGAAGGAAGTCGGCGAGCTGTACGCGGCCGTGAAGCTGTAATCTGGCCGGACGCAGGAGCCCGTGCGGTCCTTCCGCACGGGCTCTATGGCCATGGAAGGGAACGAAGCACATGGTGCGGGCGATCCGTGGGGCGATCCAGGTCGACGCCAACGACCGTGACGCGGTCATCTCGGGCACGACCGAGCTGGTCAGCACGATCATGGAGCGTAACGACCTGACTCCCGACGACGTGATCAGCGTGCTGTTCACCGCGACGCCCGACCTGACGGCCGAGTTCCCCGCGCTGGCCGCGCGCAAGCTGGGCTTCCACGATGTGCCGCTGATCTGCTGCACCGAGATCGACGTCCCCGGCGCGCTGCCGCGGGTGGTGCGCCTCATGGCCCACATCGAGACCGACCGGCCGCGTTCCGAGATGCAGCACGTCTATCTGCGGGGTGCGGTGGCGCTGCGGCAGGACATCGCCCAGTAGATTCGCCGTAAGGCAGGACGCGGCAGGCATACAGGCCGCGCGGCACCTCTCAACCGTTCAGCCCGACCATTCAGGACATCGACATGGATCTTCGTACCGTGCTCGTCGTCGGCACCGGTCTCATCGGCACCTCCGCGGCGCTGGCCCTGCGCAAGCGGGGTGTGCGGGTGCTGCTCGCCGACCAGGACGAGGGGGCCGTACGACTGGCACGGGAGCTCGGCGCCGGCGAGGAGTGGCGGCCGGGCGCCGACGCGGAGCGGGCCGACCTCGCGGTCATCGCGGTGCCGCCCGCGCACGTGGCGACCGAGCTGCTGGAGCTGCAGCGCCTCGGCGCGGCCCGCTTCTACACCGACGTGGCGAGCGTCAAGGGCGAGCCCATCCACCGGGCCATGCAGCTCGGCTGCGACCTGTCCTCCTACGTGGCCTCGCACCCGCTCGCCGGGCGGGAGAAGTCGGGTCCTGGCGCGGCCAGGGACGACCTGTTCCTGGGCCGGCCGTGGGCGCTGTGCCCCACCGAGGAGGCCGATCCCGAGGCGAAGGCGGCGGTGCTGCGGCTGATCGAGCTGTGCGGGGCCAACGCGGTCGAGGTCAGCGCCATCGACCATGACCGTGCGGTCGCGGTCGTCTCCCACGCGCCCCACGTGGCGGCCTCGGCGGTGGCGGCCCGGCTGGCCGACGCCACCGACGTCGCGCTCGGGCTGGCCGGTCAGGGCATCCGCGACGTCACGCGCATCGCGGGCAGCGATCCCGGGCTGTGGCTGGGCATCCTGTCCGGCAACGCGACGCCGGTCGCCGAGGTGCTGGAGGCGGTGGCCAACGACCTGGCCGACGCGGCGAACGCGCTGCGGGCCCTGGCCGACGGCGACGGCACCGCGACCAACGAGATCACCCAGCTGCTCAAGCGCGGCGTCGTGGGCCACGACCGCATCCCCGGCAAGCACGGCGGCCCCGCCTCCTCCTACGCCGTGGTGCAGGTGGTCATCGGCGACCGTCCCGGTCAGCTCGCCCGCCTGTTCCAGGCGTGCGACGAGGTCGGGGTCAACGTCGAGGACGTCCGCCTGGAGCACGCTCCCGGCCTGCCGCTGGGCATCGCGGAGCTGTCCGTGGAGCCCGGCGCCGCCGCCGCCCTCACCCGGGCTCTGCACGAACGCGGCTGGCAGGTCCCCTGAGACCCGTCTCGCCCGCCACCCGGGCGGGCTGTTCATGGACGCACGCCGGGCGGGTCCCCGTGAGGGGGCCCGCCCGGCGCGTTCCGGCGATCAGCGCTTGGTGATCGCCTGGCTGACGGCGTTCGGGCCGTCGTACTCGCGGTCCGGCATGGCTTCGAGAGCCTTGACTATGTCGTTGCTCGCGTTGTGCTCGCGAGCGGCCTTGATCAGGTCCTGCTTGCTGGCCGGGTAGTCGACCCCGCTCAGGTGCTTCTGCAGGTCGATCGGGTTAGGTGCTGTTGTCATGACCCTCTGATGCCCATCAATCACAATATGTAACGACTCTCCAGCAAGCGTCGGTTCCGTTCCACCGCTGGCGGGAGGCGGCGGCGTTCTGAAAGGGCCGCGGGGAGCCGGGGCAGCGCCGTACGGAGACCGCTCCGGCCCGCCCGGCCGCCGCGCAGCGCGTCGAACACCCGCCGCGCCACCACCGGCCAGGGGCGTCGCAGCACGGCCGTCAGCAGCGCGTTCCTGACGGCCAGGGCGCGGCGGCCCTCGGGGTCGCGGGCGGGCGAGGGGTGGTGGTGGGCCACGACGTCGTCCACGTACGCCAGCCCCCACCCCAGCGCCGCCAGATCCAGCGCCAGCCGTTCCTCCTCGCCGAAGAAGAAGACCACGTCGTCGAAGCCGCCCGCCTCCAGGAACGCGTCCCTGCGCACCACCACCCCGCACGCCAGGAACCCCAGCACGCTCGGCCCCGGCAGGTCGGGCTCGGTGCCGAGCGGCGAGTCGCGCATGCGCTCCGACACCGTGTCCAGCCGCTCGTCGGGGCCGACCAGCACGCGCGCGCCCAGCGCGGCGAGGCGGGGATGGGCGTCCAGCACGTCGGCCGCCCGTTCCAGTGCCTTAGGCGCCCACCAGGAGTCGTCGTCGGCGAAGGCCACGTAGGGCGTCCTGGCCAGCTCGACGCCGAGGTTGCGGCCGGGGGCGCCCAGGTTCCTGCCCGCCTCGACCACGTGGACGTCGGGGAAGTGGCGGCGGACGAAGCCGGCGGTGCCGTCGCCGGAGCCGTTGTCCACCAGGATGACCGGGCGCGGGTGCAGCGGCAGTGTACGGGTCAGTGTCCGCACCCTGTCCCTGCTGGCCACGACGACCGTGACACGCGGTTCGCTCTCCACACCCTTCGCACTTACCTGCACGCCCTCGCTTAGTCGTTGACAGGCCGCGGACGAGCGGGTAGAAAGATCGGTAACAGTGTTACCAACAAGAAACGGCGTTACCGTGAGTACTCCGTACCAGCAGGCCCAGCGCGAAGGGCAGAGCGCCGTCAGGGCGGCCGTCCTCGACGCGGCCAAGCTCCTGCTCATCAGCGAAGGGCCGGCGGCGCTGACCGTCCGGCGCATCGCGGCCGAGGCCGGCTGCTCCACGAAGGTCATCTACACGCTCTTCGGCGGCAAGGACGGCCTCAGCGAGGCCCTCTGGCTGGAGGGCTTCGCCCGGCTCGAACAGCGGCTGCTGGCGGTGCCCCACGAGGAGGGCCCGCTCGACCGGCTGATGGGCGTGCTGGGCGCGTACCGGGCGTACGCGCTGGCCGAGCCCGACTACTACCGCGTCATGTTCCTGGGCGCCCTGCCGGGCTTCAGGGCGGAGGAAGAGGCGACGCGGACGGCCAAGCACACCTTCGGCCTGCTCGTGGCGTCCGTGGCCGCGTGCCTGGAGGCGGGGGAGCTGACCGGGGGCGCGGCGGCCGAGATCGCGGACCTGCTGTGGATGGCCGTCCACGGCGCCGTGAGCCTGGAGATCATGAGCTATTTCGAGGAGGCCGATGCGTCGCCGCGCTACCGGCTGCTGTGCACCTCGGTGCTCACCCGGTTCCTGCCGGCCCACGGCCGCCGTTCCTGAGACGAGAGGGAGAGCATGATGAGCACCACGCCGTTCACCGGCGGCTTCGCCCCGGTCACCGAGGAGATCACCGCCTTCGACCTTGAGGTCACCGGCCGCATCCCGGCCGAGCTGAACGGCCGCTTCCTGCGCAACGGGCCCAACCCGCTCGGCCTCGACGACCCCGGCGCCGCCCACCTGCTCATCGGCGAGGGCATGGTGCACGGGGTGCGGCTGCGCGACGGCCGCGCCGAGTGGTACCGCAACCGGTGGGTGCGCAGCGCCTCCGTCGCGCGGCGGCTCGGCGAGGAACCGCGGCCGGGGCCGGTGCACTCCGGCCTCGACTTCGCGCCCAACACCCATGTGATCGGGCTGGCCGGGCGCACGTTCGCGACGCAGGAGGGGGGCGCGCGGCCGTACGAGCTGAGCTACGAGCTCGACACGATCGGGCCGTGCGACTTCGGCGGCGGGCTGCCCGGCGGCTACACCGGCCACGCCCACCTCGACCCGTTCACCGGCGAGCTGCACGCGATGGCGTACTTCTTCGGCTGGGACCACCACCAGCACATCGTCATCGACGACAAGGGCGTGGTGACGGAGGTCAGGAAGATCCCGGTCCCCGACGCGCCCATGATGCACGACTTCGCGCTCACCGAGCGGTTCGTGGTGATCTACGACCTGCCGGTGACGTTCAGCATGCCGCACGCCGAGAAGGGCTCGCCGCTGCCCGTCGCCTGGAACGAGGACCACGGCGCGCGGCTCGGGCTCCTGTCGCGCGCGACCGGCGAGGTGCGCTGGTTCGAGGTGGCGCCGTGCTGGGTGTTCCACACGCTCAACGCGTACGAGGAGGGCGAGGAGGTGGTCGTGGACGTCGTCCGCTACCCCAAGCGCTTCCTCGACTCCCGGCTCGACCTAGGCGGCACGCCCACGCTCGGCCGCTGGCGCATCGACCTGCGCACAGGGCGTGTGAGCGAGACCCGGCTCGACGACCGGGCGCAGGAGTTCCCGCGCATGGATGAGCGCCGCACCGGCCGGCCGTACCGCTACGGCTACACCGCCGCCACCCTCGACATGGAGGAGCGGTTCTACCCCGGCGGCAACGATCTGGAGGACATGCCCGACACGGCGTTCGACAACACGCTGATCAAGCACGACCTGGAGCGCGGCACGCAGGAGACGCGGCGGATGGGCCGCGAGGCGTTCGCGGGCGAGCCGGTCTTCGTCCCCGCGGGGGAGGGCGAGGACGACGGATACGTGCTCTCCTACGTCAACAACCCCGAGCGGGGCGCGGGCGACCTGGTGATCCTGTCCGCCCAGGACTTCACCGGCGAGCCCCTCGCCACCGTGCATCTGCCCGCCCGCGTGCCGCTCGGCTTTCACGCAAGCTGGATCGCCGACTGAGCCGGAGGCGGTAGCCTCTTCGAGGCAAGCTGAAACGTGAAGAGGGAGAGGCCGTGACCGGTCTGGTCGTCGCGATGGACGGCCCTTCGGGGTCGGGTAAGTCGAGCGTGTCGCGCGGGGTCGCCCGCGCGCTGGGCCTGCGCTACCTGGACACCGGGGCGATGTACCGCGCGATGACCTGGTGGATGCTGCGCCAGGGCGTCGATCTCGCCGATCCGGCCGCGATCGCGGCCCGCTGCGGCGAGCCGGCCGTCGTCTCCGGCACCGACCCCGACGGTCCCACCATCCACGTCGACGGCGTCGACGTGGCGGGGCCGATCAGGGAGGCCGAGGTGACCGGCGCGGTGTCGGCCGTGGCGGCCGTCCCCGAGGTGCGCGCCCGCCTGGTGGCGCTCCAGCGCGAGATCGTCGGCGCCGGTGACATCGTGGTCGAGGGCCGCGACATCGGCACGGTCGTCTGCCCCGACGCCACCGTCAAGGTCTACCTGACGGCCAGCCCCGAGGCCCGTGCGCTGCGGCGCAGCGCCGAGGTGGCGGGCTCGACGGTGGAGGCGCAGCGCGAGGCCCTGGCCAGGCGTGACACTCTTGACTCGACACGTAAGACAGACCCGCTCTCGATGGCGGATGGCGCCATCGAGCTCGACACCACCGCGCTGACCTTGGACGAGGTCATCGCGGAGGTGTTGAGACTGGTCAAAGAGCGCACCTGACCCGAAGTCCGGTGCGGGACTCACAAAGGACGAAAAATCGTGACAACGGGGGATTGGGTCGAGGCCGACCTCGACGAGCTTGAGATCGGCGAGCACGAAGACGCCACGCCGCTTCCGGTCGTCGCCATCGTGGGCCGGCCCAACGTCGGCAAGTCCACGCTGGTCAACCGCATCATCGGCCGCCGTGAGGCGGTCGTCGAAGACGTGCCGGGCGTGACCCGCGACCGCGTCACCTACGACGCCAACTGGCGTGGCCGCCGCTTCACCGTCGTCGACACCGGCGGCTGGGACCCCGACGCCACGGGCATGAACCTGCGCATCGCCGAGCAGGCGCAGGTCGCCGTCGAGCTGGCCGACGTCATCGTGTTCGTGGTCGACGCCACCGTGGGCGCCACCGACGCCGACGAGATCGTCGGCTCCGTGCTGCGCCAGTCGGGCAAACCGGTCGTGCTGGCCGCCAACAAGGTCGACAACCAGCAGCTCGAGCTGGAGGCCGCCGCGCTGTGGTCGCTCGGGCTCGGCGAGCCCTACCCCGTCTCCGCGCTGCACGGGCGCTCCAGCGGCGACCTGCTCGACGTCGTGCTCGACGCGCTGCCCGAGACGCCGCGCCTCACGTTCGAGGCCGAGCGCGGGCCCGCCCGCGTCGCGCTGCTCGGCAAGCCCAACGTCGGCAAGTCCTCGCTGCTCAACAAGCTGGCGGGGGAGGAGCGCGTGCTCGTCGACCCGATGGCCGGCACCACCCGCGACCCCGTCGACGAGCTGATCGAGCTGGGCGGGCGCACCTGGCGCTTCGTCGACACCGCCGGCATCCGCCGGCGCGACCGTGAGCTGCAGGGCGCCGACTTCTACGCCGCCATGCGCACCCGCGCCGCCCTTGAGCGCAGCGAGGTCGCGGTCGTGCTCATCGATGCCAGCCAGCCCCTCACCGAGCAGGACCTCCGCATCATCGGCCTGGTCATCGAGTCGGGCCGGGCCATGGTGGTCGCCTTCAACAAGTGGGACCTGCTCGACGAGGACCGGCGCTACTACCTCGAGAGGGAGATCGACCGCCAGCTCGTCCGCACCCCGTGGGCGCTGCGCGTCAACATCTCCGCCAGGACCGGGCGCCACCTCGACCGGCTCGTGCCCGCCCTGGAGAAGGCGCTCGACTCGTGGTCCACGCGGGTGCCGACGGCCCGGCTCAACGCGTTCCTCACCGAGCTGGTGCACGAGACCCCGCCGCCGGTGCGCGGCGGCAAGCAGCCGAAGATCCTCTTCGCCACGCAGGCGTCGGTCGAGCCGCCCAAGTTCGTGCTGTTCACCTCCGGCTGGCTGGAGGACACCTACCGCCGCTTCATCGAGCGGCGCATCCGCGAGGAGTTCGGCTTCGCGGGCTCGCCGATCGAGGTGACGATGAAGATCAGGGAGAAGCGCGCCAAGAAGGACAAGTGATAAGGTCTGCGGCAACGCGCTGACGGAGACGAGTAACCGCGGGCATCACGGCCTCAGAGAGCCGCCGGTAGCTGCGAAGGCGGCGCCGTGACCCGCCGGTGAAGACACTCCCGAGTGCGGGGAGGAAATGCCCCGCCGGCCTGACCCCCGTCATCGGGTCGTTTCGAGGCCGCCCCCTTCGCGGGGGCGGCGAAAGTGCGGTGGCACCGGGAGCTCCCTTCTCCCCCGCACTCCCAAGGGGTCATACACGTCTCGCAGGAGTTGTGATGATCTCTCGTATTCTCTCCGCGGAGCTCGCCGAGCACGCGGGACAACGAGTGACGATCGCCGGCTGGGCCCATCGCCGCCGGCAGCTGAAGTCCGTTTCCTTCCTCGTCGTACGCGACCGCGCCGGGCTCGCCCAGGCGGTCACCGGCTCGGAAGCCGTTCTGCCGCCCGAGGAGAGCGTGGTCGCGGTCACCGGCACGGTGGCCGCGAACCCGCAGGCCCCCGGCGGCCACGAGCTGGTCTCGCCCTCGATCGAGGTGCTGGCCGAGCCGGGCACGGCGCCGCCGTTCGACCTCTATCGGCCCGTGGTCGGTGCGGGGCTGCCGACCGTGCTCGACCACGCGCCCGTCGCGCTGCGGCACCCGCTGCTGCGGGCGCCGCTGGAGATCGCGGCGGCCGGCGTGGCCGGGTTCAGGGAGACGCTCGACCGGCTCGGGTTCACCGAGATCCACACCCCGAAGATCGTCGGCTCGGCCACCGAGTCCGGGGCGAACGTCTTCGCCATCGACTACTTCGGGCGGCCCGCCTACCTCGCCCAGTCGCCGCAGTTCTACAAGCAGGCGATGGTCGGGGTGTTCGAGCGGGTCTACGAGGTCGGGCCCGTCTTCCGTGCCGAGCCGCACGACACCGTACGGCACCTCGCCCAGTACACCAGCCTGGACGCCGAGCTCGGCTTCGTCCGCGACCACCGGGACGTGATGGCGGTGCTGCGGGAGGTGGTGGCGGGCATGCTGGAGTCCGTACGCCGGCGGGCACCGCAGGCCCTTTCGCTGCTCGGCGTACGGGTGCCCGAGGTGCCCGCGGAGATCCCCTCCGTGCACTTCACCGAGGCGCAGCGGCTCACCTCCTCCTCCGAGCCCGACCTGTCGCCCGCGCAGGAACGGTGGCTGTCGGAGTGGGCCGAGCGGGAGCACGGGTCGGAGTTCCTGTTCGTCACCGGCTACCCGATGTCCAAGCGGCCCTTCTACACCCATCCCGACCCCGCGCGGCCCGGCTGCTCCAACGGGTTCGACCTGCTCTTCCGCGGGCTCGAACTGGTGACGGGCGGACAGCGGCTGCACCGCTACGACGACTACGTCCGCGCGCTGGCCGCCCAGGGCGAGGGGACCGGCCCGTACGAGGGGTATCTCCAGGCGTTCCGGTACGGGATGCCGCCGCACGGCGGGTTCGCCCTCGGGCTCGAACGCTGGACCGCCCGCCTGACGGGCGCCGCCAACGTCCGGCAGGTCACCGCGTTCCCCCGCGACCTGCACCGCCTGTCGCCCTGACCCCCTCGCCTGGGGCGGCCCTCTTCGTGGGGGCCGCCCCTAGCGGCGGGCCGGCATGCGGACGGCGACCGCCGCCCCCAGCAGGCAGATGAACGCCGTGACTAGGAACATCTCGGTGTACTCGGTGTGCAGCGCCGCCCGCACCAGCTCGGTGTACTCGGCCAGTTGCCGCTGGTACGTCGCCGCGTCCACGCCGAACGGCAGCGGCGTGTCGAGGTGGGCCGTCAGCGACTGGAACCGGTAGAAACCCCACGCCGAGACGGCCGCGATGCCGACCAGCATGCCCATCATCCGCGCCACCACGACCGCGGCCGACGCCACGCCGTGCTGGTCGGGGCGGCTCACCCTGAGCACCGCCGACGACACCGGGGCGATCACCAGGCCCAGCCCCAGCCCGGCCAGTGCCAGCGTGAGATCGACCGTCAGGCCCGCGCCGGCCAGGTCGAGCGGCCAGCGGCTCATCAGCGCGTACCCCGCCGCCGCCGGGATCATGCCGGCTATCGCCACCACCCGGTCGCCCAGCCTGCGGGCCAGCAGCCCGCCGAGGAACGCGGCCACCGTCAGCGCCGCCAGGAACCTCGCCAGCACCAGCGACGCGCCCAGCTCATCGGTGCCCAGCAGGGTCTGGGCGGTGATCGGCACGAACACCATGGTGACGAGCAACGCCGCCCCCGCCAGAAAACTGACCCCGAGGGTGGCCAGCAGGGGCCCCTTACGGGCGCCGGTGAGATCGATCAGCCGCACCGGCGACCGCACCTCCCACCACACGAACCCGGCTCCGATCACGACACTCGCCACGATCAACGGAACGCCCCAGGGCGGCAGGACGGCGGCCGCCGGATCGGGGTTGTAAAGCCCGATCACGAGCAGCGCCAACGCCAACGCCAGCAACCCCCCACCCACAAGATCCACCCGCCCACCCGTGGCGACGCCAACGGGCGCGGCGCCTCCGGGAGTGGCGCCTCCGGGAGTGGTGGAGGGGCGCGCGCCGGCAGCGGGCGCGGGGGCTTCGGAGGACTCGGGGCGCGCGTGCGCGGCGGCTTCTACGGCCGCGCTGGGTGGGGGTGTACGGATGGGTTCGTTCGTGTTGGCGCTGCCCTTGACGGTCCTGGTCGGGCCGGGTGGGAGGGTGACATGGATCGCGAGTGCGGCTAGGGCGGCCAGGGGGACGTTGATCCAGAAGATGGCGTGCCAGCCGCCCAGTTCCAGGCCCGCCACCACCGTGCTGGGGATGCCGGCCAGGAGGCCGCCGTACAGCGGGCCGAGGGCGCTGCCCAGCTCCTGGGCGGCGCCCACCGCGCCGAGGGCCACCGGGCGTTCGTGTTCGTCCCACAGGTCGCCGATCAGGGCCATGGTGATGGGCAGCAGGGCGCCGCCTGCCACGCCCTGCACCGTGCGGCCGGTCACCACCATGATCTCGCCGCTCGCCAACGCCGTCAGCACGGAGCCGAGGGCGAAGGCGGCCAGGCAGGCGTGGATGAGGGGGCGGCGGCCGTAGCGGTCGGAGAGCCGTCCGAGCAGGGGCATCGCGGCGACGTACCCCAGCAGGAAGCCCGTCACGATCGGGGTGGCGCGTTCGAGGTGGTTGAGCGGGATGCCGACGTCGCCGGCGATGGCGACCAGGACGGTCACCACGACGTACGCGTCCAGCGCCGCAAGCAGCACCACCGCGCCGCCCGCGCCGAGCACCACCCGGCGGGCGCGCCTCATCGAATCCGCCTCATCGAATCCGCCTCATCGAATCCGCCTCACAGGGCCGCCTCACAGGGCCGCCTCACAGGGCCGCGTCACGTCCCGTCGCACGTGCGTCACTCCGCGGGCGGCTTGATCGTGACCGGCGCGTCGTAGTCGCTGAACGACACCGTCACCGTGCCGCCCTGCAACGGCAGGCTGGCCTTGGTGAGCCGGCTGCTGGCCTGGTCGATCCAGATCTTGCCGTTGACGCCCTGCGTGACGCCGGGGACGATCTGGCCCACGACGTTCGCGGGGAAGGTGGTGGCGACCCGGTAGGAGCCGTTCTCGACGGCCTCGACCTTGGGGTCGGTGCCGGAGGCGAGCAGCTGCGCGACGCCCTTGGTGGGCTCGAGGATGACCGAAGGGTCGTAGATCTGCGCCAGCTGCTGCCGCGTCATCTTCTGGAACCCGCCGGTGGCGCCCTTGAAGTGCACGGTGTCGCCCACGACGGCGAAGGTGACCTCGAGGAGGTTGCCCAGCGCTTCGAGCGTGATCGTGCCGTCGGCGTCGCCCTCGGCCGTGAGCCGGCCGTCGGCCTTCTTCAGCGGCACGTCCGGCTTGCCCTCGGTGGCGATGGAGAAGCTGGCCGACTTGACGGTCTTCATGGCGTCGACGGCCTTCTTCATCACGTCGGACCCGGCCGGCAGCTCTGGCCCCCCGCCGCCTGACGAGCACGCCGTCGCCAGCGCGAGGACCGCCACGATCAGTAGCTTTCTGAGCATGACCGGATGCTAGCGATCGGCGGGAGGGCGCGTGGCTCCTCACGCATATCGGTTGGGTGTCAGCGCAGCTTCTTCAGGTGCTCGACGATCGGCGCGTACGCCGCCTCGATCGCCTCCAGCTGGTCGTCGGTGAGCCGGTCGACGAAGTGCTCGCGCACGCCGCCCACGTGGTACGGCGCCACCCGCTGGATCGTCTCCCAGCCCTCGTCGGTCAGCACGGCGTAGGTGCCCCGCCGGTCGTCACGGCAGTCTTCCCTGGTCACCAGCCCCTTGGCCTCCATGCGGGAGATCTGGTGCGACAGCCGGCTGCGCGACTGGATGGTGACGTCGGCCAGCTCGCTCATGCGCATGCGGCGCCCCGGGCTCTCGGACAGGTTGACGAGGATCTCGTAGTCGTTGAGCGAGAGCGAGTGCGCGTGCAGCTCGCGATCGAGCCGGTGCATCAGCAGCTTGTGCACCGCCAGGTGCGTGCGCCACGCACGCTGTTCGGCCGGGGACAGCCACCGGGGCTCGCGCATGATCCCCAATCTAGCGCACGTAAGGTGGAACGCTATGGGCGGGAAGTCGGGAGAGAGCCTGGGGACGGTGCTCGTGGCCGGCGCCGCCAATCTCGCCATCGCCCTGGCCAAGCTCATCGCCGGGCTGATCGGCGGCTCGGCGGCCATGCTGTCGGAGGCGGCGCACTCCGCCGCCGACACCGTGACCGAGCTGCTGCTGCTGGTGGCCGTGCGCCGGTCGGGCAGGCCGGCCGACCGGCGGCATCCGTTCGGCCACGGCAAGTCGGGCTTCGTCTGGGCGATGATGGCGGCGGTGGCGACGCTGGTGGGCGGCGCCGGGTTCTCCATCACGCACGGCCTGCATGAGATCAGCCACGGCGAGGAGCTGTCGAACCTCACCCCGTCGTACGTCGTGCTGGCCGCCGCGTTCGTGATCGAGGGCGTCTCGTTCCTCAAGGCGCTGTCGCAGCTGCGGCGCGAGGCCAGGCGGCACGAGGTCAACCCGCTCCGGCTGGTGCGGGTGACGTCGGACACGGCGCTGAAGGCCGTGCTGTTCGAGGACGCCGCCGCGCTCGTGGGCCTGCTGATCGCCGCGGGCGGGCTGCTCGCCTCGCAGCTCACCGGCTCGGCGCTCTGGGACGGCGTCGCCTCCGTGATCATCGGCCTGCTCCTGCTGGTGGCGGCGCTCATCCTGATCGGCTCGAACCTGTCGCTGCTCATAGGCCAGGCCGTGCCCGAGGGCATGGAGGCCGGCATCAGGGCGGTGCTGCTGGAGCAGCCCGAGGTGGCCGACGTGGTGGAGCTGCTGACGATGGTGATCGGGCCTGGCGCGGTGCTGGTCGCCGCAAAGATCGATTTCCGGGACGAGGCCAGTGCCGCCGGTCTGGAGATCACCTGTGACGAGGTGGATCGGCGGTTGCGGGATCGGTTCCCCGAGGTCGAGCAGGTGTTCCTCGACCCCACGCCCACGCGCCGCTGATCACTCCTTGGCGGGCTTGCCGTCCAGGTCGTACTGGTCCTCCGACGCCGCGCCCAGCACCGTCACCTCGTTGATCTTCCAGGTGCCCTTCTCCTTCACCAGGCTGATCTTGAGGTGCGAGTCCTTGACGGAACGGATCGCCTCCGAGGTGTTGACCTGCTGGTCGACGACCACGATGGCGTGGGCGGTGGCCTCGTCCACGCCGGCCAGGTAGACCTCGCGCACGGTCGCCTGGGAGGTGGCCTTGAGCTTGACGATGACCTGGGCCATCGCGCCGCCGAACGCCGCGTCGTACGTCGCGAGGAAGTCGCCCGTCGCCTGGGCGGCCAGCGTGGCCCGGGTGGTCTGCAGGTTCTGGTAGTCGTAGCTGAGCAGGGCCCGGCTGAACGCGCCCGCCGCGCCCGACACCTCCACCCGCAGCGCCCGCTCGGCCTCCAGCCGGGCCGTGGCCTCCTGGGCGCGGGCCGCCGAGACCCACTGCAGCACGGCGGTGGCCGCGACGGCGACCACCAGCATCGCGCCCAGCGCCCCGAGCAGCTTGGCCCGCGTGAACCCACCCCTCGAACGCGCGTCCCGCCCGGTCGTGCCGGGTGGTTCGGGCGAGGGGGCCGCCTCGGCGGCGGCCTCCGGTTCGGCGGGGGAGTCGGTACGGGTGGAGGTCGGCTCGGCCGAGCCGGCGGGCTCAGCGGCGGAGGCGGGAGCGGGCTCAGCGGCGGGCTCGGGTGCCGCTTCTGAGACGGGCTCAGCGGTGATCTCGGGGGGCTCGGAAACGGGGTCGGTGGGAGCGAGGGGCAGGTCGTCCTGGGTGGCGGCCGGGTGGCGGGTGGTCATGGGGGCTCCTCATCGGCGGCGGGCGGCGCGGCCCGCGGTGGTCCAGCCCACGACGCCGCCGCCCGCCAGCACGGCGAGCATGATCGCGACGATCAGCGGGGCGTTGTCCAGGGGGTCGGATGTCCCGGGGCCGCCGGTGGGGGCGGCGACGGGGTCCGAGGTGCGTGCGGGGGTCTTGCCCCGATCGGGTCTCGGGGTGTCCGGGGGCGAGGGAGGAAGGGACGGCTCCGGGTCGGCGACCTCGCGGTACCGGTCGCCGGAGCGGCCGGGGCGCGGCTCGGGGTCACGGTCGGGGCAGGCGCGCAGCTTGGGCACGGTGGGCGGCCCGAGCGGGCCCGCGTACTCCTCGGCCGGCGTCGGCCCGCCGGGGACGCTGAACAGGAACTCCGCCCGCCCGTACACGGTGTCGCCGCGCCGGTCGCTGATGTCGTCGGCGAGGCTGAGCGCGGTCGGCACGATGCTCAGCAGGTGGTGCACGTTCCGCTCGGTGGCGGCGGAGAAGGCGGGCCGGTGCGGCAGCCCGGCGGCGGTCAGCAGGCAGGAGAACCCGGGCCGCGAGGCTCGTACGGCCGCGTCGAGCTGCCCGAACACGCCAGGGCCCCGGTCGAGGATGGCGTTCAGGTCCTTGCGTGAGGCCCGCAGCGTCGCGGTCACCGTGCTCAGGTCGGTGATGCCGGAGGCCAGCTCGCCCCGCTTGCCGGCCAGCGTGTGGGTGAGCCGGGTGAGCTGCACCGACAGGTCGTCCAGCACGTCGGCGTTGTCGGCCAGCGTGCCGGTCAGGGCGTGGGCGTCGTCGATGATGCGCCTGATGGCGGGCGCCCGCCCGTCGAGCGCGACGGCCAGCTCGTGCACGATGGTCTCGGCGTCCTCGGGCGGCACCGCGTTCAGCAGCTTGCCGACGCCCTCGAACAGCTTCTTGTAGTCGAGCGGCACGGCGGTCCTGGCCAGCGGGATCGTGTCGCCGGCGGCGAGCCTGGCGCCGGTGACGCCGGTGGCGGGCGGCGACAGCTCGACGTACGGCTCCCCGACGGCGGAGCGGCGCCGCACCTCGGCGGTGACGCCCTTCGGCAGCCTGATCTCCCTGTCGATGTCCAGCCCGACCACGATCTTCCCGGGCGCGAGCCGCACGTCGCCGATCTTCCCGACGCGTACGCCCAGGTAGGCGACGTCGAACCCGCGGATCAGCCCGGGGGAGGAGGCGAACTCGGCCGACACCCGGTAAGGCCGCTCGACGGCGTCCAGCCGGATGATCGTGGTGAACGCCCACACCGTCATGACGACCCCGAGCGCCACGAAGAACCCGAGGTTGAGCGTGACCCGGTTCCTCATCGCGGCGGCTCCAGCAGCCGGCGGACGGCGTCCACGGTGTCGCGTACGGGCCTGCCCGGCTCGGGCAGCAGCACGCCGCGCAGCCACACGTACGTGAGCACCTGCCCGTTGACGGTGATCGGCGGCGCGTCGATGAACTTCTGCAACCTGGCCACCAGCCCCTTCAGGTCCTGCCTGCCGCGCTGCATGGCCGTGGAGATGGCCTCCAGCTCGCGCAGCAGCGTCCGCAGCCGGGCGGCATGCCGCGGATAGACGGTGAGGTTGGCCTGCTCGGCCAACCTGGTCAGGGCGACCACGGCCTTCTTGACGTGCCTGCGGCCGTGGGCGAGCCGGTCGGTGGCGGCGGCCAGCGTGCCGGGCAGCCGGTCCAGCTCGCCGCTGCCCTCGGCCAGGTCGTCGCCGAGCTTCGCCAGGGCGTCGATGGAGGTGGCGAGGTCCTTCCTGGCGGCCGCGTAGGCGTCGGTGACCTCGGCGGTCTGCCTGATCAGCCGGTTGACCTCGTCGCCCTGCCCGGCGAAGGCGGTGGACGCGGCGTCCAGCACGGCGTTGACGTCCTGCGCGCCGAGCGCCTCGATGAGCGGCCCCGCCCTGGCGGTGACCTGCTCGATGTCCGGCTCGACCGAGGTCTCGGTGATGGTGGCGCCGTCCTTCATGTACGGCCCCGTGGCCAGGTCCTTGCCGGGCGGCGGGGTGAGCAGGACGTAGTTCTCGCCCAGCACGGAGGTCTTGGCCACGGTCGCGGTGCTGCCCGCGGGCACCCGGTGGGCCGACTGGACGGACATGGCGACCTTGGCCCGGTAGCCCTCCAGGCGCACGTCGGTGACCGACCCGACGCGTACGTCGGCGATCTGCACGCTGTGCCCGGAGACCAGGCTCTGCACGTCGTCGAAGACCGCGTACAGGGTGAGGTCGCCGGTGGTGGCGCCGAGCGTGCGCAGCGAGCAGGCCGCCGTCACCGCCGCCACGAGGATCAGGGCCAGGACGCGCCTCATCGGCCGCCTCCCCTGCGCTCGAAGGGGCAGTTGCTCAGGCCGGCGGGCAGGCACGGCACCTCGCCCAGGTTCAGCGAGTCGAACAGCGGCCGCAGCCACGCCCTGGTCATCGCGTTGAGGACGACGCGGATCTGCAGCACGTGCTGTTCGCGGTCCCAGGAGTCGATGAGCACGTCGGAGAAGTCCGCCGCGCCCTTGACCGCTCGCGCGATGGACGCGCTGTTGGCCCGGACCGTCAGCACCAGCTCGGCCAGCGTCGTGGTGGCCTGGGGCAGGCGTTCCGCGTACTGCTCGATGATCACGTCGCCGCGCCGCACGAACCCCGCCATGGACGTGACGAACCCGCGCAGCCGCCGCCGCTCCTCGGCCAGCAGCGCGCTCGCCTCGGAGAAGGCGTCGATGGCGCCCGTCACCTGACGCTCGCGCTCGTTGAGGCTGGTGGCCAGCTCGTTGAGTCCCTTGGCCAGCTCGACCAGCCGCTGGTCCTGCGCTGCGAGCACGCCGGTCAGCTCGGAGGTGCTGCTGATGGCGTCGCCGATGGTCTTCCCGCGTCCTCTGACGCCGTCGGCGAGGTCGCCCGCGACGCCGCCCAGCTTGCGGGAGTCGAGCGCCTCGGTCAGCTTGGTGAACGCGTCGAGCGCGTCGTCGATCTCCACCGGCAGGTCGGTGCGCTCCAGCGGGATCACCGCTCCCGGCGCGATGCGCCGGTCGCCCGGCTTCCATGGCGGGTAGAGCACGACGTTGCGCTCGCCGAGCGTGTTCTGCGGCGCGACCACGGCCTTGACGCCGGACGGCAGCGGCACGTGCGGGTCGATCCGCAGGTCCACCCGTACGCGGTCGCCGTCGATGCGGATGCGGTCCACGTAGCCGGCATCCAGGCCCATGACCTTGACCCGCGCCTCCTCGTACAGGGCGGGCGCCTTGGCGAAGACGGCGCTCAGCCGGTACGGCTCCGCCCCGCCCACCGTGCACCCCGACGCGAGCAGCACCCAGGCAGAGAGCACCGCGACGAGCCGCCTCATCGGTCGCCCCTCCTGTCCTTCGCCCTGTCCTTGGCGACGGCCGCGAGCACCTCCGGGTTGATCGGCCCCAGCCCGGTCGCGATCGCCTCCAGCCACGGCCCCTGGCCGCCCATCGTGGACAGCCCGGAGAACGTCGGCCCCGCCCAGGCCAGCAGCGTGTTCAGCCGCTCGTTGCCGGCGCTGAGCCGGGTGGTGATGGCGGCGTTGTCGTCGAGGACCTGGACGAGCGAGCGCTCGTGCTCCCTGATCAGGCGGGTGGTGCTGCGTACCAGGTCGCTGCCGTCGCCGAGCAGCGTGCGCAGCTCCTTCCTGCGCCTGCGCAGCTCCTCCAGCATCACCTCGACGGCGTCGACGAGCCGGCCGAGCTGGGCGTCCTTCTTCTTCAGCACGTCCATGACGCGGGCGCCGTTGTCGAGCAGCCGGCGCAGCTGCGGCTCGCTCCTGCTGACGGTGCCGGACAGGTCGCCGATGTCGTCGAGCAGCCGGGTGACGCGGCCGCGCTTGACGACGTCGAGCTTGCCCAGCTCGGTGAGCAGGTCGTCCACGGCCTTCGTGTCGAGGCGTTCGACCAGCCGGGTCGCGTCCTTGACGGCGTCGTTGACCAGCGTGGGGACGCCGGTGCGGGTCATCGGGACGCGCCGCCGCCCCTCCGGCAGCTCGTGCATGAACGGGGGCGAGACGGCTCCCGACAGCTTGACGTACCGGCCGCCGAGCAGGTTGGACAGGGCGATGTCGGCGCGGGTGCCGCGGCCGAGCCGGACGCCGTCGTCCACCCGCCAGGTGACGATCACGTGGCCGTGCGCGTAGTCGGCGCGCACCTCGGTGACCTCGCCCACCCGTACGCCGGCCACCCGTACGTCGTTGCCGGTGCGCACCCCGCCTGAGTCGGCGAACACGCCCGACATGGTGTAGCCGCCCTCCAGCAGCCCCAGGTTGCCGACCAGGAACGTGGCCACCAGCACCGCGGCGAGCGTGGTCAGCGACACCAGCCCGACGGCGTGCCGGTTGCGATCCCTGAAGGACTTGAGCGCCATCACGACCCCACCAGCAGCTTCCGCAGGTCCTTCTCACTCTGCACGCGGGTGTTGCGCAGCGGCGGCGGGGTGCGCATGCCGTACGGGCAGGGCGCGGGCCCGAGCGCCAGGCAGGGGATCGCGGTCATGAAGTAGTGGCCCCTGTTGACCGACGAGTACGCCCGCTCGAACAGCGGCGGGAAGGTGCCGACCGCCTGGTCGATGCTCTTGACGTTGCGCCTGATGCCGCCGGTCAGCCCCGACAGGTTGTCGACCAGGGAACCCAGCTCGCCGGCGTTCCTGCCGAGCACCTCGTTCGTGGTGCGCATGGTCGCCGCCAGCTCCACCAGGGCGTCGTCCACCAGCTCGCGGTTGTCGGCGAACGACTCCGACAGCGTCACCAGGTTGTCCACCAGCCGCTCGATCTGCTTGTCGCGCCTCGCGACCACGTCGCTGACCGTGGCGTAGTCCTTCAGCAGCTGCTCG
The DNA here is from genome assembly GCF_040677005.1 of Nonomuraea sp. NPDC049421. NCBI lineage: Bacteria > Bacillati > Actinomycetota > Actinomycetes > Streptosporangiales > Streptosporangiaceae > Nonomuraea > Nonomuraea sp. NPDC049421. The sequence goes on from NZ_JBFAQA010000001.1 coordinate 737,232, forward strand.
ATGGTCCTCCTGCGCTGCTCGACCGTGGTGGTGATGGCGTTGACGTTGTCGAGCAGCCGCGGGATCGTGCGGTCGTTGCCCTTGAGGGACTTGGCGGCGGCGGTCAGCAGCCGGTTGATCTGGTCGGGGTCGAGGCTGCGGGTGAGCGGGCCGAGGTCGCTGATCAGCTCGCCGATGTCCACCACCGACGAGGTGCGGGCGATGCGCGCGCCGGGGACGAGCCTGCCGGGCGCGGTGCCGGGCAGCAGGTAGACCACGCGCTGGCCGACGGCGTTGCGCCAGCGTACGGCGGCCTCGGTGTCGGGCGGCACGGTGATCGCCCGCTGCACCTCCAGCGTCACCTCGGCGCGGCCGTCCACGACCCTGATCGCCTCCACCTGGCCGACGGGCGCTCCGGCGATCTTCACCTGGTCGCCCTCGACCAGCCCCGACACGTCGTCGAAGACGGCGACGAGCCGGTAGCCGTCGCCGGTGCTCACCCGCGCGACCTGCACGCCGATGGCCGCGATCAGCGCCACGCACACGCCGACGAACAGCGCGGCGCGCAGCAGCGTCCAGCGGCGGCGGGCGATCTCCATCAGCGCCTCCCGTCGGTGGGGCCGCAGATGCCCACCACCAGCTCGCACACGTCGCCCGACAGGAACGCCTCCACCTGCAGCTGCCTGGTCCCTCCTGGTCCCGGCGCCTCGATCAGCTCGTTCAGCAGGTCGACCAGGGTGTTCAGGCCGCGTACGCCGTCGCCCGCGAGGCCGAGCTGGGCGTAGATGAGCGCGGCCACCCGCTCGCCCGAGCGCACCCCGGCCCGCAGGTTCCCCCTGTGCTCGGCCAGGCCGTGCGTGACCTGCCCGGAGACCGAGGTGACCTCCTGCAGCAGGGCCCGTACCTTGTCGGCCCGCCTGAGCAGGTCGGGGGTGATGACGTTGACGTCGGAGGAGATGGCGACCAGCTCGTCGCCCTTGTCGGACAGGGCGGTGCCGAGCAGCGCGCCGTCGCGCAGGAACCGCCGGGCGCGGAAGCGCTGCCGGTGCGCCACCGACATGACCGTGCCGGCGTCGCCGATCAGCTCCCGCAGGTCCTCGCCCTGCCCCTCCAGGCCCTTGGCCAGGGTGTGCACGATGACCGTCACCTCGCGCGGACTCACGGCCTTCAGGCCCCGGTAGGCGTCGCCGAGCGTGTCGGACAGGTCGAGCGGGTCCTCCGTACGGGTGATGACGGCCCCGGCCGCCAGATACGGCCCGCGCGCCTCGCCCCGCCCCGGCCGCAGGTCCACGAACTTGGGCCCGAACACCGACGCGGGCTCCACCGACGCGCTGGCCGTGCGCGGCACCCTGATCGCGTCGTCCACGTGCATGGTGACCACCGCCCTGCCCTTGGCGTCGAGCGAGACGTCGGTCACCTCGCCCACGGTGATGCCGCGGATCTTCACCGGGGAGCCGGCGTCGAGGCCCTGCCCGGCCCGGCCGAACACGGCGTCGTAACGGGTGCCGGGGACCTCGGTGGCGGTGCGCACGGCGTACAGGACGGTTCCCGCCAGCACCACGAGCATGGCGAGCGCGATGCAGAGCCGGGTGGAGAGGGAGAGTTCGCTGCGGCCCACCGCGTCACCCCGTCAGCGGGATGTTGCCGCCGCCACCCCAGAACAGGTACGACAGCAACAGGTTGAGCAGCACGATCGTGACGATCGACTGGCGGATGGCCCGGCCCGCCGCCACCCCCACGCCCACCGGGCCGCCCGTGGCGTGGAACCCGTGGAAGCAGTGGATGACGATCACCGCGAACGCGAACACCGCGACCTTGGCGACGCTGAACACGATGTCGCTGACCGGCAGATACAGGTAGAAGTAGTAGTCGTAGACGCCCGGCGCCAGCCCGAACAGCACCGTGCACATCAGCCGGGTGGCGAAGAAACTGGCGAACAACGCGATCAGGTAGATCGGCACCAGCGCCAGCAGCGCGGCCACGACGCGGGTGCAGATCAGGTAGGTGAAGGCGTTGATGCCCATCACCTCCAGCGCGTCGATCTCCTCGGAGATCCGCATCGCGCCCAGCTCCGCCGTGAACGACGAGCCGACCTGCGCCGCCAGCGCCGTCGCCGCGATGATCGGGGTGATCTCGCGGACGTTGGCGAAGCTGCCCACCAGGCCCATGAACGACTCCGCGCCGATGGCCTGCAACCCCTGGTAGCCCTGCAGCCCCACGGTCGCGCCCACGACGAAGGCCATCGTGAACACCACGAAGATCATGCCGCCGCCGATGACCGTCGCGCCGACGCCCACCACCACGTCGCTGACCTGCCGTAACACGACCTTGCCGTATTTGAGGCGGAGCACGACGTCGCGGACGCAGTAGAACAGCACTCTGCCCACGAACAGCGGCCAGTCGGACAGGGACGCGAAGCGCTCGGCGGCCCGCAGCGCCGCGGTCACAGCGACCTCGGCGGGTAGGCCAGGAAGTACACCGCGGAGATGACGTAGTTGAAGGTGAACACCAGCATGAACGTCACCACGGTCGCCTGGTTGACCGCCCGCCCCACCCCGACCGGGCTGGTCGCGCACGTCATGCCCTTGTGGCAGGCCACCCCCGCGGCGATGAACCCGAAGATCCACGCCTTGAGCAGCGTCACGTACAGGTCGGATGCCACCACCAGCGACAGCGCCCCGTCGAAGTACGCGCCCGGTGTGACGCCCTGCACGACCACGTTGAAGAAGTAGCCGCCGGCCGCGCCCGCCACGATGACCAGCGGGCACAGGCACACCGCGATCGTGCTCGCCGCCCACATGCGCGGCGTGACCAGCCGGTGGATGGGGTTGACCGACATGACCTCCATCGCGCTCAGCTCGTCGCGGATGTGGCGGGCCCCGATGTCGGAGGTCATGGCGCTGCCGCCGGCCCCGGCGATCAGCAGCGCGCTGGCCAGCGGCGCCACCTCGCGGATGAGGCCGACGAAGACCGCGCTGCCGGTGGCCGACCCGGCGCCGAGCTGCCGGGCCAGCTCGCCCACCTGTAACGCGACGGTGGCGCCGAGCGGCAGGGAGACCAGCAGTACGGGGACGCTGGTGACGCGGGCCAGGAACCAGCACTGGTCGACGAACTCCCAGAACCAGCGCCTGACGTCCCAGCTGCGGCGCAGGCCCTCCAGCACGATGACGAACAGCTCACCGACCTGGCCGAGGGCCGCGCCGGCCCGGCGCCCTACATACCCGGACCAGGCCATCACCACCTCCGCCGCCTACGGATTGGCAACCCTACTGACGGGTTGTCCAGTAGTCGATGCTCCGGTGAGAATTTGCGGAAAAGGTATGAGAGCCCGGTTCGGACTTGTCAGCCACGCACGAAACGTGTGCGGTCCACTACAAAAGGGTGCCCATCCACGCCTCGATCTCGTCGGGGTGGCGGGGCAGGCCGCCCGACAGCAGCTCGGCGCCGTCGGCGGTGATCACCAGGTCGTCCTCGATGCGCACGCCGATGCCGCGCAGCTCCTCCGGCAGCGTCAGGTCGTCCGGCTGGAGGTACAGGCCGGGCTCGACGGTCAGCACCTGGCCCTCCTCCAGCACGCCGTCCAGATAGACCTCGGCCCGCGACTTCGCGCAGTCGTGCACGTCGAGGCCCAGCATGTGGCCGCTGCTGCAGAGCGTGTAGCGGCGGTAGAGGCCGGTCTCCAGCAGCGTGTCGGCCGGCTCCTTCAGCAGGCCCCAGTCGCGCAGCCCCTCGCAGATGACGCGCATGGCCGCCAGGTGGAAGTCGCGGAAGCGGGCACCGGGCCGCAGCGTCGCGATGGCCGCCGTCTGGGCCTCGTAGACCAGCTCGTACACCTGCCGCTGCACCGCGCTGAACCGGCCCGACAACGGGAAGGTGCGGGTGACGTCGGCCGTGTAGAGCGTGTCCGACTCGACGCCGGCGTCCATGAGCAGCAGGTCGTCGCGGCGCAGCGGGCCGTCGTTGCGGATCCAGTGCAGCACGCAGGCGTGCGAGCCCGAGGCCACGATGCTGTCGTAGCCGACCGCGTCGCCCTCCAGCCGGGCCCGCAGCCCGAACACGCCCTCCAGGTACCGCTCGCCGCGCCGGTGGCCCATCGCCTGGGGGAGGGCGCGTACGACGTCCTCGAAGCCGCGCACGGTCGCCTCCACCGCCGAACGCAGCTCGCCGACCTCCCACTCGTCCTTGATCAGCCGCATCTCCGACAGGAACGACTCCAGCTCCGCGTCGCCGCCGCCCCGCTCGACCCGGGCGTCCACCGACGCGTCCACCCCGCGCAGCACCCGCGCCGGGCCCTTCAGGTCGAGGTCGCGGATGTGGGCGCACTCCACCTGGTACAGCTCGGCCGCCTCCGCCAGGTCGGGGCGCGGGCCCGCCCAGAACTCGCCGTAGCGGCGGTCCCGGTAGAACTCCTGGCCCTCCTCGCGCGGGGCGCGCGGCCTGACGTACAGGACGGCCTCGCCGGACGGCTCGATCACCAGCACGTCGTCCGACTCGCCCGCCCCCGTCAGGTACGAGTACGCGCTGTGCGGACGGAACCGGTAGTCGCTGTCGTTGCTGCGCACCTTCAGCGTGCCCGCCGGGATCACCAGCCGCTCGCCGGGGAAGCGCTGGGCCAGCGCGGCCCGCCGCTTGGCCGCCCACGGCGCGATCGGCAGGGGCGCGATGCCGGCCCGGCGCTCACCCGCCCACCCCGTCCGCATGAACGCGGCCAGCTCGTCGGTGACGGGCAGATCATGGCTGCCGGTGTTGAGCACCTCGGTCATTTTCACGGTCCCTGAGTGACATGTCGGAGTTCGTACGCAGGCAGCCTACGGGACCGCTTGACTCCGTCCCCACCCGCCTGTTTGCTCTGGACCTGGGCTTGGAACACTGAGGGACAGAGGTGATGCACATGCTCATCGGTTCGATCCTTCGGAACAAGGGCAGCCACGTGACCTGCGTGTCACCGGCCGCCACCGTGCGCGAGCTGCTCGCGGAGCTGGCCGAGCACAACATCGGGGCGGTGGTCGTCTCCTCCGACGGCGTCACCATCGAGGGCATCGTCTCCGAGCGCGACGTCGTACGCCGGCTGCACGACCGCGGCGCCTCGATCCTCGACGCCCCGGTGTCCTCGATCATGACGGCCGAGGTGACCACGGTGGGGCCCGGCGAGAACGTCGAGTCGCTGCGCCGTACGATGACCAACCAGCGCTTCCGCCACATGCCCGTCGTCGACGGCGGCCGGCTGGTCGGCATCGTGAGCATCGGCGACGTCGTCAAGAGCGCCATCGAGGAGCTGGAGACGGAGAAGGCGTCGCTGGTCGACTACCTTCACCGCTGACCGGATGGGTTGACCGGGTGGGTTGACAGGGGTGGCACGCTGGGTCCGTGACGTACGGGCCACCTCCCCCTGACTACCCGCAATATCCGCGCGCGACGAGCAGCCCGCCGATCATCGTGCTCGTCTCGGGGCTGGCCGCGCTGCTGGGGTTCCTGCTGGGAGTGTTCGTCGGATTCGGGGCCGGGTCCACGTCGCCGTCGTCGGGGGACGAGCCCGCGCCCAGGGTCACGGTGACGGTCGAGTCGAGCCCGTCGGCTCCGGCGGAGAGCAGCGCTCCCGTGCAGCCCGTCCCCACTGATCCGGCGCAGACCGTTCCCACCGGTCCCGCCCAGACCGTCCCCACCGGCCCTGCCCAGAGCGTTCCCACCGGGCCTGCGCAGACCCCGCCCGCTCAGACGCCGCCTGCCCAGACGCAGACGTCGCCCGACCAGAGCGTGCCGAGTCAGACGCAGCCGGGCGGCGGGACCCTCACCAACCCCATGTCGCTGCGGACCCTCCACGTCGGCACCGACATCCAGCCCGGCACCTACCGCACCACCGGCCCGGCCGCCGGGTTCACGATGTGCTATTGGGCCCGGCTGCGCAGCGCGAGCGGCGATGTTGTCGCGGCCGGCATGCCGACGGGCGCCGCCACCGTCACCGTCCAGCCCACGGACAAGGCCTTCCAGACCGGCGGCTGCGCGGAGTGGACGAAGTCGTGACGCGGGTGTTGGCACTGGTAGGGCGAGCGTAGGAGGATGCGCACAGCCCTACCAAGGAGGAAGACATGTCGGTGTTGCAGAGCTTCGTGAACAGCGTGCGCAGCGGGGCGATCGAGGTGATCGACCTGACCGCGCCCCTCACCGCGGAGACGCCGATCCTCCAGCTGCCCGAGCCGTTCGCCAACACGATCCCGTTCCGGCTGGAGGAGATCAGCCGCTACGACGACCGCGGCCCGGCGTGGTACTGGAACGACATCCACACAGGTGAGCACACGGGCACCCACTTCGACGCCCCCGTCCACTGGGTCACCGCCCGCGACGGCCAGGACGTCTCCCAGGTGCCGGCCCGCAGCCTCATCGCGCCCGCCGTCGTGCTCGACTTCGCCGCCGAGGCGGCGAAGGACCCCGACTTCCTCCTCCAGATCGACCACGTGAAGGAGTGGGAACGCGCCAACGGCCCGCTCCCCGAGGGTGGCTGGCTGCTCTACCGCACCGGCTGGGACGCCCGCTCCGCCGACCAGGCCGCCTTCCTCAACGCCGACGAGAACGGCCCGCACACACCCGGCATCTCCTCCGAGTGCGCGCAGTGGCTCGCCTCCGAGACGCCCATCCAGGGCATCGGCGTCGAGACCGTCGGCACCGACGCGGGCGCCGCCCACTCCTTCGACCCGCCCTTCCCCTGCCACTCCTTCCTCCTCGGCGCCGGGAAATACGGCCTCACCCAGCTCCGCAACATCGACCTTCTGCCCGTCACCGGCGCCGTCGTGGTCGCGCCGCCGCTGCCCATCGTCGGCGGCTCCGGCAGCCCCGTCCGCGTGCTCGCCCTGGTGGAACGTTGATCGTCGCCGAGGCCGTCGGCCGCGCCCTGGCCGCCTGCGGGGCCGGGACGGTCTTCGGGGTGGTCGGCAGCGGCAACTTCCACGTCACCAACGCCCTCGTGGCGGCCGGCGCGCGCTTCGTCGCCGCCCGCCACGAGGGCGGGGCCGCCACCATGGCCGACGCCTACGCGAGGATGAGCGGCCGGCCCGGCATCGTCACGGTGCACCAGGGGCCGGGGCTCACCAACGCGCTCACCGGCATCACCGAGGCGGCCAAGAGCCGCACCCCGATGGTCGTGCTGGCCGGCGAGGCCACCGAGGCGCAGTCCAACTTCCACATCGACCAGGCGGCGCTCGCCACGGCGGTGGGCGCGGTGTCGATGCGCGTCACGAGTGCGGACGAGGCGGTCGCGCAGGCGGTGCGGGCGTACCGGGTGGCGGCGGGGGAGCGGCGTACGGTGCTGCTGAACCTGCCGCTCGACGTCCAGTCCGCCCCGTACACCGGTGCGGTCGAGGTGCCCGCTCCGTCTGGGGAGACCTCGGCGGAGGTCGGTGCGTCTCAGGTCTCCTCGGCGGACGCCGCGGCGGGCGAGCCGGCCGCCGTGTCTCAGGCTTCCTCGGCGGAGGCCGCGGCGGGCGAGCTGGCCGCCGCGCTGGAGGCGGCCGAGCGGCCGGTGTTCATCGCCGGCCGCGGCGCCCGGCACGCCAGGCGCGAGCTGGAGGCGCTGGCCGAGCGCACCGGGGCGCTGCTCGCCACCTCGGCCGTGGCCAGGGGCCTGTTCCGGGGCAGCCCGTGGGACCTCGACGTCTCCGGCGGCTTCGCCACCCCGCTGGCCGCCGAGCTGATCCGCGGCGCCGACCTCGTCGTCGGCTGGGGCTGCGCGCTCAACATGTGGACCACCCGCCACGGGTCCCTCGTCTCGCCCGGCACCCGGGTGGCGAAGGTCGATCTCGAACCCGCCGCGCTCAAGACCCACGTACCCGCCGACGTCGGCGTGGTGGGCGACGTGGCCCAGGTCGCCGCCGCGCTGGCGGGCGTCGTTCCGGCGAAGGCCGGTTACCGCACGCCTGAGCTGGCCGGCCGGATCCGGGCCGAGGGGCGGTGGCGGGCGGTGCCGTACGAGGACGGCGGCGACGGCGGCCGCATCGACCCCAGGACGCTCACCATCGGCCTGGACGACCTGCTGCCTCCCGAGCGCATCGTGTCCATCGACTCCGGCAACTTCATGGGCTATCCGTCGATGTTCATGGACGTGCCGGACGAGAACGGGTTCTGCTTCACCCAGGCGTTCCAGTCGGTCGGGCTCGGCCTCGCCACCGCCATCGGCGCCGCGCTGGCCCGCCCCGACCGGCTCCCCGTCGCCGCGCTCGGCGACGGCGGCTTCCTCATGGGGATCGCCGAGCTGGAGACCGTGGTGCGGCTGGGGCTGCCGATGGTGATCGTCGTTTACGACGACGAGGCGTACGGCGCCGAGGTCCACCACTTCGGCCCGCACGACCACCCGCTCGGCACGGTCACCTTCCCACCCGCCGACCTGGCCGCCATCGCCCGCGGCCACGGCCTCGCCGCCGTGACCGTCACCCGGAGCGAGGACCTGGCAGACGTCTCCACCTGGCTCTCCGGCCCCCGGGACCGCCCGCTCCTGATCCACGCCAGGGTGACCCGCGACCGCGGCTCCTGGTGGCTGGAGGAGGCCTTCAAGAGCCACTGACACCGGGGTAGGCGCGGGCCTCTTCGTTGGGGGTGAGCCCGCGCCCGCCGTCAGAACTTGCGGTAGGCGCGGGCCTCCTCGGCCGCGGCCAGTACGTCGGTCAGGGATGAGCCCGCGCCCGCCGTCACCGCCGCCGCGATCGCCCCCTCCAGGAACGGCACGTCGGCCACCACCGCCCGGTACTCCTCGGCCACCAGCCGGGCGGTCAGCACGGAGCTGCCGATGTCGGGGATGAGCAGCACCCCGCGCCCACTGTCGACGCTGCGCACCGCCGCCTCGACGACGTCCACGCTGGTGCCGAGCCCGCCGTCGGCCGTCCCGCCGGCCGCCGCCAGCGGCACGTCCTCGCCCGCGATGCCCCGGGCAAGCGCCACCGCCTCGGCCGCCAGCCCGGCGCTGTGCGAGACCAGCACCACGCCCACCATCACAGAGCCCCGCCGCCCAACGATCGCACCGCCTCCCCGGCATCATGCCGTGAGGGGGCGCTTGCGGCGCTCATTCCACCACGCTCGCCAGCGCCTCCAGCAGCAGGGCCGCGGAGGCCGCGCCGGGGTCCTCGTGGCCGATGCTGCGCGGACCCAGGTAGCTGGCCCGGCCCCTCTTCGCCTGCATCGGGATCGTCGACTTGGCCCCCTCCCTGGCCGCGTGCGCCGCCTGCTCGACGGCCCGGCGTACGCCGACGCCGTCGCGTACGGCCAGGGACAGGGCGCGGGAGGCGGGCGCGAGCGCGTCCACCATCGTCTTGTCGCCCAGCGCGGCCTTGCCCAGCCGCTCGACCGCCACCACGCCCTCCTCGAACGCCGCCGCGAACCCCGCCAGCGTCACCGGCGACTCGGGCAGCGCCCTGCCCATCTGCCGGAACACCGACCCGTACAGCGGCCCGGCCGCGCCCCCGACGCGGCGGATCAGGGTCACGCCCGCCGTCGTCAGCACCTCGGCGGCCGAGCCGGGCGGGTCGTCGGCCAGCGCCTTGCAGACCTCGGAGAAGCCGCGGTCGAGGTTGGTGCCGTGGTCGGCGTCGCCGATCGCCGCGTCCAGCCTGGTCAGGCGGTCGCGTTCGCGGCGGATCAGCCTGGCGCTCTCCTCGAACCAGGCCAGGAACAGGTCGGTGTCCATCATCGCCCCCAGCGCAGCCCCGGCGTCTCGACCGGTGCGTCCCATAGGCGGGTCAGCGTCTCGTCCAGCAGGCAGATGGTGACCGAGAAGCCCTGCATGTCCAGGCTCGTCACGTAGTTGCCCACCAGCGAGCGCGTCACCCGCGCCCCCTTGCCCTTGATGTACGCCGCCACCTCGGCGAACACCACGTACAGCTCCGACAGCGGCGTCCCGCCCATGCCGTTGACCATGACCAGCAGGTCGCCCCGCAGCGGCAGGTCACCGTGGATCGCGTCCATCGCCACCTCGGCCAGCTCCCGCGCCGGCGCCAGCGGCACCCGCCTGCGCCCCGGCTCGCCGTGGATGCCGATGCCCAGCTCCACCTCGGTCTCCGGCAGGTCGAAGATGGGCTTGCCGGCGGCGGGGGGCGTACAGGAGGTCAGGGCGATGCCGAACGAGCGGCTGCGCTGGTTGACCTCCGTCGCCACGGCGGCCACCTCGCCCAGCGGCGCGCCCTCCTCCGCGAGCGCTCCGGCGATCTTCTCCACGAACAGCGTCGCGCCCGTGCCGCGCCGGCCCGCCGTGTAGAGCGAGTCCTCGACGGCGACGTCGTCGTTCACCAGCACGCTCGCCACCTCGATGTCCTCGACCACGTCGGCCGCCATCTCGAAGTTCAGCACGTCGCCGGTGTAGTTCTTGACGATGTGCAGCACCCCGGCGCCGCCGTCCACGCCCATGGTCGCCTCGATGATCGGGTCGGGCACCGGCGCGGTGAAGATCTCGCCGCAGCAGGCGGCGTCGAGCATCCCGTAACCGACGAACCCCGCGTGCAGCGGCTCATGCCCCGAGCCGCCGCCCGACACCAGGCCCACCTTGCCGGGCCGAGGCCCCTCCGCGCGGTAGACGACCTTGTTGCGGACCCGCAGCGCGGGGTGGGCGGCGACCATGCCGTTCAGCGCGTCGTCAACGACGGAACCGACCGTGTTGATGAGCTTCTTCATGGTCGAAACATCTGCCCGTTTTCACGACCGCGCAAGCGTCATAACGTGGGCGGGGTGGATGTCGTCTACAGCCCCTACGATCCGGCCATCAACGACGAGCCGTACCCCGTCTACGCCAGGATGCGCGCGGAAGCACCGCTCTACCACAACCCCGACCTCGGCTTCTGGGCGCTGTCCCGGCACGCCGACGTCTCCGCCGCGCTGATCGACAGCGAGCTGCTGTCCAGCGACCACGGCCCCATGCTCGACCCCGGCGCCTGGGGTCCCCACGTACGCGGCTACCTGTCGTTCGTCGCCATGGACCCGCCCCAGCACACCCGCATGCGCGCCACCGTCTCGCGCGGCTTCACCGCGCGCCGCGTCGCCGCGCTCGAACCGATGATCAGGCAGATCGTCCGCGGGCACATCGAACGGGCCCTCGAACACGGCACGTTCGACTTCGCCCGCGACATCGCCGCCAAGCTGCCGCTCGACGTCATCGCCGAGCTGGTCGGCGTGCCGCCGTCGGACCGCGCGGACATCCGGCGCGACTCCGGCGCGCTGTTCGACGCCGACCCCGCGGGCGCGATGAGCGAGGAGGGCGTCAAGGGCCTGCTCTCGCTCGGGAGCCATTACCGTACGATCATCGCCGAGCGCCGGGCCGCGCCCCGCGACGACCTCGTCTCCGTGCTCGTCGCCGACGACGAGCTGACCGACGACGACATCGTGGCGTTCCTCTTCCTGCTCATCGGCGCCGGCGCCGAGACCACCGCCCACCTGCTCAGCGCCGCCTGGTATTGGGCCTGGCGCAACCCCGGTCAGCGCGCCGCCGCCTTCGGCGGGGCGATCGACCGGTGGGCCGAGGAGACGCTGCGCTACGACACCCCCGCCCACGGCACCGCCCGCCGCCTCACCCGCGAGACCGAGTGGTACGGCGTCCGCGTGCCCGCCGACGCCAAGATGTGGCTGCTGATCGGCTCCGCCAACCGCGACGAGAGCGTCTTCCCCGACGCCGGCGTCTACGACCTCACCCGCGACACCCGCCGCGCCATCAGCTTCGGCGCCGGCCGCCACTTCTGCCTCGGCGCCCCGCTCGCCCGCCTGGAGGCCAGGGTCGCGCTGGAAGAGCTCACCCGCGCCGTCACGCCCGACTACGACATCGACGAGAGCGGCATCCGCAGGACCGCGCACGGCAACGTGAGGGGGATGGTCAGCCTCCCCACGTCCGTCAAACCCGCCTGAGTAGGTTACCGTCTGCTCATGGCTGAGATCGTGTACCCGCCGGTGATCGCCGCCGCGCGGACCCTCTTTCGCGTGCTCGACATCCGCTTCCACATGGAGGGGACCGAGCACGTGCCGCGGTCGGGGGGAGCGGTGCTGGTCAGCAACCACATCAGCTACCTCGACTTCATCTTCGCCGGGTTCGCCGCGTTGCCGTCGAAGCGCCTGGTGCGGTTCATGGCCAAGCAGGACGTGTTCGAGCACCGCATCTCCGGGCCGCTGATGCGCGGCATGCACCACATCCCGGTCGACCGGGGCGCGGGGGCCGGCTCGTACGCCACCGCCCTGCGCATGCTCAAGGCCGGCGAAGTCGTCGGTGTGTTCGCCGAGGCCACGATCAGCCGCTCCTTCACCGTCAAAGAGATCAAGAACGGCGCCATCCGCATGGCCCAGGCCACCGGCACGCCCATCATCCCCGTCGGGATGTGGGGCAGCCAGCGCCTGTGGACCAAGGGCCGTCCCCGCAAGCTGCTGCAGCGGCACGTCCCGATGACCATCCTGGTGGGCGAGCCGATGTACCCCAAGCGCGGCGAGAACGTCAACGACCACGTCGCCGACCTGCACGGCCGCCTGTCGGAGCTGGTGGACAAGGCCCAGCGCACCTACCCGGAGGTGCCCCCCGGCGTCTGGTGGCAACCCGCCCACCTGGGCGGCACCGCCCCCACCCCGGAGGAAGCGGAGGCCATGGACGCCGCAGAAGCCGAGGCCCGCGCCAATAAGGAGACCTGATCCGTCACTCGCCTGCCGCTGGCGCCGGGTCGAATGGCGCGGGACACTGAGGCGAGGCAGGGCAGAGGAGGGCGCGTATGGAAGCCCGGCAACCCCCACCTGAGCAGCGCGAGGACGGCGGGCAGCCTGCGCCGGCGATCCGCCGGGCGGCGTCTGCCATCGACGGCCGGTTGCCGGCCGCCGTCCTTGCAGCGCTCGCGGCCCGCGATGACCTCGATCCCGAGAACCCGCCCTCGCCCGAGGACGGCAGCGCCGCAGTGCCGTCACCAGAGGGACAGCAGGCGCCGTAACAGGCCGTTATCCCGATCCCGGCCGAGCGATCCCGGAGGGGCCGATGAACATGCGGGCGGAGCACGGCGAGGTCATTCTGGTCGAGTTCGGCCAGCGCGGCGGGCTGCGCCAGGTGGCGTTGAGCGCGCCCGAGGCGGTAGAGCGTTCCGCCGAGGCGATCGAGCAGGCCATGGGCACCATCAGGGGCATGGCCGAGCGGGTTCGCGAAACCGTCGCCGGTCTTGCGGTGTGTCCCGACGGCGTGCAGGTCGAGTTCGGGATCAAGTTCGACGCGGAGGCCGGAGCCGTCATCGCCAAGGCGGGCGTGGAGGCCGCGGTGACCGTGACGCTCACCTGGGGACCGGGCGGGCCATCATGAGAGGCGGGCTGGACGCGCCGCGCGTCATCCTCCAAGACGTCAGGCAGTTCACCGTCCAGATCAGGGACCCGGCGGGCGAGCGGGTGCTCGGCACTGGCGTGGTGATCTCCCGGCAGGGTCTGGTCGCCACCTGTGCCCATGTCATCCGCGCGGGCGGCCTCGAGCCGCGGGCCAGCCGCCGGTGCCGGGTCACCGTCTACCTCCCCTCGATCAATCGCGGCGCAGTCTCCGCCGAGCTGCGTTCCGCCTGGGTCGTCGCCAGCTTCTCCGACTCCGATGACGACCTGGTCTGCCTGCAACTGGACGGCGAGTTGCCGCTGCCGCACCAGCGCGTCGCCGTGCTGGGCGGGGCGCGCGATTCGGCGTGGCACACCTTCAGCAGCTACGGCTACCGCGAGCTGGGCGACTACCTCGGAGCATGGGCGCGCGGGATGATCCTCGGCGAGGTGGAGCCGCCCGCCGGCCGCCGGCTTCTGCTCGACCCCGTCCAGCTCGAATCCAAGAACATCGACGCCGGAATGAGCGGCGCGGCGGTCCTCGACGTCGAACGGAACCTGGTCGTCGGCGTGGTGGCGGAGACGTGGGTCGCCGAGCCGGCCGGCAAGGACCGCGACACCGCGTGGGCGGTCAACGCCGGGTTGCTAGAGCTTTCGCCACTCCGCATAGACCTGCGGGACGACCCGTTGCCGCTCGTCCACGCCGAGCCGCCCCTCGTCCAGCCCGCGCTCGCCGAGCGCGCCCGCCCTCGCGAAGGGGCCCGGCATATGGACTTCGCGCCCCTACCCCTCGCCGAATGGGTCGGCAGGGACCTCCTGCTGTCGGAGCTGACGGAGTATCTCGGTGAGCAGCGACACCTGGTGATCAGCCTGGTCGGGTTCGGCGGCGAGGGGAAGACGAGCATCGCCAGGAAGTGGGTCGAGGTGCTCACCGCCGCTCCGCCCGGTGGACAGCGGCTCAGCGTGTTCTGGTGGAGCTTCACTGAGCGCGCCAGCGCGGACGACTTCCTCGAAGCCGCGCTCGACTTCGTTAGCGGCGGCGCCATCGCGCCGGGTGACCTGCCCGATGGCCGGGCCCGCGCCGAGTGCGTGGCGGGTCTACTGAATGCTCACCCGTTCCTGTTCGTCCTCGACGGGCTGGAGGTCATGCAGCACCAGGGCGGCGACGAATACGGCTCCGTCAAGAGCGCCGACCTGCGCGACTTTCTCACCTTCTTCGCCACCCCCGACCACCGCTCCACCTGCCTGATCACGACGCGGGCCCCCGTCTTCGACCTCGTCCCCTACGTCACGCACCGTCAGGTCGACGTGGACCCTCTGGACACCGATCAGGGCGTCGAACTGCTGCGCAACCTCGGTGTCTTCGGCCCCGACGCCTCGCTGCGGCAGGTCGTGCACGACTGGGGCGGGCATGCGCTCACGCTCAGCCTCGTGGCGGCGTACCTCACCACCCGGCACCACGGCGACGTGCGCCGGGTCACCTCCCTACCCACGCCCGACCCCCACCTGCCCAGGGATGTCCTCGTGCGCAGGGTGCTCCAGGAGTACAACGCCTCGCTCTCGTCCGAGGAGCGCACGTTCCTGGAACGCTACAGCGTCTTCCGTACGCCGATGCCCGATGAGGCGCTACGGCTCATCCTGCCCGAGGCCCCGTGGGCGGAGGCGGACGAGGAGTGGCAGCAGGCCAGGACAGCCATCTTCCGCCACCTCCTGGCGGCCAGGATCGTGCGCAGGGACACCTCCGGCCGTACGCAGATGCACCCGCTCGTCCGCGACTTCTTCGTCCAGCAGGCCGCCTCGGACGACGCGCGTCGTGCGCTGCACCGCAGAGCCATGGAGTACTACCTGTCCACCTCGCGGCCGGACGTCTCCCGCCACACGCTCGAGGACCTCGAGGACGTCGTGGAAGCGGTGCACCACGCGTGCGGCGCCGGGTTGCACGATCACGCCTGCGACCTCGTGCACGAGCGGCTGTACGAAGGCGACCGCGGACTCCTCACCCGGGAGCTCAACGCGTACGAGACCGCGCTGGCCGTGTTCGCGGACTTCTACCCCAAAGGTGAGTTGTCCCGGCATCCCCTCGTTACCGACGGCACGTCGCGGGGCTGGATCCAGCACGAGGTCGCGATGTGCCTTCAGATGCTGGGGCGGCTGCGGGAGGCGGCCATGGCCACGCGGCGGGCCATGCAGGCATTCAAGGCCGTCGGAGTCTGGCACGACGCTGCTGTGAGCTGCCAGAACATGGCCGAGCTGTATCTTAGCCTCGGTGCCCTGCCCACCTGCGGGCCGCTCATCGCGGAGGCGTACGACCTCGCTCACCGCGCCGGTGACGAGGAGGACGTGCTCGTCGCGGAGACCTTGCGGGGGGCGCTTGCATATCTCGAAGGCCGTACCGAGGAGGCCGGCACGGCGTTTGCCGAGGCCCTGCGCATCGCCCGCGAGCACACCCCCATCCCCGCGCTCTACAGTTCGAGCGGCATCCGGTACGCCGACTACCTCCGGCGGCTCGGCCGGACGGACGAGGCGCGGCGCGTCCACGAGGTGAACCTCGAAGTCTGCCGGGCGGCGGGTTGGCGCGGCGACGAAGTCGGCTGCCTTACCGGGCTCGGCGACCTCGCACTCGAGAGCGGCGACTCGGACGGGGCTCGCCACTGGTATGACCTGGCCGAGCGCATCTCACGCGGCATCACCCGGCGTGACGTCCTGATCGGTGCTCTCCTGGGCCAGGCCAGGTGGCGCCTGCGATTCGGGCCGCCGGACAAGAGCGGCCTCCATGACCTCCGGCAGGCACTCACCATGGCCGTGACGGGCGGCTACCGGCTGGCCGAGATAGAGGCCCACTTGCTCGTCGCGGAGACATACGTACGGGCGGGCGACCAGGAACCGGCCTGGGAGGCCCTGAACCAGGCCGAACACATGAGCATCGAAGCCGGCTACCACTGGGGCCGACAATCCGCACAGGCTCTCACAACCCTCCTGGACCGCAACCCCTGACACCCCACGCCTCGGCAGGTACAGCCGTGGTGCTCCGGCTCAAGCCAGGCCCGCAGCAGAGGGTTCGGTCGCTCTTGAGCAGCAGCACGCGCCTGTGCTTGCTCCACCGGCTGTAGCTGGGGCGCGTGGCTTTTGCTTCGCCTCGGCCGCGAATGGTCGGGCCGAGGCGGTGGTGGCTTCGGGTCAGATGGCGGCCTGGTAGGTGCTGGCGCGCATGCCGGCCAGGAGACCTGCCGTCTGGTCCAGGCTGAAGCGGCGGATCGGGTCGTGGTGGAGGAGGCCCTCGATCAGGGGGCGCATGACGCCGGCGCGGCGCGGTGGCGGGTAGGGGCCGCTGCGGGCCATGCCGAGCACCGTGGCGGCGTCCTGGCCCGGGTAGGGCGGCTGGCCCTCGATGGCGCTGTAGAGGGTGGCGCCGAAGGACCACATGTCGGCCTCCTTGCTGGCCGGCCCTCCGTGCAGCCGCTCGGGCGCCATGAACGCCGGGGTGCCGCGCAGCCGCCGCGAGGTGGTCATGCGGATGTCGCCCTCGGCGGTCGCTATGCCGAAGTCGGTGAGCACCACCCGGTCGCCCGTCAGCATGACGTTGGCGGGCTTGACGTCTCGATGCAGCACCCCCGCCTCATGGGCGGTGCGCAGCGCCGCGAGCAGGTGCTGGCCGATGGCCGCCACCGACTGCGCGGGCAGTGTGCCCACCTGTGAGAGCAACTGGTGCAATGAGAGCCCGTCGAGGTATTCCATCACGATCCAGAGCTTGCCGCTCTCCTCGATCAGGTCGTGCACCGTGACGATGTTGGGGTGCGTCAGCCCGGCGGCCATCCTGGCCTCGCGGAGCACCCTGCGGCGCACCATCTCGACCTCGCCGGTAAGGGTCAGCTCTTTGAGCGCCACCGTGCGGTGGAGGAGCTGATCGAACGCCCTCCAGACGACTCCCATACCCCCACGACCGGCCTCCTCGTTCAGGAGGTACCGTCCGCCGATCTCCCGCATACCATCCCCTCAAGCTCGGGGATAATCATGTCACCTCGGCACAGGCTCTAGGGTGCCTAACGTGATCCGGATATGTCGGAAAGTGTAGGTGCGCTGGTCAGAGGCTCAGAAATTTGATCTGACAAAGCGCGCCACAACAGCCCGACAGCGAACAAACATACTCCAGTCGCGCCGGTGAGGACGGCAGGAAGCCCGGCGAATTCGGCCACGACGCCTCCGAGCGCCGCCCCCAGCGGCATCGCGCCCATGCCGACGAGCCGGTATGCCGAGTTGACCCTGCCGAGGAGCTCGGCCGGGATCAGCCGCTGCCGCGCCGAGATCACCAGGACGTTGCCCGCCGCGCCGAGCACGCCCCAGAGCACGGCGGTGGGATAGAGCGTCCACGCGGACGGCACGAGCACGGGCACCAGGAGCAGCAGGGCGCTGACCAGCCAGGCGCCCAGCAGCGTGCGGAACTCCCCGAACAGCCGCGCCGCCCGGCCCGCCAGCAGCGACCCGGCCACCGCGCCGACCGCGAACGCCGTGGTCATCAGGCCGTATTGGGCGGGCCGCAGCCCCATCGCCGACTCCTCGCCGACGGCCCAGAGCACGAAGACGCCGAAGTAGGCCGCGTTGGCGAAGTTGAGCGCGCCGGCCGTGAGCGCCAGGCCACGCAGCACCCGATGTGCCCCTAAGAACCGCAGCGCCTGCGCGATGTCGGCCCGCATCGGCCGGTCGCGGGCGGCCGGGGCCGGTGCGTACGTGCCGCGCATGCCCAGCAGGAGCAGGCCCGCGGCGGCGTACAGGACGGCCGGGGCGCCGAACAGGACGGCGGGGACGACGGCCACGAGCAGGCCCGCCAGCGGGGCGCCCACGAAGTCGTTGCCGATCATCTGGGCGGTCGAGACGCGGCCGTTGGCCCTCGTCAGGTCGGGACCGGAGACGGTCGTCGGCAGCACGGACTGCGCCGAGAGGTCGGCGAAGACCTCGCTCGCCCCGGCCAGCAGCACCGCGGCGAGCAGCAGCCAGAGGTTGAGCAGCCCGGACGCGGCCGGCGCGGTGACGCCGGCCAGGATCGCGGCGCGCACCAGGTTGGCCCGGACCATGACGCGCCGCCGGTCGGCCCGGTCGGCGACGGCGCCCGCGTGCAGCGCGAGCAGCAGCCACGGCAGCGTCGCGGCGGCGCCGACCAGGGAGACCAGGGTGGGGGAGCGGGTCAGCGAGACGGCCAGCAGCGGCGCCCCGACCTTGAGCAGGCCGTCGGCCAGGTTGGACATCGCGGTCGACGCCCACAGGAAGCCGAACGAACGGCCCAGACCCGCCATGGTGCCCTCCGATAGTGTGTAAGGGAAAGTGTGCACAGGATTCTTTGCAAAGATAGGTTTGCACAAGTGACGAGCAAGCGCTACTCGGCGCGTACGCTGGACGCGAACGCGCTCAAGTCGTTCGCCCACCCGCTGCGGCTGCGCATCTACGAGCTCCTCGACGAACACGGCCCCTCCACCGCCACCCGTCTCGCCGGCCTCCTCGGCCAGAACACCGGCGCCACCAGCTACCACCTGCGTGAGCTGGCCCGGCACGGCATGATCGAGATCGTGGCCGGAATGGGGCGCGGCAAGGAGAAGTACTGGCGCATCACCCCAGGCGGCTACTCCTACGGCGACCAGCCCGCCGACCCCGACGCGGCCGGCGCGCTCGAGTTCCTGCTGGACGACCTGATCCGCCAGCGCAGCGCCGAGCTGGCCCGGTGGCGCGAGGTGGCCGACCGTGCGCCGGCGGAGTGGTACCAGGTCAGCGGCTTCGGCCGCCGCTCACTCCGCCTCACGCCCGAGGAGACGGGGCGCATGCGGGACGAGGTTCTTGAAGTGCTCGAACGCTACCGAGCGGTCTCGGACGGGAGAGCCCGATCGCTCGGTGCCGAGATCGGTGCTGAGGGGAGTGCTCAAGGTTCAGCGAGTGCTGGAGGCCCGCTCAGTGCTGACGACGGACGTGGCCCGGAGGTGACCCAGGCCGGGGAGCCGGGTGCCGCGGGCGACTCGGCGGGTTCCGGGGCGATGACGGGCGGCTCCGGTGGGGTTGATTTCGCCGCAGGGCCGGCGGGTACGGCGGGGCCTGGTGAAGATGTCGCAGGGGCGACGGGTGCCGTAGGGGCCGTTGGATCCGCCGCAGGGTCCGATCGGTCCGGGGGAGCGGTGGTTGGGCATGTGGTCGTGCACTTCGACGTGTTGCCCATCGGGGCGGTGCAGGAAGGCTGAGCGTCTGTCGCGCGATGGCGGCCCAGGGTGAGCGTCTGTCGCGCGATGGCAGCCCGGGGGATCGCCGATGGTGGTGTCAGGGGGTTTGGGTCAGGAGGTGGAGGGCGCGGTCGGGGATGCCTTCCGGGGCCGTCCCAAGACTGCCGGCCGTGAACGGGGGCTCGGGGTCGTACTCGATGGCCAGCTGGACGCTTTGGGCGGTTTCCTCGTCCACGGCCTTGCCCACCAGCGTGAGGGCCATGTCGATGCCGGCCGACACGCCCGCCGCCGTCACGATCTTGCCCGTGTGCACCACCCGGGTGCCGACGGGTTCGGCGCCGTACTGCTTGAGGAGGTCGAGGAGGGCCCAGTGGCTGGTGGCGGGCAGGCCCTCCAGGAGGCCGGCGGCGCCGAGCAGGAGCGAGCCGGTGCACACCGACGTGGTCCACCGGGTGCGCTCGTGGGCCTGCCTGATCCAGTTCACCAGGGCCTCGTCGGAAAGGGCGTCCAGGGTGCCGGTGCCGCCGGGGACCATGATGACGTCGGGGGCGGGCACCTCCTCGTACGAGGCGGTGGCGGCGAGCATGAACGTGCCGAAGTCGTCGGAGACGGGCCCGCGCTCGGCGGCGACGAGCGTGACGGTGCAGCCGGGCACCATGGACAGGACCGTGTAGGGCCCCGCCACGTCCAGCGCGGTGAAGCGGGGATAGAGCGGGATGGCCACGTGCATGACGAGTTACCTCTCCTTCGACTGGAACCGGCGCCGATGGTCGCCGGGTGAGATCCGCCAGTGCCGCCTGAAGACGCGATAGAGGGTCTCCGGCGAGCCGAGCCCCGACTCCCTGGCCACCGCGTCGAGCGGCAGCCCGGTGACCTCCAGGAGCCGCCTGGCGGTGTCGGCGCGGCTGCGTTCGACGTACCGGCCGGGTGACATGCCGGTCTGGGCGGTGAAGACGCGGGAGAAGTGCCGCTCGCTCATGCCGGCCCGCGCGGCGAGCGCGGGCACGCTGAGGTCGGCGGCCGGGTTCGCGTCGATGTAGCCCTGCAGCTCCCTGAGCGGCTCGCTGCGCGGCGTCAGCGCCCGCATGGCGGTGCTGAACTGGCTCTGCCCGCCCGGCCTGTGCAGATAGACCACGAGGCCGCGGGCGACGTTCCTGGCCAGGCCGTGGCCGTGGTCGCGGGCGACGAGGGCGAGCGCCAGGTCCACGCCGGACAGCACGCCGGCCGACGTCCACACGTCGCCGTCCTCGATGTAGAGGGGGTCGGCGTCGACGTCCACGCCGGAGTAGCGGCTGCGCAGGTCGTCGGCGACGAGCCAGTGCGTGGTGGCGCGGCGGCGGTCGAGCAGTCCGGCCTCGGCGAGCAGGAACGCGCCGTTGCACACCGACGCCGTACGCCGTGCGCCCCCGGCGAGCCGGGCGATCTGCCCGACGAGCTCGGCGTCGGCCAGCCGCTCGGGTACGGAGAGCCCGCCCGCCACCAGCAGCGTGTCCACGGGCTCGGTGACCTCGGCGAGCGGCCTGGTCACGACCGGCACCCCGTTGCCCGCCGTGACGTGCCCGCCGGAGACCGACCCCACCTCGACCTGATAGGCGTCGCGGCGGATCAGGGTCGCGGTGCCGAAGACGTCGGCCGGCCCGGCCATGTCGAGCAGCTGGAAACCGGGGAAGACGACGATGAGGACTCGTCGCTGCATGCCTTCCATGCTGGTCGCGGCCCGCGGATGGCGTCAATGACACGCTCATTGCAGATCGTGCCACCCGGAACAGGCCGAGAGCCCCCCGGGGCAGGACCGGGAGGCTCTCGGCGGCGACGGGCCGTGGAGAGGTCAGCCCATGTGCGGGTAACGGTGGTCGGTCGGTGGCACGAACGTCTCCTTGATCGCGCGGGCGCTCACCCACCGCGTCAGGTTGAAGATCGAGCCCGCCTTGTCGTTGGTGCCGGAGGCCCGCCCGCCGCCGAACGGCTGCTGGCCCACGACGGCGCCGGTCGGCTTGTCGTTGACGTAGAAGTTGCCGGCCGCGAAGCGCAGCCGCTCGGAGGCGGCGGCGATCGCGTAGCGGTCCTCGGCCACGATCGACCCGGTCAGCGCGTACGGGGCGATGCCCTCCATCTGGTCGAGCACCCTGTCGTAGTCGCCGTCGTCGTAGACGTGCACGCCGAGGATCGGCCCGAAGTACTCCTTGACGAAGATCTCGTCGGCCGGGTCGGCGCACTCCAGGATGGTCGGCTTGACGAAGTAGCCGGTGGAGTCGTCGTACGAGCCGGTGAGCACGTCGATGTTCGAGGCCGCCCGCGCCCGGTCGATGGCCTCCTTGTGCTTGGCGAAGGCCCGCGCGTCGATGACCGCGCCCATGAACGTCGACAGGTCGCCCGCCACGTCGCCCACGGTCAGCGACTCGGCGGTGGCGACGAAGTCGTCACGCATGCGGTTCCAGACCGAGCGCGGCACGTACGCCCGCGACGCCGCCGAGCACTTCTGCCCCTGGTACTCGAAGGCGCCCCTGATCAGCGCGGTCGAGAGCACGGCGGGGTCGGCGGAGGGGTGCGCGAGCACGAAGTCCTTGCCGCCGGTCTCGCCGACGAGGCGCGGGTAGCCGTGGTAGCCGGCGATGTTCTCGCCGACGGTGCGCCACAGGTGCTGGAACGTCGCGGTGGAGCCGGTGAAGTGGATGCCGGCCAGCGCGGGGTGGGTCAGCGCCACCTCGGAGACGGCCTGCCCGTTGCCGGTGATCAGGTTGATCACGCCGGGAGGCAGCCCGGCGGCCTCCAGCAGCCGCATGGTGAAGTGCGCGGCGAACTGCTGGGTGGGCGACGGCTTCCAGACGACGACATTGCCCATCAAAGCCGCAGAAGTCGGCAGGTTTCCGGCGATGGCGGTGAAGTTGAACGGCGTGATCGCCAGCACGAACCCCTCGAGGGGCCGGTACTCCATCCTGTTCCACACGTCGGGCGACGAGATCGGCTGGTCGGCGTAGATCTGCCGCGCGAACGAGACGTTGAACCGCAGGAAGTCGATCAGCTCGCAGGCCGCGTCGATCTCCGCCTGCTGCACCGACTTCGACTGCCCGAGCACGGTCGCCGCGTTCAGCGTCGCCCGCCACGGCCCGGACAGCAGGTCGGCCGCCCGCAGGAAGATCGCCGCCCGCTCGTCGAACGACAGCGCCCGCCACGACGGCGCCGCCGCCAGCGCGGCGTCGATGGCGTCCTTCACGTCCTGGGCCGTAGCGTCGTTGGTACGGCCCAGGACGGAGCCATGGTTGTGCGGCTGCACCACGTCGATGGGCGCGCCGCCGCCGAGGCGCTGCTCGCCGCCGATGGTCATGGTCAGGTCGGCCTGCGAACCGGCCAGCTCCTTGATGCGGTCCTCCAGCGCGGCCCGCTCGGCGCTGCCGGGCGCGTAGCCGTAGACGCGCTCGTTCGCGGGCACGGGGACGTTGCTGATGGCATCCATTTACTTACCCCCAAGGGCACGAAGGAAGAAGGCGACGTTGGCGGGGCGCTCGGCCAGGCGGCGCATGAAGTAGCCGTACCAGTCGTCGCCGTAGGGGACGTAGACGCGGACCGTGTGACCCGCTCCCGCCAGGGACTCCTGCAGGTCGGTCCTGATTCCGTAGAGCATCTGGAACTCGTGGTCGCCGATCGTCCGCCCGAACCGGTCGGCGAGCAGCTCCGTGATCGCGATCATGCGATCGTCGTGCGTCGCCACCATGGGGTAACCCTTCCCCGCCATGAGGATCCGCAGGCATCGCACGTACGCCTTGTCCACGGCGGACCTGCCCTGGTGGGCGACGGACGCGGGCTCGCGGTAGGCGCCCTTGACCAGCCGTACGCGGGAGCCCTCCGAGGCCAGGTCCCTGCAGTCCTGCTCACTCCTGAACAGGTACGCCTGGATCGCCACCCCGGTGCCCGGATAGTCCTCACGCAGCTTGCGCAGGATCGTCAGCGTGGAGTCGACCGTGGTGTGGTCCTCCATGTCGAGCGTCACGGTCGAGTCGTTGGCCGCGGCGGCGGCGCAGATCTCGCGGGCGTGCTCCAGCGCCATCGACTCGTCGAGCCGCTGCCCGACCGCCGACAGCTTGACCGACACCTCACCCCGCGAGCCGAGCCCGAGCGGCCTGACGGCCTGCAGCAGCGTGATGTACGCGTCGGCGACCGCCTCGGCGGCCCGCGCGTCCAGCGTCTCCTCGCCCAGGTGGTCGACCGTCACGGCGAGCTTGGCGTCGCGCAGCCGTTTGATGGCGTCACGGGCCTGCTCAACGCTCTCGCCCGCGACGAACCGCTCCACGACCCTCTTGGTGAGCGGGAAGCCTGACACGGAACGGCGGACGAGCCCGCTCCGCGAAGCGGCGAGCAGCAGTTGACCCAGCATGCTTCGAGTGTAAAAAGCCAGCTCAGAGGGGGCCATCGACGCGCGTAACGCCCGGTGTGGGAGGCTGTCATACAAATGCACAACTCGGCTGACCTGCAAGAGATCGTCGACGAGATCGCCGCCCGGCTGGGCGCGTCCGCGACGCTGGAGGACCGCTCGTTCCGGCTGCTCGCCTACGGCGCCCAGCACGGCGACATCGACACGGTCCGCCAGGAGTCGATCCTGCGCAGGCGCGCCACGGGAGAGGTGCGCGACTACTTCGAGCGCTACGGCATCGCCCGCGCGAGCGGCCCGGTCAGGATCCCGGCGGACGCCGAGCTGAAGGTCCTGGCCCGGGTGTGCTGGCCGCTGCGGCACGCCGACGTCACCTACGGCTACCTGTGGCTGCTCGACTCGGGCGAGCTGACCGACGAGCGGCTGAGCTCGGCCGCGCCGCTGGTCGCGCGGGCCGCCGCCGCGCTCGCCCAGGAGGCGCGCAGCAGGCAGGACCTCGGGCACGGGCTGCGCGCTCTGCTCTCCGCCGATCCCGAGGAACGCGCGGCCGTCTCGCTGGAGGTGAGCGGGCCGGTGGCGGCCATCGCCGTACGCGAGTCGCAGGAGCGCGTGGCGGCACTGTGGACGCTGCCGCGCGGCGTGCTGGCGCGTACCGGCTCGCCGGTCGCCCTGCTCGCCCCCGCGCACCTGGCGGGGGAGGTGGCGCGGACGGTGCAGAGCGCGTACGGCACCGCGGCCGGCGTCGGCGCGCCCCGCGACGACCCGGGGGAGGCGTGGCTGAGCTGGCGCGAGGCCCGCCAGGCGCTGCGCATCGCCGAGCACTTCCCCCGCCACGCCCCGATCGCCCGCTGGGAGGACCTCGGCGTGCACCGCCTGCTGGCCAGGCTCAGCCAGGCCGACCTGCGCGAGCTGGCGGCGGAGACGGCGGCGCTGGACGCGGAGCTGGCCCAGACGGTGGAGGTCTATCTCGACCGGGGCGGCCACGTCCAGAAGACCGCCGCCGAGCTGGGCGTGCACCGCCAGACCCTCTACTACCGGCTGGCCAAGGCCGAGCGGCTCACCCACCGCGACCTGTCGGACGGCGACGACCGGCTGGCGGTGCACCTGGCGCTCAAGGCCGCCCACCTCATCGGGAGCTGACCCCCGGACAGGGAGACGGCAGGTGGCCGAGGCCACCTGCCGGGGTCGCGTGACAAAGGATCAGGCGCAGGACTCGTAGACGCGGACGAGCTCCTGGCTCACCCGCTCCCAGGAGTAGCGCGAGCGGGCCCGGTCGGCGCCCGCGTAGCCGAGCGCGGTGCGCAGGGTGGGGTCGTACAGCAGCTCGCGGGCCAGCCGCGCGGTACGGGCGGGACGGTCCGGCGGCACCAGGAGCCCGGTGACGCCGTCCACGATGGAGTCGAGGTGCGCGCCGACGGCCGAGGCGATCACCGGCACGCCGCAGGCCATGGCCTCCAGCGCGACGATCCCGGTCACGGCCTCGCGCGGCACCGACACGACGGCGTCCGCGCTGCGCATCAGCTTCGGTACGGCGGTCCGCTTCACCTGGCCGAGCAGCGTCACCCGGTCGGCCACGCCGAGCTGCTCCGCCAGGGCGCGCAGGCGGCGCGCGTCGCGGTCCTGGTCGAGCTCCTCGGGCTCGGGGCCGCCGGCGATGACGAGCTCCACGTCGCCGAGGCCGGGCAGCGCCCTGACGATGGTGTGGGCGCCGCGGTCGATCGACAGCGGGCCGACGTGCAGCAGGCGCTTGCGGGTGCCGCGCGTGGCGACCGCGCCCCGGCGCTGGAAGCGCTCGGTGTCGACGCCGTACGGCACCACCGCGATGTTCCCGCGCGGCACGCCCAGCCTGATGAGGGCGGACTCCTCGTCGCCCGAGCCCGCGATGACCGCGTTGGCCCGGCGCCCGAGCGCCCGCTCCAGGTCCTTGTGGCCGGCGTCCACCCGGTGGAACGTCTGCGTGACCGGCACTCCGAGACCCTCGGCGCCGGCGACGGCGACCAGCCCGCCGGTCCACGAGTAGGCGTGGATCACGTCGGGGCGATCCTGCGTCCATCGCTTGCCGAGGTGGGCGCCCACCTCACTGAGATAAGGGGACACCTCGTCGGCGGCCAGCTCCTTGGCGGGCCCCACGTCGATGTGCTCCAGAGTGACACCCGGGGCCACCCGCGTCTTGGGCTTGCCTTCGGCGTTGTCACGTCGGGAGTAGATGGTGACGTGGTGCTCGCGCCCCAGCTCTCGTGCGACGGAGAGAATGCGGTGGCGCTGGTTACCGTTGGAAGAAGCGACGATAGCGATATTCATGGCACACCTCAGCGTGGAAAAAGCAGCCTCAAAGGTGTGCCTGCGTCTTAGGCACGTCGTTCTACTTCTCAGACGATACCCAGTTTCCCGCCGATCGCAAACCCCCGCAGATCAGACACCCCGCAGGGCGAAAACCACGATCTCATCCCAGACCTGGCCGCCCGAGAACGCGTGCCGGTCGGCCTCCACCGCCTTGACCACGGTCGAGGGCGCCTGCCCCGCGCACCGGCCCAGCACGTCGGCCAGCCGCTCCTCGCCGTACGGCTCGCCGCGCTCGTTCCGCGAGGAGACCAGCCCCTCCGAATAGAGCACCAGCGTCTCGCCGACGGCCACGGTCAGCGTCTGGACCTCGGTCTCCGCCTCGGCGGCGATGCCCAGCGGCACGCCACCGCCCGCCGCGAACCGCACCGCCCCGTCGGGCTGCAACAGAGCGGCGGGATGGTGGCCCGCCGACGACAGCCGGATCTCGCGGCCCTTGGCGAAGCCCGCCACCGCCATCACGAACATGCCGGTGCCCTGCGCGACCAGCGCCTCGTTCACCTTGCGCATCACCAGGTCGGGGTCGGGCTCCCAGGCGCTGAGCACCCGCAGGCCGCCGCGCACCATGGCGCTGACCGAGGCCGCCTCCTCGCCCTTGCCGGCCGCGCCGCCCAGCGCGAACCCCCAGCCGCCCGACACCGGGAACACGTCGTAGAACTCGGCGCCCACCGACGAGCCGGGGTGGTAGACGGCCGCCGCCTCGTAGCCGGGCACGTCGGGCAGGTTGCGCGGGGCCACGCTGGCCGACAGCGCGTCGGCGGCCCGCGACCGGCTCTGGAAGCTCACCTGGGCGCGCAGGGCCAGGCCGAGCTGCAGCCCCACCTCCTGCATGACGGCCAGGTCGGCCAGGCCGAACGGCGGCCGGTCGTGCGCGCGTACGAGCGTCAGCACGCCGTCGCCGTGCCCGATCGGCACCGACAGCAGCGAGCCCGCGCCCATCACGGTCAGCAGCGGCCCCTCCGCGCAGAACCCGAGCACGCTCTCGTCGTCCACCATCTCCTGCACCACGCCGGAGCGGCGGTCGAGCACCTGCATCACGACCATGCCGCCCGCCGGGTCGGCCGACTCCACCTGCCTGACCAGGTCGCCCAGCGGATGGTTCTTCGGCGCGATGACGGCCGCGCGGTGCGGCAGGCCGTCGCGCATCAGGTCGGCGATCACCCAGTCGGCCCACTCGGCCGCCAGCAGCCGCGTGGCCCGCTGCAGCGCGCCTGGACGCATCAGCGCGTCCTCTTCGAGCAGCAGCCTGGCCATCCTGGCCAGCAGGTCCTGGCGCCGCGCCGCGGCCAGCAGCAGCGCGCCGTCGGCCTCTTCCGGCCGCCGCGCGCCCGGCTCGGGCAGCTGCACCTCCGTCGGCAGCGCCACCGCCGCGACCATCTGCTGCGGCTCGCCCGGCATCGTCAGCCTGGTCAGCGCGAGCTGCACGGTGTGGGTGCGGCCCTGGTGCGCGAGGCGCGTCTCGAACGCCGACGGCTGGCCCGTCTGCAGCACCGCCGTCAGATGCGAGCGGAACGCCGCCCGCCGCGACACGTCCACCAGCAGCGGGAACGAGCGGCCCACGAGATAGCCGTCGGGGCTGCCCAGCATGCGGGAGGTCTCGGGGTTGATCCGCCTGACCACGCCGCCGCCGTCGAGCACGATGACGGGCACGGGGAAGGCCCTGAACACCTGGCGCAGCAGCTTCAGCTCCCGCTGCCCGCCGTCCTTCTTGCCGCCAGGACGCCTGGGGGCCTTGCGCAGCTCCTCACGGGCCTCTGCCAGGAGTTCCGCGGCCGTGTCGAGCTCGGCCAGCGCCGCGTCGAGTGTGGGCGCGAGGTCCTTGGGGTAGGCGGCCCTCGCTTCGCGCAGCGAGGAGACGCGCCCGGCCAGCGCGTCTAGCGCGTGTTCGAGGTCCGGCATGGTCATGGTCTGAACGCTACGCCACCCGGGATAATGCTAGCCATAAGGGGTAGATGCTTGTTGCTATGGAATCGACCGCGATGATCACCCCCGGACTCGCGCGCGACCTCGCCGCACTGGGCCGCCTGGGCGAGGACACCTCGACGGAGAGCGTGCTCAGAGGACTGACGGCGGCGCTGGCGGCAGGAGTGCCCGGCTGCTCGGGAGCCTCCGCCGAGCACTGGCGCGACCACCGGGTGCTGGTCTCCGGCTCCCACAGCGAGCTGATCCTGCTCGTCGAGGGCGAACGCGAGCTGGGCGAGGGCCCGTCCATCGAGGCCAGGCAGAGCGGCGGCCGCGCCACCGTGGCCGACGTGCTCAAGGAGACCCGCTGGCCGCGCTACGACGCGCTGGCCACCCGCTCCGGCGTGCGCTCCGTGCTCACGGTGCCCATCGAGGTGCCGCCCGCGCTGCTGGTCGTCGGCCTCTACTCGGTACGCCCCGGCGCGTTCTCGCCCCAGGGCGCGGTGTCGCTCGCCGACATGCTGACCGAGCAGGTCGGCGTGGCGATGGCCAACATGTGGGAGTTCGAGGAGGTGCGCACCGACGCCGCCCAGCTGCAGGAGGCCCTGGCAGGACGCTCGCTGATCGACCAGGCCAAGGGCATCATCATGCAGACCAGCGGGTGCAGCGCGGAGGCCGCGTTCGAGGAGCTGCGCCGCATCTCCCAGCACCACCAGGTGAAGGTGGCCGACCTGGCCAGGCTCCTGGTCGAGGAGCACCAGCGCAAGTCGTCGAAACGCGGCTGACCCTCACTGGACGCCGCTCATTGGACGCCGCTCATTGAATGCCGCTCACCGGACACGGCTCACTTGATCGCGGCGAGCGCGTCCGCGAGCGTGTCGTAGATGGGCAGCCGCTGCGCCAGACCTGTGATCCACATCACCTTCGACTTGGTGTACTCCACCCCGATGAGCGCGAACTTGGTGCCCGCCGTGAGGCTGGTCTGCCAGTGATGCACGATCAGCCCGAGCGCGCGCGAGTCCATGAACGTCACCCCGGCGAGGTCGAGGATCAGGTCGTCGCCCGCCATGGCTAGATAGTCGGCGAACTGGGCGCGTGTCGTGGCGTCGAGCACCCCGTCGACCCGCACCACGGTGATCCCGTCCACGGTCGACGACGTCAGGCTGAGGGCCGCCACGGGCTCCCCGCCGTTCTCCGGCATTGTCACGAAGCAACCCTACTGTCACCACGCGATCGAGGAATACTTCCGGCTCGATGGGGGACACTGGATCCGAGGTCCAGCAGAGGGCTTCTGTCTCGAGAACAGACGAGGCGTGCCTCTGCATGGGCTTTTTTCCTTGCGAGGCCGCCTGCGATCCATATGAGGAGCAGCGATGGCTGTGCAGGAATACGTCCTCGAGGAGATGACCGCGGAAGAACTCCTGGCCGAAATGGTCAGGGAAGAGACGCCCGACAGCCACAGGGAACGCCTGCGCGAGCGCATCGTCGAGATGCACAGGCCGCTCGCCATGGAGATCGCGCGCCGCTACCGCTACCGCGGCGAGCCTTTGGAGGATCTCCTCCAGGCCGCGTATGTTGGCCTGATGAAAGCCGTCAACGGCTTCGACCCGACCCTCGGACACGCGTTCAGGGGCTACGCGGTCGTCACGATGACCGGCGAGGTCAAGCGGCACTTCCGCGACCGCACCTGGGCGATCCGGGTGCCCCGCCTCTACCAGGAGCGCCGCTCGGAGCTCAACCGGCTCGTGGCCGACCTGAGCCAGGACCTCGGCAGGTCCCCGACCGTTGCGGAGCTCGCCGCCAAGATGAACATCACGGAGGAGGACGTCCTGCTGACGCTCGACGCCTCGGCCGCGTACAGCACGCTCTCGCTCGACGCGCCGCTCGGCACGGACGACGACGCCGCCTCGCTCGGCGACGTCATCCCCGAGGACGACGACACGCTGAGCACCATGGTCGACAGGGAGGCCGTCAAGCCGCTCATCGACGCCCTGCCCTCCCGCGAGAAGCACATCCTGCTGCTGCGCTTCTTCGGCAACATGACACAGGCCGAGATCGCGGCCGAGTTCGGCATCTCGCAGATGCACGTCTCACGCATCCTGCGCAAGGTTCTCGACCAGCTGCGTGCCGAGCTGGTCTCCTGACGAGGGCGGTCACCGGGTGAACGAGGACGTGGAGCCTCAGTCGGGCCACAAGGGCCCGCCACCCGGCGCGCCCGTGAGAGGCCTGCGGTTCCGCCTGCCGGACCTGCCGCGCGTGCGGCAGTACGCCGAGGAGGAGGCGCGGGCCGTCGGCATGCCGGAGGAGGCCATCGGCGACTTCGTCATCGCCGTCAACGAGGTCGCCACCAACGCCGTCACCCACGGGCACGACCACGCGTTCCTGCGGACGTGGACGTCGAACGGCGACCTCGTCGTCGAGGTGCACGACAACGGCTCGTGGAAACCGGGGCCGATGCCCGGCTCCGTCGGCGGCATGGGGCTGTGGGTGGCCCGGCTGCTCTCCTCCGACCTGACGTTGCGGGTCGGCGGCGAGGGCAGCACGGTCATCATGCGCTTTCCCGGCAAAAGCTGACATCACGCTCATCGTGTACGGCGAAGGGGCCCGGATCTCACGGGCCCCTTCGCTTCGTCCTAGCGGCGGGCCCTGGTGCGCCAGCCGCCGTTGCCCGTACGGATGCCGGCCGTGCCGACGCCCGCCTGGTGCAGCGCCAGCAGCGTCAGCCCCAGCAGGACGAACGTCATCCCGGAGAAACCACCGGGGATCGACGCGCCCACCAGGTCGAGCAGGAACCCTAGGCCGAAGATGATCGCTGCGATGATCGCGAGCATGCCACGTCACCTCATTCCCTGAGCGTGCTGGACGCCGTGGTCCTGTGAGATCCCCTGGGCGTGCTGGACGCCGTGGTCCTGCGAGATCCCCTGGGCGTGCGGCGCGCCGTGGTCCTGCGAGCCGCTGAGCGCCAGCAGGCGCTCCAGGACGTTGCGGTAGTCGCGCAGCGCCAGCCGAAGCTGCTCGGTCTCCGCCTCGCCGGCGTCCTTCCAGCGGCCGCGCAGCGCCTCCGTACGGCTCGTCAGGCTGCTGGTGAGCGACTCCACCACCTCGCCGACCAGCCCGTCCGCGCGCCGCACCGCCTCGCCCGGGTCGTCCACGAACGACGCCTGCAGGTCGCGCCAGCGGGCCTGCACCTGGGTGGGGTCCTGGTCGAACAGGACGATGTCGTCGGGGGCCGCGTGCGCCGGCGCCTGGTCCGCGTAGGGGTCACGGCCGGTCGCCGCGGGGGTCACGGGGGTCGCCGCGACGCCGGTGCCGGGGATGGCCGTGCCGTCGTGGGAGTCGTCGTCGTACGGAGGGAGGCGGTCGGTCCCGGCCTCGGACGCGGCCAGCTCGTCGCCGTCGCGGGCGTACTCGCCGTCGCGGACGGGCTCGTCGCTGACGATCACGTCCTCGACGGGCTCCCGGTGCGCGACGTCGTCCTTGGGATCGTCACGCAGATCGTCCGCGAGGCCGTCCCGCTCGCCGTCCCTGTAGTCGTGCTCACGGTCGTTCTGGGTGTCATGCGGGGTGTCGTTTCCGGCGTGGTCGTACGTCCTGCCGGGCTGCGACGGCACCTTGAGCTCGTCGCTGCTGCTCATATCGTGCTCACCGTCCTCGGGTGGTCTCGTGGAGGAGCTCCTCGAACAGCGCGCGGTAGTGGACCATGGCCTGCCGGAGGTCCTCGGTGGAGGCCTCCTTCCTGGCCGCGCGCCCGCTGATCTCGTGAGCCGTCCTGTAGTGGTCGAGCGTCGTCGCGTGCCCGACCGACAGGTCGGACAGGCGCTGCTCGAAGTCCTCGGTGGGGTAGCCCCGCTCGGCCATGACGGCCGTCACGAGCTGGTCCGCCTCCGTCACCGCGAAGCCGGGCGCGTCCACGAAGCGCTCCTGGACCTCGATCCAGCGGCTCGCGTACGCGTCGCGGGACTCGTCCGACAGGGGCCTGATGTCCAGCTCGGCGTGGCGCTGCTCACGGTCGAGCAGCTCCTGCTCCGCCTCCCGGCGGTTGTCGTGCTCGGAGACTATGCGTTCGTACTCCGGGCCGAAGCGTTCGCGGAGGTGGGAGCGGCGCTTCTGCTGCTGCAGCATGAACCAGCCCACTGCGGCGAGCGCCACCACCACGACCACGACGACGGCCACCCATACAGCGGTGGTCATGTTCTCGCCTCCGGTCTCTTCGATGAGACCAGCGACTGCCCTCGAACAGGTATGTCGAAACGCGAGCGTCAGTGAGCGTCGAGTGCTTTCCTCGCCGCCTCCAGCACGGCCGCGACATGTGAGCCCCCTGGGGAGGCCGGCACCTCGCTGAACCCTTCCGCGGGGTCGTAGCGCACGTCCAGGCCCGCGTCCACGAGCCGCTGAGCCCACCGCAGCGCCGTGTTCAGCCGCTCTGCCGCCGGCGGCTTGCCCTGCGCCGCGGCGGACAGGTTGCGCAGGTTCGTGGCGGGCCCCGACTGGGAGTGCGTCCTGGCGAGCTTCCACGGCAGGGCGGCACTGTGGTCGAGCATCGGCTTGGCCAGCCCCGCGGCCCGCTTGGCCTGCAACACCCCCGATTCGCTCACCCCGAAGTGCGCCGCCAGCTCCTGCACGCTCCGCCCTTGAGCGACGAGCCTGGCCAGCTCATCCCGATCGATGCTCGGCCTCCGCCCCACTGGCCGCCTCCGCTCCCGCTTTTCCGTGTACGCGTGCACCTCTGATGTGCGCTAAGGTTATGACGTCCCGCCCCGCAGGGGGCGGCCGACACAACCGGGACGTAGCGCAGCTTGGTAGCGCACTTGACTGGGGGTCAAGGGGTCGCAGGTTCAAATCCTGTCGTCCCGACCAGATCTTCGCTGGTCGATGAGGGTGTCACTCAACAGGGTGGCACCCTTTCGCATTGGTGAGTGACTAACTGAGTGACTACCGGGCGAAGAGAGCGTCCATCGCCGCAGCTCCTTGCAGGAGTACGGGGCGGATCTGCTTGCGGTAGACGGCTTCGGTGACCGCCGTCCCGCTGTGGCCGACCAGGCGGGCGATGTCCTCCAGGGGGACGCCGGAGTCGGAGAGCAACGAGACGAAGCTGTGCCGCATCTCCCGGGGCGTCCAGTAGTAGGCGGGCATCCCGGCATCTGCGACGATCCTCCGGAACGCGCGCCGGACGTTGTGGGCGTCGAGTGGTGTGCCGACGAGGGAAGCGAAGACGAGCCCGTGATCCTGCCACTTCTCGCCCGCCGCCCTCCTGTCGCTCCGCTGTTGCTCGCGGTGTGCCTTGAGCGCTTCCACGCAGCGCTTGGGTAGGGCCAGGGAACGCCGTGAGCGCTTGGTCTTGGTATCGCTTCCCTCGCGTACGGAGCGCCACACGCCGATCCATGGCGGGATGTCCTTGTCCGGGTCGCCGACGAGATCGACCTCCTTCCAGGTGAGCGCCCGCAGCTCCTCCGTGCGGGCACCGATCAGCAGCGAGAGGACGACGTAGGCGTACAGGCGCGTCCCCTCGGCCGCGTCGAGGAGCGCTGTCGCCTGGTCAAGTGTGAGGGACTTGGACGGACGGCCTTCCTTGCCCTCCGGGATCTCGCACAGGCCGACGACGTTGCGCTTCACCTTGTCGCGGGCCTGGGCGAACTTCACCGCACGATTCAGGCACGAGTGGAGCAGCCGCACAGTGCGGGCGCTGAGCACCTGGGCCTTGCCGACGAGCCATCGGTCCACGTCCTCCGCGCTCAGCTCGCGCAGCTTACGCGCGCCCAGGTCGGGGATGATGTGTTTGTCACACAGGGTCCGGTAGTTGGTGACCGTGTTCTGGTCGCGACCGTGCAGGCCGTAGGCGAGCCAGCTCGTCACGGCGTCCGCCACGGTGTAGTTCGCCGGGCCGCTGGCAAGCCCGTCCTCATGGTCGCGGATGATCTCTTTGAGTTTGGCCTTGGCTTCGGTCTTGGTCTTGCCGCTGGCCTTCTTGACGATGCGTTTGCCGGCCGGGGTGTAGCCGA